>NZ_JNWV01000017.1 GCF_000716535.1 Streptomyces flaveolus | reverse complement strand
GAAACCGACGACACCGTCCTGCCCACCGAACTCACCGCATAGCCTCAAAACGAGATCACCGAGTGGCCGTCGATACACCACTCCAGCGGACGTGACCGGAACCCGCGCCGCGAAGCGGACCGAGACGTCGATCACCTCGTGGTCCGGGTGATCCGATCCGCCGGTGTCGAGGCGCCAGGCGTTCTCCCAGTCGAGGGCGATGCGATTACGGCGCCGTACGACCGGATTCTGGAGCAACTCAGCTGCCAGTCCAGGGTCGTTGTCATGCAACCGGTCCAGCAGCTCAGGTCGCACGGAGCGCACGTTCATCCGCTCCAGGACCGTGAGTTTCGCAGTTTCACCGCAAGCGGTGCAGAGCGCGAGGAGCCAGGCGTCGATGAGCTTGTGGTGTGCGTTGACCCGGAACTTACCGCTTGTCCGGAAGCGCTCGGACGCGCACACGTGGCAGCGGCGGAGGACGAGCGGCCGGCAGGTGGGCACGACCACCCAGTTTGTGAGCACAGAAGTACACCGGTTTCAGTGAGAAATCCGCAGCAAAAAGGAGCGCGGCGCACATGCGCAACGCGCGACGATTCAGCGCTTGGGAGGTCTCACAGGGTGTACAACGGCCCGTCCTTGCCCAGACAACTTGGTTCGGCAGCACGGTAGTGGCGCACAGCGGTGCTGCTCCACTGGTTTTCGAGCGCCTCACCGCGAAGTCCTGTCCGGCGGATCGGCCCACTGGTTCTTCGGCTCGGAAGATGTGCCAGATGTGACGCCTGCGCGGGGAGCGGCGGTTACGGCGGGAGTTGTACGCCGTGTCTTTCACGTGCGGCTGCCGCGGTGTCCGCGCCCACCAGCGAAGGGTGCTGCGCGCGGTGACGGGTGGTCGTCAGAGCCCGAGGCCGCCCGCGACCGACACTTCCCGCCGGGTGAACTCCCCCGTCAGCCTCGGCATGGCCTTACCGATGGCCGCCTTCGCCTCGGGCAGCTCCGGCGAAGCATCGTGATGAGCCCTGGTCTTCCAGACCTCGGTCACCCAGACCGTCGTGTCGTCCTCGTCGGCCAGGCCCACGATATAGATGCCACACAACGGGGCTGTCCGGGAAGAGTCGGCCCGGTGACCTGGGGTCACCTGGGTGGTTCGGGGTCGTGTCGAGCGCCCGGCGCGGGAGCGATTGGCCATGCTGGGCCGGGATGGGCAGTCCCCGCCGGCCGCAGAGGCCGAAGTGGCGCGCCCGCGTCCTGGACCGTGAAGCCGGCTGAAGGGAGTCCTCTTGGTGGGTTGGCCAGTTGACCGGATGCGTCTGTCCGGTTGCGGATCACTTGGCCCTGTCAGCGGGTCCAGTGGAACTGATGGGCATCGGTGATGGTGGGCCCGTTGCGGTGCTTGGCGAGGATGCGGTCGGTCTCCCCGGAACGCTCGGACTCCGGTTCGTAGTAGTCCTCGCGGTGCGGCAGGATGATTGCGTCGGCGTCCTGCTCCTGGGCGCCGGAGTCGCGCAGGTCGCTGACCGCCGGCCGCTTGTCCTGGCGTTGCTAGGGCCCACGGTTGAGCTGGATGACCGATTCCAAGGGATTCGGTGGTCGTAGCCGGTCAGTGCGCGCATGACCGGCTGCCGGTGGGTCCTTATGCCAGATGGCGGCGGTGAGGGTGAGAGTGCGTGAACGACCGGCCGTCTCGCCGAGGTTCGTCCACTACACCTCGCCGCACCAGGTGCACGGCACCGTGACCCCGGAGGACGACCGCGACGGCAGCACCGACCGATGGGACCCGGCGACCGCCACCTCGAGAACGACGGCGACACAGGGCAGTGAGCGGCTGGGCGTCAGGCGGAGTCGGGCGGCAATGCGCCGAGAACGGCAGCGAGGCTATGCGGGTCTCGGCGGGCGATGTTGTGGCCGACGGGGATCTCGTGAACCCACCAGCCTGGGTCGTTGCGCAACCGTTCGGTCAGGGTCACGAACGGGCTACCCGGCCACGCGCCACCACTGATGAACGTTCGTTTGAGCGCGCAGCTTCGATTGCCTTCCAGCCTGATCGACTGGACGAAGCTCGCCAGTGGGTGCGGTCGCGCGCGAGGGTCGAGTCCTTCGGGGACTGCGACCCATCGACCGTCGGCGCGTGCGCCAGCTATGAACAACTCCCGGAAGCTGTCGCTGGTCAAGGACCAGCACGAATCCCCGTCGTCCGGGACATAGGCGTCGATGAAGACGAGCTGATCGAGGCGGTCGCCGAGCCGATCCGCGACACCGGCGATCACCATCCCGCCATAGCTGTGCCCGCACAAGGCGACGGGCGTTCCGTCGCCACGGTCAATGATGTCGGCCACCTGGGCAATATGAGTGTCGAGGTTCGGCGGACGGTCCACATCGACCGGTCCGTCCGATTCCAGCCCCGACAGGGTCACCGCCTCGACGTCGTGACCGGCTCGGCGCAGCTCAGCAGCCACCGAGTCGAACACCCAGCCGCCTTGCCAACCGCCCGGCACCATCACGAACTTCACCGCGTCATCGTAGGTCAAGCAGAACCCGACGAGTACGGCCGGTGAGCACACGCCCCGCCAACGCTCAAGGCCGGCGGCAGCGAGTCGTGAGGCGTGTCCGTACGCAGCGGCCGACTTCGGCGATGAAGCTCAATAGGCCTTCAATGCCACGCAGTTCTGAGAAACAGTCCTTTGCGTGAGCAAGATCAAAAGGTTCGCGCGGAGATCGCGACGCGCGGGATCGGTTCGCAGAACTCGCCACCTTCTCCTGAAGACAAACCAGTCCGGGCCCGCGTCGAGCACGTCTTCGCCCGCATGCGGACCTGGAAGATCTTGCGCGACTGCAGGCACCGCAGTGACGGCGTCCAACACGCGATGCGCGGCATCGCCCGCCTGCACAACCTCAACCTCGCCGGATGAACGAATCGGCCGCCCCTGGCCGCTGCCATGAGCTGCCGGTGAACGAGTCGGTCCACGCCGGTCCCGAGGTCACCTCATCTCCCCGCGGGCCTGCTTCACCTCGCGGTCAACGGCCCAGGCGTCGGCGACCGGCCCCAGGTGGCCGAGCTTGTCGGGATTGATCACTGAGCGAATGGTCTGGATCTGCCCGTCGAGCACCTCGAGGGCGAGAATGTGGAGCACCTTGCCGTCCCGGTCGCGGAAGATCGCGCCCGGCTGCCCGTTGATTTCATGCGGCTCGAATGTCACGTCGATCCGGGCCATCAGGGGGAATACGGAGGCGAGCAGCCGGGCCACGTTCTCGGTGCCGCTGACGGCCCTGGCAAGCTGCGGGGCCTTGCCGCCGCCATCCCCAACCAGCTGGACGTCGGCGGCCAGCAAATCTTGCAGCCCGCCCAGGTCACCGTCTTTCAGAGCGTCGAAGAACCGCGTCGCCAGCTCCTGCCGCTCCTCACGGTCCGCTTCAAACCGTGGCCGCCCGGCCTGCATGTGCCGCCGTGCCCGTACCAGCAGCTGCCGGCACGCCGCCTCCGACCGCCCCACCGCAGCGGCGACCTCGTCGAACCCGAAGCCGAACACCTCACGCAGGACGAACACCGACCGTTCCAGAGGACTGAGCCGCTCCAGGAGGAGCAGCGCCGCCATCGACACCGAGTCGGCCAGCTCCGCCGAACGCGCCGGATCCTGATACGGATCGCTGAGCAGCGGCTCGGGGAACCACGGGCCCACGTACTCCTCCCGCCTCACTCGCGCGGAGCGCAGCACGTCGATCGAGATCCGCGTCACCGTGGCCGACAAAAACGCCTTGGCCGACGCGACCTGGGTCGCCGAGCCGTCGAAGCGCAGCCACGTCTCCTGCACCGCGTCCTCGGCCTCACCCACGCTGCCCAGGATCCGGTAGGCGATCGAGAACAGCAGCGGCCGCAGCTCCTCGAACTCCTCGACCTTGTTCACGACGAAACCCCTCCCCGTGCGCCTTCCCATCCAGCCGCACTCGCCGGCGTAGACATCTTCTGTGATCACCCGGACCACCGGTGGTCACACCAACGCCACCGAGCCCGGGCCCGGAGCCCGCAGCCGGGCCCCGAGCCAGTCGCTGATGCCGGTCAGTGGAACTGTCCGGGCTCGTAGCCGCCGGCCGGCTGCTGGGTGATGATGTTCAGCCGGTTGACCGCGTTCATGAAGGAGACCAGGACCACCAGGGCGGTGAGCTGATCCTCGTCGTAGTGCTTGGCGGCGTACGCCCACACCTCGTCACTGACGCCCCTGGCCGCATCCGCGACCCGGGTCCCTTCCTCCGCCAGCTCCAGCGCGGCACGCTCGGCCTCGGTGAAGACCGTGGCCTCCCGCCACGCCGCGACCAGGTTCAGCCGCACCGAGGTCTCGCCGGCAGCGGCTGCCTCCTTGGTGTGCATGTCGATGCAGGCGGCGCAGCCGTTGATCTGGCTGACACGCAGCGCCACCAGCTCCTGCGTCGCGGCCGGCAGCGGCGAGTCCTTGAGCGCCTTGCCCGCCGACATGAAGTGCTTCAGAGCCTTGCCGGCGGTCGGGCTGGTGAAATAGTCCAGTCGCGCGTCCATGGTGTGCTCCTCTGTGGTCGTCCGTGGCTACGCTCCTTGAGACGAGGTGGCCCGCCCCCCTGTGACACGGATGAATGTGACCCGCGTCTCCCCGGCGTCGGCGCCCGTCAGGTGGTGAAGGACTCGCCGTCCACCGAACTTTCAGGGCTCGACGACGGCCGACGCGCAGACGTTCCGTGTGGCCAGGCCGCGCCACTGCTTGAGGCGGTTGAAGCACCGCTCGACGGCATTGCGCCGCTTGTACGCCTCGCTGTCGAAACCGGGCGGGTGGCCGCCGAGTCGGACGCGCCGCAGGCGGTGGCCGACTTGGTCGGACGGCTGCGGGATGACCGCACGGATGCCCCGGCGCCGCAGGTGGCTGCGGATGGCACGTGGGCAATACGCGCGGTCGGCCGGAGACGGAGGTCGGATGTCGGTGGCAGGGGCTAATGTCCGTGCTCGCCGTCGATAGGAGAGCCGTGAACACGCACGCGCAGTGGCCGGGAGTTCGGGCACGCGTCATCGCCGTGGAAGAGGCCGAGTGCCGGGCCCGTGGCCGTGAGCCGTCTCCGTACCCGACGTTCGAACCCGTCCTGACCGCCGCCGGAATCGCCGAGATCGAAGCACAGTTCGGCGTCGCCCTCCCCGACGAGTACCGCACGTTTCTGGCGGAGGTCGGAGCCGGCGGCCCCGGACCGGCATTCCATCTGACGTCGTTGCGCCGAATCGACGGAAAGTGGGGCTGGGTCTGGGAGAACGACGAGGACCATCCCTGGCTGCTGGACCCCCGTGGGCCGTTCGTCGAGACGGAAGACTGGGCCGACCAGCAGATAACGACCCTTCGCGCCGCCGGGTACGAACCCACCACTCGTGACGAAGACGACGACTACCTGGACGACTACCGCAAGGTCTTCGGCGACGCCGGCGACGATGTCTGGTTCCTGGAACGCGGGCGGGGTGCGATCCCCATCAGCGACAACGGATGCGGGATGACCAGCTGGCTCATCGTCGTCGGTCCACACCGCGGGGAACTCCGCGACCGGGACTGTGCGGTCAACCCGCCCTTCGAGCCGTACAGCGATGCAGACGGAAACCGTCATACCTTTCGCAGCTGGTACCTCGAGTGGCTTGAGCAACGCGAGAGGGCAGCTCGATGAGCAAGGTTTGGTGACCCTGGCCCGCCCCACGCACGCGACGTCCATGGTCCCGCAGGCCCCTGCAAGGCCGTCGCTGCGTCGGATGACGGCGTGCACGGTTCACCCGTGACGAGCCGGATCTGCGTGTAGCCGTGCGTTACGCAGCCTCGACCCGGGGCCGCGGTTGCGGCGTCCGGCTGGCGAGCCGGACGCCGCAACCGCGCACGTCAGGCCGATGCGGTGACTGCTCCGCCGAGGTGCCGGGCGAAGAACCGGACCGCGCTGTCGGCCTCGAACCGGGGCAGCTCCTTGTGCCGGCCCGAGTTCACGTGCAACGACTTCTCCTTCGAGGCGAAGGCATCGAACAGCGCGAGACCCTCCTCGCGAGAGATGTGCTCGTCGTCCCACTGCATGTCGAACTCGATCGGAACGGTGATCTGCTTCGCCTTCTCGGCCAGGGCGTCCGGCCAGTGCTGGCCGAAGACGGCGGCCGTGATTCGGGGTTCGGCGGCCACGAACGGCACGCCGATCGCGGTGCCCATGTTGATGCCCCAGTAGCCGACCGGCCCGTCGCCGCCAATCTCCGGAAGCGCCTGGAGGGCGTCCAGGAGCGCCTGGTACTCGGGCACGGCGAGCTCCGCCAGGTGGTGGTTGTAGCGGACGACGATCGGGCCTTCCGGCTCGCCCGCCGCCCTCGCCCGGAACAACTCGGCGATCTCCGCTTCGTCGTGCGCCGTGCGCGGCCGGTCGCCGTGACCGGGCGCGTCGATGACGGCGACGTGGAAACCGCAGCCGGTCACCAGGAGGCGCGCGCGGCCTGCCATCGCCGGGTGCTTCTTGTGGTTGCCGCCGCCGTGGCCCATCAGGACCAGGGGCGCGTGGTCAGCGCCGGAAGCCGGTGACCAGAGGACTCCGGGGACATCGCCCACGGTGAAGTCGCGCTCGACCACGCCGTTCGACGACGTTTCGGCAGTGAACCGCAGAGAGTGCACAGGTGTTGCCTTTCGGGAGTGCCTTGTTGTCGAGGCGCTCCCGGCGAGACCTACGTCAATCGCCCGACCGTGACGGGAAGGGGGAGCACCCACAGAGATACAGCGTTCATGGGTCTCACCTCCTCGGGCGACGTCACGGGCAACTGAAAGCTATCAGACTGATCATCAGCCCGCCCAGTGGTTTTGTCCTGGCTGCCACGGTGCTGGTGGACGCCCTGCGCGGCGCCCGCCGTGCGGGAGCCGGCCTGGCCGAGCAGGCCCACCGGGCCGACCGGGCCCTGGCCGATCACGGCCACGGCCACGCCACCGGGCGACTGGCGCGCATCAACCTCCACACCGGTCGCGCCAGTTCGTCAATTCCGGCCGCCCCTGGCCACTGCACATGCGCGAGGGAGTCGTGGAAGCGATCACCTGCCAGGTGGACCATCCCTTCCGGCTGCCCGTGCCGGTGCCCCACCCCTGCCGAGTTCGGGACCTCGACCTGCGCCCCGATGACCGTCTGCTCATGGTGACCGATGGCATGCTCGAACGTCATGGGGAGGCGGTCGACCTGCCGGCCCTGCTGGAGCGCACTCGCGATCTTCACCCGCGCGAGGCGGCCCTGACACTGACGTCCGCGGTCCGGGACGCTGCCGGGAGCCGGCTCGCCGACGGTGCCACCGTGATGTGCCTGTGGCCATCCCACAGCCAAGCCCGGAGCTGGCCCACCCACTGCTGGACCTCGTCGCGCACCGAGGTCGCCGGCCGACAACTCCCGGGCGGGCAGCAGCACACGCCATACTGTGCCGCCCGCCCGCAACCAGCCCGTTCCGGTCTGCCGTCCCGGTACGAGTCGGTCGGGGGTACGGCCGGTCAGGCGTTCCGGGCCGTGCGGATGACCTCGTCCAGGGTCTCTCGGGAGCGGCGCAGATCGGCGATCATGCGGTCGATCCGGTCGCGCTCGGCGCTCAGGTCCTGCACCAGACGGGGGGTGGCGATCGCCGAGGGCCCGCCGTCCCGGTCGCGCATGCAGGGCAGCAACTGCCGGATCTTCTCGCTGTGCAACCCGGCCGCGTACAGCTCCTGGATGCGGATGACCCGGTCGACGGCCGTCTCCGGGTAGTCGCGGTGGCCACCGGGGGTGCGCTCGGCGGTGAGTAGCCCCTGGGTCTCGTAGTAGCGCAGCGACCGCTCGCTCACGCCGGTGAGCCGGGCCAGTTCACCGATCCGCATGTCCGCCTCCGACGGAAGAGGGCTTGAATCTCACATCAGTGTCAAGTTTTACCGTGCCGGCATGACGCGGACAACGGACTTCCTCGCCCCCGCCCGGCTCGGCCGGCTCGCCCTCTCCAACCACCTCGTGATGGCCCCGCTGACCCGGAACCGTGCGGAGGCCGACGGTACCCCGACGGACCTGATGGTCACCCACTACGCTCAGCGGGCCTCTGCCGGGCTGATCATCGCCGAGGGTTCGACGCCCAACCCGGCCGGACAGACGTACCCGGACATCACCGCGATCCACACCGACCGGCACGCCGCCGGCTGGCGGCGGGTCACCGATGCGGTGCGGGCGGCCGGCGGGCGGATGTTCCTGCAGCTCCAGCACGGGGGCCGGGTCAGCCACCCGGCGACCACCGGCCTCACGCCCCTCGCACCCTCCCCCGTCCCGCTGTCGGAGACGATCTTCACACCGCAGGGCCATCAGCAGGCCGCCGTGCCGCGCGCGATGACGACGGACGACATCCGGGCCACGATCGCCGACTTCGCCGCCGCCGCACGCCGGGCCGTCGACGCGGGCTTCGAGGGCGTGGAAGTGCACTCGGCCAACGGGATGCTGCTGCACCAGTTCCTCGCGGACAACACCAACCGCCGCACCGACGGCTACGGCGGCTCGGTCGACCGGCGGGTGCGGTTCGCGGCGGAGGTGACCGAGGCGGTGGCCGACGCGATCGGCGCGGACCGGGTGGGCATCCGTATCTCCCCCGCGAGCACGGTCAACGGCGTCCTGGAAGAGGACACCGACGGCCTCTACGCCACGCTCCTGGACCACCTGAAGGGGCTGGACCTCGCCTATCTGCACCTGGTGCGCTCCGACCCGGCGACCGGCTGGTACCGGCGGATCCGCGCCGACTGGCCCGGCATGCTGATCGGCAACCCGGACCTGACCAGCCTGTCCACGCAGGCCGTCACCCGGGCCACGCGGGAGATGCTGGCGGCCGGCGCCGACCTGGTGGCGCTCGGCCGGCCCTTCCTCGCCAACCCGGACCTGGTTACCCGGCTCCGCCTCGGAGCACCGCTCAACCCGGTCCGGGACCGGTACTTCATGTACGTGGGCGGGGCCGCCGGCTACAACGACTACCCCACCCTGGCGGATCAGGCGAAGCCGCCGTCCAGCCCCTCGACCGTGGCGTTGGACGGGGCACGGGGCGCCTGAAGATCGCGGGCCACGTCCTCCGCCGCGCCCAGCACCCGTACCGCCACGGCGAAGCCCGCACCGACCGAGCGTCCCCGCCGCAGCTCGCGGTCGGGTGGTGCGGGGGCTGAACCGCCGGTAGCCGGACAGCCACGACATGGTGCGCTCGATGTCCCAGCGACGCCGCCCTGATCGCTCGCTGGACTCGATGCCCATGCGGGCGATGCGCACTCCGATGCGCTTACCGCGTAGCCATCCACGCAGATCAGTACGGTCGTAGGCGTTGTCCGCGTGCAGGCGCTGGGGCTTGAAGTACCGGCCGTGGTGGAGGGTGTCTCGACGTAGTCGAGGTTCCAACGCCAGGCTGGTTCTTGGCGCGTTCGGCGAAGGTGTCCCCCGCGGTGTAGCCCGGTTCACCGGAGTCGTCGCCGAAGACGGCTACGGTCCGGACGGAGTTGGCGGAGCAGGCGCTTGAGGCGGGTGTCGCCGGGTGCGGTGCGGTCTGTTCACCGATGGCTTCCGCAGCGGGCGTAGGCTACGCCGCCGGCAACGGTCAGCAGTACGGCCACGGTCGTGGAGGTGACGGTTCCGGGATCCTGAACCATCCAGGTCAGGGCTTGGCCGCCGACGGAGGCGCGGGGTCCTGCCGCGACCATGGCCAGGGCCCAGCCGAGGGAGGGGACCCAAGCGGCGTGGGCGCCGACGAACACTGCGGCCAGGGCGGTCAACGCGGTGAGCGCCGCCACGGCTTGTGCGAGAGTGCCGAAGGAGACGACGGAGTGCCGCCGGCCGGCGATCAGGTGGGCGGCGGTGAGCAGGACGAGGAGGGTGCCGCCGAGCGACGTGAGGTGGAGTGCCCGGATCAGTCGCCAGGGGGCGGGTGTGCCGCGTTCCAGTTCCTCGTCGGGTCCGCAGAGGGTGCGGGCGAGGGGGGCCACGCCCAGGACGACGGCGATCAGGGCGATGGTCCGGGCTGTCGTCGGGTCGTCCAGCAGGTATGCGGCCCAGGTGAGGCCGGCCGCGGCCAGGAAGATCCCCACGGTGGCGGGGACGGCCCGGCTGCGCAGGTGCAGCATGACGCCGCGGAGATCCGGGGTCATCGACCCGCTCCCTGGCCCGTGATGACGGACAGCGGGTCCGCGCAGCTCAGCCCGGCCTTTCGGGCCTCGCCGATCCGCTGGTAGCGCATGTGGGGAGGCAGCGCGCGCAAAGTGTCGTACGCCCTGCGGGCCGCGGGACTCAGCCCGTCCGTGGTGGTACCCAGGAGCAGTGCGGTGATCGCGTCCGACGCGTCGCCGGCACGGGTGAGTTGCCGCTCCGTGGTGGCGCAGCTCAGGTCGACGGTGGCGGTCTGGGCCACGAGGGCGAGGAGCGTGGTGTCGTCCCAGCGGATGCCGCCTTCCCGGGTGCGGTAGGGAAGCTCGACCCGGACCGTGCCGGGATGCTTGGCGGGATCCCCGGGTGTGCGGTCGTCGAGCGTGGAGCTGACCGGGTCCTCCTGCACCCGGCGCGGGCCGTCGGGCACCTTGGCGTAGGCGTCGAGCACCTTCCGGGCGGGAGCCACGAGGTCGGGCAAGGTGCGGGCGTGCACCTTGGTGACGCAGATCCGGTGATCCGCCGGTGCGCACACCAGGGCCGTGGCCTGCGGGGCGGGCACGACCGCGCCCGACGGCGCCAGCAGTGTTCCGACGGCCGCCCCGGCCACGGCGGGTGCCAGGGCCAGCAGGCGGTCACGCGGTCCGGCCGCGACGGCCAGCAGTACGCCGGTGACGCCCAGGGCGGTGAACCAGATCCCCTGGGCCGCCGACAGCGAGGGCAGCACCCGGTGGAAGTCGTCCGTCACGGGCAGCGTGGGCAGTACGGTGTCGATCAGAGGATGGCTCTGCCTGCCGTCCCGTTCCTGGCTCACCGTCAGGATCAGGAAGAGCAGTACCGCGCCGAGCGGTGCCGCGACCGGCGCCGCCACCACGCGTCCGGTGCCCAGCCCGAGCAGGGTGACGGCGACCGTGGCGAGCAGTCCCACGGCGAGGCCGAGCGGCCACTGCCCGTCGTCGTATGTCGCGTGCCCGGTGACCAGCACCACGGCCCAGGCGGTCACCGCGGCCGGCGCTGCCGCCACCGTGCCGGTGATCACCAGGAAGGCGGGTGTCAGCCGGACCGGGACCGGCCGTGGTGTGGCGGCGAACAGTTCGCGGACGTCGGCGCGCCGCTCCCGGCCGCCGTGCCAGATCGCGGCGGCGAACGCCACCGGGAGCACGAGCCAGGCGGCCCCGCGCGCCGAGTGGACCAGGGCTGGCCAACTGGCCGCCCATTGCTGGACGTCCATCCACAGAACGACGCGGGTCAGTGCGGCCAGCACGAGGAGCAGGGGCAGGGCGAGCGAGCGCTTGGCCTCCAGGCGCACCATGCGGAACATCGCAGCCTCCAGTGGGCGGGGGAGAAGGACGGGGGGTGTCGTGCGGTGATCGGTGGCGGATGGTCGTGCCGCGGCGCTACGCCCCGGCCCTGCCCGACCGGTGAAGGCGCAGCAGCGCGGAGTAGCCGCGCTCGATCTCGCTGTCGCCCGGGTCGAGTTCGGTGCCGGCGGCCCGGAGCCGGTCGATGTGGCCGGCGAAGACGGTGTGTCCTTCGTCCATCAGCACGACACTGGCGCAGGCGGCTCCGACGTCCTCGACCAGGTGGGTGGAGACCAGCACGCAGGAGTGTGCGCCGATGTCGCGCAGCAGGTCGCGGAACTCCATGCGCTGGGCGGGGTCAAGGCCGACGGTGGGCTCGTCGAGCAGCAGGATGTCGGGGTCGTTGACGATCGCCTGGGCGATGCCGGCCCGGCGCAGCATGCCTCCGGACAGGGACCCCATGCGGTCGTCGGCCCGGCTGGTCAGGTCGACTCGGTCGATGGCGTACTGCACCGCGTCGGCGGTCCTGTGCCGGGGCACCTCCTTGAGCCAGGCCATGTACTCGACGAACTCCCGTACCGTGAAACGCCGGTAGTGCCCGAAGGCCTGCGGGAGGTAGCCCAGGCGGCGGCGCAGTGCGCGCAGGTCACGGCGGTCGCGGCCGGTGCTGCCCAGGAGTTCCAACTCGCCGCTGTGCGGGGTGAGCACGGTGGCGAGGGTACGGATCAGCGTTGTTTTGCCCGCCCCGTTGGGACCGAGCAGGCCGTGCACACCGGGGCCCAGGTTCAGGTCGACGCCGTCGACCGCGGTGCGGCGACCGCGCCGGACGGTCAGCGCGTGTGCGCGGATGTGATGGGCGTAGCGGGTGGGGGCGATCTCGCTCGCGGTGATGTTCCTGGGCATGTCTCGGCTCCTGGCGGCGCAAGTGGAGGGGTGCGGATCGAGGCGGGCGGGTTCAGTGACGGCGGGTGCGGGCCTCGCCGGGGTGCAGATGGGCGCTGCGGCACAGGACCACGGCGCCGCTCAGCAGCACGGTGGCGGCCCCCCACGCCGGGGTGGCGGACTCCCGCAGCAAGGGCGGGGGCGTGGTGTCGCCGAGGGCTGGAACGATGACGAGAAGGGCCCATCCCGTACTCAGCAGGGCAGCGGCACGCGAGACTCCCACCACGCCGCCCAACGCCAGACAGGCGCAGACCAGCGCGAGGGCCGGCAGCAGGACCAGGGCGGGCGAGCCCCCGGCGAGACCGCCGACGGCCGCCAGGGCGGGGATCACGAGGGTGAGGACGGCCAGGGTCCGCCTCAGGAGCAGGCCGAGCCCCGACCGGGCGGTGGTCGCGATCAGTTCGTGCGCCGGGTCGGCGTACGGGCCCCAACTCAGCGCCACGCCCAGCAACGGCATCAGCGGAGCCAGCAGCAGCGGCAGGGGGGTGCGGGCAACGGCCGATGACAGGATCAGGGCGGTGAGGACGACGAGTACGACCGCCGCCGTCCACGGCCCGAGGGTCGGCGCCGCCCACCGGGTCAGCGCGGCGCGGACCCGTCGCCCTCGCCGACGGGCCACCGGCACGAGCGCGGCCGACAGGCGGTCACCCACCTGTGCGATCAGCTCGGAGTCAGCCGGGCACCGAGTGAGGGACACCTCCCTCACTACGGCCTGGCAGACGGCGCACCGCTCCACATGGGCCTCCAGCGTCCATTGCGCCCCGGCGCCGGGAGCGGCCTGGGTGTGGGGGTTCAGCACGTAGTCCGTCAGCAGTTCGCGGGGAATGTGCGCCGTCATGACAGGGCCTTCCGCAAGTCGAGTCGTGCGCGGCGGGCACGGGTTTTGACCGTGCCCTCGGGGATTCTCAGCAGCACGGCGGTCTCCCGGACCGTCAGCCCGTCGAGAACCATCGCGGTCAGGACCTGGTGCAGCTCGGGCGCCAGCCGGCTGAGTGCCGCGCCCAGATCGCCGCCCACCTCGGCGTTCACGACTTCGTCCTCGACCGAAGGCGTCAGGTCGGCGGTGGCGGCCGCCGGAGGCGGGGTGCGATGCCGGCCGCGTACCCGGTACGCGTCCACCAGCCGCCGTGCGGCGATCGTCCACAGCCAGCCGCCGGCTTCCTCACCGCGCATGCTGTCGGCGAAGGACCCGGCCGCCCGCCACACCGCCAGGTACGTCTCCTGCAGTACCTCGGCGACCATCTCGTCGTCCGCGCAGCGTCGACGCAGCCGGGCCGTCAGCCACGGGGCACTGCGCCGGTACAGTTCGTCGAAGGCCGCGGTGTCCCCCCGGGAGATCCGCCGGACCAACTGCGCCTCGGTCATCGAGGCCGGTGAACGTCTCACGTCCTGGTCTGACGGGACAGGGAAGCCGCAGGATTTCCCCAGCCATGTGATCCACGCCACAACATGGGCGATCCCGTACGCAGCCTCGTGCAACGGGCCGGGATCGACCTGGGGTTGTCCGTCCCGCGGGCCGGCCGGCTTGCCGAGAAGGAGGACGAGCCGCGGCGGGAGATGCGGTGACTGATCTCCGGTGACCCTTCACCGATCTCCGTGCAGGCCGGCTTCACGCGACCCGCGGCACAGCCGCGTGGGGCTCTGCCCGGGGGCTGCGACGCCGCGTACCGGACTCTCAAGTCCAGTGCTGTGGAAATCCACTGATCGCGAGGTCAGGTAGATAGGCGAGGTCAGGTAGATACCGGAGGGAAGCCCTATGACGCAGGTGCGGATCAGCGACGCCGTCCGGGAGGTCGCGTTCGAGTCCAGCCGTGAGCTGGACGAAGTGCTGGACACGTACTACGCCCCCGATTACGTCCACCGCAGCGACGGCCACCAGCTTGACCGTGCCGGCTTCGCGAACATGGTGGCCGGCATACGCAGCCGGGTCGTGGAGGGTTCGGTGACCGTCCTCGACGAGGTGTACGAAGGCTCGCACTACGCGGAGCGGCACCGCTACACGATGAAGCTCATCGACGGGACGCTCGTCGATCGGGAGATCTACGTCTTCGCGACGCTGTCCGAGGACGGTCGCTTCCAGCGGGCCGACGAGACCGGCTTCGACGTCGGCTGAGAGCAAACCCATGCGCGCTGACGCACTGCGCAACCACCAGCGGATCATCGCGGCCGCCCGCGACCTGTTCGCTGCGCACGTTGCCACCCTCCGACGCGCCGCACGCGATCGAGGCGGTGGCGCGTGCGCTACCAGGTCCTCGACGTTCTTCAGGACCTGCTGAGGTGCTGGACCGGTGCCCGCCCCACCTGCGGCCGCCCTCTGCCAAGCCCCCGGGACGGCCGCGGAGTTCGAGGTCGTCGAGCTGGATCTGACGAAACCCAAACGGGGAGAGGTACTGATCAAGGTCGAGGCGACCGGCCTGTGTCACTCGGAACTGCACATGCTCACCGGTGACTGGCCGGTTCCGCTGCCCATGGGCGGCGGCCACGAGGCCACGGGCATCGTGGAGGAGATCGGTCCCGGCGTCGGGCGGGGTCGGTCAGGACCGCGTCCACGGTTTCACTTTTTCGCCAACCTAGGCTCCAGGGTGCGCAGCCCATGCCGCAGTCCACGATCCAGCGCTGGTCGGCAGCATCGGCGCAGGCCCGGGCCGGAGCGAGGGAATGAGCCCTCGGGTGCTCGCCGTTCCTCCCCCTCTTGCAACAGCTAGTGACCTGAGTCAGAGATTCGTCGGCAGTAGGCGGCGACTTTGTCGAGGATCTCGTCGGCGGTCTTCGTCCAGACGAAGGGTCTGGGGTGTTCGTTCCAGTCGGCGAGCCAGGCTCGGATGTCGCGCTCGAGCGCTTGGACGGAGCGGTGGACACCGCGGCGGAGCTTCTTGCTGGTCAGTTCGCCGAACCATCGCTCCACCAGGTTCAGCCACGATGAGCCGGTAGGTGTGAAGTGCAGGTGGAAGCGGGGGTGTGCCAGCAGCCACTTCTTGATGGCGGGTGTCTTGTGTGTGGCGTAGTTGTCCAGGATCAGATGCACGTCGAGGTCTGCGGGCACCTCCTTGTCGAGCTTGGTCAGGAACTTCTTGAACTCGGTGGCCCGGTGCCGGCGGTGCAGTGAGCCAATCACTTTGCCGCTGGCCACTTCCAGGGCCGCGAAGAGGGTGGTGGTGCCGGCGCGGACGTAGTCGTGGCTGCGGCGTTCAGGGACCCCGGGCATCATCGGCAGCACCGGCTGTGAATGGTCCAGGGCCTGGATCTGCGACTTCTCGTCCACGCACAGCACCAGGGCCTTCTCCGGCGGGTCGAGGTAGAGACCGACCACATCGCGGACCTTGTCGATGAACAACGGGTCCGTGGACAGTTTGAACGTCTCGGAGCGGTGCGGGGCCAGGGCAAAGGCACGCCAGATCCTGGAGACGGCCGACTGGGACATACCTGTCGCCGCGGCCATCGAGCGGGTGGACCAGTGTGTGGCGTTCGGCGGTTTCTCCTCCAGTGTCTTGACGATGACGCGTTCTACGTCGGCATCGGTGATTTTCCTCGGGACACCTGGCCTGGGCTCGTCGGACAGGCCCTCCAGACCGCGGTCGAGGAAGCGCCTTCGCCAGGTGCGGACCGTGTCCGGAGCAACCTGCAGCCGCCGTGACACCTCCATGATCGAATGCCCCTGGGCACACTCGAGGACGATACGGGACCGCAAGGCCAGAGCCTGAGCCGTCGACCGACGACGCACCCACCCCTCAAGTACAGCCCGCTGGGCGTCCGTTACCGACAACGGTGGGATCTTCGGTCCACGACGATTCACACCAAACCAACGACGAACCTCTGACTCAGGTCACTAGCAGAAAGGACGCCGCGGGCTGACCTACAGAGACTTTGGCGCTCCGTCGGCGACGGCCCGCGTCAGGGATTGCTCCAGCAGTGTCAGAAACTGCCGTAGGTCATCGGCTACCTTGTCGAGCTCCGGCTCGTCCAGCGACGCCGTCCGTGTCCGATGAACCGACCCATCAGGGCTCGCGACGTAGAACAGGCCGCCGCCGTTCGAGCCGATGACCAGACCAGGGCCCTTCTGGTTCGCGCCGACGTCGACAGCGCCGTACTCGTGGAGTCGCAGAAGGACGTCACTTGCCGGATCGAGGAAGTAGCCGTTGCCTACGTCCGCCCACGTGACGTCACCGACGCTGTCGTAGAAGGTGACCAGGTCAGTCGGTATGAGAGCCGCTTGGGCGAGCGCGTGAGCCGCAGCTTGATCGTCGCGGTCGGCCGACCGGACCTCGTTGGTGCCAGGAGGGAAGCCGTGCCGACGCTCGAAGTGGCCTGTCATCGCTGTGCGGGTGACGGAGACTCTGCCTGTCCACGAATGCAGCCAGACGGGTGACAGCGAACGGTCACTCATGAGACCGGTTCATGGCACGATCCCCGCACCTTCAGGGGGTGACCAGCGGCCTTGCATCCGAGGTCAGCGTTCACCGTCGACGAAGACACGCTCGGCCGGCAGCCGGCGCACGGTCGCATCCCGCGAGGTGTCGTACCTGGCCATGACCGCGGTCCAGGCATCAACGGCCGATGAGCACCGGAGCACTCGGCCCCGAGCGCGCCACCCGATCGGACCGCGCCACCGTGCCCACCCCGTCGTCCACGGGAACGCTGAGGTGCGCGGCACAGGCGGCGGAAGAGGCGAGGGAGTACTCGTGTGACCACGGTGAGCGAAGCCTTCTACAGCATCCTCCGACAGCACGGAGTGAGCGCGGTGTTCGGCAACCCGGGCTCCAACGAGCTGTCCTTCCTGACGGGGCTGCCCCCCGACATCCCCTACTACCTCGCGTTGCAGGAAGGCGCCGCGATCGGTATGGCCGACGCCTACGCGCAGGCCAACTCCGTTGGTCCGGGGGCGGCCAGGAAACAGAGTAGGGCCCTGCCCCCTCTGACCAGCTCGTGCACGGTAGGCGGTGAGACGTCGAGAGCTGCGGTAGGTCCCGGTGTTCACCTCTGTGGTGCCGGAAGCAGGTCCCCAGTTCACTGAGGGGACAGGAGGGCGGCGATGGCTGGGACGGTGTCACTGACGTGCTCGGGAGGGCCAGGTGGCAGGCGAGGTCCCGCCAGTTCTTGAGATGGGCGATGCCGTGCTCGACCGGACTACGAGCACCTCACCAGGCCGGAGCGGGGCACGCCGCTCGCCAAGGTGATCAGGCGGTCCGCCGCCCTGCGGGAGAGCGGGCAGCCGCCGACCATACACAGCGGCCCTGCCGTGCTCCGAGGCCGCCTTCCAGGCCTATACCGGCCACCTGGACGGCGTGCAGTACGACAGGCTCCGCCGGCGCGGCACGCGGGCCGACGACCATCTGTGCCGACTGTGCAAAGCGAGCCAAGAGTCCGCGTGGGATCACTGCCACGAACATGGCCATGTCCGAGGACCGCTCTGACCCTGCCGCGTCGCTTCCAGCTGGACGTGGTCCGCACGCGCCTGGAGCAGACAGGGCGGCACGGCCGATGCCGCCGACAGCCGTACGCCCGCGAGACGGAGCACACCCACGGTGTCCACCGCTTCCAGCTGCGATGCGGCGTCTGGCACACGACCGGCAACTGGACGGAGGACGTCACCGCGTCCGAGGTGACGGCGCTCGTGCGGGCCTTCGTCGACGCGACCCTCGCCGCACGGGAAGGCCGGCCTTCTCCCGGCGCGGCCCCGGGTACGGAGGGACCGGCGCCCGGCGGCGTCGTTGCACACGGCTTCGCGTGCATGACCATCCGACTCTCCGCGAATGCGCGAACGAGCCCCGGACCCCATCGGTCCGGGTGAGACCGAGTGCTTCAGGGCGGGATGCGCCAACTGAGGCACTCAGCCGCGGGCGTGCCGTGGAGGGGTGTCAGACCGTGGCCAGGAAGTCCCGGACCGCGTCCGCGAAGCCGGTCGGGTCGTTGGCGTACACGAAGTGGTCCGTCTTCAGCTCGACCAGGCGAGTGCCGGGGCGGCGGTCGACCATCTGCTGCGCCTGTTCGGCAGGCAGTACACCCCCGTCGGTGCCGCGCACCAGCAATGCCGGGCAGTTGGTGGCGGTCCAGTCGGCCCAGTGGTTGCCGTGCACCTGGTCCTCGGAGTCGTACATGTCCCTGGGTTGGAAGTGCAGGCCCCAGGTGCCGTCCGGCCGCTGGCGGACGGCGGATTCGAAGTGCGCGGCGAAGGGGCCCAACTGTGCCACGAACGCCTCTTTGGTGGCAGCGGTGCCGCTGGGCATGTTCAGGACGAAGGCCAGCGGGTTGCTGCCGTCCAGTCCGAGCTCGGCGCAGCCTTCGGCGTTGATGAGCGCGGTGACACGGTCGGGATGACGGGCGGCGAACTGGTAGGCGTTGATCGCGCCGAGCGAGTGGCCGAGGAGGACGGCCTGGTCCAGGTTCAGGTGGTCCAAGAGGGCTTCGAGATCGGCGAGATAGCCCTCCCGGCTGTAGTCGGCCGCCCGATCGGAGGTGCCGTGGCCGCGCTGGTCGGGCGCTATGACCCGCCAGTCGGGAGCGATGCGTGCGGCGAGGTCGGCGTAGGACATCCCGTCCGACATGTGGCCGTGCAGGGCGAGCAGCGGGCGACCGGGCCCGCCGAAGTCCACGTAGGACAGGGTTCGGCCGGCGATGGTGAGTTCGGAGTGCTTGATGTCGTTGGCGTCCATGACTTCACCGTACTCCGGATCTATACGGTTGTTCAATACGTTTGTTTAAGACGCCTGTTCACATTGCTACAGGTCGAACTCGAGGTGCTCGATGTCCGTGAAGCGGACTTCCTCCAGCTGGCCGGCGCGGCAGTTGTCCTGGCGCACCTCCTGGCCCGGCGCCTGCGCCGCCGCGGCGACAAGGTCACCTTCCAGCCACCGCGACCCGCACCGGCCCGTCGTACGGCGCTGATCACCGTTCCGACGGCTCCTTCTGCCGCCCGAGTCCCGGCGTCCGGGCTGGGGCAGTGCACAGGACCGGACAGCCCGGTCCCGCACCACCGGCGGACAAGGTCCCGCCTCGCACGACGAACGCGCAACGCATCGACCGCCACCTTCGCCGCTCTGCTCGGACTGACCCGCAGCGGCAGCAAGTTCGGGGACTACTGGGTCAACGCGCTGAAGGCCGTGTCCACCTTCCCTCGTGTCGCGGTCAGTGCGTCCCATCCGATGTATCAGCTTCGGCCCGGAGTGCGTCTCTCGGGGTGATCGCTACAGGACGTCCGGCGCCCGCTTGGTCAGTCCCCATCGGACGGCGGCTGGTCGACTCGGCCCCCCTTGTGCGGCGTGGGGATGTAGTCCTGCGCACCGCTGGGCAGTGCGGCGACGCAAGCCGATGAGCAGGCGTTCACCAGTAGGGGCAAAACGTCAGTGGCAACGCGCAGTGAAATCCACATCTGTTGGAGCCCAGCCTGTTCGATCGGACGGTCGCAGACGCTGCATCTGTGGATGGCTGTGGTGCCCCAACGTCTGGGATCGAGGTCTTCCAGGGCGAGCTCCGTGACGGAGTCCAGGTCAGGCTGCAGGCGGGGAAAAGGCGGTCGTAGCTTGTAGTTGCCGAACAGTGCGCGTGTACTCACCGTGCTGCGGGACAGCTTCTCGCACCGGGTGAGTTCGTAAGGAAACCAGTGCAACCGGTAAGAGGTGTAGGGCGTGAACTCCTCCAGGCTCGTCATGGCCCCGATCTCGGGCGGAATCCGGACCAGGTTGCTGCCGTAGAGCACAAGGTGCTTGACCATGGTCAGCCGCGCGATGCTGGGAGGCAGGGTGACGATCTGCCGCCGTTCCTCCGGGCTGAGCTCCACGAGAGGGCGGAATTCCTCGCGCCCGTCGGCCGCGGCTTCGTCAATCAGCTCCAGCAGACGCAGCCAGCCCGGAGCGGACGTGTCCTGGCGCTCGGTGTGAAATCCGACCCGGGCTCGCGGATGCGGCCGGGACTGATCGAAACACGCGCAAGCGTCCTGGCGGATCCCGCGTCGCTCCGGGGCCGGATCCGACGTGTCACCCCAGCGGTTCACGTAAGGCTGCGACTCTCTCCCGCTCGTCATGGCGCAAAGATACGAGGGTGCCGCAGACCCCAGGCCATCACGTCGTCTGTGGGGCTCGATCTTGCCGGTCACCGTGGTGTGACATCAGCGGCGCGGCAGGGTGACGACACCAGCAGCGTCGTCACCCTGGTCCACGTCCGAGACTCGCAGCGGAGCCGCTGGAGCTCATCGTCCTTGGCGGCCAGGACAGACAGGAGACAGACAGGAGGAGCCGATGACGCTCCTCGAGCTGGGTGAGCGGCTGGTTGAGGTCCCGCAGTCGGGCGATGCGGACCTCGCGTTGGTCGGGTTGCTGGCCAGCTGCCCAGACGGCTGCCCTCCGCTTCTCGAACTCGCCCTTGAGGTGGCTCCAGGTCCGGTAGAGGGAGGCGCGGGAGATTCCCGCCTCGCGGGCTGGCGTCTTGACGTCGCTGGCGCCGCCGGCGGGATCTGCCCCGCCAGCACCCGGTCGATGGCCGCGCGGACGCGCCGCTCGGTCTGGTCGCGTTGCCGGTGACACAGAGCCATGTCCCATGGAACCCGGCGCTGGCCTGCGGAAAAGGAGCGATCCGGGAGCTGGTCGACGAGCGGGCCGGGAGACGAGTACGGCGAAGCTCCCAGCAGTCGGTAGGCGGTCATGACACCGACTGCTGGGAGCTTCCTCATTGCCTACGAGCCCGGAGCCCTTTCGGTGCAGGCCCGGCATCGTCTGGAGGACGGCATCGTGCGTGAGCCCTCCCTTGGCGGTCAGGGGACATCAGCAGGGGAAAGCGCCGCTGTAGAGGGCGTGTCCGTAGGAGGAGCTTCCGGAGCCGAAGCCGTAGATGCCGTCATCGCTCCAGACCGCTTCGCGGAAGCCGTTGACGCAGGTCGACGTGGGCGCGATGGCGAAGCCCTCCAGGTTGTTGATCGGCATGACGGCCGGGTTCGTGTAGGTCACATCGGGAACGATCGCGCCGGCGGTGTTGACCTTCATGAAAGTGTGCGTCTCGCCGCAGGTGTTGTCGCAGGTCGCGACGATGCGCTGGGTTCCGGCGTCGAACATCACGTCCATCACGGACGCCTTGCCGGTCGCGACGGTGCCGAACGTGGTGAACGTGCCGTCGGAGTTCAGGCCGTAGACGTGCAGCGTGCCGTCCCACTCCAGACCGGCGAAGAACAGGCCGGACCCGTGGAGCGGGTAGTCGGCCGGGTCGTAGGCGGCGTGGGTGAGCGGGTCGATCCAGCCGTTCGCGGTCAGCCAGCTGTCGGGCACGAACCCGACGCCCTCGAAGCCCAGGTTGGCGTCATCCTTGCTGCCGGTGTTGAGCTGGGGGAACTGCGAGGTCATGTCCCACTGGTGGACCGGCGTCAGCGTTGATCCGGTCGCGGCCGGGTCGAACTCCATGATCGTGTCCTTGGGGACCGTGTTGTTGGCGTTGTCGCGCTCGGACGTCACGTAGATGTGGCCGTTGCCGCCGACCGTCACTCCCTCGGAGTCCGGCTGGCCCGAACCGCCCGCGAAGCGGATCTGTTTGCCGGTCGCACTCCACGACGGGTCCGGGACCCACTTGCCGTTGCTCTTGACCAGCTTGTACAGCCAGTTCTTGTTCTTCGCGGCCCACAGCACCGACGGGTTCGCCGGGTCGAACGCCAGCCCGCTCACGTCGCGGCCCTCCGGGCCGGTGGACGTGGTGAACGCGCAGACATTGTCCGTGATCGTGACGTCCAGCCCGCCCGGCCACGCCGACGTCCCCGGCGGAGTCGCGCTCGTGCCGGAGGGCGCCTCAGGGGTGCAGCCGCTGGTCAACGACCCCCCGCCGCCCAGCAGATGGCCGGTCTGACCGCCGCCACCACCAGCGCCGGAGCAGGAGTTGGCGCTGCCGAGCGTCGCGGTCGTGGAGGTCTGGAACCAGCCGGTGCCGTTCGTGCAGCGCTCATCGGACGGCTTGGCGCCGTCGGTGGCCCAGGTCACCGAGTCGATGGTGGTGCCGTTGCTGTCGAGGAGGAAGAGCGAGTCGTTGTCACCCAAACCGAGGGCGGAGTTGAACGTGACATAGCCGCGCGCAGGGATGCTCGTCGCGCTCGGAGAGGAGGACGAGATCGAGACCGGGGAGTGACTGGTGTCGTTGTCGACGTACTTCCACGACCCGATGCTGACCGCGCTCGTTCCGCCGTTGTACAGCTCCACGGTGTCCGAGCCGTCGGAGGTGACCTCGTTGATCCGCACCTGGCTCGCCGACGGGATCGACGGCGGGCAGACCGAGGCGTTCGCGGCGCCGAACGTGGTTGCGGTGGTCGCGGTCACCCACGCGCCGGTGCCGTCGCCCCCGCAGCGTGCCATCGCCGGTTTCGCCTTGTCGGTGGTCCACTCAACGCGGTCGACCACAGCGCCGCCGGCCGTGTAGATCACCAACTTGTCCGAGTCGCCGAGCCCCTTGGGCGAGTTGAAGGTGACGAACCCCCCGGCAGTGATCGTGGTGGCGGACGGGGTGAACGACTGCGGCGAGAAGCTGTCGTCGGACATCTTCCAGCCGCTGAGGCTCACCGCGGTGGAGCCGGAGTTGTACAGCTCCACGGTGTCATTGTTCGAGGAGGTGACCTCGTTGATGCGAACGTTCTGGTAGCCGGCCGGGTCGGCGGCAGCCGCGGGCTGAGCGGCAAGCAGCCCGGTGACAACGAGTCCTGAGAACGTCAAAGCCGCGGCACATACCGAGGCGACGCCGACGCGTGAGTGTGAAGTAGGCACGAGGCGGAACTCTGGTGAAACGACGTTGAAACAGCGTGTACTTCGACTGAATGCCACCTGCTGACCACCAGAACGCCAGGCCACATCGCCGCCACACAATCGCGACAGTCCTGCCGAATGGAGTCAGAAGCACCGGCCTGGCCCACGCGGCCAGCGGAACGCGCCACGACTGCGGCCGGGTCGTCGCCGGGGTCGGGGCACTGGTGGAGTGTCGGTATTCGAGAGTGCTCCCGGGCCGTGGCCACGAGATTTCGACAAGCGCGCCCGCGTCTTCCACGGCACCGTCACCGTGGCTTCGATCCGCCTTCGGTTCGAGCCGTGATCACTTGGCCTTCGTGACAAGATCTGGGCGTGACGACGTTGTTCCTGACGGTCGGCCTGCCCGGGGCCGGAAAGACCACGAGAGCTCGACAGCTGGCCGAGGAACACAACGCGCTGCGGCTGACGCCTGATGAGTGGATGCTCCCGCTGTTCGGCGATCCGCAGCCGGCCGGGAAGCGCGATGTGCTGGAAGGACGGCTGCTCTGGCTGGGTCTTGAGGCGCTGAAGCTGGGAACGAACGTGGTCCTGGATTTCGGATGCTGGTCTCGTGACGAGAGGTCCGCGATCCGCTGGTTGGTGACGTCTGCGGGCGCGTCCTGTCAACTCGTGTACGTGCCGGTCGACCATGAGACCCAACGTGTTCGGATCGCCCATCGCCAGTCGATCACCCCTGATCAGACCTTCGTGATGAGCGAGACGGACCTCTTGCACTGGAGGACGCTGTTCGAGGAGCCCGACACCGCGGAACTCGACGGACATGAGGTGGGAGGTCCGCCTCCCGGGTGGTCAGGATGGCTGGAGTGGGCCGCCGACCGGTGGCCATCGCTCGCGTGACTGTCCGGCCAACCTTGGTGCCGCCCGGTAGGCGCCTGTATCCGATCCCAGCGCCGGCACGGCGTTGTCGGTCCTCCCCTCTAGACTCTCGCCGACTTGATCGAAGGGCGGGAACACTGTGGAAGACCCAACGGGGATAGCAGCGTTGCGGCAGGTTCTGCCGCCGGACCTCGGCGCGGACGAGCACATCGATTGGCAGGCGGCCGAGGCGCGGTGGGGCACCAGGTTCCCGCGGGACTACATGGCTTTCATGTCCGTGTACGGCGTTGGATCGATCGGTTCGCAGCGCTCGATCGGCGAGGTCGGCATAGACGCGCCGCTTCCCACGGAGTCCCCCCTGTGGCCCCACGGTGACCTTCAGGAGGAAACGGAGAATGCCCGTGCCACCTGGGAGGATCTGGGAGGGCAAGAAGGTCTCGACATTGAACCGGAGCACATCCTCGCCTGGGGCAACACTTCCGGAGCCGACATCCTGTGCTGGCTGACCACCGGCTCGGACCCTGACCAGTGGCCCGTCCTGATTTTTGACCGCCAGATGCTGTTGGAGCCTTTCACGATCTTCCGTTGTGGCATGGTCGAGTTCTTGCGCAAGCTTCTCCTGGGCGAACTCGACTCGTACGGCGTAGAGTTCCGGCCCGTACCGCGCTTCGTACACTGGCGCGTGGCGGAAAGCCGCTCTGCGGGTCGGTCCGAGCTCTACGCACCCGGGCCGGGCGCGGGTCGTCGACGATGATGGTTCGCATCCTGGGGGTGTAACGCGTTCTGCCTGGCCAGGCGGAGATCCGGTGACTCGCACGGTGGTCCGATGACGGTCTTCCGGTGGCGATGGGACGATCGGGCCCAGGCCCCAGGAATCGGGCGGCTTCTGGGTGGCGGTGGTGACCGTCACCGCCCTATTGGTCATGAGCGTGATGGCTGCCCAGGTAATCAGCGACTCCGAGTGCTGGATGAGCCATTCGCAGTCGCGTACGCGTCTGCGGGCGTGCATGACCCGGGCCAGGGACCGCTCGACCACCCAGCGGGCAGGGTCGGGCGCGTCCCAGCACAGCCATTTGGTGGTCGGGGAGCGCCGGTTGCTCACGCTCTTGCCCGGCGGCGTCTGACGTCAGCCCGGCACCAGCACCTGCTGCCTCCGAGCCCTAACTGCCCGACGGCATGGCCTCACCTTTTCGAAGAACACAGCCCCTTCAGACCCTGCCTTCCCGGAGGGACAGCCCTGACCTCTGCTTTCGTTCAGGACTGAAAGGGCAGAGGTAGAAGCGGCTAGCAGCCTCGGCCCGGTCGCCCCGGCGGCAACTGAGCAGCAGACCGGTCGAGCAAAACCTTGTTCCGGAAGCCGACATGGGGCTTGGCGGGCGGCAGAGAGCCCCGCCGCTCGCACTCGGTCATGCCGCCAACCTCCCCCGTGCTCGACACGGTTGGCGGGGGGCTCCCCGCCAGGCACTCGGTGCGCACCGGGCATGCCGTTCAGCGACCTGGCGGGCCCTGTCGCACCAGGACTCCGCACCGAGGGCGGCGAAAGGGTCGCGGAGCTCTTCCGCCTCCTCGTCGTCCGCGGGGACCACGCGGGCGAACGCCAGGTGAACGCGGACCAGTTGGACCTCGCGCGCTCCGGCGGACGTGTCGAGCCGCTCCAACGCGGCCTTCGCCGCCCACTTCAGCCGGGGCCTTCCGGCACCGCGTACGGCATGCCTCCGAGCCAGTGGCGCGACACGCACGGTCGTGGTGCCGGGCGGCAGGTCAGGCGATTCCGTCCGGGTCAGCCGGTCGTTGGTCCTGTGATGCGCGTGCCCATGAGGGCGCCCCGTTCTCCGCACCGGCGCCCGGCAGTTCGGGGCACAGTTTCGTTCGGAGCTGCTCGAACGCGGTGGGAAGCGGTCGTCGCGGCAGGAAGGCGCTGATCCGCCGGGCGCAGTCCGCGGCGCCGGCCGTGGTGGTGTCGCACTCCACGTCGTACAGGCCGTGCGCGTGGACTCGCTGGAACTGGTGGGCCGCGAGACCCACCGGACGGTCGCCGCGTGCCTGTTCACGCCGTGCGAGTTCCTCCGGCGAACAGCGCACTCCGACGAGGACGACGTCTCTGGCGTTGAAGAGCCTCAGACAGTCCAGCAGACGCCATTCCTCGCTCAGCACATGGTCGACCACCACGTTGTTGCCGGCCATGGCCATACCGGCGACCGCCCGGTGGAATCCCATCCACGTGCGCCGCAGCACCTCGGGCAACCGTTCCGGACCGACGTCTCGACGGGTTCGCATCGCGTGGAAGGCGTCCACCGGCATGTGAAAGTACGGCTCGTCCAGGATCCGCAACAGCTCTTTGGCGATACTGGACTTGCCCGAGCTGGACGTTCCGTTCAGGAAGATGATCAGCCCGTTGCGGGCCGGAGCGGGGTCGGCACCGTGTTCGGGCGACTCCGGGGCATCGTTGTCCCAGGCTGCCGGCATTCGGGCTCCTTCGCTGTCACCGGTGACGTGTGCTCATTGTCGCCCGTGGACATCGTCAGGCCTCGTCCGGGCCGAACAGGGCTTCCTGATCGGGTGAGTGGCGAAGCCGGGGTCGTAGGTGACGAAGGGCCTCGCGGCCCGCCCGGTGCGGCAGTCGTCGGAAGCCCGCCGAGCGGTGCGGGCGGCCGGTCACCACGGGGGAAGCAACGGGCCCGGCCGGCAGCACAGTCCCGCGCCCTCGGCGGCCGCACGCCCGTATGGGCGGAGTTGCCGTGACCTCGGGCAGGTGCCGGGCGCGCGGGGCGGGTCCCGGGCATGCGAAAGGTCCCCGGCCTGTTCGAGGCCGGGGACCTTTTCGTGGAGCGCCGGGCAGGCCTTGCACCTGCATCTCCCCGCAGGAAGCGGGGCGTCTTTCCTTGGACCACCAACGCATCACCGGGCGCCGCCTGTTGGGCGACCAGTTCTAGATCAAGTGTACTTCACTCAGGCCGTCGGCCGAAACTTCAGGGTTCGTGAAGCACCGCGAGACATCCGGCGCACTGTCGCTTCGTGAGCCGGGGACTGCTTCCAGGGTGCCCGGGAAGGCCAGGACCGCGGCCCCACGGCCGGCACCGGCCCGATCCGGGCCGTGCGTGCGATGCCGGACGCCCCATGGAGCCTCGCGCGGCGTAGTCGACTCGGTTCATCCTGAGGGACGGTGGCGAAGGGCGCTGCCCGGGACCGAGGAGCGCCCCGCTCCCCTGGTGCTGCGCTCACCGTACGGGCTGCCTGTGCGGCGGCCCGTACGGTGAGCGCAGGTGCTGTTACCGGGTGCGATAGGCGTCCAGAATCGTCTGCGAGAAGGCGTTCCCCTGGCGGTCCGTGAACTCGGCCTTGAAGGAGACGGACTCGCCCGCGGCCGGGTTGAGCACGGTGACCTTGCCGTGGCGCACGGCGGTCCGGGACCAGTGCGCTCCCCGGTCGTAGGAGACGTACACGGTCAGCGATCCGAGGCGGTGGCCGGCTGCCGAGCCCTGAACGGTGAGCGGGACGGTCTGCCGGGCGCCGGCCGGCGCGGTGGAGTCCAGGCCGAGTTCCGGCCGGTAGCGCACCACGCTCGCCGGGAGCGGGGTGGGCCTCGCCGTGTGGCCCGAGCTGAACTCGGCGGACCAGGAGACCTCGGTGCCCACGGTGGACACCGCCGACCGAGCGCGGCTGACGGTGGTGACCAGCCGGTAGCGGGCCTTGCCCGGGGGCAGGTCGAAGGCGGTCTCGTCGAGGACGCCGGGCAGCGTCGCGTATTCCACGCCGTCGCGGAAGAGTGTCGTGGTGGCGCTCTCCCCGTCGTACACACTCTCCCCGTCGTGTCCCGCGCCGTCGGTGAACGGGTGCACCGCTCCGGTCAGCCGGTCGCCGTCCCTGACGAGTCCGGTCGCCGGCCCGGCGCCGGTGTCCGTGTCGAGCGCGGGACCGAAGACCCCGGTGTTGAACGTCTCGGTGTAGGCGCGTCCCGCGCGGTACTTCCTGGCCGGCAGCCGGTACCGGGCCTCGGTGTCCCGGACCGCCTGCTGCTCGAAGGTGTGCTTCCACTCGATGCCGCCCTGGAGGTACAGGGTGGTGGTGTGGGGCAGGTCGGTGGAGATGGCCGCCGGCGGTGTGCGGTACTCGGGCTCGGACACGATCGCGCCCCATCGCGGTGTCATGGTGGTGCCCTGCCGGATGGTGAGCCTGGCCAGTTCCTTGGCCTTCGCGTGGTGCCGGTAGCCGGTGAAGAAGGCGTCCTTGAGCTCGTCCGCCAGCAGGTAGTTGGTATCGCCGTGGGCGAGGTCGAGGAGGAGGGTGGAGGTCACCGTGCCGGGTTTCGGCTCGGGGCCGACCTGCTGGAGCCGGATGCCCTCGGCCATCGGAAAGGTGGAGAGGGCGATCGGCAGACCGCTGATGTCGTGCGGGATGATGTTGACACTGCCGGACTGGAGGGTGGCGGCGGGATCCTGGACGGTCACGTCGAGAGGCTTGGCCTGCCTCGCGTCGAAGGCGAGGCTGGTGTCCTTGGTGAGGCTGAGCCGGGGGGCGACCATCCAGTCCTCGCCGACGTAGGCGACACCTTCCTCGTCCAGCGTGATCACTTCGCCCAGGATGGTGTAGTCGCCGGCGTGCAAGCGCAGTTCGAGCGTGCCGTCGTCACTGGTGACCGGGTAGAAACGGTTGCCGGTCAGGTCGTATATCCAGGCTTTCCAGGTGTCCTCGTCGGGTTCGGAGCCGTCCCGCGCGGTGGCCTTCATCCGCAGGTCGTACATCTCGCCCTCGATCTGGACACCCCCTGCGGTGCGGACGGTCTGGCCGTCTCCCGTCGCCGTGACGGCCAGGCTGAACACGCCCTCCGTCGAGCCGGCGAGGCGGGGGTTCGCGGTGACGTCGACCGATGCGGTACCGCCTGCCGGGACGGTGAGTCGCCGGGTTCCGAGGGTGAAGAAGCCGTCGGGTACGGGGGCACCCGCCGGGCCGTCGGCGGTGGCCGCCAGGTCCAGCGTGACCGCCGTGGTGCCGGTGTTGCGGTAGGTGAGCGTCTTGGTGACCGGCTGGTCGTCGCCGTGCGGCCAGCCGGGCCGGTCGAAACTCAGCGAGGCGGGCCGGGCGGCGATGCTCTGGGTGATGGCGTGTGCCACGTCGACCCGTCCGCTGCCCTGTTCGACGGCGCTGTAGGGGCCCGGCTGGGCGGAGCCGACCAGCGCCTCCTTGAGCAGATCGGGGCTCCAGTCCGGATGCCGCTGGGCGAGCAGTGCGGCCGCGCCCGCCACGTGCGGCGTGGCCATGGAGGTTCCCGAGAGCGTCAGATAGCCGGGGGCGGGGTGCGGGACACCGCTCTGGTCGACGAGGCTCCCGTCCGCGGCCGCCGCGGTGATGTCCACCCCGGGCGCGGTGAGGTCGGGTTTGATCGCGCCATCCAGCCGGGGGCCTCGGGACGACATGTCGGCGAGCACGTCCTGCTTGTCGACGGCGCCGACGGTCAGGGCCGCGTCGGCCGAACCCGGGGTGCCCACAGTCATGGCGCCCGGTCCCGCGTTGCCGGCGGCGATGACGAACAGGGCACGGTCGGAGAGCCTGTTGACGGTCTCCTCCAGCGGGTCGGTCCCCTGCGTGTCGGAACCTCCCAGCGAGAGGTTGACGATGGTGGCGCCCTGCTCGACGGCCCACTCCATGCCGGCCATGATCGAGGATTCGGTGCCCCTGCCGTAGTTGTCGAGCACCTTGCCGCTGATCAGCTCGGCGCCGGGTGCCACTCCCCGGTACGTACCGTGTGAGGCGGCCCCGGTTCCGGCCAGGATGGAGGCCACATGGGTGCCGTGGCCGTTGTGGTCGGCGGCGTCGGGGGCACTGGTGAAGTTCCTCTCCGCGACCACCTGGGTGGCCAGGTCGGCATGGCGCGTGTCGACGCCGGTGTCCAGCACGGCGACCTTCACTCCTGTGCCGTCGTATCCGGCACGCCATGCTTCGGGGGCGCCGATCTGCTTCACGCTCACGTCCAGCGACGCCTTGACCAGTCCGTCGAGACGGATGGAGCGCACCCCCGCGGCGAGCCGAGGGCTCCGGCCGGGGCCGTCGGTGAGGGAGGTCCACACCCGCGAGGCCGCTGCCCCCGGCACGGTCAGCGCCTCGCTGCCGGTGGTGGCGATCTCCGCCCGCACCTTCGCACCGCCGGCCCTCGCGACGGTCCTTCGCTCCGCGCCCGTGTAACTGACGAGCAACGGTACTCCGTCGCCGACGAGTTGACGGTATTCCGGGCGGCTGAGCTCGGTGACGTCGAACAGCCGCATGTCCAGTCTTCCGGAGGCGATCAGGCCGCCGACATCAGTGGGCAGCACATAGGTGTGTCCCTTCGCCGAGAAGGTCTGAAACGGTATCGACTCCCGGCCCTTCGCCTGGCTCACCTTCGCCACTCTGCCGCGATGGTCGAGCCGCACCACGTCACCGGTGATGAGGGTGATCTGGCGGTCGGCCTCCACGACATGTTCGTCACCGGACCGCGTCGGCGGGGAGGCATCGCCCCGGGCACCTGGCGGCATGGCTGCCGCCGTCGTCCCGGAGGCGGCCATGGCCACTGCCGCGACTGCGGCCATGACGGTCATGACGGTTCTTCTCGGTGATCTTCGCAAGGTGCCGTACCCCTTTGCCCCGTGGGGGGAGTCCTCGGTGGGTCCCCTGGCCGCTGCAGGCGCCGTCGCCCCATGACGCGGACACGCTAAGTTTCCCAATTCCGCCCGTCAATCGGGCCATTCGCGACATAGGGGGTAACGTGGCTGGATTAGTCTGGACTTACTGGTCGTCACTTGCGGCCCGTTCCGTGGTCGGCGGCGCATGGTGACCGGGAGCGCCCGCCGCGATCGTTCCGCGGTGATCACGGCCGGGCGGCGGGGTGACTCGCCGCGGTTAGAACGGTCCCGGAGGCGATCCGGGTGCCCGGCTCGGTCCGGGCAGGCCACGTAGGCACCCGGACCGGGTGCGGGTCGACAAGGTGTACGACTCCCGCCGCAACCGGGCCTACCTGCGGAGACGCGGGATCCCAGCGACCGTCCCGGCCCGGTGACGTTCGAGCCGGTTGATCCCCGACTACCGCCGGCATGCCGCCGACGGTAGTCAGTCTTGTCGAACGTCGGCGGCCGACCGCCCTGGGAAGCTTTCGCTGCGCACCCGTGCGAACGGCCCATTCAGCCGCGAAGATCGGAGCCGTAAGCGACGCTGCTCGGTCAAGCGGTGATGTCGAGGACAGGGAGCTCTTGTGGTGGGGGAATTGTCCAGGTGGTGTAGCAAGTGGCTGGGCTCGCCGCCCGCCGAGACGCTCTTCGAACGCGCCCACCTGTCCACGGTCATGGGACTGCGGCTGGCGGACGGCCGTGAAGTCGTCGTCAAGGCAAGACCCTTGACACCCCGGCGGGCCGGCTGCCTGGAGGTGCAACGCCGCATGCACCAAGCCGGCTTCCCGTGCCCGGAGCCGTTGGCGGGCCCGGAACCTGTGGGCGGCCAGGGGCCGTTGAGGGGCCTCGTCGTCACGGCCGAGGCGTTGGTCCCCGGTGGCACCGTGCTGCCGCCGCATCCGGACGCGCCCGAACTGTTCGCGGAGGCGCTGGCCCGCCTGATGGCGGCAGCGCCGTCAGTCGCGGACGTGCCGTCGTTGGCTCCCGCGCCGCCGTGGAATGGCTGGGACCATGACGATCCGCGGCCCTGGCCGTGGCCGGACGACATGGACGTGGACCTCAACGACCACCCCGGCCCCGGCCGGCTGGACGAGACGGCCCGCCGCGTGCGCACCCGGCTGCGGCGCGCCGCTCTGCCCGAGGTGGTCGGGCACGGCGACTTCGAGTCCCAGAACATTCGCTGGAACGGCGACAGGCTGCACGTGGTGCACGACTGGGACAGCGCGGTCGCCCGGCCCGAGGCGGCAATTGCCGGGCTGGCAGCCGCGGTCTTCCCCACGGGCGGGCCTGAAGACCGGCCTGCGACCGTTGCCGAGACCGAGCGGTTCCTGGACGGATACGCCCGGGCCCGCAGACGGCCGTGGACGCGTGAGGAATCCGAGGTGGCCTGGGCCGCGGGGTTGTGGGTGCTGGCCTTCAACGCCAAGAAGGCATCAGTCGCCCGGCCGGACAGCTCCGCCGCCGCTCGGCTGGCCAGAGAAGCACCTGAGCGGCTGCGCCGCGCGGACGCCTGATCAACCGGCCTCGCACGTTCACTGTCCGACGACCGTCCTGGTCGCGCCCCTCGGCGAGCGGCTGTGACCAAGCGGGCCGGCATGCTGACGTCTCCCCCGGACTCCCTGCCCCACGGCCCGGCCGGCGGTAGGGTCAGGATGTGCGTTGATCCGTGTGGGCGGCGGCCATGTACAGCCGCAGACGGTGCGGGCGCCTCTCGAAGCAGGAGGCCGCCCCGGCAGGCATACCCGTCATCACGTCGCGGAGATCCACACCATGACTGCTGAGCAGCCTCTCACCTACGACGCACTCGTCGAACTCGCCACCGCTGATCCAGCCGTCGTCGGCCTCGTACTCAAAGGTTCCCGAGCCCACGACGGCATGATCACCCGGCACTCCGACCACGATCTGTACGTGGTCCTCGCTGATGACGTCACGACCGACCTCACCCGGTTCGCGGGCCACCGCACCGCCGATCTGGACCTCGTCATCGTCTCTCTCACCGAGTTCCGTGCAGCCGGGATGCCCGGTTTTGAACGCTACGCCCTCGCCCGAGCCCAGATCGTGCTCGACCGGCTCGACGGAGGCATCGCGCGGATCCTCGCCGACAAGGCTCGCCTGGATGCCGATGAGGCGTTCCAAAGCGCCCGTGGCTGGCTCGACGCCTACGCCAACTCGCTCTACCGATCCGTCAAGAACCACCGGGACGGCCAGGCTCTAGCCGCTCGCCTGGACGCCGCCGACAGCATCCGGTTCCTGCTGGAGCTGCTCTTCGCTCTCGACCGTCGCCCCCGCCCCTACAACAAGTTCCTCGAGTGGGAGCTCGACCGGTACCCGCTTCCGGGCTGGCACACCGACGTGTTGCTCCGCGCCGTGGACCACATCTCGGCAACAGGCGACGTATCCCGGCAGCGACACCTGTTCACCCTCGTCGAGGCGGTGGCCCGGGAGGCTGGACTCGGCGAGGTACTGGATGCATGGGGCGAGGACCTGGACCTCATGCGACCGCAATAAGGAGACAGAGAGACTTCCCGCTGCCGTGGCTCGCGGCAGCTCGCCGAACGGCTTCGCCGGCCCGCCGTGCCACGATGAGGAGGGTGCCCCGCTTGGCAGCAGCACCATGACGTGGTGAGCCCTGCGTGGGGAGGGGTGCACGCCCCCTCCGAATGGCCACGGTCGACTCGCCGGTCGCGATCTCGGGGCGGAAGATGAGTGTGCTCGGCCGTGTAAGGCGCAAAGGATGGCACATGTCCCCAAGGTTCACCGGCAGCTCCCGTCGCTTCGGTCACCGAGCCGTCGCGATGCCACGTGGCTGCGCGGTCGGGACGCTCACCCTGACAGGTCGCGGCGGCGGTCAGACCATGTCCGGCACGCCACGGTCGGCGCCGACCTCTTCGGCGGCTTCCGCGATCGTTTCCGCTCGCGCGCCAGCCTCGGCAGCGGCATCCTCCGCGGCTGCCCGCGCCCTGGGATTCGAGGCGTCCGTCGACGCCGAGGCCGCCCGGGCCGACACCGCCGCCGAGAGTGCGCTCGAGAACGTCCAGGGCCGCGGCAACGCCGTGTCCGAGAGCCTGCCCCGGCACCGGACCGGCGGACCGCCCGCCGCCCTGGTGACGATCACGAACAAGACCAACCAGAGGGCGTCCCACGGCGTGCAAACGGCGCACCTCGAGCCCGGCCACAAGGAGCGGCCCATCGCCTTCAGCGGACGGCCGCGAGGGGCCCACCTGACGGCCCGGCTCGCCAGGGCCCAGCGGTACCGACGTGTGTGAGGAGGCGCTGTGGGCAGCATGGTCGTCGTAGGCGTGGACGGCTCGTCGTCGAGCCATGCCGCGGTGGTTCAGGCCGCTCGGGAGGCTGAGCGGCGCGGTGCGGAGCTGCGTGTGGTGCACGCCTTCAGCTGGCCGGTCGGGCCCATGTACGCACCGCTGGACCCGTCCCCGCTCAACACGCTGGCGCACGACGCCGCACAGGACGCCCGGCGTGTGGCGCCCGGGGTGAAGGTCGACGAAGCCGTGATGATCGGCGGTGCGGTGTCGGTGCTGGTGGCCGAGTCGCGCGCCGCGGACCTCGTGGTCGTCGGCCGCCGGGGCATCGGGGGCTTCGTCGGCATGATGCTGGGCTCGACGGCGGTGTCCCTGGCCGCCCACAGCCACTGTCCGGTGCTGGTGGTCCGCGAGGAGCCGGACTGCTCCGGGCCCGTCGTGCTGGCCGTCGACGGCTCCCCCGAGGGCGAGAAGGCGGTCGAATTCGCCTTCGCCGAGGCCGAGTTGCGGCGAGCCGAGCTCGTCGCCGTGCACGCGTGGCTGCCGGACCACGCACCGGCCGGTACGGGCGTGGAGAGCCCGGAGCGCCTGCTGGCCCAGGCGGTCGCCGGACGCGCGGAGAGCTATCCGGACGTGACGGTCCGACAGGAAGTGCTGAGCGGCGAGACCCGCGAGGTCCTGGTCCAGGCCAGCAGAAACGCCCAATTGATGGTTGCCGGCGCCAGGGGGCGCGGCGGGTTTTCCGGGATGCTCCTGGGTTCGGTCAGCCAGGCACTGTTGCACCACGCGCACTGCCCGGTCGCCGTCGTCCGCGGCGGAGCGTGAGGGCAGCCGGGTGTGCGTGCGCTGCCGTCAGGCGAACACGATGCTGGACGCCGCCGGCACCGGCAGGGAACCGGCGCGTCGCGGGACGCCGGTCGCGGGGTCCAGGTCCAGCCATGTGACGTCGCCCGAGCGTTCGTTGGCCGCGTACAGCCGCGTGCCGGAAGGGTGCAGGACCAGATCGCGCGGCCATCGACCTCCGCACGGCACCGACGCGACCGGCTCCGCTCGCTCGCCGGTCGCGTCGAGCACCAGGACGGTGATGGTGTCGGTGCCGCGGACCGCCGCCCACAGATGGCGGCCGTCGGGCGAGACAACCGGCGCCGAGGGGGAGACGGCCTCGTCGGTGCCGTCCGGGAACAAGGGTGCCGTCCCCACCGGTTCGAGCACGCCGGCGGCGGCGTCCCAGCGGCACACGGTGACGGCCGGATCGAGTTCTCCGAGAACGTAGGCGTGGCTTCCGGACGGGTGGAAGGCCAGGTGACGCGGACCCGTGCCGGGCGGCAAGGACGTCTCGCCGTTCGGCACCAGCCTTCCCTCCCGCGCGTCCAGGGAGAAGATCCACACCTTGTCGGCGCCGAGGTCGACGCCGAGCACCCACCGTCCCGAGGGGTCGGACAGTACCTGGTGCGCGGGCGGGCCGGACTGGCGGGCGGGGTCGGGTCCGCTGCCCGTGTAGTGCCGCACGTCGCCGGCGGCTCGCAGGCCGCCGTCGGCGGCGAGGGGGAGCACGGTGACGCTGCCGGAGGCGTAATTGGCGGTCAGCAGGTGACCACGCACCACCGAGAGATGGGTGGGCGAATCCCCTCGCACTGCCACGGGGACGCCGAGCGGGCGGGGTTCGGGATCGGCAATGTCGTAGGCGGCGAGCGAGCCCTGTGCCGTCTCGGAGACGGCGTACAGGACCGGTCCCGGCCCAGCGTGATCGACGGTCAGGTAGGACGGGTCCGGTAGGGCATCGACAACGCCGATTTCGGTCAGCGCTCCCGTTGTCGGATGTACGGCGGCCACCACGATGCCGCGGCCGCCCGACGATGTGAACGATCCGATGAAGGCTCGATCCGTGTGTTCGTCACCCACAGCGTCCTCCGACCTCGCGCGGAGCCCGACGCCGACAGGGCCGCTTTCGCCGCCTGGGCCAGTGCCGGGACAGGCGTGTCACCCGGGTCATCTCACCGAGGCCATTTTACGGAGCCCTCCCCCACGCCCGCCTCGCCTGACCGGGGCATCGTCCGGTCGAGTCGCGAGCGGGCTCGGACCTTGCGACAGTGGCAGGTGTGAAGGGCTGACGCCGAATGCCGGAGTCGATGCGGCCGGCTCATCGTTGTCGCGGTCAGCAGTGAGTCGGCGGAGGAAGGACGGGCGGATGAAGGCGTTCGTGATGAAGGAAATCGGACGGACGGGCTTCATGGAGAAGCCCGTCCCGGAGCCGGGCCCGGGCGACGCGGTGGTGCAGACGACCAGTGCCCTGATCTGCACCTCCGATTCCCACACCGTGCACGGCGGCATCGGCCCGAGGAAGAACCTGACGCTGGGCCACGAAGCGGTCGGCATCGTGCACGCGGTGGGCAGCGAGGTGAAGGACTTCCGGCCCGGCGACCGCGTGCTGGTCGGCGCCATCACCCCCGACTGGGGCGACCTGGCCTCCCAGAACGGGTTCCCTTCGCAGTCGGGCGGACCGCTCGGAGGGTTCAAGTTCGCCAACCGCAAGGACGGGGTCTTCGCCGACTACTTCCACGTCAACGACGCCGACGCCAATCTCGCCAGGATCCCCGACACCATCGGTGACGACGTGGCGGTCTACTGCGCCGACATGCTCTCGACGGGATTCATGGGAGCGGAGAAGGGCAACATTCCGATCGGCGGGACGGTCGCCGTCCTCGCGCAAGGGCCGGTGGGCCTGATGGCCACGGCGGGGGCCAGGCTCCGCGGCGCCGGCCGGGTCATCGGGGTCGAGTCGGTGCCCAGTCGGCAGAAACTGGCGCGCGAGTACGGCGCCGATGAGATCGTGGACTTCACCAGCGAGGACGTCGTCGAGCGGATCCGTGAACTCACCGGAGGAGAAGGGGTCGACACCGCCATCGAGGCACTGGGCGCGGACATCACCTTCCAGACGGCTGTGAAGATCACCAAGCCCGGCGGCACCATCTCCAACATCGGCTACTTCGGCGAGGGCGAGTTCATCCGCATCCCCCGCGTCGAATGGGGCGTCGGCATGGCGGACCAGACAATCGTGACCGGGCTCTGCCCCGGAGGCCGGCTCCGCATGGAACGGCTGCTGCGTGTGGTGGAGGCGAAGCGCATCGACCCCACCCGCATGACCACCCACACGTTCCCCTTCGACGACATGGAGCGGGCCTTCGAGGTCGCGGACAAGAAGCTCGAAGACGTCGTGAAGGTGCTGATCACTTTCTAGGCAGTCGTCCTTTCCCGGACTTGCGCAGCGCGGCGGACGGTACTTTGCGGCGCCGCGGAAGCGAGGAGCTATGCACGACCCCGACCCCCCGTTCCGCCCGGTCCGCAGGCGCGAGGGCTACCTGCCGCTGGAGGACCTCGGCCTCATCGGGGACGGTACGACGGCCGCGTTGGTCGGCCTGGACGGTTCGATCCCGTGGATGTGCCTGCCCCGATTCGACTCCGACCCCCTGTTCTGCGGCCTGCTGGACCACGCACGAGGCGGCCACTTCACCCTCGCCCCGCAGGACCTGGTGGAGGCCCGCCAGCGCTACGAACCCGACACCGGTGTCCTCACCACCGAGATGCGCAGTACCACCGGCCTGGTACGGGTCACCGACGCGCTGACCGTGCGCACCGGCGCCGACCTCACCGACGACTCCCCGGCCGGACGGTCCGAGCTCGTCCGGTCGGCCGTGGTCCTCTCCGGACACGTCCGGCTGCGGGTGGACCTGGAGCCCCGCGGCGGCGGCACGACCCAGACGCTCTTCAGCGGCCTGGAACTGCGACCCTCCCGCCGGCCGGACCTGCGCCTGCACCTGCGCTCCAATCACCCCCTGCCCGGGCTGCACAGCACCCACGACCTGAGACAGGGCGACCACCTCGACCTCGTGCTGTCCTGGGGCCGCTTCCACCGCCACCACCGGTTCCAGACCGACACGGTGCTCGCGGACACCGCCGACGCCTGGCGGCGCTGGATGAAACACTTCGACTACTCCGGTCCCCAAGAGGCACTGGTCCGACGTGCCGCCATCACCCTGAAGCTGTGCGACGACTGGACCAACGGCGCCGTCGTCGCGGCGCCCACCTCCTCCCTGCCCGCGCCGGTCGGCGGAGTCCGCAACTGGGACTACCGCTACGCCTGGATCCGCGACGCCGCCTACGCCGTGTTCGCCCTGCGGCGCGTCGGCTTCACCGGCGAGGCGGACGCCTTCCTCGGCTGGGTCCTCGACGCCGTTGAGCAGAGCCGCAGCCCCCGGATCATGTACAACCTCGACGGCGGCCCCGTACCCGACGAGATCGAGGACACCGAGCTGGAGGGGTACCGCCGCTCCGGTCCGGTGCGGTGGGGCAACGGCGCGGCCGATCAGCGCCAGCACGACGTCTACGGCGAGATCCTGGACTGCGCCGACCAGTGGCTGCGCACCGACCAGTGGCTGCGCTCGGGCCGTGAGGTGCCGCCCGCGCTGTGGGCGGGGCTGGCGGGGCTCGCCGAAACCGCGGAGCAGGCGTGGCGCCAGCCGGACCAGGGGATCTGGGAGGTACGCAGCGACGGCCGGGTGTTCACGTACTCGGCCGGCATGTGCCAGGTGGCCCTGGACCGGGCCGCGGACATCGGCGAGCGGCTCGGACTGCCCGGGCCGACCACAGCCTGGCGTGCCTCGGCCGACCGGCTGCGTCGGCGCATCCTGGAGGAGTCCTGGGACGAGGACGCGCAGACGCTGAGCGCGCACCTGGACGGCGGCGGCGCGCTCGACGCGAGCCTGCTCGCGCTCCCGCTGCGCCACGTGGTGCCGGCCGGCCACCCGCGGATGGCCGCGACCACCACGGCCGTGGCCGAACGCCTGTCGGCCGGCGACGGCCTGCTCTACCGCTACCTCCACGAGGAGTCGCCCGACGGCCTGCCGGGCGACGAGGGCGCCTTCGTGCTGTGCAGCTTCTGGCTGGCCGACAACCTGACCGCCCAGGGCCGGATCGAGGAGGCCGAGAAGGTGTACACCTCGCTGTGCGCCCGTGCCAGCACGCTCGGACTACTGCCGGAACAGATCGAGCCCACCACTGGAGAGTTCATGGGCAACTTCCCCCAGGCGTTCAGCCACATCGGGATCATCGCCAGCGGCGTGAACCTCGCGCGGGCGAAGGCAGGCACACGGACATGATCAACCGGCTCGCCGTCTTCGGCGCGACGGGCGACCTCACCGCCCGCTACCTCCTGCCGGCCCTGGCCGCCCTGCGGGCCGCGGGACACATCGACGACGACTTCCGGCTGACCGGCGCGAGCAGGGAAGGCTGGGACACCGACCGCTTCCGCGGGTGGTGTGCCGACCAGCTCGACCGCCACGGCGGCTCCTGCCCCGTCGAGGCGAGGACGGCCGTCGCCGCTTCGGCCCACTACCGGCGGGCCGATGTCACCGACCCCGCGGACGTCGCGGCGGTCGTCGTCGGCGACGACCCGATCGCCGTGTACCTCGCCCTTCCCCCGGCACTCTTCCCGCACGTGGTCACGGCCCTGCACGAGGCGGGGCTGCCGCCGGGCAGCCGGATCGTGCTGGAGAAGCCGTTCGGCGAAGACCTGGCGAGCGCGCGCCGGCTCAACCGGCTGCTCGCCGGTCTCGTGCCCGAACAGGCAGTGTTCCGGGTCGACCACTTCCTCGCCATGACGACCGTCCAGAACGTGCTCGGAAGCCGGCTCGCCAACCGGATGCTGGAGCCCATCTGGAACAGCACTCACATCGCGGACATCGAGATCGTCTGGGACGAGACCCTCGCCCTGGAAGGCCGCGCCGGCTACTACGACGGCGTCGGCGCGCTGAAGGACATGGTGCAGAACCACCTGCTGCAACTGCTGTGCCTCGTGGCCATGGAACCCCCGATCACCCTCGGCGAGCGGGACCTGCGCGACCGGAAGGTCGACGTGCTGCGGTCCGTGCGGCTCCTCACCGACTACGACGTCGTGCACCGCACGCGCCGCGCACGCTACCTGTCCGGCCGGATCGGCGACCACGATGTCCCCGCATACGTCGACGAGGAGGGCGTGGACCCCGGGCGGCGCACGGAGACCTTCGCCGAGGTCGAACTGGAACTGGACAGCTGGCGCTGGTCGGGGACGATGTTCCGGCTGCGCAGCGGCAAGGCGCTCGGACGGGACCGCAAGGAGGTCGCGGTGCGCTTCCGCTCCGTTCCCCACCTGCCCTTCGGTCACGAAGGCCAGGCCGAGCCCAACGTGCTGCGTTTCGGGCTGGAGCCGGAAGGGATGACCCTCGACATGACGGGCATCGGCGCACGCGCCCAGGCCCTCACCCAGCTCTCATTGACGGCGCGGATGGAACCGCCCGACCTGCCCGCCTACGGCCGGCTCCTTCTGGACGTCATGAAGGGTGATCCCGCCCTGTCCATCCGGGGCGACGAGGCCGAGGAGGCGTGGCGGGTCCTGGCCCCCGTCCTGAACGCATGGGAGAGCAACCGGGTCCCGCTGGAGGAGTATCCGGCCGGCTCCGACGGTCCGCCTCCCCGGCCGCACGAGGGTGCCCAACGGCGGCGCAGCGACCTGCTGCACCCCGAAGCACTACCGGAAGATGGACCGCACTGAGCGCCGGTCCCCGTGCGTCGTCGTCACGGGCGTCGCAGGGATCGGCAAGACCACGGTGGCCCGCCTGCTGGCACAGCGGCTGGGCGTGCCCTTCGCGGACGGCGACGACTTCCACTCCGCGGCCGACATCATCAAGATGTCGGCCGGCACGCCGCTCGACGACGCCGACCGCCGCCCCTGGCTGGAGTCCGTCGGCCGCTGGCTGCACCAGCGGGATGTGGCGGGCACCGGTGCGGTGGTCGCCTGCTCCGCACTCAGGCGGCACTACCGGGACATCCTGCGAGCGTCCTGCCCGGGCGCATTCTTCCTGCACCTGATCGCCAGCCGCGAAGTGCTGGCGGACCGGATCGGCGGACGCACCGGCCACTTCATGCCGAGCTCGCTCCTCGACTCGCAGCTTGCCACGCTCGAACCCCTCGAACCGGACGAGCCGGGAGCCGAGCTCGACGCGACGCCGGCTCCCGACGTCCTCACCGACCTGGCCGCAGACCTACTGGCGCGGCAGCTTCACTGACTTCGTCGAGGGCAAGGCCGGTGTCCGCCATGGCATGCGGCGGGGAACACGTAGGCGGCCCGTGCCCCTTGGTGAAGGCCGGCGCGTCACCGGCCTGGCCTGCGGTGAGGTTTCAGGTTCGACAGGGAGGGGCGGGGTGGTCGAAGCGCACGGTGTCCTCGCTCCTCCGGCCTGCTGGCCGGGTCGTCAGGCAAGCCGAAACGGGTCAGGTGGTGTCCGGCCACGCCAGGCGCCGGGCGTAGTGGGTCCATACAGCGATGCACATGAGGATGGCTGTCATGCCGCCCAGGGTCATGACCGTCGAGGGTGAGCCGGCGTCGACGACGAGTCCACCGGTCAGAGCGCCCAGGGAGATCGTGGCCTGGAACGACGCGGTGAACATGACGGAAGCGGCTTCGGGGGTGTCGGGGCTCGCCTTGGTGAACCACGTCTGGGAACAGACAGGGACCGCCCCGTATGCCACGCCCCAGACGACGAGGAGGGCGATCGCTCCGACTGTGCCGTGCCCCAGAACGGGCAGGAGCAAGGTGGCGGCAGCAATCATGCCGGCGGCGATACCGAAGGTGGCCCGAGGGTGCCGTGTGACAAGAGAGCCGCCCAGGAAGTTGCCGAGGATGCCTGCCGCCCCGTAGATGAGCAGGAAGACGGTGATGAGCCCGGAGCTGACGTCGGTGACCTGCTCGAGGAACGGTGTGACGTAGGTGTACGTACCGAAGTGCGCCAACACGACCAGAACCGTCAGGAGTAGTGCAAATCGGATGGAAACGCTGTTGAGCATGCCGCGTAGTACGCGCAGGCGCGTGGTCTGGTGAGGTGGCAGTGGCGGCGTGACGATCAACAGCATGATCAGTACGGCGACGGTGAAGCCGCCCATCGCGATGAACGCGGTGCGCCATCCGGCCAGGTCCCCGATGAGTGTGCCGGCCGGAACACCCAGTACGGAGCCCAGGGGTACTGCGGAGAAGATCACTGCCGTGGCTCGGCCGACGGAGGCGGCGGGTACCAGGCGTTCGGCCAGTGAGGCGCCGATGGACCAGAAGCCGCCGATCACGATGCCGACGATGACGCGGGAGACCAGGACCAACCAGTAGTCGGGGGCTGCTGCTGCCAGGAAGTTGGCCGCGGCGAGCAGGACCATGAAGACGCACAGCATCAGGCGGCGGTCGATCCGCGCGGTCACGACGGTGACGACGGGGGCGGCGATCGCCGCGAGGAAGCCGGGCATGGTCATCATCAGTCCGGCCATGCCATCGGAGACGGTGAAGCCGGCGCCGATCTTGGTCAGAAGTCCGATGGGGAGGATTTCCGTGGTGACGATGGAGAAGATGCCCAGCATCACCGCGACGACGGCCAGCCATCCGGTCACCGTGGAGCGGGGCGGTGATCCGGGCCCGCCGGAGTCGCACGTCGTGGCGGTGGTGGATGCGGCCATGGATTCCGTCCCGTGATGTGTGTGCTGTTGCGCTTTCAGTTCAGCAGGCGGAACGGGGCAGGGGCTGGCAGATATGCGACACCACTGCTGTCCCGAAGGGTGGCGTCGTAATCCTGCTCATGCTCACGGTCGTTGCAGGTCACAGGTTTGTTGGGGGCTCGGGCTCGGCAGTCGTGCATGGCACAGATTCCCGATGACAAGTCCGTCGCCCTGGACGCCAAGGGCCTTCGTTCCCTGGCTCACCCCGTGCGTGTGCAGCTCCTCGGCCTGCTGCGGACCCACGGACCCGCCACGGCAACGCAGTTGGCCGGCCGTCTGGGTCTGAACTCCGGAGCGACCAGCTACCACCTGCGCCAGCTCGCCGCGGCCGACTTCGTGGAGGAGGACGCGGAGAGAGGGAACGCGCGGGAACGCTGGTGGCGTTCGGTGCACCAGCTGACGCGCTTCAGCTCCGAGGACCTCGCGGAGCGGGAGCCCGAGGCGGCTCTGGCGTATCTGCAGTCGGTGCACAACACGCACACCATGCGCACCCAGCAAGCGCTCAACGGTCTGCAGACGCTGCCGCGGCCGTGGCGGGAGGGCTTCGACATGAGCGACGCCGCACTGCGACTCAACCCCCGCGGAGGCCCGGGAGATGCGCGACGAGATCTGGGCCGTGATCGACCGGTACCGGCGGGCCTCGGGCGACCAGGAGCCCCGGGACGCCGAGCGGGTGTGGGTGAACGTCCATGTGCTGCCGGACGTCGACATCGCCGAGCGGGAGGAGGGCTGATGCGGTACGAGTACGCAGGTACGACCGGCCGGGCGCGGTTACGGCCGCTCGGCGGGGTTCTGGCGGCGCTGCTGTCGCGCACAGCGGCACCCGGATCTCGGCCACCGCCATTCCGTGGTTCGTGCTCGTCACGACCGGCAACGCCACACAGACCGGTCTGGTCGCGTTCTGCGAGATGGGGCCCTATGTGGCGGTCAAGGCCTTCGTCGGGCCACTGGTCGACCAGGTCGGGCCCCGCCGGATCTCCTGGAGTGCGGACGTCGTCAGCGCGGTTGCCGCCTTGCTGCTTACCCTGCTGCACGCCGAAGGCATGCTGTCGTTCGGGGCCTTGCTGGCCCTGGTCGCGGTCATCGGCACGGTCCGCAGCCCCGGGGATCTCGCGAAGGACGTCATGATCCCGGAGGCGGCCGGACTCAGCCGGGTGCCGCTGGAACGGGCCACCGGGCTGCAGGGCGTGTTCGAGCGCTTGGCCGGAACCGTCGGGCCAGCCGCCGGGGGCGCTCTGGTGGGGCTGGTGGGCCCGATGGCCGGGTTGGGGGTCAACGCCGCCTGCTTCGTGCTGGGTTCGCTGCTCATCGCCGTGGCCTTGCCTCGCGGCATGGGACAGCCACATCGGCACCCTGTCGGAGAGGAAGCGGGAGAGGGCCCCACGCGATGCGCAGGGCGGTTACTGGCACAGCTTCCGGCAGGGCTTCACGTTCCTGCGCACGGAGCCGATGCTGCTGGCGCTCTACGCGATGCTCGGCGTCACGAATCTGCTGGACGCCGCATATGTGGCCGTGCTCGTGCCTGTCTGGGCCAGGGAGTCCGGTTACGGTCCTGCCGCGATCGGACTGGTGCTGGCGGCGTTCAGCATCACGGCGACGGTCGGCAGTCTCGTCGCCGCGGCGGTGGCCCACAGACTGCGGCGTCGCCCGGTGTTCTTCCTCGGCTGGCTCGTCACCGGGGCGCCGCGGTTCCTCGTCCTCACGACGGATGCGCCGCTGTGGGTCGTGGCGGTGGTGATAGGCATCGGCGGCCTTGGTGGCGGCTTCATCAATCCGATCATCGGTGCCGTCACGTACGAACGCGTCCCCCCGGAGATGGTGGGCAGGGCGCGAGGTATCGGTGACGCCCTCACCTGGGCCGGGATTCCACTGGGTGGCCTGCTCGGAGGCGCCGCCGTGGCGGGGACGGGTCTCGCACCCGTGCTGGTGGCTGCGGCACCGTGTACTTCCTGACGACCAACCTCACTGGTCTGCGCCCGGAGTGGCGGGAGATGGACCGCCACCGCGGCAAAGAACGAGCCGAACCGGGCCTGCCGGTCGCCCCGGCGGGCGCCGCCCCGTCGGCCTGGACCCGGGCCGCGGGGCGGGTTCCCGCACGGTCACCCCTCCGGCTCGCACCACTTCGAAGCCGTACCCCGCATGCTGTGCCGAGCCGAAGACCGGTGATCCGACTTCCGAGACGAAGCGGGGGGCGCCATCCACCACCGGGTGGAACCGACTTGGACCTTCATCCTCGCGGAGGAGACAGAGGCGATGTGAGCAGCGGAACTGGAGTCCTCGCGTCAGTTGCGGTGTGTCTCGACGTTGCTCGGAGGCTGCGGAACACGACAGTCACCGTTCCGCCTTGCGACGGCGCCGGTCTGCGATTCGGCCGTTCCCGGCGGCGACGGCACCGGCGGTGACGGATCCCATCAATTCCGTGGACGGGCGCGAACAGGGACCGGCCACTCCCCCACCCTGGGAGAAGTCGTACCGACGGACGTCGTCCGGGCTGTGCAGACGTTACGCGATGAGCACATGGCACAAGCCCGTGCGGTGGTGGAGACCGTGGTCGCTCTGCACCGGTGACCGCACCACCGTGCGGATGGCTGGACACCAGTGCGGTGCGCACCACCGTCCATCCGGTGCGCATCCACTCGATGGGTGACACGCACCGGTGCCACCCGTCTCTCGCGGAGTTGCTGGATATCGACCGTTGCCGCTCAAGGTTCAGCGCGTGTGCCATCGAACGTGGGTCACCACGGTGTGGGACTTCCGGAGTCGGTGGCTCAAAGTCAACGCAGCAGTTCCTGCAGGGTCGCGCGGGTTTCGGCTATCCGCTGCCTCCAGGCTGCGCTGCGCAGGGTGGCGAAGTCCCGTGCGACGACGGGCTCGGCGCCGCTCGCACAGTATCCGTAGACCGAGGAGGCAATGTCTTCGGTGAGGAGGTGGTCGTAGTGGAACGACCCCTCGAAGCCTGCCCAGGCCACGGCTCGGCCGTCCGCGCACAGGCGGCGCAGCGCCTCGCACGTATAGGTGGACAGGGCGAGCGAGGTGTCGTGGAAGGTGAGGTCGTACGACATGAGGCCGAGCGGCGCGATCGCTGCCGGCTGCTCCTGCAGCTTGTAAGGGTGCACCTCGTCGGGTGCGAGTCCGGCAAGGTGGAACGTCTCCGGCGGCAGCGGTTCGTTGCCCGCGCCGATGACGAACACGGTCACCACGGCGGAACCTGCGAAGCAGAGACCTTCTTGTACCTCGTCCACGGTATGTCTTTCTTGCTGTTCACGGCTTGGCATCCTCAGTCTCGCAGGGAACGAGGCGTGTCCCGGGTACTCTCCCGGTCTCCGAGGGTGCGTCCTGTGTGCCACCGGGCGCCGTCGGAACTCGTGAACAATCCGATCCCGCCAGGCGGTCCAATTGCCCTTCGAACCGCAGGGCCTGTCCGAGGCGTCCTCGTGGCGTGGGCGACGCTGCACGGCCGCGTCGGGCGGTGGCACCGTCTTTCCCGCGCTCGTCGGCATCGAGCGGCCGGGCCGGGGTTCAGCGGGCCGGTGTGACCGTCACTCAACGTTCGGACAAATGCGCCTGGGCGCCTCTCGTCACGAGGCGTCGGAAGCCGCACACGCTGCGTTCGTCGAAGGCTTTCCCAAGTGGTCGCAGATCACGACACCTCGGGCATGGCTGCGGACAGTCGCCACGCGTGCCTATCTGCGACAGGTCCGGCAGCTCCCGGTCGACCTCCGCAGCGCGGTGTCGGCCGGAAGTCGCGCACGCGTCGACGCCGCCGGCGAGGCCCGGACGCGGGCGGCCGAAGCGGAACCCGCGTGGACAGGCTTGCCGGTGTGTGACCCGCTCGATCGCGCGCCGTGCAGTCGATGCGCTGTCCCGTCCAGTCGGACGGGCGGATCAGCGCAGTCCGGCGAAGAGATCGTTCTCGGGTGTGGCCGCGCCGGTGGCGTCCTGGACACGTAGGAAGGTCTCCATGCCCATCAGCTCACCGAACCTCTCCTTGCCCATCTTGAGGAAGAAGATGTTCTCGCCCTGACTGGCGTGCGCGGCCAACGCGTCGAACTTCTGACCGCTGAACCCGGTCGCGTCCACCCACGTGGTGATCTCGTCGTCGGGGAGGCCGATCTCGGCCATCGCGGCGGCCTCGGCAGGATCCGGCTCGGGCATGTCCGCGTGGAACTCGCGCATGATCTCGCCGAACCGCTGCATCATCGAACGAGGCATCGTCGTCCAGTACACCTTCGGTGTCAGCTCGGTCATCTCCAGCGCCGCCATCGTGATGCGGTGGGCCTGGATGTGGTCGGGGTGGCCGTAGAAGCCGTTCTCGTCGTAGGTGACGACCACATCAGGTCGGTAGTGCCGCATGAGTTCCGCGAGCCGGGCCGCGCCTTCCTGTACGGGGGTCTGCCAGAAGGACCCGGGGGCGTCGTTGCTCGGCCAGCCCATCATCCCGGAGTCGGCATAGTCCAACGTCTCCAGGTCGCTGACCTTCAGGACGGCACAGCTCGCTTCGAGTTCTTGACGGCGCATCAAGGCGACCGCCGCGGGATCGTGCCCGGGATCGCCCGGCTTGACACCTCCCGGTCCGTCACCGCAACCGCCGTCGGTACACGTCACGAGAACCGTGCGGATGCCTTCCGCCGCGTATCGCGCGAGGACCCCTCCGGTGCCGGTGGCCTCGTCGTCGGGGTGGGCGTGCACTGCCATGAGCGTCAAGGGCCGGTCGGTCATGAAGCGATCCTCCTGCGGAAATACGTCTTGGTCTGAGTACGCGGCGGGTGTACCGCGATCTCGGGGCCCGGATCCTGGTGCGGCGCCGGTCTCTCGGTCGATGCAACCGTGCCGGCCGGACCGGCTGTTCCCGGCGCGGCCGCTTTGGCCTCCAGGACGCAGGTGGGAGTGTCGGCGCACGTTGCGGGGACGGAACGCGTCACCCCTGCCTGCGCAGTTGCCGCAGCGTGCCACCATACCTTGCGCTGCGGCTTCCGCTCGCGGTGATCCTGGCTGCCTGGATGGGCACGACAGTGCCGGCAGCGGTCTGGTGGACCATGTCGTCGAAGAGGACGTCCTGGGGGGCGGGGGATCATCCCGGCACCTGCCAGGATGATCCCCTCATGTACAGGCGCCTGCTCCGCGATGGCACCTTCTACGAGTCTCGGCCGACGAGTGCGATCAGCTGAGGCTCCGCTAGCAGCACCACACGGTCGGCTGCGGGATCGAAACCGAGCACCGGATCGCCGTAGTCGCCCTCCGCCGTCATGACCACTGGTTTGCCCAGCCGACGGCCGATCGCGCAAAGGAAGCCGCACAGAGTGTCCACTCCGGCCTGGCCCTGCAGCTCACGTAGGTCGACGTCGAATTCGATCTCTTCGGCTGACATCGGACGGAAGATCGCCAGCACATCCGACACCGGCCGGACCTGCAGATCGACCGTCTCCGCATCGGCGGGACGCGACAGCACCTCCACGGCAGACGGCAGTGCCCCGACGACCCCGCCCTCCGCCGACCTTCCGCGCCTCCGCCGCCTGCTCCCAGCGCCGGCCGGGGTGGTCGACATCGTCCGGCTCGGGCAGGTGCATCGAGCCGGGCACGAGGACGCGCCGGCCGCGCACGATCGTGCGGCCGGCCGCCTCATGGGTGGCCCGCTCCTGGGCGGCCCCTTCGTCGGCGGCCGCCGTTATTGCGTTGCCTCCTTTGCGGCCCGAGGGCGATTCGGGCCAGATCGACGCCACTGGGCTGCTGTTCCTGGGCATCAGGCGTCCTCCTGGACCCGGTGGTGGGCGCACACGCTGCGACTCGCCAGAGGCGCACGGCTGCATGGAACGCGCCCGTCCCGGCCTGTACAGACCCGGTCTGCGGTCACGCCGGAGGTCGGCGGTGCATGGTCGGCGGCCAAGGCGGCGGCTTCCTCGCGGCACAGCCTGCACAGGCCGTCCCCGAGGGTCCGGCCGGTCAGCAGGATCCGCGCCGCAGTCGCCGTAGGAGCTGCGCGACGGCCGTCCGGTGCCCGCTGGTGCACCACGGTCGGGGCCGGCCTGGCTGCTGCGTCGTCCAGCTCGCAGGTCGCGCACAGCCCCGATGGACCGAGGCGGCTGCCGTGCTCGGGGCACAGGCCCTCGGAGTTGCGCTGCTCGCGCTGCTGGGCTGCGCTCCTGTCCTGGACGATCTCCACGCAGACCTCGCACGCAAGCAGCACCGGTCCACCAGATCACCCCGGCCTCACAGTCCGGGAAGTCGCGCAACTGGCGGCCCACCTCACGGCCCACCTTCCGCGCCGCACCGCTTTCGACACGCGAGCATCGCGCCTGTGCCTTGCCGGCCCTGTTCGGCGTACCGTCGCCGTGAACCCGGGATGCGAATCGACCGGCCGTGACCCGCCGATCCCGCTTGCGTCATCGCCGCCGCTGGTCGACCCGCAGCTTCGGCTGCTTCATGGTGCGCGGTCCGGTGATCACCGAAGTGACGCCAGGGACGACGGCCGGCCCGAACTGGGTGGGGCCGGCCGCCGACGGGGTGCACAGACCGGTTCAGCGCTGCAGGGTGAGGACACCCGGCCGCCACGGCAGCTGGTCGTACGGGCCGCTCGCGGTGGGGGACTTGCCCTGGTAGAGGAACTGCAGGTTGCAGGGGTCGATGGTCATGGTCTGGTCGGGGTTGTTGCGGACCAGGTCACCGTGGCTGATGTCGTTGGTCCACGTGGCACCGCTGTTGGCCTTGCCCGCGAAGGGGTTGCTCTCCGAGGCGGCCTGCGGGGTCCACGAGCCGCTCAGGCTGGAGGCGGTGAAGGAACGGAAGTAGCGCCCGTTCGCGCCCATCGCCTCGACAATCATGAGGTACTGGTTCTGGCCCTGCACCTTGTACACCTGCGGCGCCTCGAAGAGGTTGGCCTTCGTGTCGCTCATGATCGTCGTGTACGACGAGCCGAAGTTGCCCGGGAAGTTCCCGATCGGCATGCTCGCCCGGTAGATCTTGCCGTTGTCACCGGCGAAGAACAGGTACATGTTCTGGCCGTCGGCGATCAGGGTCTGGTCGATCGGACCGGTGTCGGAACCTGAGATGCTCCCGGTGAACAGCGGCTGCGGAGCGGACCAGCCGTTGGGGTTCGTGGGATCGCTCGACGTGCGGTAGATGAAGGGCCAGGCACCCCACTGGTACGCCAGCACCCAGATGTTCTTGGGCGCGAAGTAGAACAGCGTGGGCGCCACCGCGGACTGGCTCATGCCGGTCTGGCCGGCCGACGCCATGTCCGACCAGTTCGTGAAGGGTTGGAACATCATCGAGCCGTACGACGACCCCGAGACGTTCGACGCGTAGACCAGGTGCTTGCCGTTGTGCGTCACAGTGGTGAAGTCCTTCACCGCGGTCCACCCGTTCGCCGGCTGCGCCAGGGCACCCGTCGACGTCCACCGGTACGTCGACGGAAGAGAACACGTGCCGTCCGGCGGGGTCGTCCCGGACAGGCCGGTCCACTTCTGGTTGCTGCCGCCGTTGCACGTCCAGATCTGCACCGCTGTGCCGTTGGCCGTACCGGCGCCCGCAGCCTCCAGGCACAGCCCGGACTCGACGCCGACGACCGTGCCGTCGGAGTTCACCCGCCACTGCTGGTTCGCGCCGCCGGAACAGGTCCAGATCTGCACCCGGGTACCGGCCGCGGTGGCGTGGCCCGGAACGTCCAGGCACTTGTTGCCGTACACGGTGAGCTGGTTGCTGTCCGTCAACGTCCACTGCTGGTTGGTCCCGTTCCAGCAGTCATAGATCTGCAAATACGTGCCGTCGGTCTGGCTGGCGCCCGGCACGTCGAGACACCGGCCGGAACCGACGCCGCGCAAGGCGCCGCTGGAAGCCGCCTGAGCCGGGGCGGCGACGAGCATCGCCGCCAGCGCGGCCAGGGTCGCAACCACGGCGGCGAGCACCGCAGACGGATGCCTGCGGCTGAAACTTCCTCTGTGCATGGATACTTCCTCAACCTTGAGTAGGCGGTTCCGGTCGGCCTCGTCGGAGGCCGGCCGGACTGTCGGTGGGTGCGGTGCGCAGCAGTCTGTGAGCACCACGGCAGACGCCGAGATGAGTTGGCGCGGTCATGACATATGCGTGCGGTACGGCCCCCTTGCGACTCCGACTTCAGGTAGCGCCACCCTGAATGACCCTGACGTGAGAGGGGGCGGTTCGATTTGTTCGTCATGTCGAACAGGGATCGAAGTGTCGAGCAACCCGAATGATAGAGAACAGGTGAACGGCGTCAATACCTCTCGCATGGATCGCCATTCACACCGAAATTGTTCGGACCCCCATGCGTCGAACGGCATACGTCACACCGTCAAATGGTTGGCCTGTACGGCACTTGACCCCGTAAGGAAGCGATGTGCGGACGGTGCCGACACCCGGTCGACCCTGCCCCAACGTCCGTGGCACACCGGACTCCCCGCACGCCACCACAGCTCCCCTCCGGCGTCCGCCGACGGCAGCACCAAGGCTAGCCACCCGACTGATGGAATTCCGAAAGTTTCGTATGCCGATCGGAAATTTCTTCCGCGGGGAGTATTGACGATCCATGGTCACCACCTCAATCATCCCTGTCTGAGAAACCAGCCCCAGTTCGAGATATCGAGCCGTATCGGCCTGGGCAGTCAGTGCTGCACGACAGATCCACGACCAGCCGCACGACAGATCCGCGCTCCACAGCACCTGCGCCACCCCGTTTCGTTCCGGTGAGGTTCGCACCAGCGCATCCTGGCTCTTCGCACAGTTGGAGAGATACGCGACGCAGGGTGACGGTCCCCCGGCTGAGCCGCGATGGAGTACTCCATGCCTGTGTCGAGACACCTCCGCCGGCCGTACGGCACCCGACGGCCGGCCGGGTGCGGCGCGTCCCGGTCGGGATCGTCCTGGTCCCGTGACCGCGGTGTCCGGTGATCCCGTGCTGCCCGGGCTCCGGCCCGACCCCGTCCGTCTGCCGTATCGGAGCGGACGACGCACTCCCCTGCACTTCAGTCCATCCGTGATTCCTACCTCGGAGGCACAGTCATGGGCTCTTATGCCCTTCCCAGACCCGTTGTCCGCCGGAAGATCCGCGGCCTGCTGCTGGCGCTGGTCGTCGGCGTCCTCGGTGTGGTCACCGCACTGGTCACGCCGCCGGCCGCACACGCCGCCGAGAGCACGCTCGGCGCCGCGGCGGCGCAGAGCGGCCGCTACTTCGGCACCGCCATCGCCTCGGGCAGGCTGGGCGACTCGGCGTACACGTCGATCGCGGGCCGTGAGTTCAACATGGTGACGCCCGAGAACGAGATGAAGATCGACGCCACCGAACCGCAGCGGGGCCAGTTCAACTTCACCGCCGGCGACCGCGTCTACAACTGGGCGGTGCAGAACGGCAAGCAGGTGCGCGGTCACACCCTGGCCTGGCACTCCCAGCAGCCCGGCTGGATGCAGAGCCTCAGCGGCAGCACGCTGCGCCAGGCGATGATCGACCACATCAACGGCGTGATGGGCCACTACAAGGGCAAGATCGCCCAGTGGGACGTCGTGAACGAGGCCTTCTCGGACGACGGTTCGGGCGGCCGCCGGGACTCCAACCTGCAGCGCACCGGCAACGACTGGATCGAGGTCGCCTTCCGCACCGCGCGCGCCGCCGACCCGTCGGCCAAGCTCTGCTACAACGACTACAACATCGAGAACTGGACCTGGGCGAAGACCCAGGGCGTGTACAACATGGTCCGCGACTTCAAGCAGCGCGGCGTGCCGATCGACTGCGTCGGCTTCCAGTCGCACTTCAACAGCGGCAGCCCCTACAACAGCAACTTCCGCACCACGCTGCAGAACTTCGCCGCCCTCGGCGTCGACGTGGCCATCACCGAACTCGACATCCAGGGCGCCTCGTCCACGACCTACGCCAACGTGACCAACGACTGCCTGGCCGTCTCGCGCTGCCTCGGCATCACCGTCTGGGGCGTGCGGGACAGCGACTCCTGGCGCTCGGGTGACACGCCCCTGCTGTTCAACGGCGACGGCAGCAAGAAGCCCGCCTACACCGCCGTCCTCAACGCACTCAACGGTGGCACCACCACGCCGCCCCCGGCGGGTTCCGGTCAGATCAAGGGCGTCGGTTCGGGCCGTTGCCTGGACGTGCCCAACGCCAGCACCACCGACGGCACCCAGCTCCAGCTGTGGGACTGCCATAGCGGCACCAACCAGCAGTGGGCGTACACCGACGCCGGCGAGCTCAGGGTCTACGGCAACAAATGCCTGGACGCCGCCGGCACAGGCAACGGCTCCAAGGTCCAGATCTACAGCTGCTGGGGCGGCGACAACCAGAAATGGCGCCTCAACTCCGACGGATCCATCGTCGGCGTCCAGTCCGGCCTCTGCCTCGACGCCGTCGGGGGCGGCACCGCCAACGGCACCCTGATCCAGCTCTACTCCTGCTCGAACGGCAGCAACCAACACTGGACCCGCACCTGAGAGGACCCGCCACAGACAAAAGGGTGAGGCGATGAGGGCCTACGGTGCGGCTCCTCCCGCCCCTCCGGCAGGACATCGTTGATGGTCCCGAGGGTCGCCGCCGTGGTGCCGGCGACCCTCGGGACCGGCATGCTCGCGGGGGTGCATCCGGCGCCCGCCGAGGCGGCGACGGTGAACACCAACGCCTGGTACGTCCTGACCAATCGCAACAACGGCAAGGCGCTGGACGTCTCTGGGGCGTCCACCGCCGAGGCCGCGGGCGACTCCACCGCCGACAGCAGCGACGACGCGCAGGGCATGGCCCGGTTACGGGCGCCGCGGCCAATCGGCCGCCCCCAGAACCACGTCCGACGTGAACACCCGTCGCAGTATCAGGAGTTGTCCGGACGATCTCTGAGGCAGCGGCGCCCAGCATCCGTGAATCTCGCTATCAAGGGTCTTGCCGAGTGAGATAGAAGGGCGTCATGGATACCGCCCTACTTGAGCAGATGCTGGACGAGGCCTTCGATCACGATGTTGTGCACCACGGATACACCAACTACATGCGCGACTACGAGGTCATCGTCTACGCGACGGCTGATCCGCGTACCGGCATCGCGCCGGGCCACCTGCGGTATCTCTTCCGGTACTGCGTTGAGGCCCGGTGTGAGACGTCAGTGCCGGCGGAGACCTGGCGGATCTCCTTGGACGACCGGCTCATCGACTACGAAACCGGTGTTGACCTCGACGGATACGTCTGGGGGGTGAAGTGGCACGCCCTGTACCCGGGAGCCAAACTTCTTCCTGAGTCCGAGGCGACCCGCCGCTGGTCGAAGGCCCTCGGGATCGACATTCACGAGGTACGCATGGAAACCAACGCGCACAACGTGACCTTGCTCTTCTCGGACCTTCAGGTGAGTGAGGTCCCGGTTGGATATGCGCCCTTCGTCACGGAGTAGGGATCAGGGTTTGTGCGCAACGGGAGTTGTGTCAGGTGGCGGAACCGGAGTGCGGTGGCGTGACCTGCCCCGCAGGTTCGGGCCGTGGAAGACCGTCCACGAACGTCACCGCCCGTGGTCGGCCGACGGAATCTGGGAACGTCTACTCCGTCAGGTCCAGGTCGCGGCAGATGCCTCGCAGCCGACAAGGCCTACGGCAAAGGTCCCAATCCGCGAGTACCTGCGTGCGCGGGGAATCCACCACACCAACCCGGAGAAGACCGACAGCCAGGCCGCCCGCCTGTGCGAAGACTCACGAGGCGGACGGCCGGCCGGCTTCGGCGAGGACCGGTACAAGAGGCGCAACACCGTCGAGTGGGCGATCAACCGCCTGAAACAGTCCCGGGCCGTCGCCACCCGCTACGACAAGCACGGCCACGTCTACTTCGGCACCGCAACCGTCGCAGCCCTCACCATCTGGCTCCGCACGTGATCGCCCGGACAAGTCCTACGCGGACCTCACGGAGTTCAAGCAGGAGATGGCTGACAGGAATCAGGACGACATCGGCAGCCCCGGGCCGTGCAGCGGCTCGGGCGTTGGACACGGCAGCGCGTGGAGGAGCATCCGCTCCCCCGCGGATACGCGTGTGAGGCCCCGCGCCGGCGCAGCAGCGCGGGGCGGGGCCTCAGCACTCGGATAGGGGCGTCGGGCGGCAGGGTTTCTAGTCGGAGACCTCAGACCACACCGTCGCCTGTGCCCTGTCACCGGTGTCGGAGTCATCGCTCGTCGACGTGACCGTCAGCACGGCGATGCGCCCGGCATCAGTCCGGACGCAGACCACCGTTCCCTTCTTCACCTCCACTCTCGTCCCCCCTTGGGTGGAGAGGAGGTCGGAACAGTCCCGCCTGTTGGGCATCGCCGAGCCTGTCCAGAGCGCCAGTCGGGGCTCGTTCACCACGCTGTAGGCGTCTATGTGGGACGGGTCGAACGGGGCGATGACAACGTCCGGGTCAGGGTCACCCAGGCCGATTTTCGGAGGGACGACGTCGAGGTCCGGTCCCGCGTTCGCGATACGCACAGGCCCTGTGTACTGGATCGCTTTCGAGTCAGAGCTCGAACTCACGCTTGGTGCCGGGACGTCCGACGAACCGGACTCAGTGGGCTGGTTGGTCGGCGGAGTAGCGGTCGCTGGTGGCACGGTCTTGCCTGGCGTCTTGGAGGCCTGCACCGATGGCCGGGGCATGGCTTGCGGCTTGTCGTCGTTGCCACCGTCGGTCAGTAGGGGAATCACGGCGATGATCAAGCCGAAGACTCCACCGCCGACAGTTGTGAGGACTGCGCTGAGGATGCCGACTTTGCCGGTTTCACTCAGGCCGCTGAACCAGTTCCGTAACCGACGCAGGCGGGACTGTCGCAGTGGGGGTGATGAGGGGCCTGGTCCCGAGCCAGCCCCTGAGTCAGGCGCCGGGTTCGGTCCATCGCTTCGGGGTGGCGGTGCTGAGGACAACGAACCTCCCATCGAGCAACGTTAGTTGCAGTCTAGGAGAGTAGAGGAGGCTGGCCGCCCATGTTGGTGGTGTTCCCTGGCAAGTCTTCGTGCTCGGCGGTCGGTGTCAGTGTCAGGGTGTGCGGGCCGCGGCGGTGTCGCGGAGGAGTCCGGCGAAGGTCAGGGCGGCGGGGGTGAGCGAGTGGTCGGCCATGCGAACGAGGAGGATGCGGCGGACGGGGGCCGGCGGCTGGAGGGGCAGGACGTCGACGCCGGGTCGGATGCCTTCCAGGGCCAGGGTGGGGGCGAGGGCGACGCCGATGCCGGCGGCGACCATGGCCTGGGCTTCCTGGTAGTCGTGGGCCTCGTAGGCGATCTGGGGCTCGAAGCCGACGGCGCGGCAGCCGCGGACGAGGGCTTCGGCCACCGGGTGGTGGTCGGCGCGGGTGATCCAGGGGTCGTCTGCGAAGTCGGCGAGTGAGGCGGCGTCGCGGCCGGCGAGGGGATGGTGGGCGCTGACGAGAAGGGCCGGCGGGTCATCGAGGAGTGGGGTGACGACGATGTCCTCGCGGTCGATCCGGCTCCAGTCGTAGTCCCACATCAGCGACATCTCGATCTCCCGGTTCTCCAGCATGGTCCAGAGTCCGGCGATGCGGGCGCTGCGGACGGTCAGCCGTACGTCGGGGTGGGCGTCCCGGAAGGCGATCACGGCCTGGGGAAGGAGCGAGGCGCCGACGGTGGGGAAGGTGCCGATGCGGAGCGTGCCCGCGCGCAGGCCGGCGAAGTCGGCGAGCTCGTTTTCCGCCGCCCGCAGTTCGCGTTCGATCCGTTGCCCTCTCTCGGCCAGTGCGCGTCCGGCGTCGGTGAGGGTGACGCCCCGGGCGTGGCGTTCCAGCAGGGGCTGTCCCGCCTCCGTTTCCAGGCGGCTGATCTGCTGCGACACCGCTGACGGTGTGTAGTTGAGGGCGCGGGCTGTCGCGGTGACCGAGCCGCGCCGGGCGACCTCGGTGAACAGCAGGATGCGCCGGACGTCGAGCATGCCGCCACCTCCAGCATTCACTTCAACTTAATAGCTATGCAGATTTTCGAGATTGTACTTCACGCTGCCGTAACCCACCGTGGAGGACACCACGCACGGCGAGACCGTCGGTGGACTTCCCCTTCCACGTCTGTGAGGAGTCAGTTGTGCTGCGTCTGCAGGGCGAGATGATCCGCGGAGGAACCAGCAAGTGCTGGATCTTCGACCACCGCGACGTGGCCGCCACGGGCGTGGACGTCGATGCCCTCCTGCTCGCCGCCTTCAACGCCGCCGACCCCCGTCAGATCGACGGCGTGGGCGGCGCGTCCTCCACCACCTCCAAGGCCGCCGTCGTCCAGGCGTCGGCCCAACCCGGTGTGGATGTCGAGTACGCCTTCGCACAGGTCGGGATCGGCGACGAGCGGGTGGAGTGGGCCAGCAACTGCGGCAACTGCGCCACCGCCGTGGCCCTGTACGCCATCCACCACGACCTCGTGCCGATCAGGTCGGACACCACCACGGTCCGCATGCTCAACGTCAACACCGGGGCCCGCCTCACCGGCACGATCCCCACGCCCGAGGGCGTGGCCCCGGAGGAGGGCACGGCGGAGGTTCCGGGCACGTCGGCACGTGGCGTACCGGTCCTGCTCGGATTCCAGGACCCGGCGGGTTCGACGACCGGCCGCGCTCTGCCGACCGGCAGGACCCTGGACGAACTCAGGGGCCCGGACGGTCCCGTCGAGGCCTCGCTGGTGGATGCCGGTGCTCCGGCCGCCTTGTTCGAGGCCAAGGCGTTCGGCCTCGACGGTACGGAGACCCTCACCGAGTTCGCCACCGCCGTACCCGCGCTGACACTGCTGCGCCGCCAGGCGGCGCTGGCCATGGGTTTGGCCCGCGAGGGCGATCCCGTCAGCCACGCGGTGCCCAAGGTGGGCGTCGTCGCCCGGCCCGCCCGTTACCGCACGTCGCAGGGCGTACTCGTCGACCAGGACGAGTACGACCTGGCCGTGCGCATGGTCTCCATGCACGCTCCGCACCCGGCGATCGGCCTGACCTCCGCCGTGGCCCTGGCCACGGCCGCCGCCACCCCTGGCACCCTCGCCCACCGCGTCGCCCGGCAGACCGCCGACGGCACGCTGCGCCTGGGCACCCCCGCCGGCGTGGTCACCACCCGAGCCGTCCCCGCACCGGACGGCGCGTCCCCCACGGTGCTGCTGCACCGCGCCGCCCGGCGTATCGCCCGAGCCGAACTCCTCGTTCCCGTCCTGGAAGGACGCCCCGCATGAGCCGCAACGACGCCGCCCCGGGTACCGTCATCGCACCACCGGGCCGCACCCGGCGGATGCTGTCCCACCTCTACGTCCAGTGCTTGATCGCCGTCCTCCTCGGCGCCGCCGTGGGCGGGCTGTGGCCGTCGGTCGGCGCCGACCTCAAGCCGCTCGGTGACGGCTTCATCGCGCTGGTGAAGATGTTCATCGCGCCGATCATCTTCTGCACGGTCGTCCACGGCATCGCCTCCATGGGCAACGCCCGCGCGGTCGGACGCGTCAGCCTGAAGGCCCTGATCTACTTCGAGGTGCTGACCACCGTCGCCATGGTGATCGGCCTGGTCGTCGTCAACGTCGTAAGGCCGGGCAGCGGTCTGCACATCGACCTCTCGACCCTGTCCCCCAAGGGCCTTCCGCCGGAGGCGACCACGGCCCACGAGGGCTTCGCCGAGTTCCTCCTCGCGATCATCCCGACCACCCTGGTCAGCGCCCTGACGGGCAACGAGATCCTGCCGGTGCTGCTGGTGTCGGTGCTGTTCGGCTTCGGCCTGCACGCAAGCGGGGAGGCCGGCCTGGGCATCGCCCGGGGCATCGAGAAGGTGTCCACGGTCCTGTTCACGCTCATCCGGTGGATCATGCGACTGGCTCCGATCGGCGCGTTCGGCTCGATGGCCTTCACCATCGGCAATTACGGTCTGGGCACTCTGCGTCATCTGGGCCTGCTGGTCGGCTCGTTCTGGCTGACCGCCCTCTTCTTCGTCCTGGTCGTCCTCGGGACCGTGATGCGCCTGAACGGACTGCGGCTGCTGCCCTTCCTGCGCTACATCAAGGAGGAACTGCTGATCGTCCTGGGCACCTCGTCCACCGAACCCGTCCTGCCGCGCATGATGGCCAAGCTCCAGCACGCCGGCGCCTCGAAACCGGTCGTCGGGATCACGCTGCCCGCCGGGTACTCCTTCAACCTCGACGGCACCGCCATCTACCTGACCATGGGCTCGGTCTTCCTCGCCCAGGCCCTCGGCATCGACCTCAGCCTCACCCAGCAGCTGACCATGCTCGCCGTCATGCTGCTCACCTCCAAGGGCGCCGCGGGCGTCACCGGCTCCGGCTTCATCGCCCTGGCCGCCACGCTCAGCGCCGTCCCGCACGTCCCGGTCGCCGCCCTCGCGCTGATCTTCGGCATCGACCGGTTCATGTCCGAAGCCCGCGCCCTGACCAGCCTGGTCGGCAACGGCGTCGCCACCCTGGCCGTCGCCCGCTGGGAGGGCGAGCTCGACGAGCACCGAGCCAAGGCCGTCCTGCGCGGCGAGATCCCCTACGCCCCTGCCCCCGCTCCTCCTGCGGTGCCGGCCGAGCCCGGTCCGAAGGAGACGCCCGCACCCACCCGCGACCCCGTCCCCGCCGCAAGCTGACGTCACGTGGGGGGCCCGGCCCGGAGCGGACGCTCCGGGCCGGGCCCCCCATTTCTCAGCAAGGTGCTGTCCGACTTACGTGGTGTGCGCCGCTGGTCAGCTCTGCTCGGGGCGTTCGATGGACACCTCGGGCAGTTTCCGGGCCAATGGCGCGGGCAGCCACCAGGCATACGTGCCGAGCATCTGCATGACGGCGGGGACGATCAGGCAGCGGATGAGCACGGCGTCGAGCAGGATGGCGACGGCCAGGCCGAGTCCGAAGTGCTGGAGCATGCGGTCCGAGCTGAGGACGAACGCCCCAAAGACGAACATCATGATGGCCGCGGCGGCGGTGATGACCTTGCCGGTGGCAGCGAGTCCTTCGCGTACGGATTGTGCGGGGTCCTTGGTGCGCGTCCACTCTTCGTGGATGCGGGAGACGAGGAAGACCTCGTAGTCCATCGACAGCCCGAAGACGATCGCGAAGATCAGAGCCGGGATGAAGGCCTCGATGGGGCCGGGCTGGGCGCCGAACCAGCCGTGCTGGAACACCAGGGTGATCACTCCGAGCGCGGCGGAGATGACAGCAGGTTCAGGATGGCTGCCTTGACGGGGATCCAGATGGACCGGAAGACCAGCAGGAGCGGGAGCGAGGAGACACCGACCACGACGGCGACGAACAGCGGCAGCCGGTCGGTGGGTGTCTCGGAGACGTCCTGGGAGGCGGCGGTGGCACCGCCGACCAACACCTCGGCTCCGGTGGCGTGTTCCAGGGGCGGGGCCACGTCGTCGCGCAGGCGGTGGACGAGGTCCGCGGTCCCCTCGTCCTGCGGTGAGGTCGTCGGGTAGACGAAGACGGTGGACAGGGCGCCGTCCGCGGAGGGCACTGCCGGGCCGGCTCCGGCGACGCCGTCGGTGGTGGCGAGCTTGGTCGACGAACCGGCCGTCGTCGCCCAGGGTCGCGGGGTCGGAGTGGTCGCCCCACACGTACGCCCGCCGGTCCTGGAACAGGTCCGTCCTGGTGTCTCGGCCGCCCGGTGCGGACGCGGAAGGGCACACCAGCACAACGCACCGGGCCGCACCGCGCTTGGATGTCGCGGGTTCGGCCGGGTTCGCGCACCTGACCGCCGCCGAGCACCATCACGGCCCGGTGATGGAAACGCGAAGGACGGACGGAACGTGCCGTCCGGGGGTTCTCCCTACCCCGCACGGGCCCGCTGGCCGGGCCTCGGATGGGCCCACTGACCGGATGGATCAGTTCCTCTTGATCGCTGAGGCTGGGCACGTCGCACCTGCTCGTCCGATCGGAGAACCAGTGTTCAGCTTGAAGTCCTCGCGCCGCATGGCGCGCACCGCCGCGGTGGTCCTGGCGGGAGCGGCGTGTGCCGCCATGACGACCGGCAGCGCCGAAGCCATCGTCAACGGGAGGGATTCCACGCAGGGTTACCCGTTCATGGTGTCCATCCCGGTGACAGGTGTGGACGACCCTACGTTCAAGGGTGTCTGCGGGGGATCGTTGATCGACGGGAAGTGGGTGCTCACAGCCGCCCACTGCGTGGACCCGACGCTTGTCACCCTGGACGGCACCGTCCGGATCGGCAGTGAGTGGAAGAAGTCCGGAGGCACTGTCCGGTCCGTCGCGAAGACGGTGTCCCACCCGGGCTACAGGAACGGTGACGGCACCGGCCCCAACCGCAACGACGTCGCTTTGATCCGCCTGAACAGCCCGGTCGCCGAGGAGCCCATCCGCATCGCCGACAAGCCGGGACGGCCCGGTACCCCGACCCGCATCCTGGGCTTCGGCACTGTCGACGACGCACCCGACCCCACCAAATGGGTCTTTCCCGACCGGCTCCAGGAACTCGACACGCGCAGGGGTGCGGTCTCCGACTGCGCGCCGGGCTACGCGAACAGCACCCGTCTGTGCACGATCAGCCAGGTGCCCAAGGCCATGGCATGCAACGGCGACTCCGGCGGCCCCCAGCTCCAGCAGGACCGCAAGGGCCGCTGGGAACTCATCGGCGTCACCTCGGGGCCCGGCGCCCCAGGCGTGCGCTGCAGCGAGGGCCCGGGGCTCTACACCAGCGCGCCCGCCTACGCGGACTGGATCCATGAGGTGACAGGCCGCAACGGCTGATGCGGGACGCCGCCACGTTGCCGGTGCGGCCGGTGGCGCGGGAGCAGTGCGCATCAGGTGGGGGCGAGGCGATGGAGCGGTCCGGTCGAGGGCGGCGCGTTTCCCTGACACGGGGTGCAGGCACCGCAGTCCGGTCGGCACAGGATCGCCGTCGCACGGGGACGCGGTCATCGACGTACGGCCGGACGCGTTCGACATCCAGCTCATGCGCCACCCGCACCAGGTGACCGCCGGGACGGGCGTCACCTCGGCGTGCCCGGAAGCCACCTACGCCGGTCGCCGAGACAGGCATCGGCGGCATCCGGAAGCAACGTCTCCTTCCTCAGGCCCGGTTGAAGGTCAGGCGCGGTGCCGCGTTGCGGGCCAGGGAGTGGGCCTGGTCGGGCCACCAGGTACCGGCAGGCGGGTCGACGATGCCGTACTCGGGGTCGATGGTGCCGCCGGTGTTGCGCGTGCAGCTGCCGTCGGACTCACCGGGGATCTTGATCCACAGGTAGGCGTCGACGAGGGGTACGCCGGTGTCGGCGGTGGGGCGCGGGCCGAGACCGCGCCCGGGTGCGTTGCACCAGGCCTCCGGATCCCCGGTGTACTTGCCCGGCTCGGGGGTCCAGGCGCCCAGACCGTTGCGGCTGGTGTCGATCACGAAGTGACGCAGCCCGTCGGCCGGCGGGGTGCCCACGTTCTGGTCGTACCAGGCGTCGGTCCACCGCCAGGTGGTGGGATCGGTGGAGGAGACCGCGTTGCCGGGGGTGCCGTCGTTGGGGGCGGCCGCCGAGTAGTACTGGTCGGCGCACCGCTCGGCGTGGCCACGCGCCTCCTCGGGTCCTGCGGTGGCGAACCACATGCACTTGGCGATCCAGGTGCCGTATCTGGTGTTGTGGTCGGTGGGATGGGTGTTGGACACGTTCAGGGCGAAGCCGTCACTGCGGCTGACCCCGGCGTCCAGCAGTCGCTGGGCCATCTCACCGACGGGCCGCCATTGGACGTTCCCCGCGTCCAGGTAGACAGCGGTGCGCGGCTTGGCCTTCAGGGTCTTCACGGCGTAGGCGAGGTCGGCGAGGCGGGCGGCGGTGAGTTCGCCTGTCGGGTCGGTGGTGGGTCCGCAGTCCTCGGGGAGGAGGGCCGTGCCGTCGGGTTCGACGACGACCACCGCCTTGCTGGTGCCGATGCCGGCGGCGAAGGCGTCGATCCATTGCCGGTAGGCGGCGGAGGATGCGGCTCCGCCACTGGAGTACTGCGTGCAGTCCCGGCCCGGGACGTTGTAGGCGACCAGGACCGGGGTCCGGCCCACGGTCCGGGCCCGGTGGACGAGCTTGCCGACCTTGCCGCGCACCTCCTCGGGCGTGCCCTCGGTGAACCACTCGGCCTGCGGCCAGCTGGCGAGCTTGGCCATGTTCACGGCGTTCTCGGTGTCGCCGGCTCCGAAGTCCGCGAGGGCCTGCTTCGCGGCCTTGCTGTGCGGGTCCACGTAGAACTTCGTGGCCGGGGTGATCACGTCCTGCGTGGGTGTGGCCTGCGCCTGCGTCGCGGTCAGAGCGGCGCCTGCGGTGAGGGCCGCGACGACGACGGCCGCGCGGCGCCGAAGGCTGCGTGGATTCATGGTTGCTTCCTGGTCGATGAGGTGGTGGAGGCAGATGCCCGCCGCCCGGGTGGACTGCCGATCCGCCTGTGCGGGCGGCGGGAGTCCGGGATCAGTAGCCGTAGATCATCTTGTAGGCGACCTCGGGGAGGAACTGTCCGGCCGTGGAGCCGGCTCCGACGCCGCAGTTGCCGTCGGACTCGCCCGGGGTCTTGATCCACAGCAGCATCTCGGCGCCTCCGCCCGTCCGGGTGGGGGTGCCGATGCGGCGGCTCGCGGGGTTGCACCACTGGCCGTTGGAGCCGTTGCCGTTGCGGCTGGTGTCCACGACGAACGGCTTGGTGTAGCCGTAGCGGGCACTGAGCTCGCTGTTGACGGCGTTGCCGAAGGCGGTGTTCTCGGCGGTCGTGAAGTAGTTGGAGACGTTGAGCGAGAAGCCGTGGGCCTGACGGAGGCCGGCTTCGTGCAGGCGCTGGGCCATGGTGGCCGGACTGACCCAACCCGGGTTGCCGGCGTCCATGTAGACCCAGGTGTTGGGGGCCTGCCGGCTGAACTGGGCGAGGGCGTTGGTGAGCATGGCCTCTCGCTCGTCGATCTGAGCCTGGGTCATACAGCCGTAGTCCCCGAGGGAGTCCGGTTCGAGGATGACGACCGCCGGGCGGCCTGCGATCCCGCCGGCGAACTGGGCGATCCAGTTCGCGTAGGCGGACGGCGAGGCGGCCCCGCCCGCGGAGTGCCCGCCGCAGTAGTCACGGTTGTAGATGTTGTAGGCGACGAGGACGGGCAGTTTGTCGGAGTAGTCCGCCGCTCCCACGTACGCCCCCGTGGCCGTGCCGATGGTGCCGCTCCAGGAGCCGAACCAGCGGGCCATCGGGGTGTTGGCGATGGAGGCGTTGATCGCGGGCGCACGGCCGTCGCCGGGGTTGGCGGCCACCCACCGCTTGGCGCTGGAGTCGGGGTCGATGTAGAACCCGCTGGTCATGGTGGTCGGGTCGGCCGCGTGGGCGGACGGTGCGAGGGCGAGCGCGGACGGCAGGGCGAAGAGGGCTGACACCAGTATTCGCATGCTGCGGCGCATGACTGTACCTCGATTTCCTGAGCGGGACTCGAGTGCATTGGGAGCGCTCCCACTGGAAGCGGTCCCAATCGTGGGGTGGGCTCGTTGAGCTGTCAATACTCGGCGCGATACTCGGCTCAGGACTCGGCTTCTACCGAATTGTGAGGCCAACGGAGCACGATGAACTGGAAGCGCTCCCAGACCACCACTCCGGACTACCGCCGACCTGTGAGAGACTCCCGGCCCATGGCAGAAGATGCGCCGCGTCGGCAGCCGACGCTCGACGAGGTGGCCGAACGCGCCGGCGTCTCCCGCTCCGTGGCCTCCCGTGCCCTCAACAACGCTCCGCACGTCAGCCGCGCCAAACGTGAAGCCGTCGAACGGGCCGTCCGGCAACTCGGTTACGTCCCCAACCCGACCGCTCGCGCCCTGGCCACCCGGCAGACGGGAGCGGCCGCCCTGGTCGTCTCCGGAGAAGATCCTTCGATCTTCGCCGATCCCTTCTTCGCCCAGGTCATCGTGGGGGCGTCGGCCGCTCTCGAGGAGGCGGACCTGCATCTGATGCTGTGCCTGGCCGCTTCCGACCGCGGCCGCAAGCGGGTCGCGGAACTCCTTCGCTCCAGGGGCGCCGACGGCGCCATGCTGATGGCGCTGCGCGAGGACGATCCGCTGACCCGGGTGGCCGAGGAGGCGCAGATACCCGTCGTGTTCGGCGGACGCCCGGTCGGTACGACTCCCCGGTGGTACGTCGATGTCGACAACGTCGGCGGTGCGCGGAAGGCGACCGAGCACCTGCTCTCGCGCGGCCTGACTCGTGTGGCCGCGATCTGCGGGCGGCTGGACACCGAGGCCGGGCGCGCCCGGTACCGCGGCTACCGGGACGCCATGCTCGCCGCCGGCCTCGATCCGTTGCCGCCGCAGGAGGGGGACTTCACCGAGCACAGCGGAGCCGCCGCCATGGCCGCACTGCTGGCGAACCGCCCCGACGTGGAGGGGGTGTTCGCAGCCGGCGACAACATGGCGGTGGGAGCCCTGCGCACGCTGCGGAAGGCCGGCCGGCAGGTCCCCGCCGACGTCGCCGTGGTCGGATTCGACGACCTGAGCGTCTCCCGGATCTCCGATCCGCCGCTCACCACCGTCCATCAGCCCATAGAGGCTCTGGGCCGGGAGATGGCGCGCATGCTGGTCGCCCTCGTCAACGGGCAGGACCCCACTGCGCTGATCCTGCCGACCCGCCTGGTCGTCCGCTCCAGTGCCTGACGGCTGTGGCGGGCCCCGGCCGGAGCCGGCGCCCCTGCTGCCGGCAGGTGGTCGGGCGGTGCGATCGGTGGACCGGTTCAGGGCGTGGACAGCTCGAACCGTGTGACGCGGACCGCACCGCCGAGTGCCTGCGTGGCGTGGTTGAAGAGGGCGAATCGGTAGCCCATGAAGAACCGCCAGTCGTTGCCCATGGAGAAGTCGGGTCCGAGACGGGTGAAGGTGGTGCCGTCGGTGCTGTAGGAGAAGGTGCCGGGGCGTGGTGCGCCGGGGCGGATGTCCGCGGTCGCGCGCAGCCAGACGCGGCCACCGGAGACGGGCGCGCTCGCGACCTCGTAGCCGGTGCCGGTGGTGTTCCAGTCGGTGTCCATGGTCAGCCCGGTGACCATCACCACCCGTGGCACGCCGCCGTCGCGTTTGACACCGATCCACGCGGAGGAGTCCCGCAGCAGTGCGAGTCCAGCTCGGTCGCCGTCCCGCATGGCGGAGTGGTCGAGCTGGACGGTGGCCGTGGAGGTGGGGCCCTGGATGCGGTGCGTGAGGGTGTTGCGGGCCCAGTACAGGTCGTTGGTGACGGTGGCGGTCCGGAGGGTCAGCCCGTTGCCGACCGACCACTTGGTGTCGTCCGGGTTGTGGTTCCACTCCCACCTCGGCTTGAGGGTCGTACCGTCGAAGGTGTCGACGCCGGTCATGGGGGTGACCTGACGGGGCGGAGGGGGCACGGCGGGGCTGGGATACGAGGTGCCCCACGCGCCGTCGACGAGTTGTACGACGGGCCAGCCGTCCGAGGTCCAGGTGACCGGGGCCAGCGCGGGCATCCGGCCGCCGGGATAGGCGTCCACGAAGGCCAGGTAGTACCAGGCGCCGCTCTGCGTCTGCACCAGCCCGCCCTGGTGCGGGACGCCGCCGCCGGGGATCGGCCCGCGCAGGTCGAGGAGGACCTGTCGCATCGTGTAGGGGCCGAAGGGGCCGCTGGACGACTTCAGGACGTACTGGCCGTTCGCGGGGCGGGTCAGGAAGATGTAGTACTGCCCGTTGATCTTGTAGAAGCGTGAGCCTTCGAGGGTGCCGACGCTCGACGGCGTCGTGAACACCTGCTGTGCGCGGACCTGGTTGCGGCCGTCGGGCGAGAGCTGGGCCACGCTGATGGTGGTGTTCCCGTACGCCACGTACAGGGAGTCGTCCGTGTCGACGAGCAGCCCCGCGTCGTAGTAGGGCGTGCCGATCGTCGTCAGCCTGTTCCAGGGCCCTTCGACGGCGGTGGCGGTGTAGACGTACGTCCGGGCGAAGTCGATCTGGCCGAGCCAGTAGAAGGTTCTGTTGCTCGGCCGGTAGGCCAGTGACGACGCCCAGATTCCCCTGACATAGCCGCGGGAGCCGTTCAGGTCGTACTTGGCGCCGAAGTCGAGCACGGGCACCGAGTGGCCGGCGATCTCCCAGTGCACCAGGTCGTACGAGCGCAGTACGGGCGCGCCCGGCGAGTAGTGCATCGTCGAGGCGGAGGCGTAGTACGTGTCGCCGACCCGGATGACGTCGATGTCCGCGAAGTCCTGCCAGATCACCGGGTTCGTGTACGTGGAGGCGGCCGCGAGGGCGGCGCCACGGGGCAGGAGGGCGCCGGCGGCCAGGCCGGTGGCGGCCGTCAGCGCACGCCGACGCGATAAATATTGTTGCGGCCATGACATATCCATCTACGGCCCTCTCCTTGGCTTCATTGGGGGTGGAGCGGCTCTACTGCGTTCGGCAGGTGCGTTCGATATGCCGAATGTGGGTCGGCTTATCGAGCATGCTGGATGATAGGAGACCGACCACGCTCGTCAAGGCCTCTCGCAATTTCGGCAAGTCGACCGACACATTCGGCACCGGCTGGCCCGCGCTGCCGCCCGCCACTTCGCCGTTGACCCAGGTAGCGGCCCCGCGACGGCCGTCCATCCGAAGCACAGTTGGCTGGTTCGCGTGATGTTGACATGTTCAGGCTCCTCTCTAGTATCCGTGAAAGCATCAGGTTTCCGAATGGCGATCGAAATTTCGAACCCCCAGCCGTCCCTTCCTCGCCGTGCCGAAGGAGCCCCACGTGCTCAGACGATCAGGCGGACGACTGCTCCGCCTCCTCGCGGCCGCCGCGTTGACCATCACCGCGACCGTGACGGCCTCCGCCCACTCCACCGCCTCGGCCGCGCCGGGCAGCCCCGCGCTCACGCCACCGCTGGGGTGGAACAGCTGGAACAGCTTCGGATGCGGAATCACCGAGGCACAGGTGCGCCAGGCCGCCGACGCGATGGTGTCCTCGGGCATGCGGGACGCCGGCTACCGGTACGTCGTGGTCGACGACTGCTGGTTCGACCCGCAGCGTGACGCGGCAGGCAACCTGCGGGCCGATCCGGCCAAGTTCCCGAGCGGGATGAAGGCGCTCGGGGACTACATCCACGGCAAGGGCCTGAAGTTCGGGATCTACCAGGTGCCGGGCGAACGCACCTGCGCGCAGACCAGCGGCGCCTATCCGGGCTCGACCGGCAGCAGGGGGCACGAGGCCCAGGACGCCGCCACGTTCGCCTCCTGGGGCGTCGACTACCTCAAGTACGACTGGTGTTCCTCCAGCGGCACCCGCGACGAGCAGGTCGCGCGGTTCACGCTGATGCGTGACGCCCTGCGCGCCACCGGCCGGCCGATCGTCTACTCCATCAACCCCAACAGCTTCCACGCCATCACCGGCTCGACGTACAACTGGGGCGAGGTCGCCGACCTGTGGCGGACGACCGAGGACCTGCTCGACATCTGGCAGAACGGCAACACCAACAGCTACCCGATGGGTGTCGGCAACGTCCTGGACGTCACCGCGCCGCTGGCGGCGCAGTCGGGGCCGGGACACTGGAACGACCCGGACATGCTGGTCGTCGGCCGTCCCGGCCTGACACTGACCGAGTCCCGCTCCCACTTCGCCCTCTGGGCACTGCTGAGCGCCCCGCTCATGGCCGGCAACGACATCCGCACCATGTCCGCCGACGTGAGCGCGATCCTGCGCAACCCGCGTCTGATCGCCGTGAACCAGGATCCGCTGGGCGCGGGCGGGCGCAGGGTGCGCGACGACGGCGCCACCGAGGTGTTCGCCAAACCCCTGTCGGACGGCTCGGTCGCGGTGGGCCTGTTCAACCGGGGAGGCGGCACCGCCACGGTCACCACGACCGCCGCGCAAGTCGGCCTCACCGGCGGCCCCTTCACCCTCACCGACCTGTGGACCGGCGGCACGTCGAGCACGTCCGGGCAGATCTCGGCGAGCGTCCCCGCCCACGGCGTGGCCGTGTTCCGGGTGACCGGCGGCAGCCCCCTGGCCGCCACCACCTCACGTCTGCGGGGCAACGCGTCCGGCCGCTGCGCGGACGTGGACAACGCCTCCACCGCCGCCGGTGCCACGGTACTGCTCTGGGACTGCCACACGGCCGCCAACCAGCTGTGGACCACATGGGCCGGCGGAGAGATCCGCGTCTACGGCGACAAGTGCCTGGACGCCTACAACCAGGGCACCGCCAACGGCACCCGCGTCATCACCTGGCCCTGCAACGGCCAGGACAACCAGAAGTGGACCCTCGGCCCGGACGGGTCGGTCCGCAACGTCCACGCGGGCCTGTGCCTCGACGTCGACGGGGCCGGCACCGCCAACGGAACGCCGCTGGTCCTGTGGACCTGCAACGGCCAGGCCGGCCAGAAGTGGACCCGCGCCTGAGCGAACGCCACCCACCGGCCGACCGGCTTTGCCCGCACCGACGTTCCCGACACCACGTGCGACGCCGCCGAGACCGCCGTGGCGGCCTCGGCGGCGGGGGACGGACGCCCGCGCTGCCCCGCACCCGCACGTCGACCCCTCGTTCCATGCCATGCCGGTCCGCAAACCGAAGGCGAGTCACATGATGACAAGGACAAGATCCCTCTTATGGCCCGCCGTGGTCGCGGTGCTGGTCGTCCTGAGCATGGGCGGCACAGCACTGGGCCAGGGCGACGACACCTCGCGCGGCCTCCTGGACCGCTGCCGCACCGGCTGGCGGCGCCGCGAGCTCCGGATGCGGCAAGACCCCCACGCTGACGAGCGGGACACACACGATCCAGACCAACGGCAAGAGCCGCGCCTTCATCCTGCGGATCCCCGACGGCTACGACCGGAACCGCCCCTACCGGCTGGTCTTCGGGTTCCACTGGCTGGGCGGCACCGCGACCGACGTCGCCACCGGCCGCACCGTGGAGACGGGCACCTGGGCCTACTACGGGCTCCAGCGGCTGGCGGACAACAGCGCTGTCTTCGTCGCGCCGCAGGGCCTGAACAACGGCTGGGCCAATGCCGGGGGAGAGGACGTCACGTTCGTCGACGACCTGCTCAGGCGGATCGAGGCGGACCTGTGTGTCGACACCACCCAGCGCTTCGCCCTCGGCTTCAGCTACGGCGCCGCGATGTCGTACGCCCTGGCGTGTTCCCGCGCGACGGTCTTCCGCGCGGTCGCGGTCCAGAGCGGCGGGCTGCTCAGCGGATGCAGCGGCGGCACCCAGCCCATCGCCTACCTCGGAGTGCACGGCCTCCGGGACAACGTCCTCGGCATCTCCGGTGGACGGGCGCTGCGGGACAGGTTCGTCACGAACAACGGCTGCACGCCCCAGAACCCGCCGGAGCCGGCACCGGGCAGCCTGACCCACCGGGTCACCGCATACTCGGGCTGCTCGGCCGGGCATCCGGTCGTCTGGGCCGCGTTCGACGAAGGGCACATCGCCGCTCCCCAGGACGGGGCTCCGGGTGACAGCGGTACCAGGACCTGGCTGCCGGCGGAGGTGTGGAAGTTCTTCACCCAGTTCCAGACCTCCGAGCCGCCACCGGGGACGGCGACCTGCCGGGTCACCGGCACCGTCAACGCCTGGAACACCGGGCTCACCTCGGCCATCACCATCACCAACACCGGCACCACGGCGGTCGACGGCTGGTCCCTCGGGTTCACCCTCCCCGACGGCCAGACCATCACCTCCGGCTGGAACGCGGACTACTCCCCCGTCTCCGGCCGGGTGACCGCCAGGAACGTAGCGCACAACGCCACCATCGCCCCCGGTGCCTCCGTCGAGATCGGCTTCCAGGCCGTCCACGACGGCAACACCGCGCCGCCCAGTGCCTACACCCTCAACGGCACTGCCTGCACGGCGTCCTGACCCCCTTCTTCGGCCACCTCACGTCGTCGCGATCTCCGGCTCGATCTGTGGCACCGCCTCGCCCGGCCAGGGCCAGGGCGAGTCCGGTGTTGAGCACTGGCTGTCGCGTGGCCCGAATCTGCCACGCCGGCCATCGGCTTCGGGGAGAGATGAGGCAGGCATCGCAGTCGGAGACCGTCATCTCCGGCACGAACCGCTGCTTGATCACGGAACCGCCTTGGCTAGAGCCGGCTCGGCACCTACACGGCACACGAGCAACGACGCATGAGCGTCGGCGACACCCGCGCCAGGGTCCTTGTCGCCGAGGCGGTCGAGACCTCGGCAGCGGTGCCGGCCCTTTGACCGTACCTTGGCGGCCTGACCTGGCCCTGGCAGGATGCCTGAATGCAGATCCGGAGCGTGGTGGGGTGCGTTGGCCTGCTGGTCGCGCTCGTGGGATGCGGTGGTTCCGGAGACGGCGCCGGCACCCCGCGTGAAGGAGAACGTGTGGGGGCGACAGCTTCGATGGACCCGAACTCGATCACGGTCCTGGTGACCTTCGTCGGCGGGCCGGCCGACGGTCGGTCCGAGCGTCTGCCTCTGCCCGAGGCGACGGGCGAGGTCACCATCGACGGTGTGACGTATCGGGGCGACCCGGGGCCGCCGCCGGAGGTGAAGGACACTCCGGAGGGCCTGGCCCAGGTGATGCGGCCCGTCTGAGGCAGGCGGGCCGTCCCGCCCGAGGGCCGGGGCTGGGGATCGCGGTGGCGAGGACCTCGTCTCCGAAGACCTGGCCCCACTCGCTGAAGCCCGCGTCTCCAGCCCGTGTCGTACCGCCCGGCATCGGCCCGCGCCGCCGGCTGGACCGCACGGTCGCATCCGGACACGTCCCGCGATCCCTGCCTGGGGGCGCGCAGTCCCGAGTAGGCTGGGTGTTGCCGTCCCGGTGGTCTCCCCCGTACCACCGGGACGCCGCATTCCGACCTCATCCCGGATCGGTGGATGCCGTCGGCCAGGTCGGCAGCCGGTCCCGGCAACCTTCCGGTCCCACCGCCGGCCAGGAGAGTCCCTGGAGCCGTCCCTGTCTGCTGTCGCTTTTTCCCTGGCTTCCCCGTTCCCGTCACCGTAGCGAGCGCACATGCTGATCGGCGCATGCGGTCCCGCATGCGCCGATCGGTTCGGCTCGGCTCAGCTCAGATGGCTACTTGATGTAGACGAGGCCATCAGTGGTGATGGTGGGGCGGCCGCTGGTGCCCACGACGACGATCTTGATCGTGTGCTTGGCGCTGCTGGACCAGCTCTTGGTCCAGATCGCCTGGCGGTACAAGGTGGTTGCCGACTTGAGGTCGACAGTGGCCACCTTGGTGCCGTCGACGTAGACGTACGCCTGGCCGGAGCTGGAGGCCCGGGACACCACCCAGCCCGCGGAGCGGCCGGTGAAGGTCCAGGTGAGGCTGGCGCCCTTGGAGGAGCTGGAGTAGGACTTGCCGCCGAGGTAGCTGGTGGAGGACCGGGTGGTCCAACTGCCGGTCTTCGTGGCGGAGCTCTCCTGGAGGATCACAGGGGTGTAGGCCGCGGAGGAGGTGCGGTAGTTGCCGGCGTAGTCGTAGGCCCGCATCGACCAGGTCGTGGCGGTCCCGGAGTTGGCGGTGCGGCTGGAGCTGGTGGTGGTCGCGTTGAACGTCGCCGTCGTCGGGGACAGCAGCTTCACGCTCTGCAGCGCCTTGTCGTCGGTGGCCTTCCAACCGAGAGTGACAGGTACGGCGGACGTGTTGACGGTGCCGGAACGCAAGGAGAGCTTCGGGGTGGTGGTGAAGGTCGGTGCGGTCGTCTCCGCCACGACGTTCAGCGCGGAGCTGGTCGCGGTCTTGCCGGACTGGTGTACGGCCCGAACGGCGATGGTGTGGCTGCCCAGGGGCAGGGTGGCGCCGACGGAGGTGGCGCTGCCGGAGGTGGTGGCCACGGTCTTGCCGTCGACGAGCAGTTGGAAGTTCTTGATGAGCGAGGCAGGTGTGGTGGCTGTCCAGTGCGCGGTGATCGCGCCCTTGGTGTAGTAGGTCGTCGATCCGGACGCGGTCGCGCCGCCCAGTGAGCTGATCTTCAGGCCCTGTACCGGTCCGGCCGCCCAGGCCCGGATGGTCGGCAGCTGAGGATAGAGGGAATTTCCGGGGCATTGCGTGTTGTAGCCGTCGCGGTGGCCGGAGATCCGCTGGAAGGTGTAGGCGCTTCCTGTGGTGAAACTGGTGCCGAAGTAGTTCTTCTGGGTGGCGCCGGCGGTGAGCTGGGTGGTGCCGGCCGGGTCGGCGCCGTACTGGCCGAGCTTCCAGGCCGCCAGACGGGCGATCGAGGCCAGCGCGGCGTTGGAGGCGCCGGTGGTGGTGTAGTCGCCGAGGACCGCGATGCCCGCTGCCTCCCGGTTCCAGCCGTAGGTGTGGGCGCCCAGCACGGGCAGTCCTACGCCGCCCTTGCGGCCCTCGAAGATGGTGCCGCACTTGTCGACGAGGAAGTTGTAGCCGATGTCCTTCCAGCCCTCGACCTGTACGTGGTAGGCGTAGATGCCCCGCACGATCGACGGGGATTCGGCGCAGGAGTAGTCGTTGGCGCCGTCGGTGTGATGGACGAACACGGCTTTCACGTCCGCGTTGTACTCCGGCGCCTGTGGGCTGATCGACTCGTCCGCGCCCCAGCCGGCGCGGTCGACGATCGGCGGTTCGGGCACCGTGGACGGCGGCGCGGTCGGCCCGGTGGGCGAGGGGTCGGCGGACGCGCTCGCCGTGGCGGAGGCGGAGCTCGAGTCGGTGGGAGTGGCCGTGGACGTAGTGGTGTCGGTCGGGGCCGGGGACGTGGCGGTTTGCGCCGCCGTGGGCGTCACGGCGGTGCCGTCGCCGGGAGAGGCGGGATCGGCGGGGGTGCCGCTGCTCGTGGCGCCGGGGCTTCCCTCTTCGACGAACGCGGCCGGCTCGCTGCCGTGCGCCTTGGCCTCGGCGTCTGTCACCACACCGGGATCGACCAGGTTGACCTCGAGTCCCTTGGGCAGGGAGGTCGTGGTGCCGTTCTTGCGGACGACCTGTACCTGAACACCGTTGGAGGACCCCACCCACAGCGGCTCGGACGCGCCGCGCACGCGGCGGCCCGGCTTCTCCAGCGGATCCACGTTCAGTTCCAGGTCGCGCCAGGCGCTCCACTCGCCGGTCGCAGTGCTGCGGGTGCGCACCTGCGCCGTGCCGTCCAGCCGCGTGGTGGCACCCGTCCAGGAGACGCCGAGCATCGAGAACTGCGAGGTGTCCGTGCGCGCCAGGTCCTGCCGGTCGGCAGCGGTGCCTTTCAGCGCGAGGTCGAAGACCTTGACCGGCCGCTTGGCCCGGCCAGTCGCGCCGGGATCGTCCGCCGGGCTGGCGACGGCGTAGGTCACCACCCCTCCGCCTCCCAGAACCACGGCACCCAGCGTCAGCCACACCCGGCGTTTCAGGTTCAGCGGTCTGTACGCATGCGACGTACGACGGCTCACGACGTATCCACCCCACACAGGGCCCGTAAAAGGCCGTTAGAAGAACACAGGAAGCACACCCGTCACACGGGGTGGCCCTCCGTCCAGCGCATCCCGGCCGTCAAACATCACGGGAACCGAGGATGGTGTGGTGTAGATCACTGCGACTTGTGCGGGTGCCACAGACGGCCGGTCGGGGCCTTGACGTCAGGAGGTGGGCGGTCGGCGTGTGGCCAGGCCAGGGGCAGGGAGCGTCTGGCTCCGGCGACGCGGACCACTGACCGAACGCATGCGGTGCTTCGCCCGACGCCTACGACCCGCACCCGGACACCGAGTTCACCCCGATCCGCGGCGACGGCCCGCAGACCTACGGATTCAGCCAGGCCGGTCCCGGGCGCCGGGTCGAGGTCACAGCAACCGGTCGACCAGATCGTCGATGTAGTCCGGGGTGAGCCGGCCAATGCCGAACAGGACGCGGATGTACATCGGGGCCAGGACGTGGTCCAGCACGTCGAGCGCGTCGGGTGCGGGCTCGCCGCGTTCGCGGGCGCGATCGAGCATGGACTGGAGTTGCCGGGTGCGTTCGACGCGGAGTGCGTCACGAGCCTCCAGGCCCTGCTGACCGTTGCCGGACAGGGCGACGGCCAGGTGCAGCACCGCCGGACCGTCGGGCCCGGTGATCTCGCGGGCCACTTGGGCCGCGTACGTGCGCAGGTCGCCGGCGAGGCTCCCGGTGTCCGGCATCGGTGACCGCGTGTTGAGGCGGGTGAGCGCCACGTCGGTGAGCAGGGTTTCCAGGTTGCCCCACCGGCGGTAGATGCTGCTGTCGGCTACCCCCGCGCGGGCTGCGACGTCGCGGACGGTGAAGTTGCCGTAGCCGCGTTCGCCGATCAGGTCGGTGACGGCCTGGTGCACCTCGGCGGCGACGCGGGCGCTGCGCCCGCCTGGCCGTCGCGCTCGCTGTCCCTCGTTCATGCCCTCACCTTAACGCAGTCGATACTTGCGTTTGTGGGGCCACCACCTTACAGTCACCTAACGCAGTCGCTGGCCGCGTTAGAGCGTTCCGGTGTATTGCCACCCGCGTCGACCGCGGCCGGGCGCAACTACCGATCGAGGGGGTAACCATGGCTGCGTCGCATGCGACCGCAGGCAGTCGATCAAACCGAACCGTGCTGCTCACAGTGGCCTGCCTGGGCCAATTCATGGTCCTGCTCGACAACACGATCGTTGGAGCGGCGCTGCCCGATATGCAGCGCCGGCTGCACACTCAACTGACCGGCCTGCAATGGATCGTCGACGCGTACGTACTGCTGGTCGCCATGCTGCTGCTGTCCGGCGGTGTCTTCGCCGACCGGTTCGGCCGGAAGCGGGTGTACCTGACCGGCGTGGCGGTGTTCACCGCCGCGTCGCTGCTGTGCAGCCTCGCGCCCTCGGTCGGCTGGCTGGTCGTCGGCCGGGTGCTCCAGGGCATCGGGGCCGCGGCGCTGAGCCCCGCCTCGCTCGCTCTGCTCGCCGCCGCCTACCCCGTGCCGCGAGAACGCGTCAAGGCGATCGGGCTGTGGGCCGGACTCAGCGGAATCGGTCTGGCCGCAGGCCCCGTGGCCGGCGGCGTGCTGACGGAAGCCTTCGGCTGGCCCGCCATCTTCCTGGTCAATCTGCCCATCGGCGTGGTCCTGCTGCTGGTCGGCCTGCGCCACCTCGGCGAGTCCCGCAATCCGAACGCCCCCGCGATCGACATCCCCGGCACGGTGCTGTCCGTACTGGCGGTGGGGGTGCTCACCTACGGGCTGATCGAGGGTGGTGCCCGCGGCTGGACCTCACCGGTCATCCTGAGCGGCTTCGCCGCCGCGGTGATCCTCCTCGCCGCCTTCGTCGCAGTCGAAGCGCGTCGTTCCGCTCCCATGCTGCCGCTGCGGCTGTTCGAGCGGCGCCTGTTCACCGTGTCCAACACCGCCATGGTCGTGGTGGGGTTCGCGCTCATGGGTTCGTCGTTCTTCTTCTCCCAGTTCTTCGTGTACGTCCAGGGCAGCTCGATCCTGCGCGCCGGCCTGCAGACCCTGCCGGTGTCCCTCGCCATGGTGATCGTCAGCCCGTACGCGGGCCGCCTCGCCGCCCGGTACGGCTTCCGCATCGTCGTCACGACCGGCCTGACCCTGGCCGGCCTGGGGCTGCTGGCGCTCGGCATGGTGCACGCCGACACCGGTTACGGCGACGTGTGGTGGCGGCTGGGACTCGCCGGCATCGGCTTCGCCCTGGCCATGTCCCCACTGACGGGCGCCGCCATCCAAGCGGTCAGCCCGCACGAAGGCGGCCTCGCATCAGGCATCAGCAGCACCACCCGGCAGATCGGCGCGGTGCTCGGCGTGGCGGTACTCGGAGCCATCGTCCGCACCCGGCAATCCGGCGGCGCCTCCTTCGAGACCGGACTCGACAGCGCCTTCCTCGCCGCCGGCACCGTCACTCTGGCCACCGCCGTGTTCAGCGGCCTGTGGCTGGCGAGGTCCAGGCCCGCGGAAGGCTCCGCGGCACCGCGTCGTTCCACCGGTCCGGACGCGGTCACCGCCTCGAACGAGGCATCCGTGAACAGCTAAGGGTATGTGGGGTCCCGCGCCGGCCGTGCGGAGGTGCCGGTGGATCAGAGGCTGGTGAACGGGCGGTGGTTCGGCGAGGCGAGCGCCTTGACGCCTGCGGCGAGGCGGACGGCGCGGCGGGCGAGGCAGCGGCAGGGGGAGGCTGTGACCGGTATGCGGCCGCCCAGAGGGCCGGCATGCGATTCATGGGCGCATGGCCACGGCGCGCTGGACCCGTGGGGCGGATCGTGGACGAACCTGGACGAGCTCGCGCCGGCGGGGGCTGTCCCGCACTGTGCCTGTGGGCCGGTGCCCGGCTGGCTTCCGTCCCTCCGCCATGTCCGTCTTCCGGGGTGCCGTCGATCTGTTCGGCGCCTACGGCCAGGCCCTTGGCCGCCGCTACTGAAATGGAACTCGTCATGTCGGGTGGTACGAGGCCGCGCCGTCACCGGCTCGGCTGCCCATCGGAAAACCGGTGGCATCGACAGCTGGGCCGTCCTTACTGTCCGGCCCATGGACGACACCGTTGCCCCGCCGCGACTGACCCGACTCACTTTCCACGGTCCTCTGTCAGAGGACCGGGCCGACAGAATGATCCGTCGGCTCGCCGATGGGGTCGGCCCGACCGCTCCGACTGCCGTCCTCGACATAGGTTGCGGCTGGGGAGAGTTCATGCTCCGTCTCCTGGAGGCCACGCCCGGCGCGACCGGCGTCGGAATCGACCTCAATGAGGACGACCTCGCACGCGGACGCGCCAACGCCGAGGCCCGGGGGCTGGCCGAGCGCGTCGACTTCGTCCGTGAGTCCGCCGTCGACACCGCCCGAGGCCCCGCCGACATCGTGCTGTGCCTTGGCGCCGGCCACGCGCTCAGCGATGCCCAGCCACCGGAACACACCACCGCCGCACTGCACGCCCTTCGCCGCCTGGTGAAGCCGGGCGGCCGTGTCCTTCTCGGCGAGGGCTTCTGGCAGCGCCCACCTGCTCCGAACGAGCTGTCGGCCATGTGGCCGGGAGCCTCGGCCTCCGAGTTCCACGACCTCTGCGGCCTCGTCGACCTCGCCATCGCCGCGGGCTTTCGCCCTGCCTGGATCGAGTCCGCGAACCATGATGAATGGGATCACTTCGAGTCCGCCTACCAGTCCGACGTCGAAGAATGGCTCGCCGCCCATCCCGATCACCCCCTGGCAAAGGAGACCCGCGACCGCGTGGATCACCACCGCAGCATGTGGCTCCGGGGTTATCGCGGTGTCATGGGCCTGGCCTACTTGACCCTCGTCCCCGTGAAGTAGGGAGCCAGGACCTCTGGGTTTCCCAGCGTCGTGGTCATGGCCAGCCGTCCGGAAGCAGGACGGTCGCGCCCGTCACGGCCGCCGGGGGCGCCAGCCCTGGCCGCGCGGGCGTTCGCGGAGCTTTCCGGTACCGCCCAGGCAAGACGGCCGGCTCCGTGCCGGCGTGCACACCGAGGTCGGCCATCGTGGCGAGGCGGGCAGCGTCGAGCCGGTCGCGGCTGGTGACCGGGCGGGGTCCTTCGTCCGAGCACCAGCGTCCGTAGGTCTCGTAGAGGAGTTTCCGCTCGACCGGAGTTCGGGGTTGGGCTGCCCGCCTCCCCCCTCCTGGTGCCCCGGCCGTGCACACCAATCGGGTGGGAACTCACCCGCGATCGCCTTCCATGCCATGGCGCGACATCAGCTGCCGACAGGTGGTCACAAATTCGGGGCGTCGTCGGTCACTGTGAGCATGAGTCAATCCCTGGAATCGAAGACGGGCACGGACGGGCCGGTCACTGTCATCAAGCGCTACACCGTGCCGGCGGACGAAGCCGACTATTTCGTCGAGGTGTACCAGGAGAACGCGCGGATCATGTCGACCCAGCCCGGCTTCCTCCGCTCCCGCCTGCACAGGCCGCTCGCCGACGCCCCTGAGGTGCGGTTCGTCCACATCGCCGAGTGGACCTCAGGAACCGCGCTCGACAAAGCAACCGGCAACCCCGAGTGGCATGCCTCGCTGCAGCGCATGTTCGACGACCCGGGCCTTCACATCACCTCAGAGCCTGCCAGCTACCGCGTCGTTGTCGAACTCCGCCCCTCATGACGCGGCGATTGCTGCCCGAGGCACAACCCAGCAATGGCCCAGTGATGGATGCATGTAAGGGCAAGCCTTGGGTCACCGACTCCTACTACCAGGCCATGTTCCTCACCACGAGGGACGCCGTCGTACTCGTCCGACACCCCACCCACCCCCGGGCACAGCCTGCTGCGGGCCATCCAGGAGGTGACCCGTGCCGGGCGGCAAGCCCTCCAAGGTCACGCACCTGGTGCCCTGCGGAAGGGCACGTCACGTGCCTGTGGCGTCCTCGGCCTCCCAGCGCAGCAGGTCGCCGGGCTGGCACTTGAGCACCTCGCAGAGCGCGGCGAGCGTCGCGAAACGCACCGCCTTGGCGCGGCCGTTCTTGAGCACCGCCAAGTTGGCGGGGGTGATCCCTACGCGGTCCGCGAGCTCCCCCACGGACATCTTCCGCCTGGCCAGCATCACGTCGATGTCGACGACGATCGGCATCAGATCACCTCGTCCAACTCGGCCTGCATCTGCGCCGCTTCGACGTCGCGCGCGACGGCCTGGGCGAGCAGCATCCGCAGCACGAGCACGATGAGGGCGACCCCCAGGATGGCCACGCCAACCCCGCCCATGATGACGGTGACGCCCGGGTCGTCCCGCTGGCCCGGCGCATTGATGGCCGTGACCGCGAACCACACGAGGGCAGCCGCCACGATCGCGCCGATCACGCCGTCCACGTAGCGGAAGGCGGCGTGGGAGAACACGGTTCCGCGTCGGACCATCGTCACCAGCCGCCATACGCAGACCAGGGCGACCTGGACCGACACCATGCCCAGGATCGTGATCAGGCGCAGCGCGGTCAGCGGGAGCGACCCGTCCTCCGGATCGCTTCCGCTGACCAACGTCCACACCATCAGTACCTGCACGAACACGGTGCCGGCGAGCACCACCCCGAGCACGGCGCGCAGTGCACGCACGGTCAGCTTTCCCATAACCCATCCTTCCATCGAATAGCGATGGGAATCTATCGATATTCGATAGGTGAAGCAAGGGCTGCGATGGAGACATGGCATGGCGGTTGCGCCAGGCCCCTGCTCCGGGCGATCCTCTCGGTCGGGTAGCCGAGCAGGTGGGCGCAGGTCGATCACGGTGAACTGGCAGGTGGGCAACTGCAGGATCGCCTCGTACACGTCACCGGCACTGGCGTTGAGGGCCGGCTGGCTGCGGACCGCCGGCCAACCGTGACCGACCGGAGCAACGGGCGTCGGACACGACAAGGCGTCAGGAACACCCCCCGTTATGTTTTCCGCGGCCCTGAAAGAAGACCGCTGGCCTCGGCAACGGGAGCGTGCGGGTTGTGCGTCAGCTGCGCAACGGCCCGGACGCCGGGGCGGTGTACGGCCAGCCTGCGAGCATGGACAAGTTGATCGAGCCGTTCAGCACGCTCGCCTCCGGGACGGTCATCGCCGTTCTGTCGTCGTGGCTGACCAACCGAGCCCGCAACCGCCAAGAGCAGCAGGCCGAGATCCGGGCCTTGCGGGTGCAGGTGGATGCAATGGCGGTGGTGAAACCGCACCGCACGGCCGCCGCCAACCGGCTGCTGTGGGAGGGGCCGGCCGAGCGCAGCCGGATGTTCCTGCTGACCGTGCTCGCCTTCGCTGATGGTGCCGTCCACGCGCCGATCGCCGGCGGAACAGACGTGCAGAGCGGGCCCGTGGGCTTCGGGCGCGCGGCCGAGCTGCTGAGCCGGGAACGGCTGACGAGCAGGCAGACAGCGCCCGCCGTGCGGGAGACGCTCAGCCGGGCCGCCACCGCCGCCACCCCCGCTGATGTGCTGTTCCTACCCGGCCGTCGTCACCGCCACCGAGCAGCTGCTGAACGCCCTGTCGGATACGGATGGGCGCCTGTGACGCACGCCACAGGAACCTGCACAGCCGCGTGGACAAGGCTGGACGTGGATTACTCATTGCACACCCGGATACGGGCAGGCGACCCCGAGGCGTTCCGCGAGCTCTTCCGTGACCACGCGCGACTGGTCCACCGGCACGCGGTCCGAGTGACCGGGGACTGGACCGTCGCCGAGGACGTCGTCTCGCTGACCTTCTTGGAGGCGTGGCGACTGCGCACCAAGCTGCGGGACGAGGGCGACAGTCCGCGCCCCTGGCTGATGGGCATCGCCGTGAACGTACTGCGCAACACCACCCGCGCCGCGCGCCGCCACCAGCGGGCTCTGCTGCGTCTGCCGGTCAAGGAAACGGTCCCGGACTTCGCCGACGAACTCGTCGGTCGGATAGCCGATGCAGACGAACTGGCCGCCGCCCAGCAGGCGCTGAAGAAGTTGCGCCGGAGTGAGCGAGAGGTCTTCACACTCTGCGTGTGGTCCGGGCTCAGCTACGCGGAGGCAGCGGCCGTGCTCGGCGTCCCGGTCGGCACGGTGCGCTCGCGTCTGTCCCGCGCCCGCAGACGGCTGAGCAAGCTGGCTGAGGAAGAACTGGAAAATCGCAGGGAACCACTGCCGCGCAACGGACAAGGACAGGGCGGCCGCACTCCTGCGGCCCGGTCACACGAGTCGTACGAGGAGAGGTCCGAATGATCCGCAAGAAGTCGCGGCGTGAGGAATCGCTCGACCACGCGGAGCTGGCCCGTTTGCTGCCGGCACCCGGAGACCCGCACCTGTCGCTCGACCGTCACCTGCTTCTCGAGGAGCACCTGATGAACGAGATTCGGCGAGCAACACCCGCCCCCGCGCCGTCCCGCCGCCCGGCACGCCGTGTCCTGCTGATCGGTGTCCCGGTCACCGCCGCCGCACTGGCCGGCGCGTTCGCCCTCGCCGCGCTGACCAATTCCGGGGGCAGCGACACGAACGCGACCACCCCGCTGCCGGTCGAAGCCCCGGTCGTCCGCATCGAACCCGGCAACACGGCCCGGCTCGCCTCCACCGTCGAGCACATCGCCGCCGCCGCCTCGGCCCGCAAGACGCCCGAACCCGGCCCGGGCCAGTTCATCTACATCAAGAGCAAGGTCTCCTACCTCACCGTCTCGCACACCGACACAGACAGGTCCAAGACCTTGGTCCAGCCCCTGCACATCCGTGAGGTCTGGCATTCCCCCGACGGCAAGCAGGGTTGGCTGGACGAGCCCGGCTACCAGCCCAAGGGCGGTGTCACCCTCGACAGCGACACCGAGCGCGACGTGAACTCCCCTTCCTACGACTACCTCAAGACGCTGCCCACCGACCCGGACGCCCTGCTGAAGAAGATCTACAAGGAGACCAAGGGCCGGGGAAACTCCCCGGACCAGCAGGCATTCACCACGGTCGGCGACCTGCTCGGTGAGCAGCTCGCACCGGCGAAGCTGAATGCAGCGCTGTACCGGGCCGCGGCCAAGATCCCCGGGGTCGTGGTGGTGGAGCATGTGAAGGACGCCGCGGGACGCGAGGGCATCGCCCTGGCCCACGTCGACCAGCAGAGCGGCGATCGCACCGAGTGGATCTTCGACCACAGGACATATGCCTATCTCGGCAGCCGCGCTGTGCAGGTCAAGGAGGCCAACGGCATCAAGCCCGGCACGGTCCTCGAGAACACCGCCGTGCTGGAGCGGGCCGTCGTCGACGCCCAGAAGCAGCGCCCCGGCGCGCAAGGTACGGATGCGTGAGGACGCGATCGTCCCGCTGGTACTGCAACGGTGCTTGCCTTGGCTGACGGCCAGGTCGGTCGTTGGTGTGGTTGCGGCTGGGGACCTTGCTGATGTCATGTCGTGGTCGGGTGCGCTGGAATCTGCTCATATGCGGTTCGTGCACCGTTTCAGCAGGTCGGAGCCGCGGGAGTCGGCGCCGGCTTGTACGCGGGGCTTGGTCGCTCCGCTGCAGCGGAGGAACGGCTGGACGCTGGCGGAGGAGGGCCGGCCATGCGGGCCGACACGGGCTTTCTGAAGAAGGGACGCGGTGGGCCGGGTGCAGCGGCAGCACTCCGGCACCGCCGGGCGGACGGAGAACCGCCAGGTCGGCGTCTTCCTCGCCTCTGCCACCGATCGCCGGCGGACACTGATCGACCGGCGCCTGTATCTGCCCACGTCCTGGGCCGACGACCGTGAGCGGTGCCGCCGGACCGGCATCGACGACGAGGTCGGCTTCGAGACGAAGGTGGCCCTGCCCAAGGCCGAGCCGAACAGCCCCGAGCGGGCCCACGAGGTCGCCGAGGCCGTGGCGAGAACATGGCTGGGGGGACCGTGAGCAGCCGCTCCCGTACCGCCCAACGGTCCTGGCCAGTGGCGCCCTGGGCATCGGGTGCCACCGCGCCGAGGAGTCCGACCGCCGCGCAGGGGTCGACCGGCAACGCCCGGCCCCGACGGCCCCCCTCCCGGACCCGTTCGTCACCCGGCTGCCCCGGTGACCACCTGACCCATCGGGTCCGGGCGGCCGACTCGGCGACGGCGCGGTCATCACCGCACAAAACCCGTGATCAGACAACAGACGAGTCGGCGCAACGCTTCATTGATGCCTGCTCTTCGCTCGCCGGTCGCCCCGAGGGACGCACCTGGGGCCGACGCGTGTGTCCGCAGGTGAGGGCGGCGCGCGGGACGCCGGTCAGTGGCCGGACTCACGGCGATGCGGCCCGACTCCCGTAACCGACTGTGCCACCGCCTGCCCATCCACCCCGCAGGCAAGGGCAAGCGCCGCGGTATGGGCGAAGGCGGCTTCGTCGCGCTGATCGACGGCGTCCACCAACTGGTCAAGGCACCGGTCGTGCTGGTGCGGGTCCGCGCGGGCACCACGTCTCCCACGCCATGCGTGAGCTGATCGCCGCCCGTGAACGGCTGACGGCGTTCCTGCTGCCCGCCTACTCGCCCGACCTCAGTCCCGTCGAGTGGGTGGGGAACGTACGTCTGGCGCAGCCTTCCCGAACTACGGCCGGACCCTCGACGATCCCGCGTCCCGTCGACAGGTCGAGGTCAGGAACCCCGCATGGCCTTGACGTCTTCGGCCTTCTTCGCCGTGCCACCGATCGCCCACTCGGCACTCGGGGTCTCGGTGATGAACGCGTGGGTGGCCTGGCGCATCGGCTCGCCCGCGACCTCGATGAGTGTTTCTGAAAGGCGTTCCACCAGTTGGCGCTTCTCCTCGTGAGTGAAGACGCCCTCAATGACCTTGATCTCCACGACAGGCATAGGGCCATTCCTTTCCTAGTGATCGTGCCTATCGGTGAGGCTAAACAGCGCATATGACCGCCGCGCGATGTACGGAGCCATTCAGCGCACCGGAGCATGTCCGGTCCATCGGTTCCTGGCACTCGCCCGGCTCACCGTTCCCGATGGCCGCCTCGCAGGCTGTCGTCCGGCAGCGCTCAGCCCGCCCCCATCGACGCGCCTCACACCACCGGACACAGCCACCGCACCGGGCGATCAGGGACCTCACGAGGATTCACCCTGACGAGCCAAGTCAGCAGCCGACGTCGCGGCCGAACCCGGGCGTGCGGGCGTCGGTGAAGCATGGCAAGCGCGGAGACAGTGACCGCGGCCAGGCCGAGTGCAGCACGTGCGGCAGGGGAGGAAGCCTGCGCGGCGCGGGGTCAGGCGGCGCGCCGCGCAGGCGGTCAGGGGGTCAGCTCGACCACGCGCGACCGCTCCGGCGAGGGGCGCAGGACGCCGGCCGCCGCGGCAGCCGTCACGCAGAACAGCGTGAGGAGCAGGAAGGTGTGGTTGAGGGCCATGAGATGGGTCATCCAGCCGATGACAGCGGGGCCCGCGAGCATGCCGATGTAGCCGAGTCCGGCGACCCGGGACACGTTGGTGCCCGCGGCCGCGGGGTCGGCGTGTCCCGCCGCGCTGAACAGTTGCGGGATACAGCCGGACAGGCCCAGGCCGAACAGCGCCCAGCCGGTCAGGGCAGCCGAGATCCATGGTGAGAGGGTCACGACCGTGATGCCGACGGCGGCCAGGGCCGAGCCGTACCGCAGGACGGCGACCGGCCCGAACCGGGCGGATATCCGGTCCGCCAGGAGCCTGCCGATGGTCATCGTCGCCGCGTACGTGCCATAGGCGAAGGCGGCGGTGCTCTCCGGCGCGCCCAGAACGGTCTTGAGATGCAGGACGCTCCAGTCGTTGGCGGCTCCCTCACACAGCATGATCAGCAGAGCCAGAACGGCCAGGAGCCAGATCCGCGTGGGAACGGAGCGGCCCCTCCCCTCGGGCTCAGCCTCCGTATCAGTCACGGGGGCGGCCGGCTCGGCGGGCAGTAGACCACGAGCCGATACCAGGGCAGTGATGACGCCGATGCCCGCGGCGGCGCCCAGCGTCGTGGCCGGGTTCCACCCGAGGTCGATGGCCACGGCGCCGGCGAGCGCGGCCAGGACGCCGCCGACGGAGAACGTGGCATGGAAGGCGGACATGACGGGCCGTTCGTACGCCTTCTCCACCTGCACGGCGTGCGCGTTCATGCTCACGTCGAGGGTGCCGTTGCCGAAACCGAAGACCAGCAGGGCCGCCGCGAGGGCCCACGGCTCCTGGGCGAGACCGGGCAGCACCAGGGTCACGCTGCACAGCACTCCGGCCGCCGGAACGACGGTGCGCGTGCCGAGCCGGTCGGACAGACGCCCGCCGACCTGCATGCCGGCGAAGGCCCCGGCCCCCAGCAACACGAGGAACCCGCCCAGGGCCGCGTGACTGATGCCCACGCGTTCCTCGACGGCAGGGATCTGTACCACCCACATGCCCAGCAACACGCCATTGAGGACGAAATAGACAAACGTCACGACGCGGGAGACGCGCAGCGCTCTTTTCATGTGGACACCATAACGAACACGTAGCCCGTTCGGAACATCAGCTTTCGATCATAAGGAATGTTCGCTCGGAGTGGTGTTGAATCACGGTATGAGCACCGTGGAACGTCATCGACTGATCGCCCAGGCCGTCCAGGAGGCAGGAACGGCCACGGTCGCCGAGCTGTCCGACCTGACGGGCGCCTCGGAAATGACCGTCCGTCGCGATCTGGACCACTTGGCCGCGCAAGGCGTCCTCGAACGGTTCCGCGGCGGGGCTCGCACCCTGCTCCTGCGAGGGGACGAACCGCCCTTCGCACTGCGCTCCCATGAAGCCGTCGACGCCAAACGTCGGATCGCGGCAGAGGTGGCTTCGCTCATCACCGACGGTGAGACCGTCCTGCTGGACAGCGGCACGACCTGTCTGGAAGTGGCGCGCCTGCTGCGCGGACGGCAGATCACCGTGATGCCCCTGTCGCTGCAGGCGATCGACGTCCTCAGTGGCGCCCCCGAACCGACTGCGCTGCTCGTGCCCGGGGGCCGGCCCCGCGCCGGCGAAGGCGCCCTCACCGGGCCGCTCACCCTCGCCTCACTGTCGGCGTTGCGGTTCGACACCGCCGTCCTGGGCTGCTGCGGTCTGACCTCCGGCGACGGCATGACCGCCTACGACCTCGACGAAGCAGCGGTGAAGAAGGCGGTCATCACATCGGCACGGCGCATCATCGCCGCCGCCGACGGCAGCAAGCTCGGCCGGACCGCACACGCCTACGTCGGGCCCTCCACCTTGGTCGACGTCCTCGTCACCGACACCACCGCGCCCGCCGACGAGACCACCGCACTCGAGAACAGCGGCACCACCGTCAAGATCGTCTGAATCCGGCCACCGCTTCCCGGCTCCCAGGCGGACAGCCAACCGGGCGGTCAGAAGCGGACGTTCGCCCGGACCGCCTCCTGGATGGGTGTCGATCCCGTGTTGAGTTCGAGGATCTGCCGGCCGATCCGGGGCTCGTGAAGCAGTTCAGCGAGCGTGGCGGCCACGTCCTCGCGAGCGATCTGGCCGTGGAACTCCGCCGGCCCGAGGGATACGGTGCCGATTCCCGGGTCGTCGACGAGGAGGGACGGACGGAGAATCAGCCAGTTCAGGTCGCTGCGGCTGACAGCGACATCCGCACCCTTCTTCACGGCGAAGTAGTACTCGACCTCGTCGCCGAGGTCACGTTCCCGCCAGGACTCCGGAAGCACCGACACCAGCACGAAACGCTCCACACCGGCGAGGCGCGCCGCGTCGATCGCCTTGACGACCCCGTCACCGTCGATGGCTTTCGTGACCTCCCTGCTGCCCCCGTTCGAGCCGGCACTGAAGACGATCACGTCAATACCGCCGAATGCTGCCGCCAGTTCTTCCACGGTCATGCCGGCGAGGTCGCCGACGGTTGCCTGCACGCCTTGTGCGGCGAGGGCGGCCTGCTGCTCGTCCCGGCGCACGAGCCCGCGGACGGTGTCTCCCCGGGAGCGCAGCTTCCGCGCCAGCAAATCGCCGATGCCGCCGGTGATGCCGATGATGAAGACGTCCACGTCGGATGCTCCGTTCTCCCGATGCAACTCTTCGGCTCCGCCACGAGACCGATCCCAGCGATCAACGACGCGTGTCCGCACGGGTATTCCGACCATTCCGGTCCTGGGTCTCGGCGCGAGTTTGGCCGACATTCGGGTCACGCCGTACAGGCCCCGGCTGTGGCGCGTTGCGGTGCTGCGAGGGTTCACCGCTGCCGATGGCGTCCCGCGGTGGCGCCCACTTGCTGATGCCGAGCTTGGGGAAGACATGGTCGTCATGCCGGACGCGGCCAGTCGCGCGATCTCGAGGGATCCAGGTTTCGGGCTCGGTCCCTGGGTCCCTGGGTCCCTCGGTCCCTGGGTCCCGCACACTGGCGATGACACGGATCGTGCCCTGGTTCCGTACTCTGCCCCCTCCGAGTGGTCACCGTCGGCGGATCTGGTCCCGCTTGCTCCCCTCGTGGCCTCCGAGCCCGCCTGGGGCAGAGCATCACGGGTGCTCAGCCTTCGCCTGGCGCGAGCGGACAGACGACTTCGCTGGGGAAGCCTCATCGGGGTAAGAGCCGGCTGGGTTCGACCCCACGCCTTACCGGCCGGTCTCCAGGTTGATCGCGCCGATCTGCTCCTCGGTGAAATGGGACCCGACCTCGTCCCAGATCTCGTCGGTGACACCCTGCGCACCGTCCCGCAACCAAGTGGCGGCCAGCACCTGGCCTATGAGAAAACCTCACCGGCTCCCGGACGTCTCAGCCGACGGGTGACCGGCCAGGTGGACGGTGCGGGGTGCTGCGTGCGCGGGAACCTGGCTGCCCTGGTCGCAACAGTCCTGCCTTCCGGTCGTTGTCAGTGTGATCACGTACCCGACATCCCGGAAGGAAGGATCACATGCTCCCTTCGGCTATGAGCCGCCTCGCAGCTGTTGTGCTGTGTGCCGCGTCCCTCACCGCCGCTCAAGCAAGTCCGGCGAGTGCCGCCGGCCGCGTCGACAAGAAGATCTCCTTCAGTTTCCTCAGGGAGATGGAGACCAGCACCTGGAACCAGAAACGCGGGTCGACCTCGTTCACACTGACTCGGTGCCGGTCACAGCAGACGTTCTACGCCGAACTGCGGCGCTCGGTGTTCGGGCCGGACATCAAGCTGGAAGGCCACACACTGAAGTGCGTGAAGGGGAAGCGGGCCTTCTTCACCGCGCCGGACCCCGGCACCTACTACTTCTACCTGAACAAGCTGCACGACGGTGAACTGGTCGAGGGCAACGCGACGATCGGCTACCCGAACTGACACACGCGAGCCGGACCACCCAGATTGGCAGTCCGGCTCGCGCCCCAGGGGCCTCTGGGCGGGCACATGCCGTCTTTGCGGGCCGGGGTGTCCCGTGGCGGTGCGGTGATCCGCGTGTTGTCCGGGGTGGGGATCAGGGGGCGATCGGTTCGGACGGTGGGTTTCCTCGGACGTGGCTCCCCGATCGCCGGCAGTGTCCTGACGAGCGTCGGGGTCTACCTGGGCACAAGTGCGTTCGGTCCCGGCTGTGTGGGGTGTTGCAGCCGGACGCGTGGTCGGACCTCCGTGCGGTGCTGTCCTAGACAGCTCCACCACACCGGATGTCTTCGTCATGATCAAGCCTGGCGATTGTCAACAACGCTCGTGGTCAATCAGCTACGGCTTGTCTCTGCGATACGTGCAGGGAACCAGCACCAGGGCGGACACCGTCCGTTGATGCACAAGATCGCCGCCACACCCAGAGGAGCCTGAAATGACCGGCATAGCCACCCGATACCTCTATCTTGTCCGGCACGGGGAGGCATCACCGGACGAAAGCGAGCTGACAGAGGCGGGTCGAAGGCAAGCCGCACTGCTAGGCCAACGCCTCCGGGACATCCCCTTCACTGCTGTTCACCATGGTCCCCTGCCGCGGGCGAAGCAGACGGCACACCTGATCGGCGACCAGCACAAGGGCGTACCTCTGCACGTTACGGAAGTCGCTGGTGACTATGTGCCCTACATACCGGAGAAGGACGAACTCCCGGCGGAATCAGCAGACTTCTATCTCCGCTTCCTTGCTGGTGCCACCGAGGAGGAGCGGAAGCATGGACCTGTGCTGGCCCGTCAGGCGCTGGATCTGTTCACCGGGCCGGTGGACGGTGAAGAGGACCGGCATGAACTGGTCGTCACCCACAACTTCCTGGTCGCCTGGCTCGTCCGGGACGCCATGCATGCGCCGAAGTGGCGTTGGCTCGGCCTCAACCACTGCAACGCGGCACTCACGGTCATCCGCTACGCACCCGGTCGGCCCGCCTCCGTCCTCGTCTCCAACGACATGCGGCATCTGCCCACCGAGCTGCGCTGGACGGGCTTTCCCCCCGAGCTGCACATCTGAAGTCGACCGTCAGGCCATCGCCGTGGCCCATAGCGCCGTGCGAAGGCGTCTACCGGCGTGTCCCTTCAGAGCGCATTTTGCGTACGGTTCGAAACCCCCGCAGGCCACGTCAATCCCCAGTCGCCGTCTCCCGAGCATCGGATGGCCATGTGCCGGACCGCTCTCAGGGGCGCCCCGTGAGCCTGCGACTCGACCGCTCGTAAGCCCTCAGCTTGTCGGGTGCCAGGACCCAGTACAGCCCGTCCACACCGTCCGGTCCCACCGTGACGCTCACCAGAGCCACCGTGACCCCGTTCTGGACGAGCAGCAGGCTGGGCAGGCCGTTCGCCTCGGCCACGCTGTACTCGGCGACGGGGAAGAACTTCTTGGCGAAGGCAGTGACCCTGGCCACGTGCTCGGCTCCCACGATCGCCACCCGTGCCACACCGCGCATGCCGTTCCCGTCCGCGTAGGCGACGACGTCCGCCGAGAGCACGCTCTCGAGCGCGGCGACGTCACCGTGCTGCGCGGCGGCGACGAAGGCCTCGGCCAGCCGTCGGTGCTGGGCCGCCTCGACGGGTTCCCGGCGCTCGGCGGACAGGCGTTTGCGGGCCCGGCTCAAAATTTGCCGCGTATTGGCCTGGCTCAGCTGGAGCATGCCCGCGATGTCGTCATACGCGTAGCCGAACGCCTCCCGCAGCACGTAGGCCGCCCGTTCCACGGGGTTCAGCTTCTGGAGGACCAGCAGCACGGCCAGCTCCAGCGCCTCGCCGCGCTCCGCGCCGACCTGCGGATCCACACTGGTGTCCACGGGCTCCGGCAGCCACGGCCCAACGTACGCCTCGCGGCGAACCCGCGCCGACTGAGCCACGTTGATCGCCAGACGTGTGGTGATCTTCGCCAGGAACGCCCTGGGATTCCGCACCGCGCTCCGGTCGGCGCCCTGCCAGCGCGGCCACACGTCCTGCACCACGTCCTCGGCCTCGGACACGCTGCCCAGGATGCGGTACGCGATACCGAACAGCTGTGGACGCAGTCGCTCGAACGCGTTCGCCGCTTCGTCGAGGGAGCCTTCGGTGAGCTGCTGATGCTCGTCCATGGTGCCGATGCCTCCGCGGTTCAACCGTCGTGCCCCCAGGCGGGCGTACCTCCGGCGCGAGGACGGCCCACCCGCTGCGATTCTACGGCGTTCGCATTTGCGGCTTCGCCACGTGGGCTGTCACAAACAGGGAGGCCGTCTTGTCCTTCCAGTGGAACAGTCCCTGCTTGGAGGAGAACATGAGCGCTGAGCACGCACACCTGCCCCCGGGCGTCGAGGTGATCGCGGCCCTGCCGGAAGCGGCGGCCCGGATCCCGGCCGGCGCCGAGGCCAGGACCATCCGGGTCACCCTGGCACCCGGTGACCCCGGTGCGCCGCCGCACCGGCACCCCGGGCCCGTCTTCGGCTACGTGACCCAGGGCGAGATCCTCTTCGAGCTGGAGGGACAGCCGCCCCGGGTGCTCAAAGCCGGTGACGCCCTCTTCGAGCCCGGGGGCGACGTGATCCACTACCAGGGCGCCAACAACCTTCCGGACGCGCAGTCACAACTGGTGGTGACCATGTTCGCGCCGCCTGGTACCCCGGTTCTGACCGTGGTCGGCGCGGAGGAGCTGGCCGAACGACAGCACCTACGGGTTGCCCGGCCCTGATGACCACGCCCAGAAGTCGATGTTCGCATTCGCGAAGGTGACGTACAGCCGGGCGACAGTGGCGGCCCGGGTCTCATGGGTGCCGAGGAGGGCCTCCGCCGACCAGAGCCGCCGCTTCCCATGTGACGGTCCCGCCCATGAACAGGGACACCCACCACCTGCCCCCGTTCTTGATTCGCGACCGGCTCACCGCGCGCCCATCGGGTGAAGCTGTACGCCTGGCTGCTCGTAAACCCCCTCGTCGACTGCGGCGGCCACGACAGGTCGACGCCGGGGTCCTTCCCCCTGGGGGCGGGACGGGAAAGGAGCTACACGTCCAGGAAGCGCCTACGACGGAGCCTTGCACGGAGATCGGCTGCACACACGGCCACACGAGGCGCTGTAGGCAGCTGTGAGCGCTGGGGAAGCCACTCGATCGTCGCCTCGTTCCTCGCTTCGTCGCCCTCGCGGCCACCTTGATCTGCCAACGTCGCCTGGTGAGCTGCCCCGCGGGCGCTGCCAGTATGCGACGGCAGTCATGCTCCGAACATGAACGAGAACGCCTTCTGGCAGCTCATCGGCGACTGCACGCCATCCATGCCCGACCCCGACGCCGAGCAACTGGCCGCAGCGGTGACCAACCGTCTGGCCGCAGGACCGCTGGCCACGGTGATGGGGTTCGCCGAACAGTTGTCGTGGGCGCTGTACCGACTGGACCGCAAGGAGTACGGGCACGACCTGTCGAGTGACAGCTTCCTCTACGCGCGGGCAGCCGTCGTCGCCGCCGGCCGTGAAACCTACGAAGCAGTGCTCCGCGACCCGCAGCTTTTCGTCCCTTATGTCGCCGATCTCACTTGGCAGAGAACCTGCTCTACGTGCCAGACGAGGCATACAGACGCATCACCGGTGAGGAGTGGGATCGCAACACCCGCTACTCCTACGAGTCCTACTCGAACACTGCTGGATGGACCGGCGCATAGCTCCTGCCGCTTCAACCGCCTTGAAGGAACGACCGCTTAGGACAGAGGTAGTCGGGCACGGTGCCGCACGGCATGGTGTCGTCGCCGTGGTCCGCGGGGCCGGGCCATCCTCCAGGTCCACGGTGATACACGGGGCACAGGAACGCGCGCCGGGACGCGCGGGTGTCACAGGCGCGCGGGCATGGCTCAGGCCGAGACGGGCGTACGGGACAGGGCGGTGCGCAGCGCGAAGACGCCGAGCAGGCCGCCCGACGCGAACCGCTGAGCGGTCATCGCGCGGGGTCGGGCGGCCAGAAACCCGGACACCCGTGCCGCGCACAGCATGACCAGAGCGTTCACGGAGAGACCCACGATGATCTGTACAGCACCGAGCTGGAGCAGTTGCGCCCAGTCCGGGCCCGCCTGCGGATCCATGAACTGGGGTAGAAGCGCGGCGTACATGAGAGCGATTTTGGGGTTGAGCAGGTTGGTGAGGAGCCCCATCGAGAACAGGCGGGCGTCAGACACCGGAGGCAGGTCCTGGGCCGGAGCGAAGGGCGAGCGGCCACCGGGCTTGAGCATCCCCCAGGCCAGGTGAGCCAGGTAGGCGGCCCCGGCGAGCTTGACCACCATGAACGCCAGCGGCACGGCGGCGAACAACGCGGACAGGCCCGCGGCGGCGGCCAGCAGGTAGCACAGGAATCCCACGGCGGTCCCGCTCAGGCTGACCAGGCCCGCCCTGCGGCCTTGGGTGATCACGCGGGAGGCGAGGTGGATCATGTTCGGTCCCGGAGTCAGGGCCATGCCCAGTTCGACCAGGGCCACTCCCCCCACCGCGGCCAGACTGATCACCGGTCAACTCCCGATCGTTTGCCGGGTACCTGCTACCCGGAGTGGGGCGCCGCCCGGCTGCGCCCGGCGGCTGCGACGCATCGGCAGTGCCTGCGTTCACCTGCCTCAGGATACGGCCCTGCGGTTCGGTGTCTCCGTGCACCCTGCCTCCAGCCGACCGATGAACATCAAGGACTCCAGCCGGGTGGCCCGCGGAGTCGTAACCCAGTGCAGGAGGGCCCGGGACGTACCGACTTGGGGATGGTGATGGCGCTGCCCTGGATCAGCCAGCGCAGGACGACCTGGGCGGCGGACTTGTCGTACGCCTTGCCGATTTCAGTGAGGGCGGGGTGGGGTGGGGTGGGTGAACAGGTGGTTCTTGCTTCGGTGAAGCCGCCCCAGGACGGGTGCTGGACGCCATGTTCTCGCATGAGGTCGTGGTCGGCGGGGCGCTGGAAGTAGGAAAGGGTGGGCCTCGCGGTTGGCGGCTTCCAAGACGCGCCAATGGCCTCACCGGATGCACGCCGCCGTCAGAAGGTTTCCGGTGCGCATCCGGCACGGCACGCCGGCCCGCTCCGGCAGGCCGGCGTCGGGCTTCATGACCTCCCATGCGGTCCGGTCGGCGTAGGCGGCGAATTCGGCTGTGCCGGCCACATGGTTGAGGATCCGTGCCCTGGCCGGCCGGATGTCGGCCGGGCTGACGTAAGCGAGAGCCGGGCCCTGCCAGGAGCTGTCCTGTTCGCCGTGGAAAGGTCCGTACGGCGCCGCCCGCCTCCCGGTCGCCGTGGGCGACGCCGCCGTAGAGCAGGCCGGACAGGTATGCGGCGACGCTTTCGACGTCCAGCCTTGGCCTGCCGCCGAACCAGGCGCTCAGGTCGGCGTGCTGCCGATCTCCACGAGAGCGACGAGGGGGTTGAGGGACATCGGAACGAGAACCGGTGCTAAAAGATTGTCGCATGTGGGTGCACCGAGTGATCGAACTGACCGGGTGGGAGCCGCTCGGGATCTCCGTCGACTGGGCGGCGATCGAGGGAGAGCTGGGGGTTCCGCTGCCGACGGACTACAAGGAGCTCTACGAAGCGTTCAGCGGCGGCGTCTTCAGCGATTCCCTCTACTTTCTGGGGCGCGACGAAGGCCGCGCGTTCGACTTCCTGACCCAGTGGCGGGTCGACCTGTCGGTCGATCAGGACAGCAGGCTCGGAAACGTCTCCGCCGTCGAGCCCTATGCGATCTACGCGCCGGGCGGCAAGGGGCTGGTCGAGTGGGGCTCCACCGAATGGGCCGACGAGTACTTCTGGCTGATCGACGCCGAGCGGCCGGGCGAGTACCCCGTCCTCGCGCGGTCCAATGACGTCGGTGCGTGGCACCGGTACGACATGTCCACCTCGGAGTTCCTCTACCGCGTCCTCGCCGATGCCGATTTTCGACCTTTCGGGTTCGCGCAGTACGACCTCGGCACGACGTTCACGCCCGGCTCCGGCGACCCCTTCGACGGCCGGCCACTCTGACGAGAGCCCGGCCGCCCCACGTTCGTTGACACGCCAGTGCCGTCGTTACTCATGGGCCATGCCCGGGGTGCGGTGAGAACCCTGTCACCAGCCGCAACCGGTGGTCCTCCGCGGCCTCCTTCACCGACCGTTCCCACTCCCCCTCCCGCAGGGTCACCCTGCAGATGATCTACGCCCCGGACTGCCGCCCAGCACGAGCACCCGGAAACGGGGGTCCCGTACGGCGATGGCCGGGCCCAAGGGGCGGGCCCGGCTGCGTCAGGCCGCTGGATCGAGTGGATCGAGGAACGTGAGCACAGAGGCGTCCTCCTCGATCGACGGCGTGAGGGCGGTGTTGAACGGGCCGCCGTACGGGGCGTTCAGGTGGGTCTGGAAAGCTTCCTCGTCGCGGTACACCTCGAAGATCCAGAAGGCGCGTGGGCTGGATGCCTTGGTGTAGACGTCGAAGACGAGGTTGCCTTCCTCCTCGCGCACCTTCCGGGCGTACTCCCGCAGCAGGCGGGCGACCTCGTCCTCAGTTCCCCTACGGGCGGTGAACTCGGCGAGCAGGGTCTTCTTCACTGTGTCGTGTCCTTGCGTCGTGGCCTGTGGTTGTCCGGTCGATCGCTCAGTCGCGGTAGGAGCCGAGGTGCCGGACGCGGGCCTGCTCCAGCTCCACCGAACCGTTCTCGGCGAAGACCCGCACTCCCTGGCCGGCCGGATCGGGGAAGATCTGGTCGGTGATCACGGTCTCGCCGCTGCCGCCGAAGACCTCGACGGACGACCGGTCGACGAGGATCCGCAGCTTCACCTTGCCGTTCCTGGCCTGGAGCGGCGCCCGCTGGACGCCGGGGAAGGCGCTGCTGAAGTCCACGGCTCCGGAATGGGTACGGTCCACGTACAGCTCCCGCGTCGTGGTGTCGTATCCGATGACGGTCTCCTGTCCCCCGGCGCCGGTGCGCACCTTCAGACCGAACCGTTCGGCGTCCTTCAGGGAGAAGGTCGCCTCGATGTCGAGTGCCTTGCCCTCGGCCTTGGGGCCGATCAGCGGCTGTGAGGTGTTCGTGACCATGACGCCGGTGGTGGTCGACGCATCCCCCTGGCGCAGGGAGGCCAGGCTGGTCACGGGCTTGCTGACCAGCCGGATCCTGCCGTCGATGGTGCGCAGGGCCATCTCCCGGGGGACACTCTGCGCGCTGCGCCAGGGTGAGGTGGGGATGGAGCCGCCGTACTCCCAGTCGTTCATCCAGCCGATCATGTACCGCTTGTCACCGGGGGCGTTCTCCCAGGACACGGCCGCGTAGTAGTCCTTGCCGTAGTCGGCCCAGTCGGCGCGCTGCACCACGGACCTGGCGGGGGCGTCGGCGGCGGTGAACTGATCGGCCAGTACATGGCCCCAGCCGCCGGAGTTCATGTCGGCGATCTGGATCTGCGCCTTCTTGCCCGCGTAGGGGCGCAGGTCGAAGGAGGCCCAGTCCAGGCCCTCGCTGTTGGAGCCGGTCGCGCTGCGCACCACCTTGCCGTCGACCAGCAGATTGACCGACGTCTCCCGGGAGACCGGCTGGGCCCGGGTGTCGGACAGCACGATGTGGTCGACGTTGATGTGGCCCCAGCCGCCGGTGTTCTCGTCGACGGTCCTGATCTGCGCCTCCTTGCCCGCGAGGTCGCGCACGTCCCAGGAGTCCCAGTCGAGGGCCTCGGCCTCGTCTCCGGTGGCGCTGCGCACCACCTTGCCGTCGACGAGGAGTTCGACGGCGGTGGGATCCGCGTCGCCGGCGGGGTGGTGGCCGCCGCCGATGAGGAAGTCGATGTAGTCCTTGTCGATGGTGAACCGGGGGGAGGTGAGCGTGCCGGTGGTGGAGTCGCCGTTCAGATAGGTGTTGACCAGGCCGTCGCCCAGCCATCCGGAGACCTCCTGCTGGTCAGGGAGGGTGCCGGTGGCCGGTGCGGTGCCGAAGGCGTCGCCGGTCTTCGTCCAGTCGCCGTAGGTGCCGCCTTCGAAATCGGCGAGCAGCGTCCCCTCGGGGGGAGTTCCCCGCTCCATGACGGTTCCGTCCACGTGCGGATGCCGTCCTCCGCCGACCTTGAAGTTCAGGTACGGGCTGTCGACGGTGAAGGAGGGTGAGGTGAGGGTCCCGGTGGCAAAGTCGCCGCCGTGGAAGCTGTTGGCGAGACGCCGTCCGTCGAATCCGTCGACGGTCCCCTGCCCGTCGACCGCACCGGCTGCCGGGCCCTGGCCGAAGGCGGTGCCGGCGGTCGTCCACGTGCCGTAGTCGGTGCCTTCGAAGTTCTGCACGACCGTACCTGCGGGCGGGGTGTACGTGCCCTTGTCCTCGGCCGTGAACTTCTTGCCGTCGAAGTCACCGATGAAGTACTGGGCGCCCGAACCACCGGTGATGCCACCGGGGTTGATGTTGACGACCAGGACCCACTTGACATGGTCCTTGTCCCCGTCGACCGCGAGGGGGAACAGGTCGGGGCACTCCCACACACCGCCCGTGGCGCCGGCCGGCCCGAACTCGCTGAGCAGTTCCCAGTCCTTGAGGTTCTTCGACGAGTAGAACCGCACCTTGTGCTCGGTGGACAGCGACACGGTCATCAACCAGCTCTTGGTCGGCTCGTACCACTGGACCTTGGGGTCACGGAACTCCTTGGACCCGATGTCGAGCACCGGATTGCCCTGGTACTTGGTCCAGGTGCGGCCGCGGTCGAGGCTGTAGGCCAGTGACTGCGCCTGCTTGCCCGTGTCCTTGTAGGCGCTGGTGTAGATCGCCACCATCGGCGGGTTCGACTTGGTGCCGAAGCCGGTGGTGTTGTTCCTGTCGACGACCGCACTGCCGGAGAACACCATCTCCTTGTCGTCGTACGGCAGGGCGAGCGGCAGGTCCTTCCAGTGCACGAGGTCCGTGCTCACCGCGTGCCCCCAGGACATGTCTCCCCATGAGTTGCCGTTGGGGTTGTACTGGTAGAAGAGGTGGTATTCGCCCTTGTAGTACACGAGACCGTTGGGGTCGTTCATCCAGTTCTTCTGCGGGGTGAAGTGGAACTGGGGACGATAGGTCTCGGAGTACGGCGGGGTGTCGGCGGCGACGGCCTGGGGGACGAGCGGGGTGGCGGAGAGGGCGCAGACGGTGGCCACCGCCGCGATCAGCCTCGTGCGGGCGGGCCGGGTTGTGCGTCCAGAGCTCATCGAGGTCTCCTGTGATGCGGCCGTCCGCGCGGCGATGCCGGCAGCCCGGGCACGGACGGACCGAGAAGTAGGCGACCTGGCCCGCGCCGTCGTCCACGTCGCCGGGCCAGGAATGTCATCGATGACTTGTGTCATCGATGACACCGAGTGGCCAGATGATGGGCACCATTCGATCGGCGCGTCAACCGTTCGGACGTGATTGCCCCGGCACGGGTCGTGTGCTCCTCATGCGGCGTGCGACGTCACGAGCTGCCCCGGGCGGCTCTGCCACGGCGGGTTGGGGCCGGCCACCGAGCAGGTCAGGGCCGCGACCTGGATGGCGAACGCAGCGGCTTCCGCGACCTCGTCCAGACGGAGGGCCGCCAGCCGGCCGCCGAGGAGTCCGCGGCCACCGAGGTGATGCAGCAGGCCGGCGGTGAAGGAGTCCCCCGCTCCCACCGTGTCGACGACCCGTGTCGCCATGGCGGGCAGTCGCAGCCGTTCACCGTCGAGTGAGACCAGCGCGCCGTCGGCACCACGCGTGATCACGACGAGCCGCGTCCCCGCGGCGTGCCAGGTGTCGCACGCCTGCTCGGGCGGGGTTCCCGGCAACAGGAGTTCCAGGTCGTCCTCGCTCAGGCGCAGCACGTCGGCGAGGCCGCACCAGCGCCGGAGTCTCGCGCGGTAGACCGCGGGGCGCACCAGCAGGGGCCGGACGTTGGGGTCGATGCTGACGGTGGCCAGGGAAGAGGCCGTCGCCAGGAACTCCTCCACCGCAGCCGCCCCGGGCTCCCGGACCAGGGCCAGCGAACCGGTGTGCACGCAGGCCGTCTCGGACAGGTCCACCCCGGCCAACTCCTCGTTCGTCCACTGCCAGTCGGCGGTGGCCTCCGCGTGGAAGGAGAACGCGGCCTGGCCCCGCGCATCCAGTTCGGCGACCGCGAGCGTGCTGGACTCCGCGGCCGGGACCGCATACGACAGGTCCACCCCGGATGCCTCCAGACGGGCCCGGAACATCCGGCCGAAGACGTCGCCGGACAGCCGCGCGAGGAAGCGGGCCGGGGTGCCGAGCCGGGCCAGGGCCACGGCCGTGTTGGCGGGCCCGCCACCGGGCAGCACCCGCAGGGCGAGTTCGCTCGACGCGCTCGCGGATTCGACGAAGGCGTCGGCGACGCACTCACCCAGGACGGTGATCTGACGCTGACTCATGGGCTGCTCTTCTCTGCGATCGTGTGGGCAAACCGGGGCGGCCTGACACAGGCCGCTGATCAGCCGCGTTCCGGAAACAAGCGTGTGCGTTGCCGATTTGTGACAGCTGCAAGGCATTGACGTTGCCGGAGCGGGAGTCCATCATCCTCGGCAAGCAGTGTCAACGATGACATAAGTCAACGATGACATCACCCGGACGGCACGCCTCGATGCCGGCCGCGCCGCCGCACTTCCGCAGGAGACAGTCATGCCTCGCACCCTTCGTCTGCCCCTCTCCCTCGTCAGAGCCGCCGCGTGCACGGGCATCGCGGCCCTCACCCTGACGGCCTGCGGGTCCGGCTCCGGATCGAGCGCCGGCGACGCCGGCTCGGGCGGCGTCAAGGTCGGTCTGATCACCAAGACCGACACCAACCCGTTCTTCGTGAAGATGAAGGAGGGCGCGGAGAAGGCCGCCAAGGACAACGGCGCCCAACTGGTCACGGCTGCCGGCAAGTTCGACGGTGACAACGCCGGTCAGGTCACCGCCATCGAGAACATGGTCGCCTCGGGCGTGAAGGGCATCCTGATCACTCCCAGCGACTCGAAGGCGATCGTGCCCGCGATCCAGAAGGCCCGCGCCAAGGGGGTCCTGGTCATCGCCCTGGACACCCCGACCGAGCCGCAGAGCGCGGTCGACGCCCTCTTCGCCACCGACAACCTCAAGGCCGGCGAGCTGATCGGCGCGTACGCCAAGAGCGCCATGAAGGGCAAGACCGCCAAGATAGCCACCCTCGACCTCGCGCCGGGCGTCTCCGTCGGAGTCCAGCGGCACAACGGCTTCCTCAAGGGCTTCGGCATCGGCGAGAAGGACCCCGCGGTCGTCTGCTCCCAGGACACGGGCGGCGATCAGGCCAAGGGGCAGACGGCGATGGAGAACTGCCTGCAGAAGGCGCCCGACATCAACGTCGTCTACACCATCAACGAACCCGCGGCTCTCGGCGCGTACACCGCCCTCAAGGCCAAGGGCCGGGAGAAGGACGTCCTGATCGTGTCCGTCGACGGCGGCTGCACGGGTACCCAGGCGGTCAAGGACGGCAAGATCGCCGCGACCTCGCAGCAGTACCCGCTGAAGATGGCCGCCGAGGGCGTCAAGGCCGTCGTGACGTACGCCAAGGACGGCAAGAAGGCGTCGGGTTACACCGACACCGGCGCCACGCTCATCGCCGACAAGACCCAGCCGGGGGCCGCCTCCAAGGACACCGCCTACGGCCTGGAGAACTGCTGGGGCTGAGCCGCCCGCCACCGAGCCGTCACCGTTCGAAACCCAGCAGCGGGGCGGCCGGCCCCCAACTCCCGACCCGGGACGGCCGCTTCCCTCGTCCTTCCTCAAGGACCTCTGTCTTCCGACAAGGACTTCGCATGACCGCCACGTCCACGCCACCCTCCGCATCGACGCCGTACGCCGAGCTCAAAGCACCGACCTGGGCCCGCAGGCTGCTCACCCAACCGACCACCGGACCGCTGCTCGCCCTCGTGCTGGCCTGCGTCTTCTTCTCCGTCTCGAGCGACCAGTTCCTCACGGGCGGGAACTTCTCGCTGATCGTGCAACAGGTCATGGTGGTCGGCACGCTGGCCATCGGCCAGACGCTGATCATCCTCACGGCGGGCATCGACCTGTCGTGCGGTGCCGTGATGGCGTTCGGCAGCATCGTGATCGCCAAGATGGCGGCCGAGGGCTCCCTGCCGCCGCTGGTCGCCATCGCTCTGGGCCTGGTCGTCTGCGGCGGCTTCGGCCTGCTCAACGGGCTGCTGGTGCAGAAGATCCCGCTGCCGCCGTTCATCGTCACCCTCGGCATGCTCAATGTGGCGTTCGCGCTGACCCACATCTACTCGGAGGAGCAGACGGTCACCAGTCTGCCCGGCCCGCTGACGGCCCTCGGCCAGACCTTCCCGCTCGGCCACACCGACATCACCTACGGCTCCCTGGTCACCATCGCGCTCTTCCTCCTCTTCACCTACGCGTTGAGCAGCACCGGCTGGGGCCGGCACGTCTACGCCCTGGGCAACAGCCAAGAGGCGGCCCGGCTGAACGGCATCCGCACGTCCCGGCTGACCATCGGCGTCTACACCGTGGCCGGAGTGCTCTACGGCATCGCCGCCCTGCTGCTCATCTCCCGCACCGGAGTCGGCGACCCCCAGGCCGGGCAGACCGACAACCTCGACAGCATCACCGCCGTGGTCCTGGGCGGCACCAGCCTCTTCGGCGGACGCGGGTCGGTCCTGGGCACCTTCATCGGCGTCCTCATCGTCGGTGTGTTCCGCAACGGCCTGCAACTGGTGGGCGTCGCCTCCATCTACCAGACCCTGATCACCGGCGTCCTGGTGATCCTCGCGGTGACCGTCGACCAGATCTCCCGGAAGAAGGCCCGATGACCGCCGTCACCCCCACCCCCGTCCTGCAGGCCCGCGGTCTGGTCAAGCGCTACGGCCACGTCACCGCCATCGACGGCGCCGACTTCGACCTGCTGCCCGGCGAGGTGCTCGCCGTCATCGGAGACAACGGAGCCGGCAAGACCAGCCTCATCAAGGCCCTCACCGGCGCCGTCGTCCCCGACGCGGGCGAGATCCGCCTGAACGGCGAACCCGTCCGTTTCTCCGGCCCGCAGAGTGCGCGCGCCCACGGCATCGAGACGGTCTACCAGGACCTCGCCGTGGCCGCTTCCATGGACATCGCCTCGAACATGTTCCTCGGCCGCGAGCTTCGCCGGCCGGGCGTCCTCGGCAGCGTCTTCCGCATGCTGGACAAGAAGCGCATGCGTCACGAAGCCGCCGAGCACATGGCGGATCTGAAGATCGGGCTGCGTTCGCTCACCCAGCCGGTCGAGACCCTCTCCGGCGGCCAGCGACAGGCAGTGGCGGTGGCCCGTTCCGTCGCCTGGGCGCGCAGCGTCGTCGTCATGGACGAACCCACCGCCGCCCTCGGCGTGCGGGAGTCCGGCCAGGTCCTGGACCTCATCCGCCGCGTCCGCGACAAGGGCATGCCGGTCGTGCTGATCAGCCACAACATGCCCCACGTGTTCGAGATCGCCGACCGGATCCACGTCCACCGGCTGGGCAGGCGGGCCGCCCTGATCAAACCCTCCGACTACTCCATGGCGGAGGTCGTGGCAATCATGACCGGGGCACTCACCGTGGACGAGGCCGGAGGTACTGTCGTAGCGGATTCCGAAGCGGCGAAGGCCGCCGGAGTCCAGGCCACCTGACTGACGACGAAGCACTCGCGGATTCCGGCCGAGGCCGAGGCCGGAACCGACGAGCACAGGAGACGTTTGCTCCATGGCAGCGAACCGCCGTCCCACCCTGGCCGACGTCGCACGCGAAGTGGGCGTCAGCGCCAAGACAGTCTCCCGCGTCCTCAACGAGGACGGTCCCGCCTCGGCGCAGACCAGGAAGCGGGTGCTCGCCGCCGTGGCCAGACTCGGCTTCCAGCCGAACCTCATGGCACGCAACATCCGCGTCGGCGGACCCGACACCACCATCGGACTGGTCGTGCCGGACCTCGGCAACCCCTTCTTCGGAGCCGTGGCCCGCAGCATCGAGGACACCGTCGGCGACCGCGGACTGACCCTCCTCATGGGCTCCTCCGCCGATGACCCCGACCGCGAACGCAACCTGACGGACAAATTCCTCGCTCGCCGCGTCAGCATCCTGATGATCACTCCGACGGTGGGCGCCGACCACGCCTACCTCCGGTCCCACCGCGCCGCCGGGATGCCCGTGGTCTTCCTCGACCGGCCGGGAGTGGGCCTGTCCACGGACAGCGTCGTCAGCTCCAACCGTGCGGGGACCCACGAGGGCGTCGCCCACCTGATCGCCCACGGCCACCGCCGCATCGGCTTCATCGCCGACCTCCCCACCAACCTCTACACCCGCCGCGAGCGCCTGGCCGGTTACCGCTCGGCCCTCCAGGAAGCGGGCCTCCCGTACGACCGCTCGCTGGTCGCCAACGCCCACGACCAGCACACGGCCGCCACCGCCACCTCCCAACTGCTCGCCCTGCCGAATCCCCCCACCGCGCTGTTCGCCGGCAACAACATCGTCGCCCTGGGCATCGTCACCGAACTCTCGCGCACCCGGCGCAAGGACGTCGCCGTGGTCGCCTTCGACGACGTACCGCTCGCCGAGGCACTCGAACCGGCTCTGACCGTCGTCGCCCAGGACCCCGAGGAGATCGGCAGGATGGCCGCGACCACCGCCCTCGCACGCCTCGACGGCGACCGCACCCGTGCCCGCACCCTCACCGTGCCCACCCGTCTGATCGTCCGCGGCTCGGCGGAGCGCCCTGCCCCGGTGGGACAGGAAGCGTGACCTGAGGCAGCCGGTTCTGGAGCACGTCTACGACGGCACGAACGCAGCAGACCCCGGTCCACAACGGTGCTGTCAGATCCCGGGCCTCACCCGCGGATCGGTCAGCCGGTGACCGGGGCTGGTGGAAGTCGGGGGCGACGTCGCCCGCAACCCGCCGACCGCCGGCCGCATCATCCCGCGCGCCGGCAGCGCGCCCGGACCGGCCTCTCCCCCGTCGACGTTCCCCGTCTGACGGTGCCGCCACGCTGACGATGCCGCCGCGCTGACGGCGGGACGGCGCGGAGGCCACGGCTGGTGCGCGACCGGCCGCCCGCGCGTCCCGGTTCCTGGCCGCGACGGGGATGTCTGCACCCCGACCAGCCGGAATCCGGTGGTGACCTGCGTGAACGCCCAGCGGCTGTGAGGGGTGGGGCGACGTGCATACGGGACGTCAGGGCGGGCGAGGCGTTCAGCGCGGTCATGAGGTCCGGCACCTGTACCGGCCGCTCGGGCTCCGGCGTCTCCGGCTCCGGCGTCTCCGACAGCGGCGTCTTCGGCAGCAGCGCGGAAACTCCTTCATCGGCTCTTCGCCATCTGCGCGCGCGCCGCAGGCGTAGCGTCCCCGCCCGGCTCAGGGCGCCAGCACGACCCTGCCGAAGACCTCTCCCGCGTCCATCGCGCGGTGGGCCAGCACGGCCCGGTCCAGGGGCAACACCTCGTGCACGACGGTGCGCAGGTTCCCGTGCGCGGCGTCGGCGAACTGGGACGACCGCACGGCCTGCCGGTCGGGGCCGGGCACGGTGTCGGAGCTGAAAGTGGCGAACGACAACGACCTGCGGAAGGCGTCCATCAACCGCATGCCGAAGTCCGCGGGCGGCTGCCCGCCGACCACGCCGACAGCCACGTACCGCCCGTTGGAGTTCAACCTGTCCAAGAAATAGGGCAGTTGGGGGCCTCCCACCACATCGATCACCACGTCGAAGCCCGCCGGCGCGTCCGGGCCGCCCTCGCCGGCGCGATCAAGGACATGGGTCGCGCCCAGGTCTCGCATGCGGGCGCCACGCTCCACCGAGGAGGTGGTCACCGCCACCGCGCTCGCGCCACCCCTGGCCGCGAGTTGGACCGCCGTGATCCCGATGCTGCCCGCCGCACCGCGCACTAGCACCGTCTCGCCGGGCGTGCAACGGGCCCGGTCCAGGGCGAAGTGGGCGACCACGCCGGAGCCGCCGAGAGTCACCGCGTCGGCGCCGGTCAGACCGTCGGGCAGCTCAAGGACGTCCTCGACCGCGGCGACGGCCTGCTCGGCATACCCACCGGACAGGCCGGTGAACGCCCACACCCGCCGCCCGGTCCAGGAGGCGTCCACGCCCTCTCCCACCGCGGTGACCCTTCCCGCGACCTCGCTGCCGAGGAGGTGGCCTTCCCGGAAACCGTAGGCCGCGAGCGTTCCCCGGCGGATCACGGCGTCCACGCCACCCACCCCGATCGCCTCCGTGGCGATCTGCACCTGCCCCGGGGCAGGAACGGGCGCGGGCACATCGACAACCTCCAGGCCATCTGGGTCGCCGAACGTCCTGATCACGACGGCTTTCATCTCTGCTCCTCGAATGGGTGGAGGGACGGAACGGGGCTGCTGCACCGTTCGGCGTCGAGCCGGCCCCCGTAGTCGGGGCACCAGCGGCGACGTGCAGGAACGGGGTGGCAGCACCGGTATCGGACCGTAACGGACGCCTCCGTCCGCTTGGCTAAAGTGAGAAACGATGACCGACCATTTGCCTCGGACCGTGCGCTCCGACGCCCGCGACAACCGGGCCCGCATCCTGGACGCCGCCCGTGCGGTGTTCGGCGAAGAAGGCCTGAGCGCGCCCATGCGCGAGGTCGCCCGGCACGCAGGCGTCGGCCCCGCCACGCTGTACCGGCACTTCCCGACCAAGCAGGCACTGATCCTGGAGACCTTCGCGGAGCAGCGGCGGGCCTGCCGTGCCGCCGTGCGCGAGGCTCTTGCGGACCCTGACCCCTGGCACGGATTCCAAATCCTGATCGAGCGGATCTGCGAACTCCACGCGCACAGCCGGGGGTTCGCCGACGCCTTCATGGCGGCCTTCCCCGGGGCCATGGACTTCGCCGCCGACCGGGAGCAGACACTGCACGCGGTCGGCGAACTGGCCCGCCGCGCCCAGAAGGCCGGCCGGCTGCGCCCCGGCTTCGTCGTCGACGACCTGATCCTCATGCTCCTGGCCCACCGGGGCCTCCAGGACACGCCCCGAGCCGCCCGGGTCACGGCCTCCCGCCGCTTCGCCGCCTACGTGATCGAGGCGTTCCGTGCCGCACCAGAGACAGGAGCGCCTACGTCGTTGCCGCCCGCACCACGCCTGCAGCTCACGCACTCGCCCGGCACGCCATGAAGCGAGGCGTTGGTACACGTCAACACCTTGCTCCTCAGGGACGTCCTCTCCCAAGGAGAAGCGGCTCACGGACGCCGACCGGCGGGCCCTGTCACCCAGCCGGTGGCCGCGACGGCAGGCTGGGTCCGAGGACCCGGCGGAGCGTCGGAAGCTTCGAGGGCGCTGATCGGCCTGCGGCCCCCTCACCTACCTGGTGCGGGCGTGGACGCCGATACCGCCGGAGACGAGCGGGGTGTCGCCCATTGCTGGGGCCTACAAACCACGCAGCGCCTCATACAGATCGGCGTAGATGCTCCAGCAGATGACGCTGCCGTCGTCGTTCAGGCTGCCCATGTACCAGTCGTCGTCATTGGAGACCTTCACGATGCAGAGTTCGCCGAACCCAAGGACGAGCGTGGGGTGAAGAACCTCGCCAGGGGCGTCGTAGTACACGACGGTTCGATCCGGGCTGAGTACCTCGGCTCGGGTATCCCCGGAGACATCTCGAATCTGTTGGAGCGTCCACCCGTCTGGCGGCTGGTGGCTATTCATGCGACCGATCGTCGCATGGAGGCCCGCAGGCGAATATGTGTGCCTGGGAAGCAGTCCCCAACTCGACCGCTGGAGCACCGAGGAGGAACGGCGGGAGGCGGAGCGGCACCGGGAGAGCGGGTGCGGCCGTCACCGGCAGCCTGGCTGAGCCTGTACGGCCTCGACCGGGACGACGTCGACGCGGTGCACGTCGGCGACTGCCGGGCCGCGAGGAAGAGCGGCCGCTGCCGGCCAGCCACGCGCGGGCAGGCTCTCGATGCACTCAGAAGCCAGGTGCCGCCGCGCGTGCACTGTCGACGGGACAAGGCCCTCGGCATCGTGCCCTGAAGCGAATGAGCTCAGGCCGGGGCAGAACCCGCGAGGGGTGTGATGGTGAAGGGCGGTCGCCTACGCGGCGAAAGGCAATGCGAGGCTTCAGCCGAACGATCGTCCTCGCATGCAATGGATGAGGCCCGGGGACACTGTCCCCTTCACCATCACGCCCGGTACAACCACACCGGCCCGACGAACATTCCCACGCGCCTACTGATTCTCGGCATAGGGCTGAGCCGGGCCTGGCCGCTGTAGGGCCGCGCTTCCACCTGGACGTGCGTCGAGAGCGCGGCCGTAGATCGCCGGCGCATGTGTACGACTGCGGGCGCGACCGGGAGTGGTCAGGCGGCGGTCTTCTTGCGGCGGCGGCCGCTGCGGGCGAGGGCGTCGATGAGTTCCTCGCGGTTCATTTTCGACCGGCCGGGAACGTCCTGCTCGGTCGCCCGCTGGTACAACTCCGCCTTGCTCAGCTTTTCCAGCTCCCTCTTGCCGCCGGCACCCCGGTCGCGGGCCCGCGCCGCGCCCGCCTTCTTCGGCGGAGCCTTCCGCGCAGACGTCTTCACCGACGTGCCTTCCGACGACCTGGCAGCCGCCTTGCGCGGCGCGGCTCTCCCCTTCCGCTCGCCCGCCTGTTCCTTGCCGCCGCGGCCGGATCGCGCCGACCGCAGGCTTCCTTCGAGGACCCTCATCAGATCGATCACGTTGGTCGCCTCCGGCGGCTCCTCCGCCGCCGCGATCTGCCGGCCCTCGGCCTTGGCCTTGACCAGCTCGCGCACCTTCTCCTGGTAGGTGTCGTGATACTTCCTGGGATCCCAGTCGGAGCTGAGGGCATCGACCAGTTGCAGCGCCATGTCCAGCTGCTTGCCCCGCCCTGCCCGGCCCGAGGGCAGTTCGGGAAGCTCCTGGCCCGGGTCACGGACCTCATCCGCCCAGTGCAGCGTCTGCAACACCAGCACCTTGTCCTCCGCGCGCAGCGCGGTCAGGTACTGCTTGTTCCGCATGACGAAGGTGGCGATCCCGGCCCTGTTGGACTCGGCCAGGGCGGCGCGCAGCAGCTCGTAGACCTGGGTGTACTCCTTGCCGCGGGGGGCGATGTAGTAGGTGCGGTCGAAGTACACCGGCTCGATCCGGTCGAGGTCGACGAAGTCGGTGATGTCGATGGTCTGGGAGCGGCCCGGCGCGATCTCGTCCAGCTCGTCGGGCTCGACCACGACGTACTGGCCCTCGTCGAGCTCGTAGCCCTTGACGATGTCGCTGGTGTCGACCTCGTCGCCGGTGCGTTCGTTCACCCGCTTGTTGCGGACCCGGTCCGAGGTGCCGCGCTGCAACTGGTGGAAGTGGACGGTATGGTCCCCGGTCGCGGTGTACAGCCCCACGGGCACGGTGACCAGCCCGAAGGTGATCACTCCTGTCCAGATCGCCCGCGCCATGATCGTGCTCCGTCCCTCAGGCCACGGCATGCCCCGGTGTCCGGCACACGCCTGTCGTATCCACGCTCGCACCACGCTCCGTACCGCGCCCGCTGGGCCGCAGGTCAGGCACCCGAACGGCGGCCGGGCAGGCGGTCCGGCAGGCAGGCGGTGACGTCCTCGGTGAACAGTGAGCCCGCCGACTCGGAGCCCTTGACGGTGTCGTCGAAGTCGTCGTCGCTCGGTTGGCCGACGAAGCCGCTGCCGTCGAGCTTGTACGACCGCGGGTCCCGGGCCGGCTGCCCATCTGCCTCATGTGCCGGTCCTCCTCGGAGGGGGGCGCCGTGCTATTGCCGGAGAAGCGGGCGAGGGTCTCGTGGTTGACCCGTTCCGTCTCCCGCCGGGCCAGGGCACAGCAAGCCCCCCGGGCCGATGCCGCCGATTGCCGGACCGGATCCACCGACGTGCTCTGCGGCCGGGCGGACAGCGGCGTTTCGGCCAAACCCCGTTCCTTCCACACCTGTTACCGGAGACGGGTTGATGCATGGTCCACGCTCCGACATGCGCTCTATCTCGGGATTTCGAGAGCGACCGAAACAAATGTGTTCGATATCCCAGCTGGGTCGTTGAAGCTCACGACCACGCCGGACGACCGTCAAGGGGGACCACGTTGACCTCGGCCGCTACGAGTGAACAGCAGGACACCGCACCGCCTCCTCCGCCGCCGGCGGAGATCACCTACAGCGGGCAGTACTCCGTCAACCCACTGGCGGAGGCCTCCTTCCGGCGGATGTGCGGGCAGATCCCGACTGTCCTGGGCCGCATCGCCCGGCTGTCGTGGCGTACCGACCGGAGCGCGGTGCAGCTCCTGTTCGGCTGCCAGGTGGTCACGGGCGTCTCGGCCGCCGTGCTGCTGGCAGCCACCTCCCGCGCGATGGTACCGGTCCTCGGGTCCGGCTCCGCCGGGGAGAGGCTGCGCGGCGCCTTGCCCGCGCTCCTGGTGGTGGCGGTCGCCGCCGCGCTGGGCCGCGCCGCGGGGGCCGTGGCCGCGTACGCCGAGCGACGCGTCACCCCGCGGTTGATCACGGAGACGGACACGGCCCTGGTCGAGGCGGTCTGCCGGGTGGAGGCGGCGGCATACGCGGAGGACGGGTTCTCCGACCGGTACGAGGCGGCCGAGATGGGCGTGATCCGCACGCACGTCATGGTCTCCGACGCCCAGCGGTTCATGTCCGCGTTGATCCGCATGATCACCGCCGGCGGTGTGCTGTCGGTGCTGAACCCGCTGATGCTGCCGCTGCTGCTGCTCGCCGTGCTGCCGGCCGGTGTCGGTGCCGTCCTGACCGCCCGGGTCGATTACGAGATCCACTACGCCAACGTCGCCGACCGCAACGTGCGCGGCATGATGCGCTGGTGGGCGACCACGCCCAAGTACGGCGACGAGGTCCGTGCCAACTCGATGACCGACTACCTCGTCTACTGGTACCGGGCCCTGTCCGACCGGTGTGACCGGCGCACCCTGGCCGCGGCGCCGCGAACCCTGCGGATCGCCCTCCTCTCTGCGCTGGCCGGCGGTGTGTTCGTCGTCGCGACGTGGGGAGCTCTCGCGTGGCTGGCCGTGACGGGCCGGATCGAACTCGCGGTCGCGGCAACGGCCGTCATCGCCGTCCAGACCACACTCGCCGCTCTCTCGCAGGTCGTCGTCAACGGTGCCGCCGTCTTCCACACCAGCCTGTACCTGAGCGACATGCAGGCCTTCCTCGACGACGCCGCCACCCGGGCCCCCGAGCGCGGGCCCCGTGAACTCGCCGCACCCGTCGGGGAGATCCGCCTCGAGGAAGTCGTCTACCAGTACCCGGGCAAGGACAAGCCCGCCGTCGACGGTGTCTCCCTCACCCTTCAGCGGGGCCAGATCCTCGCCATCGTCGGAGCGAACGGCTCGGGAAAGTCCACGCTCACCCGGCTGCTCACCGGGATCTACCTGCCCGACAAGGGCAAAGTCACCTGGAACGGCACCGACCTCGCCGAGGTCGACCCCGCGACCGTCTGGCGCTGCACCGGCCTGGTGCCGCAGATCTTCGCCCAGTGGCCGCTGCGGGTCCGCGAGAACATCACCCTCGGCCAGCCCCGCACCCACCACGACACCCCGGTGTGGGAGGCCATCGACGCGGTCGGCCTGCGTGAAGCCGTCGAGGACCTCCCCGCCGGCCTGGACACACTGCTGTCCCGCGAAGTCTTCGGCGGCTCAGAGCTGTCCGGCGGCCAGTGGCAGCGCGTCGCCTGCTCCAGGGCCCTGTACCGGCAGCCCGAGCTCCTCATCCTCGACGAGCCCACCTCCCAGATGGACCCGCGCGGCGAGCACCAGATCTTCGAACAGATCAAGGCCATCGCCGCCGACCGCGTCACCATCGTGGTCACCCACCGCCTGGAGAACACGAAGATCGCCGACCACATCATCGTGATGGAGCACGGCCGCATCACCGAACAGGGCAGGTACGACGACCTCGTCCACGCCGGCGGAACCTTCGCCGAACTCCTGGAGCTCTCCCAGGACCGCTGACGACCCCTGGGCCGCCGAGCCGTGCGCCCTTGCCCATCAGCGCCGGCGCACGGGAAAAGCACCTGGGGGGCGGGTCCACAACAGAAACGTCCGAGAAGTTCGCCCCCGATCTCACGGTGGGGGGACGGCCGCAGCCTGCCGAGCCCACCGCAGGGACGGCCCCGGCAGGCATTCCGGCAGGCCACGCGGCATGCGAGGCTGTCACCGGGCAGACACCCGACACCTCCAGGAGCACCCATGGCCCTCGACGTCGCCGCGATCCGCGCACAGGTACCCTCGCTGAAATCCGGTACGGCTCGCTTCGACGCACCCGGCGGCACGCAGACACCGCAGCCGGTCATCGACGCGATCGTGGACGCACTGTCCCGTCCGCTGGCCAACCGAGGGCACGTCACGGAGGGCGAGCGCAACGCGGAGGCCATCGTCGCGGCGTCCCGCGCCGCCCTCGCCGACCTGCTCGGCGCACAGCCGAACGGCATCGTCTTCGGCCGCAGCTCCACGCAACTCGCCTACGACGTCTCCCGCACGCTCGCCAAGGACTGGGGACCCGGCGACGAGGTGGTCGTCACCCGCCTCGACCACGACTCCAACATCCGGCCGTGGGTCCATGCGGCCAGCGCGGTCGGCGCCACCGTCCGCTGGGCGGACTTCGACCCGGCCACGGGCGAACTCCACCCCGAGCACATCGAGACCGTGCTGTCGCCACGCACCCGGCTGGTCGCCGTGACCGCGGCCTCCAACCTCATCGGCACCCGCCCCGACGTCCCCACCCTCGCTGCCCTCGCACACGACGTCGGCGCGCTGCTGCACGTGGACGCCGTGCACTACGCCGCCCACGCGCCGGTCGACCTGACCGCGCTCGGCGCGGACACCCTGGGCTGCTCGCCGTACAAGTTCCTCGGACCGCACCTCGGTGTCCTGGCGGCCCGGCCGGAACTGCTCGAGACGCTGCGCCCGGACAAGCTGCTGCCCTCCTCCGACGCCGTGCCCGAGCGTTTCGAACTGGGCACGCTGCCCTACGAGTTGCTGGCCGGGACCCGCGCGGCGGTGGACTTCCTCGCCGATCTGGCACCGCAGCCGTCCGGCACCCGCCGCGAACGCCTGCTGGCCGCGTTCGCGGAACTGGAGGCGCACGAGGACGCCCTGCGCGAGCGGATCGTGCGGGGACTGAGGGACCTCCCCGGCGTCACCGTGTACTCGCGCGCCGCACGACGCACCCCGACGCTGCTGTTCTCGCTGGACGGTCACGACTCCGCGCAGGTCGCGGCGCACCTCGCGGCGCAGGGCGTCGACGCCCCGGCCGGCTCGTTCTACGCCCTGGAGGCTTCCCGCCGGCTCGGCCTGGGCGACACGGGCGCCGTACGGGTCGGGCTCGCCCCCTACACCAACGAGGAGGACGTCGACCGGCTGCTGGCTGCGCTGGCGAGCCTCGTGGCGTGAAGGCGTCCAGGGCCCGACCGGGGTCATAGCGCGGAAGGGGCGGATCGGGTCCTCCAGGGCGAGCTCCTGGTTGTGGCCGATGCCGACGGTAGCCGGGGCGAACGCCGCGCCGCTTCGGTTTCCGCTTCGGCTTCGGCTTCGGCGCGGGATCACCGCGGCTTGCCGGACGCAGACCTGCTCTCCATCCTGGCACTCCGCCGTGATCAGTTGTTTGGGTGTGCTTGTTCCCACGCCTGTCGGACTCCTGCGGGAATGCGTCCGCGCATCGGGACGTCGTATCCGTTCGCACGCCCCCATGCTCGGATGTCCTGGGTGTGGGAGGGGGCACGTGCTGGTGGCAGAGGTGGGGACCACTCGTCCAGGCGTGACGGCTCGAAGCAGATGCCGCCTTGCAGAAGCCCCCTGGGAACTGGGGAACGGTCGTGTCGCCGCTGAGGACGGAGGCGAGGAACCGGGTCAGGATCCAGAGGTAGTTCGCGAAGCGTCCCGGGTCGTAGGTCGCGGTGAGCCTCCTGTAGTCCTCGGGAAGGCGCAGGCCGAGTGTGGATTCGACGCTCGGCCACTCCACAGGCGGCTCCTCGGCGGGGGGCAGAGCTCAGTGAGGTACTCAAGAGGGCTCATTGGATTCCGTCCCTGCGTCTGACCTGCTGTGCGGAGTGGTCTGGGTTTCTGAGGTCTGCGGTGAGGTGGAAGCCGCGGTAAACCATCCCCGTACCTCTCCCCCGTGTGCACACCCGCCCCACGGAATACGACCACCCCGTTCGCGATCATGAACCCTAGTGGCTGCTCACCGCCTGGTCAGTCTGCTCACGATGCGCGCCAGGAACCGGTCAGCGCCGAGTGGCACCACGCCGCCGAACCTCGCCGCCTCGACAGGCAACCACCACCTGGACGGCTTCGCCTGGCTCACCGACACCGCCTTCGCGTACACCGACGACTCCCTGGAGCCCCTCGCCCGCCGGGGCGCACGCCGCTGCCCAAGCCCGGCGCCGGCCACGATCCGGACACTTCCGCCAACGCGGTGGCCGAACTCCTCGCGCCGTCAGGGTCAGGCCGGGGTCTTCGGCTGCCGGCTGGTGCCTTGAGCTGCGCGGAGTTCCTCGTTGATGCGCTGCGCTTCTTCGAGCTGGTCCTCGAGGATGATGATGCGGCAGGCGGCCTCGATGGGGGTGCCCTGGTCGACGAGTTCGCGGGCGCGGGCGGCGATGCGCAGCTGGTAGCGGGAGTAGCGGCGGTGGCCGCCTTCGGAGCGCAGCGGGGTGATCAGGCGGTGTTCGCCGAGGGCGCGGAGAAAGGCGGGGGTGGTGCCGAGCATGTCGGCGGCCCGGCCCATGGTGTAGGCGGGGTAGTCGTCGTCATCGAGAGGGACGACGGGGCGGGTACTGCGAGGGGGCATAGACCTCTTCTTCCAAGGGGACGCGTCGAGGGGTCCGGGCGCCGTGCGGCGCCCGGACCCCGAGCTTGCAACACCATCTACCGGCGCACTGCGCCGGCCTTCTGTGTCCGCAGGTTCCGCCCGGGAGGGCAGGGCTGCGGGGATCGCGGATGCGTGACCGGGGACCACCTTCCAATCCGGGGCCTGCGGTACCCGGGCGGACTGCTTCCTCGCCCGGGCGATCCTGATGGCGTTCTGCTCCTTTACCTCGTTGAACTGCTGGGATACGCGGTACTGCTGCGCGGCCCCTGGGGCCGCCCGGCCCGGCAGCCGGTGGAGGAACCGATCACTTCCGACTCCGCCCCTCCGCTGCCGGACCGCCCTGCTTGCACGGCAGTTCGTCTCTGCCGCGCCCTTCGACTTCTGGACTACGCACCAAACAATAACCCCCTCGGCTGGCAATGTCTACACTCGCCACTACAGATTTCCTCTCAGCTCAGGTTCCGAGAATCTTCCTCTCTTGCGCCCGGAAGAGTTACCTGGCTGATTGAAGGGCCGCGGTGATGGAGCACAACCCCGCTCTGGGAGGCCGTCGCCTTGGCGGTGTCCGAGCCGGCCACCGACGTTCCGCGCCGCGGCGGCGGCCGCTGCCGGAAGGAACTGGGCGCCGACACGAACACGGTGCACGTCACCGCGAACGCCCTCGCCCCTCACCTCTCGCCCCTCGCCCACGGCGGCCGGGGGATCGCCCCTCGGGACCGATCCGGCCCCGCTGCTCACAGCCAGGAGCGGCGGGGCTCGCCCAGGCCCGCGTCCCGGGAGCGCGTACCGGCGCGGCGCGGCCACCGACCTGCCGGAACTGTGATCGACGCGGTCCCACGCCTGGAACTCCGCCCCGCCGCGGATGTCGTCGGCCAGGTACTCGTGCCGCGATGCCTGGCACGCATCGAACCGGGCTGCTCCTCGAGGTAGCCCACGGAGGGCAAGATTCCCTATTTGCCCCTGTCTGACGTACAACCTTCCGGTGCGGCGGCCCGTCTCACCGGTATCAGAGTTCCGCGACCAAGCTCGACCAAGGGGGACAGGATGCGACGTATCAAAACGGCAGTGGCGGTGCTCGCGCTCGCGGGCGCCACGCTGTGGACGGCGGCGGGCACTGCGGGCGCGGCCCCGGCGGAGGGACCGCGCGCGGCTGCGGCCTGCCCGACGGGCTGGGGCAGCGGCGCCAAGGGTGGTGCCGCCATGGGGGCCGATCACCTGGAGGACATCAGGACCGGACAGCACGAGTGCTACGACCGCATCGTGTTCGACGTGCCCGGCGGCGGCGACAAGATCGGCTACCAAGTCCAGTACGTGGACCGGTTCCACACGGACCCCTCGGGCGAGTACATACCCGTTGCCGGCGGGGCGATCCTCGACATCCGCGTCGGCGCGTGGAGCTACGACCTGGAGGCCGGCGCGCCGACCTACCCGGGCAAGGTGGGCGAGGCCCTGCCCGGCGTGAACATCAGTGGGTACCGCACCTTCCGGGACACCCGGTTCGGCGGCACCTTCGAGGGGCAGACGCAGGTCGGTCTCGGCGTACGCGCCCGACTGCCGTTCCGCGTGGTCCAGTTGGAGGACCGGGTCGTGGTCGACGTGGCTCACAGCTGGACGAGCTAGCCCACGCCCGGCCCGGCATGGACGCCAGCGTTCTGTGTCCCTTGCCGCCCAGCTCAAGGGCTCCCGTGCTGCTGAGATGAGACTTCGAACACCTCCCTCAACAGCACGGGAGCCCTGTCCGTTGCGCCGGCTCGCGCCGGCTCCGTCCCCCGATCGGTGGCCGCCCTGAAAAGGCGCCATCGACGTTCGCTCAGGCAGGAAGGGCGGTGACGCCGAGGGCGAAGTCCAAGTTCCCCACCCCGTGGTTGGCGAGGCCCACCGTGACCACGCCCGCTCCTTCCAGCCAGTGCGCCATCTTCAGGCCGCCCACGTCCAGCGGGCGCAGTCCGAGGGTCTCGATGAACGCCTCCACACTCGCCTTGGCCTGCGCATTGTCACCGGCGATGAAGACGTCGGGCCGACCCTTCTCCAGGACATGGCGGAAGACGGTGTTGAAGGCCTTCACCACGCTGGCGCCGGCCGGGGCCGCTTTGGCGACTTCCTGCGCGATCGAGGTCTCCGCGCGGTGGGCCAGCCCGTCGAACGTGGAATTGAAGGGATTGCTGATGTCGACGATGACCTTGCCCGCGAGAGCGTCTCCGTACTGGGCGACGGCCGGCACGACGCCGTTGTACAACAGGGCCACGATGACGATGTCCCCGGCCGGGGCGGTGCCCCATTCTCCGGTCGTGGCGCCGTCACCGAGAGCCTTGGCCAGGTCAGCGGCCTTGGACTGATCGCGGCCCATGACCTCGACGGTGTTGCCGCCCGCTATTGCGCGCGCGCCGATGGTGCGGGCCATGTTTCCGGTGCCGATGATGCTGATGTCGCTCATGAGATGTCCTGCCCTGGTTGTGGGTTGTTCGGTTCAGATGGCGGTGGTGCCGCCGTCTGCGACCAGCTCCATGCCGTTGACGTAGCTGGAGTCGTCGGAGGCGAGGAAGAGGGCGGCGGTGGCGATTTCGTCGGGGCGGCCCATCTGGCCGCGGGGGATGAGGGACTCGAACTGGCGCTTGGTGGCCTCGTCGAAGAGTTCTTCCTGCTTGGCGGTGGCGACCTGGCCGGGGGTGAGGACGTTGACACGAATACGGCGGTCCTTGAGCTCGTTGAGCCAGATGCGGGCCCAGGCCTGCTGGACGGCCTTGCTGCCGGCGTAGACGCTCCAGCCGGGGAAGGCGCCGAGGGAGGCGTTGGAGCCGGTCATGAGGATGGAGCCGCCGTCGTTGAAGAGCGGAAGGGCCTTCTGGACGGTGAACAGGGTGCCGCGGGCGTTGAGCCCGAACCAGGTGTCGAACTGGGCCTCGGTGATCTCGCCGAGCGGGGCAGGCTCGCCGCCGCCGGCGCTGGCCCACAGCACGTCGAGACTGCCCTTCTCCCTCTTGACGGTGTCGTAGAGGCGGTCCAGGTCGTCCAGGTCGGCGGCGTCGCCCTGGACTCCGGTGACGTTGCGGCCGATCTGCTTCACGGCCGCGTCCAGGGCGTCCTGGCGGCGGCCGGTGATGAAGACGTGCGCTCCCTCGTCGACGAACAGCTTCGCGCCGGCCAGCGCCATGCCGGTGGTGGCGCCGGTGATGACCGCTACCTTGCCGTCGAGCTTGCCCATAGTCGCTCCCTTGGGTCGGTGGTGCCGTGCGCACCTGGGACGACGGTGTTATGTACACCGCCCTGTGTACGTACCGTACGGGGCGGGCGGCCGGGGCGCAAACTAAGTACACCGGTCGTTACCAAGCCGGGGTACCATGGAGCCATGACGGAGTTGGAGAAGGGCCCCACGGGCCGCCGCCGCGGCCGGGGCGCCCGCGAGCGCATCCTCAGCGCGTCCCAGCAGCTGTTCCGCGAGCAGGGCATCAACCGCACCGGCATGGACCAGCTCTGCGCGGCGGCCGAGGTGTCCAAGCGCACGGCCTACCAGCACTTCACCAGCAAGGACGAACTCGTCGCCGAGTACCTGCGCCGGTTCGACCCCTCCGTTCTGTCCGGCGTGTTCGACCGCACCGACCTCACGCCCCGCGAACGGCTCCTCGCCGCCTTCGACATCCCTCCGACCACCCCCCTGTGCCCCTACATCGCCGCCGCCGTCGAACTCCACGACCCCCAGCACCCCGCGTCCCAGTACGCACGCGACTACAAGAAAGCCGTCGCCGCGCGGTTCGCCGACACCGCCCGCGAAGCCGGCGCCGCCGACCCTGAACAACTCGGCGAGCAGCTCGCGCTGCTCCTCGACGGCGCCGCGGCCCGCACCCGGGTCCTCAACGCCGACGCCTTCCCCACCGCCGCCGCCATCGCCGCCGTCCTCATCGACAACGCCATCCCCGCCACAGCCAGCGATGACCGGCGACGGGAGGAAGTGCCAAGCTGAGTTGGCACTACGCGGCCGGGCTGGACGCGCTGCCGGTCGCGCGGCTGCACCCGCTGGTACGCGACATCAGCCGCCCGGCACCTAAAGGGTGTTGCAGAAGGCTTGGTGGCGGGTGTTTTGCCTGTATGGGTGGGGTGTTGAGGGCTGAGCCGGTGTGGGTGGAGACGTTCACCGGGTTGCGGATGGGGCGGTTCGAGAAGCTGCTTCGGGTGGTGCGGGAGCGGGGCGGCAACGGCCCCGGTGATGGTCGGCCGTGGTGCCTTCCGCTGGCCGAGCGGGTGCTGCTTGTGGCGTGTACTACCGCACGAACCTCACCATGCGGCAGCTCGCACCGCTCTTCGGCTGCTCACCGGCCACCGTCTGCCGCGTCATCCAGCGTCTGCGACCGTTGCTTGCACTGGAGCCGGCGCCCAGGCCGGTGGCGGGCGTGGAACGGTTATGGATCGTGGACGACACCCTGATCCCGGTCCGTGACCGAACGGTCGGCGCCTCCTCACGCAACTACCGGTTCTCCGCGAACGTGCAGGTCATCATCGACCCCGACACCCGCCTGGTAGCGGCGTCCGCCCTGCCGGCACCCGGTAACAAGGCAGACGCGCATGTCTGGCGGGAGTCCAACCCGCCCGCCCTCGCAGCGGGCACGATGGTGATCGCGGACGGCGCTTACCTGGGCACCGGGCTGATCGTCCCGCACCGCAGGAGAGCCGGGCGCCCCCTCCTGCGCGGCCAGGAGAAGGACAACGCCGAACACCGGCGCGTCCGTGCCCGCGTCGAGCACACCTTTGCCCGGATGAAGAACTGGAAGATCCTCCGCGACTGCCGCCAAAGGGGCGACGGCCTCCATCACGCCGTCCAGGCCGTCGCCACCATGCACAACCTCGCCATGGCAGGGTGAAACAGCAGGTCAGCCATCACCCAGACACGCCGCCACCAAGCCTTTTGCAACACCCTTTGAAAGCTGTCCCGTAACTGCTGGTCACGGGTGAGATGATCTTGTCGTGTCTGGTGTGATCACGGCGTCGGAGCCCTCCTGGACAGCTCCGTTCGCCGGGCTGAGCCCGCGTCAGTTCGACAAGAATCATCACCGCGTTGCGGCGTGAGGGTGCAGACCTGGTCCGCAAGGGCCGACCGTGGCGCCTGCCGCTGGTTGCCGCGTACTGGCGCACGAATCTCACCCTGCGCCAACTGGCCCCGCTGTCCGGGGTGTCGAAGTCGGCCGCCGACCGTGTCATCGACAACCTCGGGCCGTTGCTCGCGCTCCAGCAACGCAGAAGGTTCCGCATGGATGCCGTGCTGATTGTGGACGGCACCCTGGTCCCGACCCGCGACCACACCATCGCCGAGCAGTCGAAGAACTACCGGCACTCCACCAACCACCAGGTCGTCATCGACGCCGACTCCCCTCGTCGTCGCCGTCGGCCGGCCGCTGCCCGGCAACCGCAACGATTGCAAGGCGTGGGAACTTTCCGGCGCGAAGGCCGCCGTCGGCCGGGCCACGGTCATCGCGGACGGCGGTTATCGGGGACCGGCCTGCTCATTCCGCACCGCCGTGAACGCGGCCAGACCGAACTGCCAGCTTGGAAAGAGGGGTACAACACAGCGCACCGCAAGGTCCGGACCCGCGTCGAGCACGTCTTCGCGCGGATGAAGACATGGAAGATCCTTCGTGACTGCCGCCTGAAAGGCGACGGCGTTCACACCGCCATGCTCGGCATCGCCCGGCTGCACAACCTCGTCCTCGCGGGGTAACTCCCGCCCCATACGAGACCAGAGAGGCCCAAGGGAGGTGCCTCCCCACCTCGCCGGCTCGAGAATGTTCAGTCGATACAGAACTCGTTGCCCTCGATGTCCAGCATCGGGATGCACGACTCGTTTTCCCCATCGGCATACAGCGTTTGCACGTGGGTCGCACCGAGCGCAACCAGCCGTGCACACTCAGCTTCGAGCGCGGCGAGGCGCTCGTCCCCCACGAGCCCGGTGCCGACCCGAACGTCGAGATGCACCCGGTTCTTGACGATCTTGCCTTCCGGGACGCGCTGGAAGTACAGGCGCGGGCCCACGCCTGAGGGATCACTGCAGGCGAACCATGATCCCTGCTTCTCAGGCGGCAGGGTGCCGTTGAAATCGTCCCAGGTCGTGAACCCCTCAGGTGGCGGCGGCATGACGTACCCCAACACTTCACACCAGAAGCGAGCGAGGCGCTCAGGTTCTGCGCAGTCAAAGGTGACTTGGAACTTCTTGATCTCTGACATCGGTGCACCGTACCGCGTACCAGGGGGACCCGGACAGCTCAACGGCATGGAAGCCCTGTCCGTTGCGGACCTCGCTCTCACCCTGCCACCGTCACCCGATCAGTGGCCACGCTGAAATTGCTCGGTATCTACCTGTTGTCCCGCGATCTCTCGTAGGCGGCCAGCTCCTCCGCGTTGCCGATGAAGGCCGGGCCGCAGTGTGATGGCAGACGATCGACGACCATCGCTACCGCAGCTTGCGCGCTGTCTGTCTCGGCGATCCGCGGGCTGGTTCGGCTCGGCCCTTCGACGTAGTACCGGCCGTCTCCCAGGGTTCCGATGTAGGGGATGTCCCAGGTGTGGCGGATTTCCGTGCACCTGCTGAAGTGCAGCTCCCACATGCCGGCCCAGGGGTAGAGCTGGCGAAGCAGCGGCTCTGCATGCGCCACCAGCACCAGCTTGGCAAACGGAGCGGCAAGCGGCGATCCTTCCGGTCGGCGAGGTTCGCCGGCCGTGGTGAGGATTTTGTGCCAGGCCGCTTCAACAGTATTGGTCATGCCGTGATTGTGCGGGCACTGCTGCCTGTCATCAAAGATCATTTCCTGGCAGATCATGGTCGGATGCGCCGACACGAACTCAGTGACCAAGAGTGGGACAAGGCATACAGCTCTCGCGCATTCCGCGCCTACCTGCGCAAACGCCACACCACCCCCGAGAAGGCCGACCAACAGCGACACCGACACAACCGCGGCCGCCAAGGCGGCCGACCCCCCAGCTTCGACCGCGAGACGTACCGTCGACGCAACACCGTGGAGCGGTGCTTCAACAGACTGAAGCACTTCCAAGGCGTCGCCACCAGGTACGACAAGACCGTCACCTCCTACGAAGCGGCGATCAGCCTGGCATCGTTCCTGCTCCGGGCGAGATCCGTTTAAGACGGGGCCTAGATCCGCGTTTCCGCAGACAGCCGAGAACTGGAGCGGCGGCCTGGCAACCCGCTACCGGAAGAACACCACCGTCTTTCGAGCCGGACTTCACATCGCCGGGGCATCTTCATCGGCTCCACTCGCTGACCCATGCGAACCCACCTGACGGAGTCAGTTCCACGGTTCCCTGTACGGATTTTCGCCCAGCACCTTCGCTGCGGCCACACAGAGGTCTTCGCCGTAGAGCTGGTTGCTGCCCCATCCGGAGCCCCACAGGTCGGACGCCGCCTGGGCCACAGCGCGCCAGGAATAGTCCTCATCACAACGCCACGTGCGAATTTGCGCAGCCATCTCCGGCGTGATCGTCGCGGGGTCCACAGCGTTGTGTGCCATTCCAGCGATCCTAGAGACGTCACGAAGAAGGCGGCCACCGGATTACGTCCCCTGCCGCCCATCGGGCGGTCACGCCCCAGGGCTTCACTTTCAGGACTCGGCGGGCGCACGCCGTCGAGGGACTCCAGCACATCGGGTGCTGAGAGTTCTGTGCGCTGCTCCGCTCCGCAGGTTGTGGAGGCCGGCGATGCTCTCCAGGTGGAGCCTGATGCCTTGCGGGGTGGGGCCGCACGTACTGGATACCGAAGGGGGGTTCGAGGAGGAGTCGCGCGTACTGGGCCCTCTTCTACAGGCTGCGCCGAGCAAGGAGTACGCCCTCGCAGAGCCCGGCGTCCGGCGCCCGAAGCCCGACGCCTGCAGTCCAAAGCCCAGCCCCCGGCCCTCGAAGCCCGACGTCCGCCTGCTGATCGCGCAGCAGGCGATCGGCCAGGCCGACGAGCCCGGCATGCCCACCACGATGCCCTCGCTCAACAGCCGCCCCCGGCCGTTCCAGGTCCGCGACCGTGCGGCACCCTTCGACGTCCCCGCCACCGAGAACGCCAACCGGTCCAACCCCGGCCACCTCGCCGCCCCTTCGCCCGTGTCGTCACCCTCTCGGTCCCCGCCGAGGGCGACGACGCGGAGGCAGGTGCCACGATCGCCACCGTCGAGGTGATGAGGCTGGAGGCCGCCGTCACCGCCCCGAAGTCCGGCACGTCTCCCGTCCCCCGTCTCCCGTCTCCCGTCTCCCGTCCCCCGTCCCCCGCCTCACCCATCCGCATCCAGCAGATGGAGGTCGGCGACCTCCTGCTCGAACTGCTCGAACTCACCTGAACCCCACCGCTGTCACCCCTCCCGAGCGCGAACCGCGTTCGGCCGCTGCCGTTTTCACCGCCAGTGCCCCGAAACAGGCAGCATTCGCCCCGTCGCGAACGACACGCGAACCCGGCAGTCGGGGCACTCGTTCGGGCTGCGCGCCAAGTTACTGGCCGGCCACGTCTTGACCCCCCGCACCCACAGGCTTAGCGTTCCGGCGTTCCTACGGAATTGAAACGATTCAATCCCGTGTCGAGTCATCTTGTGGGGCGCACCTATGCCTGAATTCCTCTCGCGACGTGGCGGGATGTCCCGGCGCACGGTCCTCGCCGTCGCGCTGGCGGCCGGCACCGTGGACGCCGTCGGTACCGTTTCAACCGGCGCCGCCGCCCTTCCCGCGGCCGGCAGCGCCGGGCCGGCCGCCGACTGGTTCGCGCGTCCGCCGCGCTCCGTGCGTCCCAAGTTCCGCTGGTGGTGGCCCGACGGCCTCGTCGACCCCGACGAGATCGCCCGCGAGATCGACCAGATCGCGGACGCGGGCTTCGGCGGGGCCGAGATCACCGCCGTCCACCACAGCGTCAAGAACAAGTCCCTGCTGGACACCGAGCACCACGGGTGGGGCAGCGCGCCCTGGCGCGCCGGGGTCGAGGCGGCCTTGAGCCGGGCGGCCCGACGCGGCCTCACCGTGGACCTCACCCTCGGCCCGAGCTGGCCCGTGGCCGTGCCCGGCGTCACCCCCGACGACGAGGCCGCCGCCCAGGAACTCGCCCACGGCCGGGTCACGGTGACCGGCGGAGCCGAATACCAGGGCCCGGTCCCGCCGCCGGTGCACGCGGCGGCGGCCGGCGTCACCCGCCGGAGTCTCCTCGCCGTCCAGGCCGCCCGGATCAACCCGGCCCACTCCACCCGCAAGGAGACCGGGCTCGACCTCTACAGCGTCCGCGACCTCACCTCCTCCGTCACCGACGGCACGCTCTCCTGGACGGCCCCCGCCGACGGGGACTGGGTGCTGATCTCCTACTGGCGGCGCGGTTCCGGCCAACAGCCGGAGTCCGGGCCGCACTCCGCGCCCGCCGCCTACGTCGTCGACCACTTCAGCGCGGCCGGCACCGCCGCGGTCACCGGCTTCTGGGAGCGGGCCGTGCTGACCGGCTCCCTGCGCGGCCTGCTGAAGGCGGCGGGCGGCGCGTTCTTCGAGGACTCCATCGAGATGGAGACCGATGGGCTGACCTGGACCCCGCTGCTGCCGCGGGCCTTCGAGGAGCGCACGGGACGGCCGCTGCTGCCGTACCTGCCCGCCCTGGTCCTGGACAACAGCAACCAGGTCTTCGCCTTCGAGGCCCAGGTCACCCGGCAGATCCGGCACGACTTCTGGGCGACCGTCTCCGACCTGTTCAACCGGCACCACGTGCGCGCCCTGCGGGACTGGGCGCACTCTCTGGGCATGGGTCTGCGCGCCCAGCCGTACGGGCTGCAGACCGACGCCATCGAGTCCGCCGCACTGCTGGACATCCCCGAGGGCGAGTCCCTCGGTTTCAAGAACCTCGACGACTTCCGCTGCCTGGCCGGTGGCCGGGACATGGCCGGTCACACCGTGCTGTCCTGCGAGTCCGGCGCCTACAGCGGTTCGGCCTACAGCACCACCTGGGACCGCTTCCTGCGCACCATGGGCGGCGCCTACGCGGCGGGCGTCAACCAGACCGTCGTGCACGGCTTCTCCTACGCCACCGCCCCGGAGGCCCAGTGGCCCGGCTTCGCGGCGTTCAGCCCGTACAACGGCGCCCCCGGCTACGGCGAGTCGTGGGGGCCGCGGCAGCCCACCTGGCGGCACGTCGAGGACATCGCCGGCTACCTGGGCCGCGTGCACCGCGTCCTGCAGTCCGGCACCGTCCGCGTGGACGTCGCCGTCTTCCGGCAGACCGGCTACACCGCCACGGGCATCGGCGCGTCCTGGTTCACCGCCACCGGCGTCCCGCTCGGCTGGACGCACCAGTTCCTCAGCGGCCCCCTGCTCGACCTGCCGAACGCCACGGTCGCCGACGGCCGGCTCGCCCCGGACGACCCCGCCTACAAGGCGCTGTTCGTCGAGGGGGACTTCTTCTACGGCTCCACCCCGACCCTCGCCCTGGCCGACGCCCGCAAGCTGCTCACGCTGGCGCGGGCCGGCCTGCCCATGGTGCTGCTCGGCGCCTTCGACCAGGCGCTCACCCCGGGCGTGCCGGGTGCCGGCGAGACCGATGAACTGCGCGCGGTGCTCACCCGGCTGCTCGCGCTGCCGAACGTCGTCCGCGTCACGGACAAGGCGGCGGTCGGCGACGCCCTCGCCGGCCTCGGCGTCACCGCCGACGTACGGCACGCGACCGCGTCCACCCTTCTCAACGCCCACCGGGTCACCCAGGACGCGGACTTCTACTACTTCTGCAACGGCAAGCACGCCGAGACCGTCAAGCCGCCCGTCGCGGCCATCGACCACGACGTCACCCTGCGCCGCACCGTGGGCGGCCACACGGTGCCGTACCTGCTGGATCCGTGGAGCGGCGAGGTGGTCCGCCTCGCCCGCTACACCGAGGACGGCGACGACGTCACCCTGCGCATCAGCCTCCAGCCGGGCCAGGCGGCGATCGTCGCGCTGGGCCGGCCGGGACTCTTCGGCGACCGGCTCGGCAGCCGCCCGCACGCCGTCGCCACCGATGCCGACCGGGTGTTGTTCACCGAGCGGGGGCTGGCCGTCCGCGCCGGCGCCGCGGGTTCGTACACCACCCGCCTGTCCCAGGGCCGGACGGTCACCACCACGCTCCCGCCGGTGCCCGCCTCCATCGTGCCGGGCCGCTGGGAGCTCGACGTCGAGGACTGGTACCCCGGGTCCTCCCCGGCCCGCACCGAAACCGTGCGGCGCGCGCTGACCCTCGACACCCTGCTGCCCTGGTCGCAGATCCCGGAGCTCGCGGACTCCGCCGGCATCGGCCGGTACCGCACCACGGTCACCCTCCCTGCCGACTGGAGCGACGCCCACGGCGCCGTACTGGAGCTGGGACAGGTCAGCGACACGGTCCGGGTCACGGTCAACGGCACCCGGACCGCGCCCGTCGACCGCGTGCACCCGGTCGTCGACCTCGGGGGGCTGCTGCGGGCGGGTGAGAACACAGTCGAGATCGAGGTGGCCACGCCGCTGATCAACCGTCTCCGGGTGACCCGGCCCGAGGTCTTCGGAACCACCGCCCGGCAGGCCTACGGGCTGACCGGTCCCGTGCGGCTGGTGCCCTACGCCCAGGCCGCCGTCGAGTGACCCCCTCGGGGCGCACCGGCCACCGGTGCGCCCCGCACGGCCCTCGCGGCACGGCCGCCGGAGGGTGCGTCGTCGATCCACCCGCCTTGAACGATTCAACCCGCTCCCGCTCCCCTTCGAGGGTCCTCGTCCCCGCCCAGGCCACCCCCCGTTCCGGAAGTCAGTGCCGCCTGCCCGAAGGGAACCCGTCCTGTGCCCGCACCGCACCACGGATCGAAGCCGTCCCGACGCCACGTCCTGTTCGCCGCCTCGGCCGCGGCGGCCCTCACCGCACTGCCGGTGACTCCGGCGGCCGCCGCCGAGTCGCCGGGCGCGGCGGAGTCCGTGCCGACTCCGCCCCTCACCCCCTCCGCGCCGACGCCGGCCCTCACCCCGTTCCCGCTCTCCGCCGTCCGGCTGCTGGAGAGCCCGTTCCTCGCCAACATGCGCCGCACGTGCGCTTACCTGCTCTTCGTCGACGTCGACCGGCTGCTGCACACCTTCCGGCTGAACGTGGGCCTGCCGTCCGCCGCGGAACCCTGCGGCGGCTGGGAGGCCCCCACCGTCCAGCTCCGCGGCCACACCACCGGGCACCTGCTCAGCGCCCTGGCCCAGGCGACCGGCAGACCCTCCAGACGTACTACCCCGCGGATGCGTGCGTACGCGGCCTTCCTCGAACGGCAGGTCAGCGGGGGCATCCTCGACTACGGGCTGGGCGACTGGTTCACCCCCGACCGCACCTTCCCGCGCGCCGTCGCCGGCACCTACGGCTACTGGCGGGTCGTCGACGCCCTGAGCCGCATCGCCGGTGTCCTCGGCGACGCGGAGGCCGCCGCCACCTACCGGGCCAAGGCCGACGCCGCCACCCGGGCACTGGCCGCCAAGTACTACGACGCCACCACCGGGACCTTCGGCGGGGGCGGTCAGGGTGCCGAGGCGCTCGCCCTCGACATGGGCGCCTACCCGGCGGGCGAACGCGACCGCCTGCTCGGCCACTTCACCTCGTCCGTGCAGAACGCCGGCTACCACCTGCTGCTGGGCGAGATCTCCCTGCCCGCAGCCTTCCGCGTGCTCAGCGCCGCCGGCCGGGACGACATCGTCCACGCCGTCGCCACGCGGACGACCAGCCCCAGCTACGGCTACCAGGTGAGGGCCGGCAACACCACTCTGGGCGAGTCCTGGGACGGCGGCCCCGGCCAGTCGCAGAACCACTTCATGCTCGGCGCGATCGACTCCTGGTTCACCACCCGGGTCGCCGGCCTCTCGCAGACCGCCGACTCCGTCGGCTACGCCGAACTGCTCGTCGACCCGGCCGTGGAGGGCGAGATGACGTCCGCGTCCGCCTCCCACCGCACCCCCTACGGCACCGCCCGCACCGCCTGGCAGCGGGACGCCGACACCTTCCGCCTGACACTCGACGTCCCGGCCGGCAGCACCGCGGAGGTCCACGTCCCCGCGACGGAGGGCTCCGCGCGGGCACCGCAGGGGGCGCGGCTGCTGCGCACGGACAACACGGAGGTGGTGTACCAGATCGGCTCGGGCCACTGGAAGTTCGACTCGACCCTGCCGACAACCGGTTCGACGGCTGTGAACTGACGATCCGTCAGCAACTAGCCCGGCGCGTCCCATCGGGACCGGCCCGGGGGCCCGGTCGCCGTCCGACCGGGCCCCCGGCGGGGCGGAGACTGCACGGGGGCCGTTGGCCGGCGGCAACTGCCGCACAATCATCCTTCATGGCCGTCTCCCGTGATCCAGTCGCCCTGTATCCCGACATCGCAGCCGAAGGCAGCCTCGCCGGGGCGCTCCAGGCAGCGGCGGACAAGGAGGGCCTCGGCGTTTCGTTCCAGGCCTCCGAATCCGATCCACTGCTCCACGCCTCGGTCACGAGCATGGTTCCGCATCGGACGATCCTGGGGATCGGCGCCTGGGCGGTCGAACGTCGTTGGTCGATCCGCGGGTGCGAGGCGTTCCAGGACCTCACACTCGTTCAAGGGAACACACAGGATCTCGCTCAAGTGGCTCGGGCCGCTCAGGCCTGGCACGACGGGGCAGAGCTGGGCGAGATCCACCGCGCCGCGCCGTTTGTGCGCCTCACCGGGCGCTTCGAGGTGCCCGACCACGATCCGGCTGGACTGACCGAGTCCGAGTGGCAGCACCTGCGCACAGAGGCCGGCGAAATGGACTGGCCGGAATACCGCTCGCTCATCGAGGCAGCCTACGCCGAGCCGACGCTGCGGGGGCTCTACCCGTTCACCAGCCACTGGACGCTGCGCTTCTCCACCAGCACGCGCCCGCACCTCACCGTTGTCCCGCTGTGCCTGGACGCCCATCGGGAGAAGCCCTACACCCTCAGCACCCGCAACATCGGCGAGGTCGTCGCCGAGGCCATGACGGCGGAGGAGGCGGTGTCGAAGGCCCTGCGTCATCTGCCCTCAGGTCTTGGCGCCGTCACACTCGGGACGCGTTGAACAGGCCGGGTTCGCGGTGTTCGAGGAGCGGGCCAGGCGGAATGCCGGCTGGATCATTCCGTGGGTCTTCAGCATCGGCGCGTCCTCGATCGCCGCCGACTTTCTACAACGCGCAGCGCGTGATCCTTCGGCCTGAATTCAGCCCTCGTACACCTTCCCGTTGTCTTCGGCACCGGATCGTCGCCTGATGCTCGCTACTACGACTCAGACCTGGTGGTGTGCTGCTGGGATTCGGTGGCGTCCGGGCGGAGTCGTGGACGTCGATGCACGGCGCCCGCGCCGCGGCACCGACCTGGATCCGCTCCCGCCCTTACGCCCGGGGGCAACACCACCCGCACCGAGGAGGACCGGCACCATGCCCGAGAGCAACAACCTGGAACAGCGCATACAGCGACTGGAAGACATCGAGGAGATCAAGAAGCTGACCGCCACTTACTCCGACTACATCAACAAGGGCTGGCTCGGCAAGGAAATGGCGTTCGACAAGCTGCCGCGCGTCTTCACCGCCGACGCCACCTGGGAGAGCGCCGCAATGGGCGTCAAGGTCCAGGGCGTCGACGACATCGTCAGCATGCTCCGTGAGAAGACCGCGGGCCCGAACTTCGCCATGCACAATTTCACCAACCCGATCATCGACGTCGACGGGGACACCGCGACCGCCAACTGGCTCCTGTGGGTCGCCGTCGCCATAGACGGCACGCCCAACGAGATCCACTACAGCGAGGACGTGCGCTACACCCGTACCCCGGAAGGTTGGCGCATCCAGGCCATCAACCTGCACTTCGCGCAGATGCTCCTGAAGCCTTGAAACCGCGCGCCATTTCCTGATGGGTGTGGGCGTTGGGGATGCCAGGGATCGTGAGGGCTCGGGGTGCGGGTGCCGGTGCTGGTCACGGCGTCGGCGATGGCGCAGGTCTTGGTGGAGCGGGACTCGCGCCGGCCGTGGGCGGCGGTGGACGCGGTGTACTGCACCGGGATCGCGTTTCGGGGCAGGGCGGCGAGCCGCCGGTGGGTCGTGGGCTGGTTCGTCCTGATCACGGCGATGTAATGGGCCTTCTTGGCCGTCACGAGCCAGGTGATGGTGGCCCTGGCCGAGTGCACTACGTCGAAGGTGACGATGGTGATCGCGACGGTCTGTCCCCGCGGACTCGGCGGCGCGGTGCTGACCGGCCCCGGTCGAGGGCGTCACCCTCCAGGGCAGCGAGGACGCGTCCGATGGTCTCCGCCGACGGCGAGCGGCGCCGGTCCAGCAGACGCCGGCGCGTCCCGAGGGCCGCCAGCACGCCCCGGCGGGCCCGCTGACCGGACTCGGCGGCCTCCTCGATGCTTACACTCTCGTGATCATCGGGCTTGGACGCCGGCCCTATATGCTGCGCGAAGTGTGGACTGGAGGTTCCGGTCGGCGGCGGAAGCCCAACACCAATGACACCGGAGTCACCGGGGGGACCCGCAGCATGACCGGCACCACGGAGGCCCTTGGCGGGTCGGCTGCAGTCGACGACGCAGCGCGAAGCGTCACGCGCCCGTTCTACGTATACGCCGTGCTCGCCAACTCGCTGTTCCAGCGGGGCGTATTCGTCCTCTTCCTTCAGCAGCGAGGCTTCTCCGCCGGGCAAGTGGCCCTCCTTCAGACACTGCTCTACCTGGTCAGCGGACTTGCGGAGTTGCCGACGGGAGTCATCGCCGACCGAATCGGCAGGCGTGCCGGCATCGTGATCGGCCAGGTGCTGACAGCTGGATGCCTGCTCGGTCAGGTGACGTCCTCCAACTACTGGGTGTTCCTGACGCTGTTCATCGGCCAGGGCGTGGGCATGGCGTGTGTGTCCGGTTCGGACACCGCCCTGCTGTACGACCTGCTCGTGCGTCGTGGTGCAACGGCCGGCTACGTCAGGATCAAGTCCCGGTTCACCATGCTCGGGACGGTCACCTCCGGAGTCGCCATCGTCCTCGGCGGCCAACTGCAGCAGTTTTCCTGGGGAGTCGTCTACGTCGGTTCGGCCTCGTGTCTCGTCCTGGCCGTGGTGGTGCTGATGTCACGGGTGCCCGAGATCCGCGGCGCGGACGCGGTGGACGAGCAGGACGGAGCCGAGAAGGAGCACGGCGACGCCACAGCATGGCGGGCGATGCTTCGGGTCGCCACGCCGGCGCTCGTGACGCTTGTCGTGGTGTCCGGATTGATGCATGCGACTTTGACGCCGTACATCATTTTCACGCAGAAGACCCTCTCCGATCAGGGAGCGGGCACCGCATTGGTCAGCGTGGTCATATCGGCGGGATTCTTCGTCGGTGGGCTGACTCCCTTGTTGTCGGACCGCGCGAACCGGCGCATCGGGTATCGGGTCATCGCCCCGGTGTCTCTCCTGACGCTCGCCGTGGCGCTCGGCCTGAGCGGCCTGGGCCTTGTCTGGGTCACCATCGCCGCGTTCCTGGTCCTGGTCGGGATTCCCGAGATCACCGCCGTGCTCGTGGACAACGTGTTCAACGAGGCGGTGCCGTCGCGCCACCGCGCCAGCCTGCTGTCGATGATCGCATTCGTGGAGTCGGCGCTCATCGGCACCGGCTATCTCGTCCTCGGCACGCTCATGGACGGGTTGGGCTCCAGTGTGGGCATGGCCACCTACGCCGCGGTCCCCCTGCTGGCATGTCTCCTGTGGCTCCCGGTGCTCTTCCGAGGGGCACGGCTGACCACCGAGATCGAGAAGCCCGCCGACCAGAAGGCATCCTGAAACGGACCGTCTCACGCAACACCCCAGCCATCACTGAGTGTTTCCTTCCGGCTGGCGTCCGAGGTGGTAGCCCAGGCGCATTTCGTAGTCGCCCGGCTGATTGCGTCCTGCGGCGAGCGCGGCCGGTAGCCTGCGCTTGGACCCCGGCCAGCCGAAGGAGTGCATGTAGATGTCGTAGGAGGACCGCAGGTCCTCTGCGGACGGCAGCGTGTACCGGTTGACCTGCTGTTTCACCGCGGCGATCGACTCCTTGTCAAAGGAGGCGATCCGGCGGGCGAGCGCGTCGACGAACGCGTCGAGTTCCCCGTCGGGGACCGTGCGGTTGACCCATCCGTACCGCTCGGCCAGCTCGCCCGGGTAGTCGTCGCTGGACAGGGCCACCTCCAACGCGCGGGCACGGCCGAGCAGCAGGGGCAGATGCTCAAGGCCGCCTCCGCCGGGCAGGTTGCCGTTGGCTGTCTCAGGCTGGCAGAACAGCGCGCGTTCACTGGCGAAGCGCATGTCCATCGCCTGGATCAGTTCGCTGCCCACGCCCCTGACCCGACCCCGGACCTTCGCCATGGAGACGACGGGCAGACGTGACAGGCGCGTGCCGGCATCGATCAGCAGCGGGTATCCGCTCGCGCCCAGTTCCTTGGGAGTCTCAGCTACCCGGGAGGTGTCGTAGTGGTTCAGGAAGTAATCCGCGTTCGCCGACTCGAACACGGCCACTCGCAGCTCCGGAGCGGCCTCCATCTGATCGACCAGCCTCGGAAGCTCGGCGAGCATCTCCGGGGACACGAGGTTGATCGGCGGGCTGTCGAACGTGATCCGCCACAGACGCTTGGTCTCGGCGGTCACGGAGAAATGGGTCCACTGTTGCATGATTCGTCTCCTTTGCTTTCAGTTGCGCCCCTTGAGAAGCAGCTCATACGAGAGTGGCGAGGTGTACTACGCCGAGCTCCGTGCGCAGTGCCTCGAAGCGGGTGTTGCCGGCGAACAGCTCACGGAGGCTCACCAGTGTCCGCGTCACCTCTGTCTTGACGGCCGGTAACCCGCAGCCTCCTGTTCCTCGTTGTCGACGGCCCGCCGTTGCCACGCGGGCACCGGTGGCTGTACCCGGGCTGGTCCGCGCGATTATCACGCCTGTCCCGCTGGTACCGGCTGGATCTGCGACGGCGCGGCGGTCAGGTCACGATCACCGATTCAGTCGGTCGGCGCAGTGCCAGTCCGAGCAGCCCGTCCGCGTCGAGGTACAGGGGTTCCCAGCCCGGCCGCAACGGATACCAGCGCCGCAGCGGCCCGGTTCGGGTGGGCGCGTGTGTTGGACGAGACCGGTGACATTGCCGGTCCCGTCATGCCCGCCCGGCGTCGACAGTGACACCGCCAGCCCCATGGCGGTGCCCTTCGGCCGTCGGACGCATGTGCGTGCCGGCGAGGCCGAACGGGCAGCTCGCCACGACAGAGAGGACAACTCGTCGTGCAGCACCCCCACAGCAGCACCACGTCACCGCTCCACCGTCCGCACCCGGGCCTCCCGGACCCGCGTACCAGCCGTCGTACCGGACGGCTCGCGGCCCTCGCCGCCGCCGTCGGCGCCGTCTTCGCCCTGACCACACTCGGCGGGCCGGCGGCGCACGGTGCGGACAACCCCTTCGAGCGCGGCCCCGCGCCGACCGAATCGAGCATCGAGGCGCTCCGCGGGCCGTACGCGGTGTCGGAGACGACCGTCTCCCGGCTCGCCGTCAGCGGATTCGGCGGAGGCACCATCTACTACCCGACCAGCACCGCCGACGGCACCTTCGGGGCCGTCGCCGTCTCGCCCGGCTACACCGGCACCCAGTCCTCCATCGCCTGGCTGGGCCCGCGTCTGGCGTCCCAGGGGTTCGTGGTCTTCACCATCGACACGCTCACCACGCTGGACCAGCCGGACTCCCGGGGGAACCAACTGCTCGCCGCGCTCGACTACCTGACGAAGAGCAGCTCGGTCCGCGGTCGTATCGACTCCACCCGTCTCGGCGTGATGGGCCACTCGATGGGCGGCGGCGGCAGTCTGGAGGCGGCGAAGACGCGCCCCTCGCTGCAGGCGGCGATCCCGCTCACCCCGTGGAACCTCGACAAGACCTGGCCCGAGATCAAGACACCCACTCTGATCTTCGGCGCCGACGGTGACACGATCGCCCCCGTCGCGACCCACGCCGAACCCTTCTACAACACTCTCCCCAGCTCGCTCGACCGCGCGTACCTGGAGCTGAACGGCGCCACCCACTTCACGCCCAACACCTCGAACACGACGATCGCGAAGTACAGCGTCTCGTGGCTGAAGCGGTTCATCGACAACGACACCCGCTACGAGCAGTTCCTGTGCCCGCTGCCGCGGCCGAGCCTGACGATCGAGGAGTACCGGGGCAACTGCCCGCACACCGGCTGACCGGGTGGGCGTAGCCATCGATTGATCGTCCGTCCGTGACCCGGCGGCGGTCGCCCGTGACGGCGGCCGCCGCCGGCGTTGTGCCGGAGCACCGTCCGCAACCGCGCGCGGTGTGCGTCGGCACAGACCGCTCGCCGCCAACTCGCCCGGAAAGCGCAGGTGGTCGTCCCTGAAGCCCGGGACAGCAGGTCCGGACGCATGACTTCCACGCTTCTTTACGCGTCAGTAAGGTCGGGGGAATGACCGGACAGACGCCCCTGGGTCTCGTCTCACCGCGGTACCGGCCGGGTCCACAACGGCACGTACTGGCGGCGTTGTCGGACCGGCTGCGTGGCGGTGGTGCCTGCGTCGTGACCGGCGAGCCGGGGGGCGGTCGCTCGGCCTTCCTCGCCCACGCCGCCCGCACCTTCACCGCCGGGCCCGTGGTGACCGTGCGCGCCCGCGCCGGGGAGTTCCGGGAACCGCTGACCGGGCTCCGCTCGTTGTGCCAAGCGGCGGGGACGACCGTCGTCGGCGCCGCCGACCCGGTGCGGGAACTCGTCGGTGCGCTGGAGTCCACGGCAGCGCACCGCACCGTCCTGCTCTGCGTCGACGACGCCGACCTGTGGGACGCCGCCTCCCGGTCCGCACTCGGCCGGCTCGCCGCTCAGTTACTTGCAGGGGGCCGTGTCGCCCTCTTGTTCACCGTCGCCGGACACCGTCCCGTGGATCCGGAGTTCGCCGGTCTGCCGCTGCTGCGCCTGGCTCCCCTGTCCCCGCCGGACGCCGCCGCCCTGCTGGACGACATCGCACAGGACGGGCTGGACCCGGGGGTACGCGACGAGATCTCGGCCGCGGCGGAGGGCAATCCGGCCCTCCTGTTGCGTGTGTTCCAGCGCCTGACCCCGGCCCAGCTACGCGGGCTCGCGCCCCTGCCGCGGCCCGTGGTCGATACCGAGACGCTGACCGCGCTGGTCGGCGGCCACCTCACCGGGGCGCTACCCGGGCAACACGATCTACTGCTGGTGACCGCCGCCGCCTTACAGGTGACGGGAGAGACCACCGTCGACGCCGGTCTCGCGAGGCGCGCGACCACGCGGCTTACCGCGGGCATGTCCCACCTCGGGCCACCGCCGCGGCCACTCACCGACAAGAACCGTTCCGCGCGGAGCTCCAGCCCGCCGTCCCGGCGGTTCGACAACTCCGAGGGACGGTTTGGTCAGAGGCGCGTCCCGCTGTGCGGGCCGCATGCCGCCGACAGCGGTCGACCGGTGCCGCACCGCGACCCCGCTCCGTACGGCGGCGGCGGCAGCGGCGGCAGCGATGACAGCCGGTTCTCACCGTACGCAGCCCCGCTGCCCGAGTTGCTCCAGGCTCGCGACGGCCGGATCGGTTTCCGCAGCACGTTGCTGTGCCGCACGGTCTACGCCGACGCGTCGGCCGAGCGGCGCCGTGCCGCCCACGACGCGCTGGCCGGTGCGCTGCCCGACGGGCGCGGCCTCACTGCGCTGCTGCACCGCTCGTGGGCCGTCGCTGCTCCGGCTCCGTCGCTCGCGGCCGAACTCGCCGCCGCCCCGGCCCAGGCGGATCCGGAGGCGTCGCCCGTACTGCGCTGCACGGCCCTCACCCGCGCCGCCGACCTCACCGCGGACAGCGCCCAGCAGGTCCGGTGGTACACGGCCGCCGCCGAACTGGCGCTGCTCGCCGGGCAGTCCGAGCGGGCCCTACGGCTGCTCGACACAGCCCGCGGTCGCCGGGCGCCCGCCACGGTACGCGCGCGTGCCGAGCTGCTGCGCGGCACGGTACTGCGGTGGGACGGACCCGTCGACGACGCCCGCGAGACCTTGCTGCTCGCCGCGGAGTTGTTCGCTCCGCACGACCCTGAGCGGTGCGCCGAGGCCGCCTTGGCCGCCGCGGACGCCGCCTGGGCGGCGGGTGACCTGGCGGCGTGCCTGCGCGCGCTGGCGGTGGAGGGCCCGGTCCGGGAGCGCTCGTGGTCCGACGCTCACAGCGTGGGAGGCGCGGGGGGCCAGGGTGACGGGGCGCAGTCACCCGGGGGCCTTCTCCCGTCCGCCGGTCCCCGTCTCGCGAACGGGCCGGCCCGGTCCGTCGTACCGTCCGGGGCCCTGCGCGACCACCGGGCGGGCATGCGGGCCGTCCTGCAAGGCCGCTTCGACCTGGCCGCCGCTCCCTTGCGGCGGGTGGTGGACCGCACGTGGACGGCGGCCGAAGGCGTGCGGCTCGCGCCCACCGCCGACGACCACCACGACCGGCTCACGCCCACCACCGACAACCACCACAACCAGCTCCCGCACACCACCGACAACCACCACAACCAGCTCCCGCACACCACCGACAACCACCACAACCAGCTCCCGCACACCACCGACGCACGACACGAACAGCCGCACACGATCGGCGACGGCCCCGGGCAGGCGCCTACCGCAGCCGGCGCCGAACGGCTTCCGCCCCCGACGGCCGACCACCCTCGACAAGAAGACCTCACACACGCCTCCGACCAGCGCCCCCACATGGCCGACGCCTCCCGGCAGTCCCCGCCCCCGCCGAACACCCCCGACACACTGCTGCGAGCGGCCGCCGCGGCCCTGCTGCTCGGCGACACCACCGCCGCCCGGCGGGCCGGTGCGCGGGCGCTCGCCGTGGCTCGAGCGGACGGGTCCGCCGTGCACGAGGCGCGGGCTCTGGAGTTGCTGGCGTACGGCGAACTCCGGGCGGGACGGCATGCGTCGGCCCGGGCTCATGCCGAGGCGGGCCTGGGCAGCGCGTACCGCACCGGGCAGCGGAACACGGCCGCCCATCACCACGCCGTGCTGGCCCTGGCGGCGTCGATCGAGGGCGAGGCGCACACCGTCGCGGAGCACGTCACCGCCGCGCTGGCCACCGCCCGACGGCACGGACTGGCACAGGCCGCCGCGCTGGCCCAGTGGGCCGCTGCCCGCGCCGATCTGGGCCACGGCCGTCCGCGTGAGGCCGCGGAACGGCTCGGCCCGCTGGTGCGGCCCGGCCCGGGACGCGGGCACTTCGCCGTGTGGATGCTGGCCGTGCCGTGTTACGTGGAGGCGTGCGCGCTGGCCGGGCAACCGGACGAGGCCCGGGATGCGGTCGAGGACTTCGCGCGCTGGGCGGCGTGTGACGCCGACCGGCAAGCTCCGGCCCAGTTGCTGCGCTGTCGCGCCCTGCTGGCTCCGCCCGAGCCGGCCGACGCGCTGTACCGGGAAGCCCTGCGGCGGCACGGGGAGGCCGCCGGGGACTTCGAGCGGGCCCGCACCGAATTGCTGTACGGCAAGTGGCTGCGCAGACGCCGTCGGCTGCGCGAGGCGCGCGGCCACCTGCGGGCCGCCCTGCTCGACTTCGAACGCTGCGGTGCTCGCCCGTGGGCGCAGCAGGCGGCGGCCGAACTGCGGGCGAACGGGGTGTCCGGGACGACAGGGCTGGCCGGGACGGCGGGAACGGCCACAGCGGGCGCGGCGGTGGGAGGGGGCGGCTCCTCGGCCCGGGGCGGGGTCCTGCCGGACGGGCTGGACCGGCTCACCCCGCAGCAGCTGCGCATCGCCCGCCGCGTCGCCCAGGGCCTCACCAACCGGGAAGTGGCCCTGGGCCTGTCCGTGAGCACCCGCACCATCGACTATCACCTGCGCAACGTCTTCGCCGCACTCGGTGTCCGCTCCCGGGTGGAGCTGGCACGGCTGGTGGAGCAGGCGGAAAAGAACAGTGCACAACTCTAGGGACCGACCGGACGGTATGTCATTCTTCGGAGCACGACGCGTCAGCCGACCCTGGGGGAGACTTCCATGCGCCCTGCCGTACGGCCACGACCCGCGTTCCGCCCGGGGCCCCAGCCGGCGCCCCGGCCCCGCGCACCACGCCCCCGGTCGCTGATCGACGCCGAGGCCCTGGGGGTGCTGCACCGCGCCGCCCGGGCGTTGCTGGACGACCTGCCCGGTCTCACCGACCGGCTGGTCTGCGCCTTGCGGGAGCGGGAACCGGCTTACCGGGCCGCGCTGGAGGACGACCACCCGGGTGTCTGGCAGGAGGTGCACCGCTCGTTGCGGCACAGCGTCTCCTCGCTGCTCGACCCGCGCGGCACCCGCGACGCCGCACACCGCTGCTCCTGGCGCATCGGGGTCGGTCGTGCCGAACAGGGGTTGCCGTTGGACGCGCTGCTGCACGCCTTCCGGCTGGGCGGCTCGCTGGTGTGGCAGGAACTCGTCGACGTCACCTCCCGCACCGCTCCGGAGGACGTACGGCTGCTGGTGCACGTGGCCGGCGACGTCTGGGACTTCGTCGACGAACACTGCACGCTCGTCGCGGACGCCTACCGGCAGACCGAACGACGGCTCGCGTGGCGGCGCGAGAACCGGGTACGGCTGCTGGCCGCCGCGCTGCTGGACGGTACCGGCCGCATCGCCGACCTGCCGGAGACCGCGCAGGCCCTCGGTCTGCCCGAGCAGGGCCGGTACGTCGTCGTCGCGGTCGCGGGCGTGCGGTCCGCCGATGCCGTACGGGCCCTGTTGCCCCCGAGTGCGCGGGTGCACTGGCACACCGGTCCGGAGACGGAGCATGGCATCGTCCTGGCCGAGGACGGCGTCGTGCCGGTGCCGGACCAGCCGCCGCCCGGGATGCACGTCGGGATCGGCCTGCCCTTCGACGGACTGGCCGGTGTGGGCGAGGCGCGCCGACTGGCCGACACCGCACTGCGGCTCTGTGGCGACGCGGGTGGCACGGTGCGACTCGACGAGCATCTCCCCGAGGCACTCGTCGTGTCCTGCCCGGAACTCGCCGGCCTGCTCGTCGAGCGCGCGTTCGGCCCGCTCGCAGGGCTGGAGCCGGCCGACGCGGACGTGCTGCTCGACACGCTGGCCGCCTGGCTGGCCTGCGACGGCTCAGCCCAGCGGGCGAGCAGACGGCTGTACTGCCACCGCAACACCGTTCTGAACCGCCTGCGCCGCTACGAGCAGCTCACGGGCAGTTCCCTGTCCCGCCCCGCCGACCTGGTCGAGGTCGCCCTGGCCCTGACCGCCCGCCGACTCAGCCCCCGGCGGCCAACCTCCTGACCACCCAGCGACTCCGCCGTCAACAGCCGCCCCGGCTCCCCTGAAGCTCTGCCCGGACCAGCCGACCCCCTGCCCCCCGGGCACTCGGCTCGGACCAGTCACCCCACCGTCCGCCGGACCAATGCCCACCGCGATGCAGCCCTGGCTCCCTCCACCGCCCCAGCACGCGACTGACACGCCACCGCCACCAACCCCGCGCCCACAAAGCTCTGCCCGGACCAGCCGACCCCCTGCCCCCAGGCATTCGGCTCGGACCACTCACCCCCACCGTTCGCCGGACCAGTGCCCACCGCGATGCAGCCGTGGCGCCCGTCCACCGCCCCCGCACGCGACTGACACGCCCCCACCAACCCCGCCCCCCACCCGGACGGCCAACCCCCGCCCCCACCCGCCGACTTCGCCCGGGCCGGCGCCCCAACCACTCGCCGGCTCAGCACCATCCGTCGGCCCCACACGGGCTCGCCACCGCCCCGGCCGCTGGGCACCCGCACAGCTCCCCCGCGTGCTCCTTGGGCCGCCGCACCGACCGTGTCCGCGTGCCTGTCCCCGCTTAGGCCACCCGTGGTCTCGTGAGGTTCCTCCCCAGCCCCGAGCGCCAAGGACCAAGCCCGGGCCGTGCGCCGGTCCGGGACAGAGGAGCCGCGATGCCCGAAGCACCACCGGACGATCTGCCCGCCCTGCACGTCGAGCATGTGGACGTGACGTACGGGCGTGCCGTCTCCGCTCTGCGCGACGTGTCCCTGACCGTGCCGCACGACAGTGTGGTCGCGTTGCTCGGCGCCAACGGTGCCGGGAAGACCACGCTGCTGCGCGCCCTGTCGGGCACGCTCCGACTGTACCGGGGCGCGATCAGCGCCGGCCGCGTCCGCTACGGCGGCACCGTCCTCGACGGCCGCGACCCCGTCGCCGCCGTACGGGCCGGCGTCGTGCAGGTGCCCGAGGGGCGGCGGGTCTTCACCGGCCTCACCGTCGACGAGAACCTGCGCAGCGGCGGCCTCGGCCTGAGCCGCCGCGGCTCCGCGCAGGTGGCCGAGGCCCGTGACCGCGTCTTCACGCTGTTCCCGCGGCTGGCCGAACGCCGCCGGCAGGCCGCCGGACTGCTGTCCGGCGGTGAGCAGCAGATGCTGGCCATGGGCCGCGCCCTCATGGCCGCCCCGCGTCTGCTGCTGCTGGACGAGCCCTCGCTCGGCCTCGCCCCCCTCATGGTGGACCGGATCGCCGAGGTGATCCGCGAGATCCACGCCCAGGGCACCGCCGTACTGCTCGTGGAGCAGAACGCCGGGATGGCCCTGTCCCTCGCCGACCACGCCCATGTCCTGGAGACCGGGGAGGTGCGGCTGTCCGGCCCCGCCTCCGCTCTCGCCGGCACGGACGCGGTGCGCCGTCTCTACCTGGGCGAGGAGGGGGCCGCATGACCGTTCCCGTTCTGAGCGTGCGGGACGTCACGGTCCGGTTCGCCGGTCTCACCGCCCTGGACGGTGTCTCCTTCACCGTCAGGCCGCACACGGTGCACGCCCTCATCGGGCCCAACGGCGCCGGCAAGTCCACCTGTTTCAACGTGCTGTCCGGTCTCGCCCGCCCCGCGAGCGGCACGGTCCGGCTCGGCGGCACGGACCTGACCCGGCTCGCCCCGCACCGCATCGCCGCGCTCGGTGTGGCCCGCACGTTCCAGAACATCGTCACCACCGCGGGCACGGTGGCCGACAATCTGCTGCTCGGCCGGCACCTGCACGCGCGGGCCGGTTTCCTCGCGAGCGCCCTGCGGCTGCCGTGGGCGGTGCGCGAAGAGCGCGAACACCTCTCCCACGCCCGGCGGATCGCCGAACTGACCGGCCTGGGAGCGTACTTCGACAGCCCGGTGGGCCTGCTCCCGTACGGCGACCGCAAACGTGTCGAGCTGGCCCGCGCCCTGTGTCTGGAGCCGCGCGTGCTGCTCCTGGACGAGCCGGTGGCCGGCATGAACGCCGCCGAACGGACCCGCACCGCCGAGGTGATCCGGCGGATCGGCGCCGAACTCGACGTCTCCGTCCTGCTGGTGGAGCACGACATGGGCCTGGTGATGCGCCTCGCCGACGAGGTGACGGTCCTCGACTTCGGCCGTCGTATCGCCCACGGCACACCGGACGAGGTCCGCCGCGATCCCGAGGTGCTGCGCGCCTACCTCGGCACACCCCGGGAGGGAGCCGCGTGACCGGTCTGCTCGACGACCTGCTGGGCGGGCTCGCCCTCGGCGCGGTCTACGCCCTGGTCGCACTCGGTTTCGTCGTCATCTTCAAGGCGTCGGGCGTCCTGAACTTCGCCCACGGCTCCCTGCTCCTGCTCGGCGGCTACCTCACCGCCGTCCTGCACGACGACCTCGGCTTCGCCGGAGCCCTCGCGGTGGGTGTCCTCGCCACCGCCGTCCTCGCCGGCGCCATCGACCGGCTGCTGCTGCGACGCGGAGACCCGGACCCGCACACCGCGCACGTCCAGACCATCGTCACGATCGGTGTCGACATCGTGCTGCTCACCGATCTGTCCCGGCGCATCGGTGGCGACCTGCTGGTGCTGGGCGATCCCTGGGGTGACGCGGTGACCAGGGTCGGACCGGTGACGGTCGCCGACAGCAGGCTCGCCGCGATCGCGGTGTCCGCGGTGGCCATCGCCGTCGTCTTCGCCCTGTTCCGGTACACCCGCTGGGGGTTGTCCCTGCGGGCCGCCGGGGAGGACCTGGAGGCGGCCGCGCTCATGGGCGTACGTCTGTCCCGGGTGCGTACGCTCGCCTGGTGTCTGGCGGGCGCGCTGGCCGCGCTGGCGGCGGTGTTCCTCGCCGCGTTCCCCGCGCCGGGCCTGGAGCGGACCACCGGTCAGATCGCGCTGAAGGCGTTCCCGGCCGCCATCCTCGGCGGCATGGCCTCGCCGGCCGGCGCGCTCGCCGGCAGCCTGCTCATCGGGCTGACGGAGGCGCTGGTCGCCGGCCACCAGTCGGAACTGCGCGTGCTGGGCGAGGGGTTCGGCGATGTCGCCCCGTACGCCGTCATGGTCCTGGTCCTGCTGGTCAGGCCCACCGGACTGTTCGGCACGAGGGGAGCGGCCCGTGTCTGACCGCCGTCTGCCGAAGCCGGCCCGGACGCTCCTGGTCGCCCTCGTCCTGTGCGTTCCTCCCTTCTACCTGGACGCCTTCTGGCTGCGCATCGGTCTGTTCTCGGTGGCCGCGGCCATCGGCGCCGTCGGGCTGTCGCTGCTCAGCGGCACGGCCGGTCAGCTCTCCCTCGGCCACGCCTTCTTCCTCGCGGTCGGCGCCTACGGCTACACCTGGCTGGCCGGCGAGCCGGGACCGGGGTTGCCGACGGCCGTCGCCGCCGTCCTCGCGGTGCTGCTGGCCGGGGCCGCGGGCGGCCTGTTCAGCCCCGTCGCCGGCCGGGTGCGCGGCGTCTACCTGGGCGTGGCCACGCTCGCCCTGGTTTTCCTCGGTCACCATCTGCTGCTCACCGCGGACTCCGTCACCGGCGGCTTCAACGGCCGCTCCGTGCCGCCGCTCCGTCTGGGCGGTTTCGGCTTCACGGCGGGCGAGCCCGAACTGACCGTGCTGGGCGTGCCGTTCGGTGCCGAGGAACGCCTGTGGTTCCTGGCCGTGGCCCTGCTGGGGCTGACCTGGTTCACCGGCCGGGGTCTGGTGCGCTCCCGCCCCGGCCGGGCCCTCGCGGCGCTGCGGGACAGTGAGGTCGCGGCCTCCGTGATGGGCGTGGACGTGGCCCGCCACCGTGCCGCCGCCTTCGTCGTGTCGTCGATGTACGCGGGGACGGCCGGCGTCCTGCTGGCCCTGGCGTTCCGGCGCGTCGTCCCCGACTACTTCTCCCTCGCCCTCTCGGTCGACTACCTCGCCATGATCGTGCTCGGCGGCCTGGGCTCGGTCGCCGGGGCCACGGCGGGCGCGGTCTTCGTCACCGCGCTGCCCCTGCTGCTGACCCGATATGCCGACTGGTTGCCCCTGGTGGCCGCCCCGGGCTCCGCCGACGGCGCGGTCGGCCCGACGGAAGCGTCCCGCTACCTGTACGGCGCCGCCATCGTCGTCGTCCTGCTCTACGCCCCCGACGGCCTGCACGGCCTCACCCGCCGCCTGCGCGCCCGCGTCCGGTCCGGCCGACGGCCCGGCCCGCGTGCCCGCCCGTCCGCCCGTCCGTCCACGCCTCCGTCCACGTCTCCGTCCGGGCATCCGTCCGGCCACCCCATCGCATCTGTACGACCCGAGGAGCAGACCCCGTGAACACCCCGCACCCCAGACACCGTGTCACCACGGCCGTCGTGGCCGGAGCCCTGGCCCTGCTGGTCGCCGCCACCGGATGCAGCGCCAAGGCGGGCGGCGAGAGCGACGCCGAGGGCGCCGACGGCGTCCGCACCGGTCCCGGAGTCTCCGCGAAGACCATCCGCCTGGGCGCCCTCACCGACCTGACCGGCCCCTACGCCACCCTCGGCAAGAGCATCGTCCAGGCCCAGCAGATGTGGGCCGACGAGACCAACGCGGCCGGCGGCATCTGCGGCCGCAAGGTCGAGATCATCGTCAAGGACCACGGTTACGACGTCCAGAAGGCGGTCACCGCATACGCGGACATCTCTCCCGACGTCGTCGCCCTGCCGCAGGTCATCGGCTCCCCCGTGGTCGCCGCCCTGCTCGACGACGTCCAGCGCGACCACCTGCTCACCTTTCCGCAGGCCTGGGCCGCGTCCCTGCTCGGAAAGGAATCCGTCCAGGTCCTCGGCACGACCTACGACCTCGACATGATCGCCGCCGTCGACTTCCTCACCCGCACGAAGAAACTGCGGAAGGGCGACACCATCGGCCACGTCTACTTCGAGGGCGACTACGGCTCCAACGCCCTGGAGGGGTCCACCTGGGCCGCGGGGAAGGCGGGCGTGAAGGTCGTCGGACAGAAGATCAAGGCGACCGACACCGATCTGTCCGCCCAGGTTTCGGCACTGCGCAAGGAAGGGGTGAAGGCGATCCTGATCAGCGCCGGGCCCGCGCAGACCGCGTCCCTCGTCGGTGTCGCCGCCTCCCGTGGTCTGCGCGTCCCCGTCGTCAGCAGCGCGCCGGGCTTCTCCCCGCAACTGATGAAAACTCCGGCCGCGCCGGCCCTGACCGCGATGCTCCACGTGGTCAGCTCCGCCCCCGCGGTCAGCTCCGACCTTCCGGGCGTACGACGGATGGTGACGGCCTACCAGGACAAGTATCCCGGCTCCCCCGTCGACTCGGGTGTGCTGTCCGGCTACAACGCCGCCAAGCTGCTCGGCGCGGACCTGAAGAAGGCCTGCGCCGCGGGGAGCCTCGCCCGCGAGGACGTCGTGAAGGCGCACCGCTCGCAGCGTGACGCGGACACCGGTCTCGGCGTCCCGCTGGACTTCTCCGACGTGCACCGACCCGCGAGCGTCGCCACGTACACGCTCAAGCCGGACGCGGACGCGCCGGGCGGCCTCGTGGGCGCGGAGGACGCGCACCGGATACCGGGCGCGGAGGACTACCTGGCCGATCACGGATCCGCGGCGTCGTCGGCGGGGTGATGCCGGACCCCGGGTGAGCGAAGGCACTGTGGAGCAACCCTGGTGGCCGTCTTCGCCCGGGGCAACTGCCCAGGATCGGTTGAGGCCGCTGCCACCACCGGTGCGTGGCCTGACGCACCGGCATGCGCATGGTGGGTTCTTGCCCCGTCCCAAGGGCACAGGCTCGGCGAGTCGACGAAGCGGGAGCAGATGCACACCGTGCCGGCTTCGAGGCGAGTCGCCACGGCTGGGCATGCTCGACGTCAGCACCGAAGCCCCGTCGGTCCCCCGAAGGCGGCCACGCATACCGCCCGCGTCGGCAGACGAGGGTCGGCCCCCTTACGCGCCGGCCGGTTCCGCCTGGCCCCGGACCGGCCGAGTGCTCAGTCGTCTGTGGGGGCGCGCTGGCAGGCGTAGCTGATCCACTGCGGGGCCTGCCTCTCGGCACGGACGGCGTCGGCCGCAGGAGGGGTGACGCGGGCGTCGATGAGCCCGTAGCGGTGTTTCTTCTTCTCCGGCCGCAACTGGTCGTGGACCAGAGTGAACACGCGCTGCTGGCAGGGCAGAGCGACGGGAGGCTCATCGGGTCAGGGTAGCGACCGCGGCCGGTGTCTGAACGGGACCTCGCGCGCCCTGCCGTGACCGCCGGCCCGGCAGGGCCGTGGTGCGGGTGGTGGCCCGCCCGCCGCCGCGTCCGTCGTCCGCCCGCCGGTGGAGCCGACGTCGGACCGAGCCGGGCCCGAGAGCGGGCACCGGGGGCCGGGGCAACCGGACGGCGCGGGAGGGCGCGGAGGATCGCCCGGTACCGGAACTCAACCTTCCGCCATGTGAACGTCATGAGCCTGCCAAGCTCCTGCCCCGTCACGGTAGTCACGGCCCGGTCAACTGCCCCTTGCATTCACCGCGACAGGGGAGAGACCGGATGACACCCGCAGCCCGCCCGTCCCAGCACGCCCCCGAACTGCGCGCCGCCGCCAGGCAACTCGGCCGGCGCCGCTTCCTCACCGTCACCGGCGCCGCCGCGGCGCTCGCCTTCGCCGTGAACCTGCCCGCCGCCGGCACGGCCGCCGCCGCCGAGTTCGACGCCCGGAGAATCACCGACGACCCCTTCACGCTGGGCGTGGCCTCCGGCGACCCGCTGCCCGGCTCGGTCCTGCTGTGGACCCGGCTGGCCCCGCAGCCGTACCAGCCCGACGGCGGACTGCCCGCGCAGCGCGTCACCGTGCACTGGGAGCTGGCCCACGACGCGAACTTCCGCCGGATCGTCAGGCGCGGCACCGCGCCCGCCCACCCCGAGTTCAGCCACACCGTCCACGTCGAGGTGCCCCACCTGCCGGCGGACCGCGTCTTCTTCTACCGCTTCCGGGCCGGCACCTGGCTGAGCCCCACCGGCCGCACCCGCACCGCTCCGCTGCCCGGCGCCCGCCCCGCCGCGCTCACCCTGGGCGCCGTCTCCTGCCAGGCCTACGCCGACGGCTACTACACCGCCTACCGCCACCTTGCCGAGGACGACGTGGACGTCGTCTTCCACCTGGGCGACTACCTGTACGAGTACGCCGTCAACGCCACCGGCAACGACCGCCACTACACCGACCGCACCCTCCCGGCCCACTACAACCACGAGACGGTGACGCTGGAGGACTACCGGCTGCGCTACGCCCTGTTCAAGTCCGACCCGGACCTGATGGTCGCGCACGCCGCGCACCCCTTCGTCGTCACCTGGGACGACCACGAGACGGAGAACAACTACGCCGACGACACCCCGGAGGACGGCGGCTCCTCCGAGGAGTTCCTGCTGCGCCGCGCCTCCGCCTACCGCGCCTACTGGGAGAACCAGCCGCTGCGCCGGCCCCAGCTCCCCACCGGCTCCGACATGCGCCTCTACCGTCGCCTGCACTGGGGCCGGCTCGCGCAGTTCGACGTCCTGGACACCCGCCAGTACCGCTCGGACCAGGCCTACGGCGACGGCTGGCAGTACCCCGGCCCCGAGTCCGAGGACCCGGCGCGCACGCTCACCGGCGCCACGCAGGAGCGGTGGCTGATCGACGGCTGGCGCACCTCGCGGGCGCTGTGGAACGTCGTACCGCAGCAGGTCACCTTCTCCCAGCGGTACAACACCACCGCTACGCCGTCCAAGGTCTCCATGGATTCCTGGGACGGCTACCCGGCCTCCCGCGAGCGGATCCTGGCGGGGGCCGAGGCCGTCGGCGTGGAGAACCTCATGGTCCTCACCGGCGACGTGCACGTGCACTACGCGTTCGACATCAAGCGTGACTTCGGCGACGCCGGTTCCCGGACCGTGGGCACGGAGATCGTCACGACGTCGATCACCAGCGGGCGCGACGGGGCGGACCGGCCCAGCAACTGGGCCACCTACCTCGCGGCCAACCCGCACATGAAGTTCTACAACGGGCGGCGCGGCTACGTGACCGTCACGCTCGGGGAGGAAGCGGCTCGCGCCGACTTCAAGACCGTCCCGTACGTCACCAGGCCGGGCGCCCCCGTCACGACCGCGGCCTCCTTCGTCACGGAAGCCGGCAACCCAGGACTCGAGCCGGCCTGAGGCCCGGTGCGGCAGGGCTCATAGGCCGGCTCGAACCCCTGTGCAGCGGCAGGACTCACGGGCCGGCCCGAGCCCCGGTGCGGCAGGCGTCCCAGCACATGGCCCCAGGGCGGGGTGGACCCGGTTCCGGCCACCTCGCCCGGGTAGCGAACGCCGACGCGGGCACATCAGGCGGGTGACAAGTAGTCGCCGTTGGTGCCGCTGGAGGGCACGCTCGCCGCGGGCGGGGCCACGGCCGCTGGTACGGGGCGGCGAGTGTTACTTCCCGGCCGTGCCGGGTTCCCCGCCAGCGGATTCCTGGTAGACGTCCGCATAGGTGGGAGAGTCCTTGACCAGGTCGTCGCAGAACGCGGCGACGTCGTCGCCGATGAGTTCCAAGACCCCCTTGCCCGTGGCGGCGCCCTCCTCGAAGAAGTCGACGATCCCGGGGAGCAGGGGTCCGTCGGGCAGGTTGATCGGTCCGACCTTGAACAGGTACCTCTGCATCTCCTTGTAGACGATCTGGTAGTCCGGTGGGAGCGCCTTGACCCGAGCCATGTGTGCCCGCCACTGCTTCTTGCCCTCGATGATGTCCTGGATGCTCACGTCAGCCTCCCAGCCGGCCCAATTTCCTGGCGACGTTCCTGTTCAACTGCTCGCGCCACCGGTCGCGATAGGTTCGAGCCCCTTCTCCACCGGCCAGCGCCGTGCAGAAGCCCCGGATGTCGTCGCCGAGCACCTCGTGGACGCTCTGCCCGTCCGCCGCTGCTTCTTCGAGCAGGCCCAGGGCGGCGTCGACGATCGGCGTCAGGTTGCGGCCGGTGAAGCCCGCACGGGGGAAGAGGTGCGTCTTTATCTGTTCCCACGCCGCCCGGTAGTCGTCCGGCAGGGTCTCGGCCCGGGCTTCGAACGCCTTCCATTCCCTGGTGAGATCGCTGCCTGTGACGGTCTCCCAGAAGTTCATCTCCCGCCCTCCCTGAGCCTGTCGATGCGTGATGAGACGTACTGCCATTTCGCCCAGAACTTCGCGAGTTCCTCGCGTCCGGCGTCGTTGAGCGCGTAGAACTTGCGCGGCGGACCGACCTCGGACGGCCGTTTCGTCACCTGGACGAGTCCGTTCCTTTCCAGCCGCAGCAAGATGGTGTACACCGTCCCCTCGATGACGTCGGTGAAGCCGAGCTCGTTCAACTGACGGGTGATGGCGTACCCGTAGGTTTCCTCGCTGCCGATGATCTCGAGCACGCACCCTTCGAGCGTGCCCTTCAGCATCTCCGTCAGGTCGTCCATCGCGGGCGCTCCTCAGTCCTCCCGGTACTTGGTGGTACCGAGTACCGCTATACCGTATCACCGAGTACCGGGCGGCGGCAGGATCTGCGTGGGCGCGGCCGGCAAGGGACGGGCCGCTCGGGTTCAACCCCGTTCTCATCGCGCAGTCGGCGCCCGGCATGCCCTGCTCCGGTGGACGGCCGGCTTCGTCGTCGCAGCCGTCGGCATCACAGGCTGCCTGCCGGGCGGTGGCAAGACGGACGCCAGACCGAAGGGACCGTTCGCCGGACTGTCCGGCGGACAGATCCTCGACCGGGCCGCCACAGCCACGACCGACGCCCCGTCGGTCCGGATGTCGGGGCAGATGCCCGACGAGGCCACCGGCGGGACGGCTCGCTTCGACATGGTCCTGAGCGGGAAGGGCGAGTGCTCCGGCACCATCAGTTACGCCCAAGGCAGACGTGATCCAGACCGCGGCACGCTCTACGTGCGCTACGACGAGCAGTTCTTCCTCTCCGCAGGCGGGACCGCACAGGAGACCGACGCAGCCGTGGAACTGCTCGCCGGGAAGTGGGTCAAGACGCTCGACGAGGATCCGGACGTCCAGGAAGTCGCGCACTTCTGCGAGCTGGAGAAGCTGCTCGGTGACAGGCATGTGCGCTCGACACGCAGGTTCTCCGCGATGAGCTCGTCGATGCGGTCGACCAAGTCGCAGTGGCCGAGCTGTTCGACCTGTCGGCCGAGGTGAACGCGGGCCTGTCGCCGTGGCCGGCCGTTCTCGAACGCAGCGACGAGGCACGGGCCCGCCGCCCTCCGACAGACGAGGGGAAGAGCCCGGTTGGCCCCCAGGGCGTCACCCTGGGGACTTTCTCGCTTCCCGCTACAGGCCAATCATGTCTCCTTCAAGCGGGCCGTCGACCAGGTCGGTATATGTGGTTCGCCAGGCGACGTAGTCCACCGCCCACGACTCGCCGTCCACCCAGGCAGAGTGCAGCGCATCATCGAACTCCTGGCTGATGACCTCCTCATCGCCGGGATGCTCTTCGCCGAGATGCTGAAGCAACGCATTGATCTTCGAACTGGTGCGCGGCAGGCACTGGGCGGCCCACGCGCTGTGGTCGTTGGGGTTCGCGTGAATGCTCATGCCGGTTCAACGACGCCGCATGCGGCACGGAAGGGTGAACGTGGGCGCGGGCCGGCAGGGCGGGGAGACGGGTCAGTCCGGCCCGCGCGTGCACCAGACGCACCGGCACGCCTTCTGGCTGAACGAGTGCGAGCGTTGCTCTTCCGCCGCTGGCGCGGAAACGCGCTGAACAGCGATGAGTTTCGTCGTGGCGCCCCGTCTGAATCCACGTACCCGCTCAACCACACCCAAGGAGAGCGTCTTGACCGCCACCTACGCCTTTGATTTGCGTGCCAGCGGGGCGCCGAGACTGCGCGGAGTCTTGACGTCAGGCGGCCAGAGGCTGCGTCGTCGTGGTGGCCGCGGCGCGGTCCGCTCGCAGCCGTTCCAGAAGGGTGTCCGCGGCGACGAGGGCCTGGTCCACCGACTGGGTGCCGGTCATGGCGCACAGCGCGTACGAGACGTCCTCCAGCTCTCGGCTGGAGCGACCGGTGGGCTGCAGGTCATGGTGAAAGCGGGCGTCGGCGAAGCGGGCCAGTACCGCGCGTAGTTCCTTCTCCGCAGGCAGCAACACAGCGACAACCTTCTTGAAAGGCGGGCCGTTTCGCAGGGCCCGCGGCGTCCGAGAGCCTGCCGCCCGGGGACCGCACGGCAGGGATCGGTGGATGCGTACTCCAAGGAGTCGCCTGCCCCCATCTGATCACCGTATGCACTATTCCTGCCGCATTTTGCTGAGCGGCACGCCGGTCACGGGGGCCCGGATCCGGGATCTGTCCGTGCTGCACTGTGTCACTCGTCCGGGTTGAGCTCGTCGTACACCAGTTCCACCAGCCTCTCGGCCTCAGGGGTACGGGGGTCGGAGGGGACCTCGTAGTACCCGCCCAGGGTGGTGATCACGTCCTTGTGCGAGCCGTCGTGCTCGGGCTGACCGTCTTGCCGTTCCTTGGAAGACCTGGGGTCGGCAGCCTGCCACCACCAGATGCTGCTCCGGATCTCGTCCTTCGTCAGGGGGCCGTCCAATGTGATGTCCCTGCCTCGGACCTTCGCCGTGATCCTCGCCGAGTCCGCACCGGTAGCCATGCGCCCTCTCTCCTTTCCCGCGAAACGGACACCGCCGGCGCCGTGCGCCGATCACAGCAGCGGCTACCCCGCCGAAGGCCGTGTCCCACCGATCCGGTCACTCCGACATCGACACGACGATCGGCTACAACGCCATCCACCCGGCGGACGCCATCGAAGCCCACCGCGCGTTCATCACACGTCGTCGATCGCTTCGTCCCAGCGAGGAATACCGCACCCCGACGAACGCGGGATGGGACGCCAACACTCGTAGCCGCCTCGAAGACGGACCGTTCCCCGTGCCTCTTCTCTGACTGGGAGCCCGACGACGTGACGGTCCTCGACGGGGCCGTCGGATTCCACCCCACCTGGGCAGTGCGGATCGATATCTCCGGTCGGATCGACGGCACCGCAGAAGTTCACCAGCTGATCGCGCTGCTACTCGAACATGGAGGCGTGGCGATCGACGACTACTCAGCCCACCCCTGGACCGAGCAGGAAATCCAGTCCGGAGCAGTGATCGACGGTCTGCGCTTCTTTCGACTTCCGCGCCTGTCACGCACTCGACCGCGAGCCGGGCTCCGCAGCGGCCGAGCAACTTCGTGCCATGTTCGCCCAGGGGCCGGAAGAACGCGTCAGGGGCCCGGCTGATGCCGGGCCCCCTGCGTCGTAGCGGCGACAGGATGTGAACCTGCGACCTCTGGGTTATGAGCCCGGCGAGCTACCGAGCTGCTCCACCCCGCGTCGGTGGTGCCGCTCCACACTGGGCTCCGCAGGCCAGCGGGGACGTCAGCCGCGGACGATGTTCTCGGCCTGGGGGCCCTTCTGGCCCTGGGTGACGTCGAACGTGACCGTCTCGCCCTCGACCAGCTCTCGGTAGCCGTTGCCGGCGATGTTGGAGTAGTGGGCGAAGACGTCCGGTCCGCCGCCGTCCTGGGCGATGAAACCGAAGCCCTTCTCGGAGTTGAACCACTTCACGGTGCCGCTGGCCATACTGCGTCCTTCGATCTCGCCGGGGATGCCGGCTGGGGTGAGTAGCGGCGTCTTCCCCTGCGGGAAGACGCCCTCGTCCGTTCTACCCCGACCAGGGCCGCGTCATTCGATCATCCGTCCACGAGTGGGACGCGGTCTGATCCGTACACCACGTCGGCCCAGGCAGCGGCCCACTCCGGCGGCCGGCCCGGACGAGCGGTCCCGGATCTGGTGAACGCGGTCGACCAGACGGGAGCCGGTACGCAGCGCGGGCCTCCGACGGGGACGTGCGTGACATCTGCGGACCACGGGGCGGCACCCCCTACGGCGTTGCAGGCGCGCTCGAGAACTCGTCTGGCGCACGAAATCATCGGCCAGACGTGTGAGCGCCCGGCGAACCGGCGCCGGGCCGGGCAGCCGGCTGTCCGGCGGGGGTCCGTGTACGGCGTGGTCGATGCCACCACCCCGCGCGGTGCTCGACGAGGCGGATCCGGGTCGCGCACCAGGCGGAGAGCGCGTACGACGGCGCGCCCAGCCAGAACGCGGCTTCCAGCCCCGTGCCGGCCCAGGCAGCCCTCGTCCGCCAGGCTGGGCACGCTACCGGACCAGGCAGGGCCGCTTGGCGTCGAACTTCCAGCCGGGAACCAGGTACTGCATCCCGAGCGAGTCGTCCCGGGCGCCCAGCGCCTTCTCCTCGTACAGCTCGTGCGCGGCGAGGAGGCGGTCCATGTCGAGCTGGACGCCGAGGCCGGGTGCATCGGGCACCGCGATCTCGCCGTCGACTATGCGGGGCGGGTTCACGGTGAGCCGCTCCAGGCCCTCCTGCCATATCCAGTGCGTGTCCAGGGCGTTGTACGCGCCGGGCGCGGCGGCTCCGCAGTGCGTGACCATCGCCAGGGAGATGTCGAAGTGGTTGTTGGAGTGGCAGCCCCAGGTCAGGCCCATCGCGTTGCAGAGCTGGGCGACCCGTACCGAGCCCTGCATGGTCCAGAAGTGCGGATCGGCCAGCGGGATGGAGACCGACTGGAGGGAGATGGCGTGGGTGAGCTGTCGCCAGTCCGTGGCGATCATGTTGGTCGCGGTGGGCAGCCCGGTCGCGCGGCGGAATTCGGCGAGAACCTCACGGCCGGAATAGCCGCCTTCCGCTCCGCAGGGGTCCTCGGCGTAGGCGAGGGTCCCGACCAGAGGCTCGCAGAGCTCGATGGCCTCGCGCAGCGACCACGCGCCATTGGGGTCGAGGGTGATCCGCGCCTGCGGGAAACGCTCCTTGAGCGCGCGTACCGCCTTGACCTCCTCCGCGCCGTCGAGGACGCCGCCCTTCAGTTTGAAGTCACGGAAGCCGTACAGGTCGTAGGTGGCCTCGGCCTGGCGGACGATCGCCTCGGGGGTCAGTGCCTCCTCGTGGCGGATGCGGTACCAGTCGACCGTCGCGTCGGGGGCGCGGACGTAGTCCAGGTCGGTGCGGTCGGGGTCGCCGACGTAGAAGAGGTAGCCCAGGACTCGTACGGCGTCGCGCTGCTGGCCGTCTCCGAGGAGGGCCGCGACGGGCACGTCGAGGTGCTGGCCAAGGAGGTCCAGGAGCGCCGACTCGACCGCGGTGACGGCGTGCACGGTGGTGCGCAGGTCGAAGGTCTGGGCGCCGCGTCCGCCGGCGTCGCGGTCGGCGAAGCGATGCTGGATCTCGCGCAGGACGCGCTTGTAGTCGCCGACCCTCGCCCCCGTCACGAGGGACTCGGCGTCCCGCAGGGTCTGGGTGATCTTCTCGCCGCCGGGCACCTCTCCCAGCCCCGTACGGCCCTCGGAGTCGGTCAGGACGACGATGTTGCGGGTGAAGTAGGGGCCGTGGGCGCCGGAAAGGTTCAGCTCCATGCAGTCGCGGCCCGCCACGGGGTAGACGGCGAACGCGGTGATGGTCGGCTGCTGCGTGCTCATGCTCTCTTGATTTCCTTGTGCGGGGGTCGGGGCAGGTGGCGGTGGGGTCCTGGTGTCACAGGCCGAGGGTGGTGATGGCCCATTGGACGGCCAGGACTCCGCCGAGACCGAGGACGGCCAGCACCGTGGTGTACGTCGTACGGACCTTGATGGCCTGGACGACCGAGAGGTTGAAGTACTCCTTGAACAGCCAGAAGCCGGGGTCGTTGACGTGGGAGAAGGCGATCGACCCGCAGGAGACGGCGAGCACCATCATCTCGGGGCTGGCGCCGCTTCCGGCGAGGAGCGGCAGGACCACCCCGGAGGCGGTGACGACGGCGACGGTCGCCGAGCCGAGCGCCACCCGCAGGATGACGGCGATCAGCCAGGCGAGGACGAGGGGGGATATGGACCAGGAGTGGGTGACGTCCTTGATGTAGTCGGAGATGCCGCCTTCGACGAGGACGTTCTTGAAGGCGCCGCCCGCGCCGATCACCAGCAGGATCATGGCCATCGCCTGGGCCGCCGAGGTGCACGAGCCGCTGACATCGGACATGCTGCGGCCGATCCTCGGTCCGAACGCCCAGATGGCCAGGACCAGGGTGAGGAGCAGCGCGATCGGCGCCGAGCCGATGAACGCGACGGTGTGCAGGAGGGGGCTCTCGCCGGAGACGGCCATGTCGGTCACCGCGGCACCGGCGATGAGGACGACGGGGAAGAGAGCCACGGACAGCGACCAGCCGAGGCCCGGCATCTCCTCGTCGGTGAACTCGCGTTCGCTCACCAGGCCCGTGGGGATGGCGGGGTCCATCGCCTTGATGAACGGCAGGCGGGGCCAGAGCAGCGCGATGAACGCGCCGACCGGGACCGCGATGAACAGGCCGTAGAAGAGGGTCAGTCCGACCGAGGCGTGGAAGGTCGCGGCGACGGCGGTGGGCCCGGGGTGGGGCGGCAGGAAGCTGTGCATCGTGGACAGGGCGATCGACATCGGCAGCCCGACCCACAGCAGCTTCGCGCCGGTCACCCTGACCAGGGTGAACGCGATGGGCACGATGATGATGAAGGCCACCTCGTAGAACATGGTCACGCCGATGAGCATGGAGGTGACCACCATGGCGACCTGCACCCAGCGTGGCCCGAACGCGTCGAGGAGCTTGCCGGCGATGCGCTGGGCGGCGCCGGAGTCTCCCATGACGCGGCCGACCATGGCACCGAGCCCGATGGTGAGCATCGTGTCACCGATCTGCCCCCCGATGCCGTCCGAGAGGACATCCGGGATGTCCTTCACCGGGATCCCCTGCACCAGGGCGACGCCGACCGCCACCAGCAACAAGGCCGCGAAGCCGTTCAGTTTCCATCTGGTCATGAGCAGCAGCAGAACCAGAACACTGATGGCGACGACGACGAGTGGCATGTCAGCTCCCCTTTGAACTGTGGAGTGGAGCAGCCGGGCCGCACGGGCACGGGGCGTGGGCACGGCTGTGATGCGGACTGGAGCCAGCCGGCCGGGGGCACGGGGGTTTTGGCTGGGGTGGCATCCGGGAGTACTGGGTGGGGGTGGGCGACGAGGCGGACGCCGACAGCACTCCGGGTTCGGCGACGTGGGAGACGGCCGGTGGCTACCGGCTCACGGTTCGGCGGCCGACGACACCATCGGGTTGCCTGATCGGCGCGGCTCGTCCTGCCGGACGGGAGCAGGCATGGTCGATCTCCTAGACCTGGGGAACGCGGCAGCGGTGCCGCATGCGGTCCGAGCCACGGAACGGGTGGCTGAGTTGACCGTAGAGACGGTTTCGATTCGCGTCTAAGTCGAATTTTGTTGGCTGCCATACCTTCTCTGTATGGCGGCCTCCCGGCATCGGTCCGCCCAGCGATCGTCGCCGGGGTCGGGCAGGCGTCACAGGTGCCGCAGAAGTGCCTTGAGCGCCGGGTTGTCGTTGCTTTCCCGCCACACGTAGTTCAGTTCGACCGGTTGTGGGTCCGGCAGGTCCACCGGTCGGAAGACGATGCCGCCGTAGCGCATGCGGACCGCGCCCTCGGGGACGAGGGCAATGCCCCAGCCGCCGTTCACCAGGGCCAGCATGCTGTGCACCTGAGTGAGGTACTGGGTGAACACCGGCCGTACGCCCGCGGAGCGGAAGACGCTGACCAGCAGCTCGTGGAAGTAGCGCGCCTCGATGGGCGAGTACATCAGGAAGTCCTCACCGGTGAAGTCCTCGATGCGCATCGGTCCCGTGTCGGCGGCCAGTGGGTGCCCGGCGGGCAGCGCCGCCACCAGGCCCTCCCGCACCGCTGGGCGGGAGACGAGATCCGGTCCCGTGGCCGACGGACGGGCCAGCCCCAGGTCGAGCGAGCCTTCGCCGAGAGCCTTGAGCTGGTCGCGGGTGACGAGCTCCCGCAGGAGGATCTCGACCCCCGGCAGTGCCACCTGCGAGGTCTGCAGGAGGCTGCCGAGTGCGGAGTAGGCGCTGGCCGCGGTGAAGCCGACGGCGATCGCCCCCGCCTCCCCGGTGGAGACACGGCGTACGGCGAGTGCGGCGTGCTCCGACTGGTGCAGGATGCGGCGCGCCTCGGTCAGGAAGGCCCGGCCGGCCGGGGTGAGTCGCACGGTGCGGTTGGTCCGGTCGAGCAACTGGACGCCCAGGTCGGTCTCGAGCAACTGGATCTGCCGGCTCAGCGGCGGCTGCGTCATGTTCAGGCGTTCCGCGGCACGGGTGAAATGCAGTTCTTCTGCGACGGCCACGAAGCTCGTCAGCTGGGCCAGCGTGAACATTGATGCTCTCCGGGTATTGCAGGATCCAAAAACTATGTTGGACGTGAATCATTGGTAACCGTAGCGTCACCTCCAGGCGGACGCGGGGGGCGCCCCTGCCGACCGGCCTCGGGGTGTAAGAGCCGACCGCTCCCCCGCGAACTCCAGGATGTGAAGTGGTGAGCACGATGGACACGACGCCGCATGGTGTGCCCGGGCACAGCGCGGGAGAGGCGACGCTCGACCGGATCGCGTGGCTGCGCCTGTCCTCGGTGGCCCTCCCGCTGGCCGCGCCGATCAGTGACGCGAAGGTGTTCACCGGCCGGCAGAAGCCGATGACGGAGGTGGCGGTCCTCTTCGTGGAGATCGCCACCGAACAGGGCCATGAGGGAATCGGGTTCAGCTACTCGAAGCGGGCCGGCGGGCCGGGCCAGTTCGCCCACGCCAGGGAGATCGCCGAGCAGGTGATCGGTGAGGACCCCAGTGACATCGCCCGGATCTGGACCAAGCTGGTCTGGGCCGGCGCCTCGGTGGGACGCAGTGGCCTCGCCACCCAGGCGATCGCCGCGTTCGACGTGGCCCTGTGGGACCTGAAGGCCAAGCGGGCCGGACTGCCACTGGCGAAGCTCCTTGGCGCGCACCGCGATTCGGTCCGCTGTTACAACACCTCGGGAGGCTTCCTGCACGTCCCGACCGAGCAGGTCCTGGACAACGCGGCCGCTTCCCTCGGCAACGGCATCGGCGGCATCAAGATCAAGGTCGGGCACCCCGACAGCCGGTACGACCTCGCCCGCCTGACCGCCGTACGCGAGCGGATCGGTGACGACACCGCTCTCATGGTCGACGCCAACCAGCAGTGGGACCGGGCCACCGCCCAGCGCATGGGCCGCGCCCTGGAGGAGTTCGGCCTGGTCTGGATCGAGGAACCCCTCGACGCCTACGACGTCCAGGGCCACGCTGCGCTGGCCGCCTCCCTGGACACCCCCGTCGCCACCGGCGAGATGCTGTCCAGCGTCGCCGAACACGCCGAGCTGATTCGCCAACGGGCCGCCGACGTCATCCAGCCGGACGCCCCTCGCATCGGTGGCATCACCCAGTTCCTCAAGCTCGCCGCGCTGGCCGAACAGCACCACGTCCAGCTCGCACCGCACTTCGCCATGGAGATCCACCTCCACCTGGCTGCCGCCTACCCGATCGAGCCCTGGGTGGAGCACTTCGACTGGCTGGAGCCCCTCTTCAACGAGCGGACCACCATCCGGGACGGCCGTATGCACCTCTCCGCCCGTCCCGGACTCGGCGTCACGCTGACGGACCAGGCCCGCGCCTGGACCACCGCCACCCACGAAGCGGGCGCCCGCCCCTGAACCCGGGCGCCGGGAGCCGGCGCGGGCGACGCCGGGACGGACAGCCGCGCCGCCCGCGCCGCACTCCCTTCCCGCTCGTCGACGGCCGGCCGGCACAACACCGCGCCGCCCCCTCGCACACGACTTTCAGGAGCACTCCCATGTCGTCCTTCACGCCCGCAGAGCTTGGCCGCCGTATCGGCTCCGGGCTGCTGTCCTTCCCCGTGACCCACTTCCGTGCCGACCTCTCCTTCGACGAGACGGCCTACCGCGACCATGTCGTGCGACTGTCCAAGTACGACGTCGGCGGGCTCTTCGCCGCCGGCGGCACGGGCGAGTTCTTCTCCCTCACCCCCACCGAGGTGGAACGCGTCGTGACCGCCGCGGCCGACAGCGCGCCGGACGGCACCCCGATCCTGGCCCCCGCCGGGTACGGCACCGCCACGGCCGTCGAGTTCGCCGCCGCGGCCGAACGGGCCGGCGCCGACGGCATCCTGCTCTTCCCGCCCTACCTCACCGAAGCCGGGCAGGAGGGCCTGGCCCGGCACGTCGAGGCGGTCTGCCGTGCCACGTCCCTCGGCGTCGTCATCTACAGTCGCGCCAACGCCGTCTACAGCGCCGACACCGTCGCCCGCCTCGCGGACACCTGCCCCAACCTGATCGGGTACAAGGACGGTGTCGGCGACATCGACACCGTCACGCGCATCCACGCGCGACTGGGCGACCGTCTCACGTACATCGGCGGCCTGCCCACCGCGGAGACCTTCGCCCTGCCCTACCTCCAACTGGGCGTGACGACCTACTCCTCGGCCATCTTCAACTTCCTTCCGGACTTCGCCCTCGCCTTCTACACCGCCGTCCGAGAGCAGCGGCAGGCCGACGTCACGAGGATGCTCTCGGACTTCGTCCTGCCGTACACCGAGATCCGTAACCTCCAGGCCGGGTACGCGGTCAGCATCGTCAAGGCCGGCATGACGGCGACCGGTCAGAGTGCCGGCCCGGTCCGGCCGCCGCTGACCGACCTGACCCCTCAGGAACACGACGCTCTGTCGGCCCTGATCGCACGACTTCCCACCGCCTGATCCACGCCCGCACACATCGCCGGTGGACGGGTCACCGGTGCGGGTGCCGAGGTCCGCTCCCTCGATGCCCGCGCCGGCCGGACGCCCGACCCGCCTTGTCGCTACGTCCTGCTGATGGAACCCGAGTTGGTGGTGGGAGGCGCGATGTCCCCCGCCTGACGTCGCCGTCACACTGAACGTGTCTCCTTGGCCTCGGCCGCGTCCCGATCATGTGGAACGGGAGAGTTGCTCGCGCACCCACGCAGGATCGGGGTTGGTGTGCGGCCGGCCCGCCACGATGACGGTCGGCACGGTCTCGTTGCCGTCGTTGGCGGCCCTCACCGCTGCGGCTCCAGCCGGGTGGTCGCGCCAGATGTCGACCCAGTGCATCCGGCGGGCGTTGCGGCCCAGCCGTATGCGCAGTCGCATGCAGTACGTGCAGCCGGGGCGCCAGAAGACGACCGGCCGGCCGTCGACCGCGCTGCGGCGCTGTGCCTCCAGCGCGCCGGTCGACCTCGGGAAGATCAGAGGCGAGTTCACGCCTGCGAGCAGCACAAAGACCAGCAGGACGACTGCGGCTGCGCCGGGGTTCCCACTGACGATCAGCCTGGCCGTGAGGACTGAGCCGCAGAGCAGCAGAAGCATCGGCAAGGCCCAGGCGCGCATCATGAAGACGAAGGCTATCGATGAGTGGTCCCACTCCGCTGCCGGTCAAGCCCAAAGTCGGCAACATCGTGCAAGCCAGTGACACGATCGTTCTCCCCTCCCCCTTCGACCGCGTGATGGAATCGGACCGCGAAGGCCAGCCGGGCAAGGCGCCCGCAAGCGCTCGCTGACCTCAACGGTCGCTACAGGGATCGGCCGGGTGGCCAGGCAAACGCTCCACCTCGCCACAGAGAAGGAGCGCACGCGTGTTTGCGGAACTGGTTTCCGATGCACCTGTTCAAGTGGCGCCGGACGGCGCGCGGTCGTGCCGCTACTCGATCGTGTGCGGTGATCGCGTCATGGGTGGCCTGGAACTGAAGGTTGAACCATCGGCGCCTCAAACCGGGCACGTGCACTTCCCTGCCCATGGCCGGTCGGACCAGGGCGCGAACCACAGCGCTTCCGTCGTGACGGCGGCGGAAAGGTTGTTGCGCGACTGGGGGTGTACGACCGTGCGGGTCCGCGCGCCACGGCGTGAGGCGGAGGAACTCCTCGCCAAGCTGGGTTACCGCTCGGTCAGCCGCATCATGGTCAAAGAACTCGGCACACGGCCGGACTTGCCGCCCTCAGTCGGAGCCCGGACCCTGACCCAGGAGGAGTTCGAGGCATTCGTCAGGGCCGCGCAGGCTCAGTACGCCCTCTCCTTCGTCGGTCGGGGTTTCCCCCTGGCCGAGGCCGAGAAGATCGCCCGCTCGGCCACGACGAGTCTGTTGCCCAACGGCCTGGCCACTCAGGGCGTCGCTCTGCGCTGCCTGGTCGAGCAAGAAGAGATCGTCGGCAGGCTCTGGGTGGCCGACTCGGGTCCGGCCCCGGAGCCGGGTGCGTACGTGTATGACGTGGAGGTCGCAGAGGGACGCCGCGGCCGAGGGTTCGGCCGGGCTCTCATGCTCCACGCGGAGCAGATCGCCTGGGACTGGGGTTGCCGGCGCATGGGCTTGAACGTCGTCGAGGGGAACACAGTTGCCGAGCGACTGTACGCGTCATTGGGTTACCGGACGACGCTGCACTCGATCGCCCGGGACCTGTAGGAACGACTGACGCGTCCTGTTCCACCGTCGATATCGGATCGCGTGAGGTGGTCGGCCGCTGGCACGCTGCCTCCATGGATCACGCGGAAGTACTGCTCATCGGAGGACGAGCCGGTGTCGGCAAGACGACGGTGGGATGGGAGGTCTCCGCGCTCCTGCGCTCCAAGGCGGTCGCCCACACGATCATCGATGGTGACTTCATGGGGCAGGTGCATCCGGCACCGGAGGGAGACCCTCACCGTGCGGAGATCACCGAGAGGAATCTGACTGCCGTGTGGGCGAACTTCGCCCAGTGCGGCTACCGACGCCTCATCTATACGAACACCATGAGTGTTCTGCCGGAGGCGACGGGCATGTTCGAGCGCGCCATGGGGGCCGGAGTGGGCATCGTACGAGTCCTGCTCACCGCCTCCGACGCCACCGCCCGCGAGCGGCTGGTGGGGCGAGAACTCGGCTCGGAGCTGGAGCACGAGTATGAAGGAAGTGTCCGCAAGGCACGGCTCCTTGACCGGCGGGCCCACGCGGAGACCGTGCGAGTGGCGACGGACGGACGGCTCGTCGTCGACATCGCGCGGGAGGTGGTGGCCGCCACCGGTTGGGCCGCCGTCGCCGGGTGAAACGTGGCGGAACAAGCACGCCGCCGACAAGCGACTCCGCGCCATCGTGGCCAGAGCGAATGCAGCGTGACGCGTTGGAACCGTCAGGCCGTTGTCGTGGACGGCGCGTCGTCGACGAATCCGAGCCGCCGGTTCATGCCGATGGCTGAGGCGTTGCCGGGGTGGTGGAGGGTCCGGAGCCAGCGCACCCCGGCAGAGCGGGCGTATCCGACGGTCAGGAGTTTCATGGCCAGCGAGATCCCCCTGCCGCGATAGCCTGCCAGCACCCCTGTCATCTCGCTGAAAGCGTGTCCCTCGGGACGGATCGTCGTCGCCGCCATACCAATCCACGTGGCGCCGTCCAGGGCGAGGACGACGCCCTGTGGGTCGTAGGTCGGAGTGTCGACGCGCTGACGGAGGTACTCGTCGAACGTGTAGAACGCCCCCCGCCCGGGGATGTCGGCGGAGCACGTCTTGTTCAATTCATAGAGTGCGCGCCGGTGCTGAGCCGTGTCGCCGACAGCAGCCATCGTCGTGAACTCGACGCCGGCTTGCCGGCAGCGGCGGAGATACGGCTCGAACCGGGCGTCCTCGAACGTCTCCAGATCAAGCTTGAGCCGAACCCATTCAACGCTCATGAACTCCCCCAGACCTGGAACGTCCCGAGCCTACCCGCTCGCCGGAAAGACGCGGGGGGCGGGCTTCAAAACAAGGGTTGGCTGATGCGGCACCAGGTACGCGCCGGGCTGGGGCGGATCGGTGCGACGGAGTACGGCGTGCGCGGCAGCGCGACCGCGATCGAGCCCTACGGCCGCGGACTGACGGGGACGGCCTGCCTGGCACCGCCCACCCGCCGGCCGACGGTGCGATGGTGCGATGGTGGCCATCGGGTGGGATCGGCCGAGTGGCCGGAAGGGCCATGACCGGCCCGACGGCCCACAGAGAGTACGAGCTTCTCAGCGGACCCGGTCGTAGACGAGGGCCAGCGTGCCGTGCTCGCCGGCGGCCTGGCTCACGAGCCTCCACTGCCCTGCGGGCAGACCGTCCTCGAACAGGCGGGGACCGCCGCCGAGGAAGACCGGGAAGACCGTGAGGGCCAGCCTGTCGACCTTGTCGGCCGCCAGCAGGGCCTGGATGACACTTGCGCTGGACAGCACGAGAATGTCGCCGCCCTCGGTCGCCTTGAGCTCCGCCACCGCCTGGGCGGTCGGCTTGTCGACGAGCGTCGTGCGCTCCCACGGCGCTTCACGAAGGGTGGAGGACAGGACCACCTTGTCCGTCTCGACGAGCCACTTCGCGAAGGCCTCGTCGCGCGGGTCGGCGCCTTCCATGCCGATGACGGTGGGCCAGAAGCCGAGGAAGCCTTCCGCGTTGACCCGCCCGAGCAGGGCCGTCGTCGCCGACTCCCAGAGGCTGGTCAGGTGGTCGCGGGCCACGTCGGTGACGGCGTACGGCATGACCCAGCTCATGTCCTGAGGGTCGGAGCCGGCGTAACGGCCGTCGAGGGAGAGGGCCATGTTGGTGACGACTCGACGGCCGGTGGTCTGCTCGGTCATTTCATGCTCCTGGTGTCTGGGGTGGTGCGATGGGTGGTGCCACTGTCGTGCGAGCCAGCGGCGATGATCGCCGCGAGCTTGTCCAGGCTTTGGCCGAAGCCGATCTCGATGCCTGCGATGAAGTCCGCCGAGTCGACGGTGCTGTCGGTGATCCGCCAGTGAACGTCGAGGTCCGTGCCGGCTTCCGTGGCCCGCAGACCGAGGTCGACGTGGCCGGTGAAGGCACGTCCACCGTCGGGAAGCAGAGGGGAGATCCGGTAGGCCAGGCGCTCGTGGGGGCGCACGTCGTCGACCACTCCCTCCGCGCGCCCGACGACTGCGTCGGTGTCCTCGGCATCGCGGTACTCCTGGAGGATCCGCCCGCCCGATCGCGCCTCGAAGACGAGTTCGCAGACGTGCAGGTCGTCGGGGGTCCACCATCGGGCGAGCAGCGCCGTCTCGGTCAGGTGCCGCCAGACCAACTCCGGGTCCGCCGCGAGCCGCCGCAGGAACGTGAACGAGCGGCCGTCGGCCCACCCGGGCTCTTTCGCGGCGAGCCGCTCCGCGTCACGGCTGAGCCCGTAGCGGTCGTAGGCGGCTCCTGGGCCACCGGCCTGGTCCGCGGTGTCCGCGAGCCTGCCGAGCGTGGCCGCCAACTCCCGTAGGGCGCCGGGCCGCAGGGCGTAGACACGGCGCTGACCGATGCGCTCGGAGATGACGACGCCGGCACGCTCCAGGGTCTGCAGGTGCTTGGTGGTCTGAGGCTGGCGTGCCCCGGCGAGCTGCGCGAGGACACCGACTGAGCGAGGTCGCTCGGCCAGCAGGCCCACGAGCCGCCAGCGGGCCGGATCGGCCAGCGCGGTGAGGATTTCGTCCACACCAAGAGTATTCTCGACAAAGAATATTCGTGTCAAGGAATATTCTGCCCCGGTCTGCCACCCGAACGGGGCGGCCGGGGTCGAAGGCATCGGACAGGGCGTGGACACTGGCAGGGGGCACGACGGATCGGCATCCGTCGGGGCGATCCGAGTTCGTGCGCGCGGGTGCGTATCGCCCCGGCTCCCGTGCGTGCTCGACCGGTCAGTCCTGCACGACATGCTGTCGCCGAACCGCGCTCCTCGTCGCGGCCGACGCTGCGCCGGTGCTGCCGCGGCGGCTACGGCGGTTGCGGTCGCCCGCAGTTGCCCGAAGCGGTCCGCGATGGCGGGCCGCGACGCCGGCCCTTCAGCACCTCAGCCGCCGGACGGTCACTCGCCAATGGGTGCCGCGGGCTGACCTAGAGAGATCCCGGCTCGCCGTCGGCGACGAACCGCGTCAGGGATTGCTCCAGGAGTTCCAGGAACTGCCGCAGGTCATCGGCTACCTTGTCGAGCTCCGGTTCGTCCAGCGACGCCGTCCGTGTCCGATGAACCGACCCGTCAGGGCTCACGACGTAGGACAGGCCGCCGCCGTTCGAGCCGATGACCAACCAGGGCTCTTCTGGTTCGCGCCGACGTCGACAGCGCCGTACTCCTGGAGTCGCAGAAGCACGTCACTTGCCGGATCGAGGAAGTAGCCGTTGCCTACGTCCGCCCACGTGACGTCACCGACGCTGTCGTAGAAGGCGACCAGGTCAGCCGGTATGAGAGCCGCTTGGGCAAGCGCGCGAGCCGCGGCTTGGTCGTCGCGGTCGGCAGGCCGGACCTCGTTGCTGCCAGGGGGAAAGCCGTGCCGACGCTCGAACTCGTCTGTCATCGCCGTGAGGGTCGCGGAGACTCTGCCTGTCCACGAGGCCAGCCAGGCGGATGAAAGCGAACGGTCACTCATGAGACCGGATCATGGCACGAGCCCCACCACATCCAGGGCGTGACCAGCGGCCTTGCTTCGGCACCGGGCTGGTCGCCTACCACTGGGTCTGCTGCCTCATCACCCGCCGACAGCTCATGGCAATGCGTCGGCGTTGGACGACCCACCCGGCCGCGACCGGTGGGATCGGCGTCGAGAAGGGGCAGCAGCTGGGTGACGTCGTCGGGTTGCCGCCGGTCAGCAGGACGGCGAGCGGGGTGCCGCGCCCGTCAGCGTGCCTTCCCGTGTCCATGACGCGATCTGTGGAGGTGGCGCGTGGGGCCTGGAGCGGTTCGGTGCAGTGACGGAGCACTGGCCAGAGCTTGAGAGACTGACGGGATGGATATCGTCCGCAGGAACAACGTCACCGTCACCGGCAACCCGGAAGGACCGGCGGTGGTGCTGGCCCATGGGTTCGGCTGTGACCAGAACATGTGGCGGTTGACGGTGCCTGCCCTGGCCCGGGACCACAGGGTGGTGCTGTTCGACTACGTCGGCTCCGGGCGCTCGGACCCGTCCGCGTTCTCGGAGGACCGGTACGCCTCCCTGAACGGGTACGCCCAGGACGTGGTCGAGGTGTGCGCCGCGCTCGACCTGCGCGACGCGGTGTTCGTGGGGCATTCGGTCAGCGCGATGATCGGCGTGCTGGCCGCCGGCACGGCTCCGGAACGGATCGGCGCGCTGGTCATGGTGGCGCCGTCCCCGCGTTACGTCGACGACGACGGCTACCGGGGCGGATTCAGCGCCGAGGACATCGACGAGCTGCTCGCGTCGCTGGAGTCGAACTATCTCGGCTGGTCGGCGGCGATGGCCCCGGTCATCATGGGCAACGCCGAACGCCCGGAACTCGGTGAGGAGTTGAAGAACAGCTTCTGTGCCACGGACCCGGACATGGCGCGCGTCTTCGCCCGCACCACCTTCCTGTCCGACTCCCGGGACGATCTGAAGAGTGTGCGGGTGCCGACGCTGGTGCTGGAATGCACCCAGGACGTCATCGCTCCCCGGGAGGTCGGAGCCTTCGTCCACCAGTCGATTCCGGGCTCGAAGCTGGTCACCCTCGACGCCACCGGGCACTGCCCCCACCTGTCGGCGCCCGAAGCCACCAACCAGGCGATCACCGAGTTCCTGACGGCCCTGCGATGATGTGCCGCGCCGGGCAGCAGCCCGACCCGTACGATGCCGACGACGACAAGACCGCGGACGCGACTTTCGCCGCGCTGCTGGAGGACAGCGCCGAGGAACTGTACGAGTCCGCGCCGTGCGGATACCTGTCCACGCTGATGGACGGCACCATCGCCAAGATCAACGCCACGCTGCTGGGCTGGCTCGGCCTGGACCGGGAGGCGGTGGTCGGCCGTATGCGGTTCACCGACCTGCTGACCGTCGGCGGCAAGCTGTACCACGAGACACACTTCGCGCCGCTGCTGCGGATGCAGGGTGAGATCAGCGGCATAGCCCTCGACATCAAGCGGGCCGACGGCGGCCGGATACCGGTGCTGGTCTCCTCCGTGGTCAAGCACGGCAGCACGGGCGAGGCCCTGCTGATCCGCACCACCGTCTTCGACGCCCGCGACCGCCGGGCCTACGAGGAAGAACTCCTGCGCGGCCGGAAGGCGGCCGAGGAAGCACGCAGGCAGGCGGAGGCGGACCGCGCCCGCCTGCAGGACGCCCTCGCCGTGCTCCAGCAGTCACTGCTGCCCGACAGCCTGCCGCCCATCCCCGGGGTGGAGACGGCCGCCCACTACCACACCGCCTCCCCCGACCGGCTCGGCGGCGACTTCTACGACGTCTTCCCCGTCGACGGCAAACGCTTCGCCTTCTTCCTCGGCGACGTGTGCGGCAAGGGCCCCCAGGCCGCCGCCCTCACCTCACTGACCCGCTACACCCTGCGCGCCGCCGCCCTGCACGACCCCGACCCCGTGTCCGCCCTCACCACGCTCAACCGCGTGCTGCACGAGCGCTACGCCGCCGGCGGTGATCCGCGCTACTGCACCGCCATCTTCGGCACTCTCCAAGCCGACCAGGCAACCGGACGGATAGCCGTCCACCTCGCCTCGGGCGGCCACCCGCCCATGCTCGTCCTGCGCGGCGACGGCACGGCCCACTACCTGCCCACTCCCGGCGGTCTCCTCGTGGGCGTCCTGCCCGAGGCACGCTTCACCACCGCCACCACCACCCTCGGTCCGGGCGACACCCTCCTGCTCTACACCGACGGCCTCACCGAGGCCCGTACCGGACCCGACCGCACCACTCTCTACGGGGACGACGGCCTGCTCGCCTTCGCCACCGACCACGCCGGCGAACCACCGCACGCCGTCATCCAGGCACTGACCGGACTGCTGGACGACTTCGGCGACGGCCTCGACGACGACACCGCCCTGCTCGCCCTCGGCGCCCCCGTCCGCCCCACCGTCCGCCCAACGACAAGAAACCCCGCATGAGCCCGCTGAAGATCACCACCCGAGACGCCACGACCGGTCCCGTACTGCAGATCACCGGCGAACTCGACTACACCAACGCCCAGGAACTGCGCGAGAAACTCACCACCCTCACGCTCCGGCCGGGTCAACGTCTCGTCCTGGACCTGGCCGGCATGGAATTCTGCGATTCCAGCGGGATCACCGCCCTGATCGCCGCCCGCAACCACGCCCACGCCGTACAGGCCGACATCACGCTGGCCGCCGTCCCCGCGCACACCCTGCGCGTGCTGCGCATCGTCGGCCTCGACCAGATCTTCACCTTCCACCCTGACAGCGACACCGCCACCCGTCCCTGATCCACGGCGATCGGCACTGTCGCCGTCAGGTCGATCAGGGCGGTGTTCGCCGCTCCGGGCCCGGAACGGTGCCGGGGCGGGGCCGGGCCGGCGTGCCTGCTTTCTGCCGCAGCCTGTGCGTCACCTGGCGCATGCAGCAGGCCAGTGGCCTGGTGGTCCTCCGGCCAGGCGTCCAGCCAGTCGAGCGAGACGCGCACCACCTTCTCGACCGGTGTCCCGCCGTCGGCATCGGCCGTCGAGCGGTACGTCCGCACCGCGCTCGCCGCAGGCACGTGGCCCCGTCCCTCTGCGACCGGGAACGGCCATGTGCGCGTGTCCGAGGACGGTGTTCCGGGGTCAGGCGGCCCAGGAGCCGTTGGACAGCGCGGTCGAGCGGAATTCGAAGTAGAACTTGGTGCCGTCCACCACGTCGGTTGCGATCGTGTTCCACTGCCCCGCGTGCGCGAGGGTGTAGGACGACTGACAGTAGTCCGAGCCGGAACTGGGGCTGAAGCACACGGCGACGTAACGGTCCGTTTTAGGCTTGATGTTGATGTCCGAGCAGGCGCTCGTGGTCGTCAGGTGGTTGCCCGGGGTGGGGTAGTACTGGTTCCCATCGGGCTTGGAGTAGGAGTGCGCGGTGTCGTAGCACGCCGCCACCGAGGACGATGACACGACCGAGGCGTGAGCCGCGGGCGCGAAGGCCACGAAGCCGCCGATGAGCGCCGCCGCTAATGCGCTTGCGCCGGCACGTCCCTGTAAGACCATCTTTTTTCCCTTCGTCGAACGAAGCTCTGACGGCCCCGGCCTCTTCGCCGGGACCGTCGGTGGGCCCTTCGTTGGCCAGTCAGGCTAGGCATCGGCCCTGGGCCGGCAGTAGCTTGCTTACGGCCAACATGCGCATGCCATGCCCTGGGGTGCGTATTTGAGTCACGGGAGGATTGCCAGCAGAAGAAGGCCGCGGCAAGCAAGCAGTGGAAGGCGCTGTTCGCGCGTCTGGATGAGGTGAAACGCCGGGACCAGGAGCGGCAGCAGCGCCGCCAGGCGTGAGTGTGTCCGAGCGCCCGGGCCTTCGTTCCCGTGGATGCTCTGCTGGTTGCCGCACGACGCGGTTGATCCGGCCTGCCTCGCCCGGGCAGGCGGAACCGGAGCTTCGGCACACCCCTGCCGAACGGGGCCTGGTGTGGCGGATCTAGGCTGGCGCGGTGACTGATGAGCGGGAGCGGGTGCAGCCGTCGGGAGTGTGGGCCACGGCGGTGGGAGTGGCCAGGGTCCGGGCGCTGGAGACCGAGCGGGAGAACGCGCTGTTCCGCGACCCGCTGGCCAAGGCCTTCGCCGCCGCCGGGGGCCTGTGGCCCTCCTCGTCGCCGCTGCCCGATGACGAGGCCGCGCGACGCCGGCGGCTGGCCGTGTCGTTCTCCATCGTCATCAGGACGAAGTTCCTCGACGACCTGCTGCGGCAGGCCTCCGCGTCCGGGATCCGGCAGGTCGTGCTGCTCGGTGCCGGCATGGACAGCCGGGCCTTCCGGATGGACTGGCCCGAGGGCACCCGGCTGTTCGAGGTCGACACCGCCGCGCCACTGGACTTCAAGGCTTCGGTGCTGCGCCAGGAGCGGGCCGTGGCACGCTGCGAGCGGATCACCGTCGCGGCGGATCTGCGGGAGGACTGGCCGGGCGCGCTGGCCGCCGCAGGGCACGACCCGGCCGTGCCGACCGTGTGGATCGCCGAAGGACTGCTGATCTATCTGCCCGAGGACGCGGTGGAGCTGCTGCTGGCCCGGATCAGCGCGCAGTCGGCGGCAGGCAGTCGGATGGGGCTGACGTTGGGCTCGCGCGGCGTGATCGAGCGCTTCGGCGCGGACGCCGCACCGGGATCGGCGGCGTCCATGTGGGTCTCGGAGATGCCCGACGACCCCGTGGGCTGGCTGGCCGGGCACGGCTGGGAGGCCGACAGCCACACCCTGCGCGAGCGCGCTGCCGCCTACGGCCGCCCGATCAGCACCCCGCCGCAGCGCGAGGAGCGGCCCGGCGGCCTGATCTCGGCGGTCCGCCGGTAGAGCGCCTCCCGGTGAACTCGTCGGCTACGCCGGGGTGGGTCTCGGCGCCCTCGGCAGCGGCGGGCTCGTACGGATGGCTTGCTGTGCGCCTACTGGTCGTCCTGGCGGTGCGAAGATGGGCGGTGTAGAGGCGGTAGCCGCGCGTACTTCAGGTTGCCGTCGTCGGGGCTGGGTGGCGTACGCCCCTTGCCGGCGTCGAACGCCGCGCGGGCACCGATTCGCGTCCGCTGTTCGAGCGTCTCAGTCGACGTCCGGACCGGGCCGGGCGATCTCGCGCTTGAGGATCTTGCCGGTGGGGCCCTTCGGCAGGCTGTCGGTGATCCACACGATGCGCGGGTACTTGAAGGGCGCGACCCGCTCACGGGCGTAGCCGAGCAGCTCGTCCGGCGTGGCGGACATCCCGGCGCGCAACACCACGGCGGCGGCGACCTCCTGGCCGTGGACTTCGTGCGGCACCCCGATGACGGCTGCCTCCGCGACCGCCGGATGGGTGTAGAGGACTTCCTCCACCTCACGCGGATAGACGTTGTACCCGCCGCGGATGACGAGGTCCTTGATACGGTCCACGATCCGGAAGTCCCCCCGGGCGTCCCGGGTGCCGAGGTCACCGGTGTGCAGCCAGCCGTTCCGTATCGCCTCGGCGGTCGCCTGCGGACGGCGCCAGTAGCCCCGCATGACGTTGTGCCCCCGGATGACGATCTCGCCCACCTCCCCGTCGGGGAGTTCCCTGCCCTCGCGGTCGACGACGCGCATCTCCACGCCGTCGATGGGAATGCCGATCGTGCCCGCGACGCGCTCGCGGTCGATGCGGTTCACGCAGGCGAGTGGCGACGACTCCGAGAGCCCGTACCCCTCCAGTACAGCGCAGGCGAACGTCTTCTCGAACGCGTGCAGCACCTCCACGGGCAGCGGGGAGCCGCCGCACAGGCCGACACGCAAGGTGGAGAGGTCGTACGGCTTCGACTCGGGGCTCTGTGCCAGCCTCAGCATCAGCGTGTACATCGTCGGGACGCCCAGGAAGACGGTCACCCGGTCCCGTTCGATCACGGAGAAGGCGTCCGCCGGTGTGAAGCGCGGCAGCAGGGTGAGGCAGGCGCCCACCGACACCGCGCAGTTCAGCCCCATGACCTGTCCGAACGAGTGGAAGAGCGGTAGTCCGCCGAAGATGACGTCGGCGGGGCCCAGGCGGAGTACGCGCGCACCCTCGTCGATGTTGCGGCGCAGGTTGTGGTGGGTGAGTTCCGCGCCCTTGGGGCTGCCGGTGGTTCCGGAGGTGTAGAGGACGACGGCGGAGTCGGCGGGCGAGCGCGGCTCGTCGCGCACCGGCGGGCGATGGGTCCGCAACTCGTCGAGGAATGCATCCGGTTCGACCACGAGGTGGGGTGTGCCGGTCCGGCGGGCGCCTTCCACCGCCTCCTCGGCGCCCTGGTGCCAGGCGAAGAGGAGGGCGGCTTCGGCATCGTTCAGGCAGTGCTCTATCTCCCCGGCTCTCAGCAAGGGGTTGAGGGGCACGACGATCGCCCCGGCGCGCAGGATGCCGTAGTACAGCACCGCGAAGACGAGGCTGTTCGGGAGAAGGACGGCGACGCGGTCCCCCGGTGCCGTGCCCAGGGCGCGGAGCCGGGCGGCGGCACGTGAGCTGAGGTCCTCCAACTCGGCGAACGTCAACTCGCCGGCGTCCAGCCGCAGGGCCGGACGATCGGGGTACGCGGCGGCGCTGCGGGCCAGGAGGGCGGGTACGGTGCCAGGGTCGTGCGAGGGCTCGGGACGCATCGGGGATCCTCCGGTACGGCGGGTCGACTGGGACGAACGTCAGCGGCTCAGGCCGGTCGCGGTTACCGACAGGCCGTCACTGGCAGGGGGGCCGTGCGGCACACGGGGCGGGGGCACCGGGAGGCCGCGCAGCAGACGGGGCGGGGACACCGGGAGGCCGGGGCGCGCACCCGGCAGCGGACCTCGGAGACGCCGACACCGACGCACCCCGCGTCCGGGCCCCGCCCACATGCCGGCCTCCTCGCCGGCCGCTTCCGCCCCCTCCGCCTCGGGGCGACGACCACCTTTGGAACGACCGCCTCCCGGACGGGGATCGCCGCCCGGCAACCGTCGCGGTGGGCGCTGCTGCCGCCGCTGCCGGGCATGTCGCGCCACTCGCAGGACCGCAGCCCGTCCTCGCCCGCTCCCCCAGCACCAAGCCCCCCGAGCCCACACCTCCCCCAGCACCGAGCCACCCGCCGGAGGCAACCGCATCAAGTTCGCCGCCCGGCGGCCGCGGTGACCCGGGACGACCACGCCCCGATGCGCTCGACGAGGCCGCCGTGGTGTCGTATCCAGCGGAAGTGGTCCAGCGGACGGCCGTCCGCGTCGGTGCGCGCGTAGTGGAGGCGTTCGATGCGGGCGGCGGGCATCTTGGCACACAGGTGGTCCACGGCCGTCGGCGGCGCCATGGTGTCGTTCTCGACGTCGACGGCGAGGACGGGCAGCGTCACCGCAAGCAGTGCGCGCTCGTAGTCCGCCCGTGCCCCGGGCACGGTGTAGCGGCCGGTGCGCATCTGGCGGGCCCAGTCCCGCATGAGGCGCGCCGTCTGCCGGCCGCCGAACCCGAACCGGTCCCCGGGCCAGTATCCGAACATCCCGGCCCCGACGGCGCTGAGCTGGCTGCGCGCCAGCCACCGCGCCCCGTTCCGTCCCAGTGCCCGGTACCAGGCGGAGCCGCTGGCGACGAGCACGACGCCGTCGAGACGCGGTGGCTGGAACAGCCCGCAGTGCACCAGTCCCAACTGCCCGCCCAGACTGTGCCCGAGCAGCAGCCGCGGGGCCGTGGGGTAGGCGGCGTCGACGACGTCGAGCACGGCACCGATGTCGTGCTCGACGATCTCGCGGTAGCCGAACCGGACGCCCCGCGCGGGCGCGGGGACGCTCTCGCCCTGCCCGCGCAGGTCCGTCGTCACCACCGTCATGCCCTGCCGGTGCAGCGCCCGTACGAGCGGGAGGTAGTTGCGCGCGGGTGTCCCCATGGCGGGCAGCAGGACGACGACGGGGGCGCCCTCGTCGTCCCGCGCCTGCACCCGTACGGTGAGCCGCGCGCCGTCGGGGGCGGTGATGTCGCCCAGCAGCGGCAGGCGGGGTTGCCTGGCGCTCATCCCAGCCGCCAGCCGAGCACGCCGGCGCCCCAGGTGACACCCGCGCCGAAGGCTGCCACGCCCAGCACCCCGGTCGGCCCGAGCCGGCCGTCCTCCTGGGCGTGGGTCAGGGCGATGGGGATGGACGCCGACGAGGTGTTGGCCACCCGGTCGACGTTGAGGAAGAGACGCTCGGGCGGCACCCCGATCTCCTTGCCGACGGCCTTCACGATGCGGGCGTTGGCCTGGTGGGCGACGAAGAGGTCGACGTCGTCGCAGGTCAGCGCGCTCCGCTCCAGCACCCGTCGGGTGGCGTCGCTCATCTTGTCCACGGCGTGGACGAAGATCTCCGGGCCGTCCATGCGGAGCTTGCGGTCGTGGCGGTCGGCGTAGAGCAGGCCGATGTGTTCGCCGTCGGAGGCCAGGTGGAAGGCGGGTGCGACGGGGGCGTCCGGGAGGTCGGTGAGGACGACGGCCCCGGCGCCGTCCCCGAGCAGGACGGCCGTCGACCGGTCCGCGGCGTCGGTGATGCGGGTCAGCGCCTCCGCCCCGCAGACGAGGACGGCCTCCGCCCGCCCGGACTCGATGAGCGCCGTGCCGTGGTCCAGGGCGTAGACGAATCCGGCGCAGGCCGCGTGCAGGTCGAAGGCGGCGGCCTGTGGCGTGCCGAGTCGTGCGGCCACCTCCACCGCCAGTCCCGGCGTCGTCCGGTCCGGGGTGGTCGTCGCGACGACGACGTGACTCAGCTCGGCGGCGTCCCGGCCGGCCTGCCGCAGCGCCGTTCGGGCGGCGGTGACGGCGAGGTCGGCGAGCCGGCCGTCCTCGGCGAGGAAGCGGCGCTCCTTGATCCCGGTCCGTTTGACGATCCACTCGTCGGACGACCCGATCGCCTCGAAGTAGCTGTTCGGCACGGTGCGTTCGGGCAGTGCGGCCCCGATGCCGGTGATCGCCGCTGTCACCGTACGGCCTTCTTCCGGAAGGTCTGGCCGTCCACGCCCATGCGGACGGCGTGCATACCGCCGTCGGCGTGCACGATCTCGCCGGTGACGGTGGCGGCGAGGTCGGAGAGCAGGAAGAGGACGGGCCCGGTGAGGCGCCGCACGTCCGCGCGGTCCCAGCCGAGCGGCGCCTCCCGCTCCCAGCGGTCGGCGATGGTGTCGAAGGTGCTGATGGCCGACCCCGCGACCGTCTCGACGGGTCCGGCGGCGACGAGGTTCACGCGGATGCCGCTGTCGCCGAGGTAGAGGGCGAGGTAGCGGCAGACGGCTCCGAGCGCGGCCTTGCCGACGCCCATCCAGTCGTAGCCGGGCCAGGCGCCGGAGGAGTCGAAGTCCAGCCCGACGACGCTGCCCCGGTTCCTGGCCAGCAGCGGGGCGAGGGCGACGGTGAGTCCGTGCAGGGAGACGGCCGCCGTGTGCAGGGCGTGGGTGGCGCTGTCCACGGGAGTGGTGAGGAAGTTGCCGCTCAGCGCGGACTGCGGGGCGGCGGCGATCGCGTGCAGGACGCCGTCGACCGCGTCCCACCGGCCCTCCAGCGCCTTGGCCAGCCGGGTGAGGTCGTCCGGCCGGGTGACGTCGAGTTCGAGGACGTCGGTGGGGTGCGGCAACCCGGCCGCCGCGGCCTCGGTGATCCGTCGTGTCCGGCCGAACCCGGTCAGCAGCACCTCGGCGCCCGCCTCCTGGAGGGCCTTGGCGGTGTGCCAGGCGATGGAGTCGTCGTTGAGGACCCCCGTCACGAGATAGCGGCGTCCTTCGAAACCGAGCATCACGCTGTGGCCTTTCGTGGGTCAGGGGGTGGAGAGCACGAGCGCCGCGTTGTGGCCGCCGAAACCGAACGACGTCGACAGGCCCACCCGCGGCCGGTCGCCGCCGGGCAGTTCGCGTGCCGTGCGGATCAGGTCCAGCTCGCCGAGCCGTTCGTCCGGCTGCCGCAGACCGGCGGTCGGGGGTGCGACACCGTGGCGCAGCGCCTGCAACGTGGCGATGGCCTCCACCGCGCCGGCCGCCCCGAAGAGGTGTCCGAGGCTGCCCTTGCTGGACGACATCGGGATGCGGGCCAGGGTGTCGCCGCCGAGGGCGAGGCGCAGGGCGTCGCACTCCAGGCGGTCGTTGAGGAGGGTGCCGGTGCCGTGGGCGTTGAGGTAGTCCAGCTCTCCGGGGGCCGTCCCGGCCCGGCGCAGGGCCTGGGTGACGGCCTCGGCGGCCGGGCCGCCGCCGGGGTCGGGGGCGGTGAGGTGGTGGGCGTCGGAGGTGGCGCCGTAGCCGCGTACGACGCCGAGGGCCTCGGCCCCTCGCCGGGCGGCGCCGCGGGCCGTCTCCAGGACGAGGACGCCCGCGCCCTCCCCGATGACGAAGCCGTCCCGGTCCGTGTCGAACGGCAGGCAGCGGCCGGTGGGGGAGAGCGCCCCGGCGTTGCGGAAGGCGGCGCTGACGAGTTCCGACGTCGACGCCTCCGCACCGCCCACCACGACGGCGTCCGCCGCTCCCGCCGCCAGCAGCCGCAGCCCCGCGCCGATGGCCTGCGCACCGCTGCTGCAGGCGGAGGCCACGCAGAGCGACTCGCCCTTGAAGCCGTACCGCATCGACAGGTGCGACGCGGCGGCGTTGGCCATCATCTGCGGCACCATCAGCGCCGACACGTACTCGGCACCCTGCTGCGCGAAGACCGGGCCCTGCGCCTCGAAGCTGGCCGTGCCGCCGAGCCCGCAGCCGATGACACAGGCGACGCGCGCGGCGTCGTACGGGGTCTTCCCGGGGGTCCAGCCGGCCCGGGTCAGCGCCTCGTCCGCCGCCACCAGCGTGAACTGTGTGAAGCGGTCGGAGCGGCGCACGAGGTGGCGGGAGAGGTGGTCGGAGGCGCGGAAGCCGTCGCAGGAGCCGAGCCCGTCGTGCAGTGCGCTCTCCCCGGCGACGGCCCGCTCGTGCAGCGCGTCGGCGCCGACACCGAGGGGGGTGACCGCGCCGAAGCCCGTCACCACCGCCCCGGTCGCGGCGTCACTCAAGTCCGGCCTTCTCGTAGCAGAGCTTGAGGATCTGACCGACGGTGTCGAGGCCGTCGAAGTCCTTCGGTTTCACCGGGACGTTCAGGTCCTTCTTGATCGTCTGCGCGAGTTCGACCATGTCGAGGGAGTCGATCTCCAGGTCGTCGAGTGCGGCGTCCGGGAAGATGTCCGCCTCGTCGACGCCGAGTTCCACCAGGGCGTCGTGGACGAACTTCTCGATCGCGGCGTGGTCAAGCATGGGTGATGTGCCCTTCTCGTGCGGGAGGTCGTGGGGTTGTGAGCCGTCGCTCCGCGGGTCACGCCGCCGTCTTGGCGGCGTGGTACGGCGACCAGTGCCACTGCCGCCAGTAGCTCTCCGTGATGTCCAGCCACTCCTCCAGCCGCTCCGCGCTGTCCAGGAACCGGTTGGCGCTGACCACCAGCCAGCTGTAGACGGCCTGGCTGTCCCGGCAGCCGCCGCAGTCGCCGGAGGTGCAGCAGAACTGCAGCGACTCGTAGTCGGCGCCCCAGGCCGCGAAGCCGGGGATCACCGGATTGCCGTTGGCGACGCGCTCCTCGTGGTCCGGGTGGTCCACGCTCAGGCTCGGACAGACGTCGTAGCCGAAACGGGCGCCCCAGTGGGAGGTGCCGGTGATGAGGGTGCGGATGAAGTACGGGTGGCTCACCACCGTCTGCGGGTACAACTCCTTGACCCGCAACGCCTCTTCCAGGACCCGGCGCTCGTTGTCGATCTGGATCGGATGGTCGGAGCCGTGCTCGCTGTAGAAGTTGAACGTGACGATGTTGCCGTTGTCCGCGATCTTCCGGACCGTCGGCTCCAGGTGGGGCAGGCCGGCCTCGGAGAGCGCGAAGATGAACAGCACCCGGGGGTCGTCGCGGTAGTGGGACAGCGCGGTGTCGAACAGGCCGGTGAACTTCGACCCGTTGACGCGGATGGCGCGCAGGTCGTCGTCCAGCGGCCCGCCGCCGAAGATGCTGACGGCGACCGCGATGTGCTCGAAGCCCTGCATGGGCATCGGCCGCAGCCCGTTGGTGGAGATGGTGATGTAGGGAAGCTCCTCGACGAACGCTTCCACCCGGCGCAGGACCAGCGTGGGTTCACCGCCGATCAGCGTCGCCTGGTTGACGCCGTCGTCACGCAGCTTCCGGGCGAACGCCTTGATCTTGTCGACGTCGGACAGTTCCTTGACCGCCGTGTCGAAGCCGCCCTCGAAGTACCAGCAGCCCTTGCAGCGGATGTTGCACGTGTTGGTCAGGTGGACCTCGCACGAGCGGACGGTACGGCCGAGCCGGCGCAGGCCGTGCAGCCGGTCGGCCAGGTCCGGCCGCTCCGCCAGCAGGGCGGCCGTGCGCTCCTTGGCCTCCCTGCGGGTGAGGGGGCGCTTGCCGATCGTGACAGGTGTTGCCATGGGGAGGTGCTCCTCGTCCTCGGGATCGTCGGAACGCGCTGTGGTGTTCGCCCGGTACGCGGCACTCCGGGCGCGTCCCGCCCTACTCGGGAACCTTCAGCCCCAGGTTCTTGATGCGGGGTGTCACCTTTTCCCGCCAGGCGTCCCGCGCCTGCCCGTTCGTCGTCTGCCGCAGCCCGTAGCGGACGGCCATGCGGGAGCGCTCGGACCGCGAGCTGCCGAAGATGCGCTCGAAGCCGGGCCACAGCCGGTCCAGCGCCCGCTGCAACTCCTCGCGGCCCTCGTCCGTCGCCGCGAGATTGCGGCAGACCCGGGCCCCGTGCGCGATGTGGACCTTCTCGTCGAGGATGATGGTGCGGACGGCCTCGGCCCACGGCTTGTAACTGCTCTGCGCGAACTCGGAGATCATCACCATCGCCGTCTCCTCACCGATGTAGGAGAAGATGCCGCGCTCGGCCCAGGTGGTGCACTCGTGGAACTCGTGGCCCGCGAAGAGTTTCCGCTCGGCGAGCGTCTGCTTCTCCATGTAGGCGGTGTCGATGCCGATGTCGGCGAGGATGCGCTTGCCGATCTTGTAGTGGTCGTACTCCTCGACCGCTCGTTCCGCGCAGACCTGCCGCTCCTCGGCGTTCGGTGCCAGCGGCAGGAAGACCTGTATGTAGTCGTCGCCGCCCGAGAGCTCCCCCTCGGTGTTGACGATCATTCCCCGGATCGCGATCTCCCGGTAGTCCTCGGGCATCGCGAGGAATTCGTCAGGAGTTCGAACTACGACGACCTCGTCGCTCGGAATGGTGAATGACATGCGTGTTTCTGCCCCTCACTCGTCTCACCGGGTCCGGGGCATGCCAGAGGCGCCCAACTCGGTGGAGATAAATACGGACGGGGATTGTGCACGGCCCTAACGGAACCCCCGTTTCCGTTTTCGACTGTCCGTGCCGCCGATCAATACCGTGGTTTCGGCAGGTTGGGCCGACGATAGACACATCCGAGTCGGCCAATCAATGGAAAGCTCTCGGCCAACGTGGCCGACGTGCCGTCGAAAGGTGTCGGGATCGCACCTTCTCCCATTCCCCCGGCACAAAGGACGACCCCTCCCCGCCCGCACGGAACGGATCCGTCCACCATCGTCCACCTGCGGCGACTGTCCACCGCCCGCGACCGACGCGTGTGTTCGGACTCCATCGCCGAAATCAAGTCAAACGCTCCCGCGCACAATCCCCCGACACGGCATCGAAGTCTCGAATAGTGAGCCGGAGAACGACCGGAGCGGGCGGAGCCGGCTGTTCTCGCACAATGACTGCCGCCTCATCCATGGCCTGGACAGCCACCTGGATCTCTATATGCTTGCCGCATGAAGCCTCCCGTCCCCCCGCCCGCAGTCGCATCCCGCCTGGCCAACGTCGTTTCCTCGCCGGTGCGGGACATCTTGTCGCTCACTGCACGCCCCGAAGTGATCTCCTTCGCGGGGGGACTTCCGGCTCCCGAACTGTTCGACGTCGACGGCCTCCGGGCCGCCTTCGACCGCGTACTGGCCGACGATCCGCGCCGAGCCCTCCAGTACTCCACCACCGAGGGCGACGCCGACCTGCGGGAAGCCATCGCGCAGCGCCTCACGGCACGCGCACTGCCGACCGACGCCGACGACCTGATCATCACGACCGGCTCGCAGCAGGCCCTCACCCTCATCACCACGGCCGTCCTGGAACCGGGCGACGTCGTGCTCGTCGAGGACCCCTGCTACCTGGCCGCACTCCAGACCTTCGGCTTCGCCGGCGCCCGCGTCGTCCCCGTCCCCACCGACGACGACGGCATCATCCCCGAGGCGCTGGACGAGATCGCCGCGCGCGAACCGGCCAAGCTGCTCTACCTGGTCCCCACCTTCCAGAACCCCACCGGCCGCACACTCCCGGCCGCGCGGCGCGCCGCCGTCGCCGAGGCCGCCGCCCGGCACGGCTTCTGGATCGTCGAGGACGACCCGTACGGCGAACTCCGCTACGACGGCGAGCAGGTGCCCTGGATCGCCGCGTCCCCCGCCGCGTCCGACCGCACCATCCTGCTCGGTTCCTTCTCCAAGATCATGGCCCCGGGCCTGCGCCTCGGCTACCTCCGCGCTCCCGCGGCCATCCGCCGGTCCTGCGTCATCGCCAAGCAGGCCGCCGACCTCCACACCTCCACCGTCGACCAGGCCGTGGCCGCCCGCTACCTGCGCGACAGCGACCTGGACGCCCACGTCCGGACCATCCGCGACGCCTACCGGGAACGCCGCGACGCCCTCCTGGGCGGCCTGCCCACCGCGCTGCCCTTCGGCAGCCGCTGGAACCGCCCGGCCGGTGGCATGTTCGTCTGGGTCAGCCTGCCCGAGGGGCACGACGCCACCCAGCTCCTCCGCGTCGCCATCAGCCACGAGGTGGCCTACGTCCCCGGGGCCCCGTTCTTCGCCGGCACCCCCGACCCGGCCGCCCTGCGCCTGTCCTTCACCACCCACTCCCCCGAGGAGATCACCGAGGGCCTGCGCCGTCTGGCCAAGACCTTCGCGTAACCCACGCGTCCCAGAAGGGATCCCCATGCCCACCGAGTCGGCCACCCTGGTTGACGACGCCCCGATGACCCCGGCCGCGCTCAACGAGATGGTCGCGCGGGACTTCAAGGACTACGCCGCCTGCCACGTCACCGAGGCCACTACGACCCACCTCACCATGGAGGCCGACGGCACCCGCCTGCGCACCCGCCCCGGCGGCACCATCTCCGGCCCCGAACAGGCCGCCCTCGTGGACCTGGCGGCCTTCCTCCTCGTCAACGCCCGCCTGGGCCGCCCCACCCCCATGGCCCTGACCAGCTCCCTCCAGATCAGCTACCTCAGCCGTCCCCGCCCCGGCCTGCTCCGCACGCACGCGAAGATGGCCAAGTTCGGCAGGAGCCTCTGTGTCGTCCTCGCCGAACTCCGCGACAGCGCCGACACCCTGGCCGCCACGGCGACGGTCACCTACTCCGTGCCCCCGGCAGCCCACGGGTCCGACCCGCGGGGGAAGAACGACGCGGTCGGCGGGATCGCCGAGTAGACGCCGGGAGCGCCACACCACCGACCCCGCCGGACGACGACCCGGTTCCGTTGACCGGGGGCCGGAGGTCGGGGACACGGTGTGGCGGCCGCTCGGACCTCACTCACGTGCACCGGCTGCTCAGACACCTGGAGGACGTTGGCTCGGACGTCGCGCCGAGGCTCCTCGGAATCGATGTCAAGGGCCGCGAGATCCTCAGCTTCCAGCATGGTGAAGTCTTCACCGCCTTCCGGCCCCGTGACTGGTCGGCCGCCCAGATCACCGCTGCCGCACGGCTGTTGCGCCGGCTGCACGACGCGACCGCCGGCATGCCGGTCGAGGGTGGCGAGGAGACGGTGTGCCACAACGACTTCTCCGACCAGGCCGCCCCCGGCCCCCGCGCACGTGTCCTCGCCTACGCCCCCTGGTTGTGGCTGCTCGACGCCGACACCGTCCGCCCCCTCGACCATCAGCCGGTCCTCCTGCGTACCTTCCTCGGCGTCTACGGGTTCGAGGACGAGGACCGCCGGGGCTTCGGCGGGCGCATCGTCGCCCGGGTCGAGGCCGAGCGCGACATGCACGACCGCGCCGGACGCGTCACCAGGTGTCTCCGCCGCCCAGGCCGACGACTCCGGGCACGCGGGCCGGCCCGCCTCGGCCTCGTAGCCAGGGCAGCGAGGAGCCGGGGGGGAGCAGGACGTCGGCGGTGGCGATCACCTCCTCGTCACCGGCTCCGGGCGATGGCCGCCCAGCACTCGCGCAACGAGGCGTCGGCGGCGGGGAGTTCCCAGGCCCGCCCGGTCACCGACACGCCGGTCGCTGCACCCAGGTCCGTCGGCTGGCGTCCGTCACCGAGCCCCGACGCGGTCGGACGGGGCCGCTCGGCCGTCGCCGTGCAGCAAGCCGCCGTTCCTCAGGGCCCGTTCGGTCGCGGCCCGCAGCGCGACCCGGGCCAGGCCGACGCCGGGCACGTCCCCGCTCGGCCCCTGCCCCCACGGGCAAGGGGACAGGCCGACCTCATTTCCGATGCCTGGCGTGGCGCGCCCGGGGACGGGTGCCGCGGGTGAAGGCGCAGGCCAGACCGAGGCATTGGAGGACAGCGCAGACGGTGATCGTCGTGTGCAGGGCGGCGGGGCTGATGATCGCCATGAGGAGGCCCGCGACGGGGTAGGGCATGAGCAGGATCAGCACCGTGACGGACAACGTGCTGCCGAACACCTCGGCGGGGATGAGATGGGACCGCAGGGTGCGCAGTACGACGGTCAGCACGCTGTCGCCTGCCATGAAGACGGCGACAAGGCCCAGGTACGCCAGGTAGGAACCCGTGTGCGCGATGAGGAAGCACGGCGCGACGGTCACGAGAGCGGCGCAGCGGCCCACCCCCGGCAGTCCCCAGCGGTCGATCGCGACGCGGCTGGCGGCGACCGCCAGCAGCGAGGCCGCGGCGGCGCAGGACCACACCACGCCGACCGAGGCGCTGGGCCGGCCGAGCTGCTGCACCACGATCACCGGGGTCGCCGCCTCCAACAACGCGAGCGCCAGGTTGGACAACGCCAGTCCCGCGACCAGCCAGGCGAGCGCGGGCAGCGCGCGCAGGGTCGACCAGCCGGTGCGCCATCCTCGGACGGCCGGCCCCGTCGCTTCCGGTACCGGCGCGGCCGGCTGGTGCATGCGCGGGGTGACAACGGCCGACATCACCGACAAGCCACCGATCGCCGTGAGCATGCCGCCGGAGCCGCCCCACTGGAGGAGGACGCTGCCTGCCGCGGGGCCGGCCAGGGCCGCCGCCTGGTCGATGCCCAGCAGGACGGACTGGACGCGGTGCGCTCCGTCGCCGGCGTCCCGGCCGACGACCGCGCCGACGCTCTCGGCCGCGACGTAGCTGAACTGGGTCAGGCATCCCGCGCACGCCGCCAGGAGCATCACCAGGCCCGGGGCGGTTCCGGCGTCCGCCGCCGCCAGGGCGGGCACGGCGAGCGTGACGACGAGAGCCCGCGCCGTGGCGGACAGCCGGAAGACCCGTGCGGGCCCGAAACGGTCGACGGCCAGGCCGGCCAGGGCGAACGTGCACAGCCTCGGCGCCCACGCCATGAGGAAGGCGATCCCGGTGAGCGACGACGAGTTGGTCGTGCCCAGCACCAGCAAGGGAATGCCGTAGACGGCCATGGACGAGGCGAGGGCATCCGTGAGGCGCGGCAGATAGACACCGCGGACCCGACCGTAGGTCACCGTACGGGCATGCCGGGGTCCGGCGGACCGGACTTTCGTGGGGATCAATAGGACGTGTGGTTTCTGTGAATCGTGGCGGCAGTCATACGAACGACCCGGGTGGGAGGAGGCGCCCGTATGCCGGACGACGGACCGCTCCCACCAACGTGATCATCACACCGAACGTTACTCCGGGTAAACCCAAGGTCGCCCCTGTCGGCTCGAGCGCCAAACGTCTACGACGCCCGCTGTGCCGGCCTGCTCACCGCTGCCTCCCCGGCCACCGTGCAACGCCCGCCTTGCTGAAGAGACTTGCATGGTCCGGGCTGATGGCGGCGCTGTGGCCGAGCGCCGCCCCGACCGGCCGGTACCGCCGATGGCCGGTGCCGCCGCGATCGGGGCGGTCGTACCTCTGCCGGCCGCCGCCACCGCCACCGTCGCCGCCACCGAGGAGGGACGGGACCCGTCCTCGATGACGGCATCCTGGCCGGCGGCACCGCCTACCGTCTGCCGATCGCCGGACGGCCCGGCCTCACTTCAGGTGGCGGTCGAAGAACCGGCACCCGTCCTCCAGCTCGAACCACGGGGTGCCGGTGTGCCCGCCGAGGTTGGCG
>NZ_JNWV01000016.1 GCF_000716535.1 Streptomyces flaveolus | reverse complement strand
CACCCTCTCGGGCTTTCCTCCGGGCGCTTCCCTTCGGTCTTGCGTTTCCGACTCTATCAGATCTTTTCTCGACCCGATTTCCTCGGTGCTTTCCAGGTTCCCGCTCTCGCGTTTCCCTTTCCGGCGGTTCCGACTCTATCAGATCCTTTCGGTGTCTGATCCCCGGTCAGCGGGGTTTGCCTTCCCGGCTGTTGGGCCGTTCCGACGAGTGAGACTTTAGCGGATTCCTCGCTCCCGAGCTAATCGGGGGCCGGCGCCCTTTCGAACGCGGATTCCTCATTTCGCAAATACGCGCGCCAAAGCAGTCGACGCGGAGAGCGTCGATCGATTGGGTGGTCTTGCGGAATGGCTGTCCGGGGACCGACCGGAGTCGGCGCTCACGTCGGACAACTCGGAGAACACTACGTATCGGCGCGGGCCGTGTCAACTCGCTGCCTCGGGGCGCTCCGGAGGCGTACTGTGGGGAGCGTGATGACGCGTACGTGTACCCAGCTCTGGTGGGCCGCCTGACGGCGGCCGTACTCACGTATGCACTCAACGGCCGCCGCTTCGGCGGCCGTTCTCGTATCTCCCTCCGGGTCTCGGGGGCCGGCCGCAGGGGCGGCGGTCCCGACCAGAAGGTGGAGTGGAGATGACTCGGGTCTTCAGCGGGATTCAGCCGACCGGGCACCTGACCCTGGGCAACTACCTGGGGGCCATGCGGCGCTGGGCCGAGGTGGACCAGCATCGGGCGGACTCGCTGTTCTGTGTGGTGGATCTGCACGCGCTGACCATGGACCACGATCCGGCGCGCGTACGCAGGCTCAGTCGGCAGACGGCGACCCTGTTGCTGGCGGCCGGGCTCGACCCCGAGGTGTGCACGGTGTTCCTGCAGAGCCATGTCGACGAGCACACGCGGCTGTCGTACCTGCTGGAGTGCGTGGCGACAGACGGTGAGATGCGGCGGATGATCCAGTACAAGGAGAAGGCCGCGAAGGAGCGGGAGCGCGGGGGGAGCGTGCGGCTGTCCCTGCTGACGTATCCGGTCCTGATGGCGGCGGACATCCTGGCGTACGGCACGGACGAGGTGCCGGTCGGCGAGGACCAGGCGCAGCACGTGGAGCTGACCCGGGATCTGGCGGTGCGGTTCAACCAGCGGTACGGGCAGGCGTTCGTGGTGCCGAGGGCGACCCTTCCGCAGGTGGGGGCGCGGGTGATGAACCTCCAGGACCCGACGAGGAAGATGGGGAAGTCGGACGACTCGGGGGCGGGCGTCGTCTATCTGCTGGACGAGCCGGACGTGGTGCGCAAGAAGGTGCTGCGGGCGGTCACGGACAGCGGACGGGACGTCGTCTACGACCGGGCCGGGCGGCCGGGCCTCGCGAATCTGCTGGATGTTCTCGCCGCGTGCACGGGCGGGAACCCAGAGTCACTGGCGGACGTTTACGACTCGTACGGCTCTTTGAAGAAGGACACCGCGGAGGCGGTGGTGGAGGTGCTGCGGCCGTTGCAGGCCAGGCACCGGGAGCTGTGCGCCGATCCGGCGTATGTGGAGGGGGTGCTGCGGGATGGTGCGGAGAAGGCGCGGGCGTTGGCTCGGCCGACGGTCGATACCGCCTACAGGGCGATCGGGCTGCTGCCGCCCGTGGCGGAGCCTTCGCTGAGCGCTGCACGTTAGGCGGGCGGCGTCTGGGGGCGGCGGTCCGCCCGGGCCGGTCTGCGGGCGGGGTGGGCCGCCGCCCGCGGTCGGCGTGGGGGGTCGTTCAGTCCTTCTTGCCGGTGGCGAGTTCGCGGCTGCGGTCGCGGGCGGCTTCGAGGGCGGCGATGAGGGCGGCTCGTACGCCGTGGTTCTCCAGTTCGCGGATGGCGTTGATGGTGGTGCCGGCCGGGGAGGTGACGTTCTCCCGGAGCTTGACGGGGTGTTCGCCGCTGTCGCGGAGCATCACGGCGGCGCCGATCGCGGACTGGACGATGAGGTCGTGGGCCTTGTCGCGCGGGAGACCGAGCAGGATGCCGGCGTCGGTCATGGCTTCGACCAGGTAGAAGAAGTACGCCGGGCCGGAGCCGGAGAGCGCGGTGCAGGCGTCCTGCTGGCTCTCGGGGACGCGGAGGGTCTTGCCGACGCCACCGAAGATCTCCTCGGCGTGCGCGAGGTGCTGTTCGGTGGCGTGGCTGCCGGCGGAGATGACCGACATGGCCTCGTCGACGAGGGCGGGGGTGTTGGTCATGACACGGACGACGGGGGTGCCCGCGGCCAGGCGCTCCTCGAAGAAGGAGGTGGGGATACCGGCGGCTCCGCTGATGACCAGGCGGTCGGCGGGGACGTGCGGGGCGAGTTCGTCCAGGAGGGTGCCCATGTCCTGCGGCTTGACCGTGAGGATCAGGGTGTCGGCGGTCTTGGCGGCCTCGGTGTTGGTGACCGGGGTGACTCCGTAGCGGGTGCGGAGTTCTTCGGCGCGTTCGGGGCGGCGGGCGGTGACCAGGAGGTCGTCGGGGGCCCAGCCGGCCCGGATCATTCCGCTGAGCAGGGCTTCGCCGATCTTGCCGGTGCCGAGGACTGCGACTTTCTGGCTCATGCGGTTCAGTCTGGCACCGGGGTGGGGTGCGCGGGTGGGTTGTCCGGTGGGCGGAACGTCGGCCGGTGGGGGCCTCGGTCACGCCGTTCGCCGTCGGAGCGTCGCCGCGCCCAAACCCAGTACGAGCAGCGCGCAGCCGGCCACGATCAGGACGTCGCGGACGAAGGTCGCCGTCATGTCGGTGTGGTGGAGGACCTGGTTCATGCCGTCGACGGCGTACGACATCGGCAGGACGTCGGAGACGGCCTCGAGGACGGGGTGCATGTGGGAGCGGGGCGTGAACAGACCGCAGAGGAGGAGCTGGGGGAAGATCACCGCGGGCATGAACTGGACCGCCTGGAATTCCGAGGCCGCGAAGGCCGAGACGAAGAGACCGAGGGCCGTGCCGAGCAATGCGTCGAGGAGAGCGACGAGGAGGAGCAGCCAGGGGGAGCCGGTGACGTCGAGGCCGAGGAGCCAGACCGCGAGTCCGGTGGCGAGGGCGGACTGGACGATGGCGATGGCGCCGAAGGCGAGGGCGTAGCCGGCGATGAGGTCGGCCTTGCCGAGCGGCATGGCGAGGAGGCGTTCGAGGGTGCCGGAGGTGCGTTCCCGCAGGGTGGCGATGGAGGTGACCAGGAACATCGTGATCAGCGGGAAGATGCCGAGCAGTGAGGCGCCGATGTTGTCGAAGGTGCGCGGGCTGGCGTCGAAGACGTAGCGCAGCAGGATCAGCATCAGGCAGGGGATGAGGACCATCAGCGCGATGGTGCGCGGGTCGTGGCGCAGTTGGCGCAGGACCCGGGCCGCGGTGGCGGTGGTGCGGGAGGCGTCGAAGGCGCTGGTGCGTGTGGCGGGGGCCGCCGGGGTCGTCGTACTCACCGTGGTCAGGGGGCTCGGGCTCATCGGGTGCTCTCTTTCGTGCGGCCCGCGGCGGCCTCGTCGACCAGACGCAGGAAGGCGGCCTCGACGGTGTCGGTGCCGGTACGGGTGCGCAGGGCCTCGGGGGTGTCGGCGGCGAGGATCTCGCCCTCGCGCATGAGGAGGAGGCGGTGGCAGCGCTCGGCCTCGTCCATGACGTGGGAGGAGACGAGGAGGGTGGTGCCGCGGGCGGCGAGGTCGTGGAAGAGGTTCCACAAGTCCCTGCGGAGGACGGGGTCGAGGCCGACGGTCGGTTCGTCCAGGACCAGGAGTTCGGGGGTGCCGAGGAGGGCGACGGCGAGGGAGACGCGGCCCCGCTGGCCGCCGGAGAGGTTGCCGGCGAGGGCGTCGGCGTGGCTGGTGAGGTCGACGTCGGCGATGGCCTGGGTGACGTGCTGGTGGCGGCGGTCCGCGGCGGCGCGGCCGGGGTCGAGGATCGCGGCGAAGTACTCGAGGTTCTGACGGACGGTGAGGTCGTCGTAGACGGAGGGGGCTTGGGTGACGTAGCCGATGCGGCTGCGCAGGGTGGGATGGCCGGCCGGGTGGCCGAGGACGTCGAGGGTGCCGGTGACCTTGGCCTGGGTGCCGACGATCGAGCGCATGAGGGTGGATTTGCCGCAGCCGGAGGGGCCGAGCAGGCCGGTGATCCGGCCGCGGGGGACGGCGAAGCGGAGGTGGCGCAGGACCGTGCGGGGGCCGCGGGTGACGGTGAGCCCGTCGGCGTGGACCGCGGGGGCCGAGGCGGCGGGGGGTGAGGGGTCCGGTTCGTTATTCATCACATGATGAATAATTGGGCTGGAGAGGTCGGGACGTCAAGGGGCGAGGCGAAAACGGTGGGAGCGGTGCAGGGCGCGGGAGGGGCGGGATGCGGGGTCAGGGCTTGCGGGCCACGAGGAGGCGGACGTCGTAGGTCTCCTCTACCGTGCCGTCCGGGAAGGCCTTCAGGAGGTGGGCGCGCTCCTCGTCGAGGAAGGCGGTCCTGCGCTCCGCGGGGGTGACGAGGAAGGCCGAGTGGCTGTCGATGTTGGCGAGGTGGGTGTCGACCGGGACGCAGCGGCTCCAGCGGACCGTGCGGCGGGCGAAGTCCAGACGTCCGCTGGGGTCGGCCAGCTCGACGCGGTCACCGGCCTTGCGCGCCTCGGCGGCGACGTCGACGCCCAGGAAACGGCCGACGCGGCGGGCGGCGTCGGCGACCCACTCGACGTCCAGCGCCTCGGTGTTCCACCACAGCGCCAGCGCACCGCCCGGACGCAGCACGCGCAGCGCCTCCGGCACCGAGTGCGCCGGGTCGGTCCAGTGCCAGGCCTGGGCGTAGGTGATGAGGTCGGCGTGGGAGTCGGTGACGGGGAGGGCGTTGCCGTTGCCCCGGACGAGCGGGACGTGCGGGAGCGCGCGGCGGAACTCGGCGGCCATGCCCGCGCCGGGCTCGACGGCGAGGACGTCGGCGCCGCGGGCGTGCAGGAGGGCGGTGGCGATGCCGGTGCCCGCGCCGACGTCCACCGTCCTGGCGCCCCGGAGAGGGCGGCCGGCCAGTTCCTCGACGGCGTCGAAGAGGGCGGGCGGGTAGGAGGGGCGGTTCGCGGCGTACTGGGCGGCGGCGGAGTTGAAGGACGCGGCGCGGGCGGCGTGGAAGGCGTGCGGGTCGGCGGGCGACGAATGAGTGGCAGTCATGGGGTCCTGTCTACGGCATCGCCCCGCGCCTGCCGTACCCCTTATCGGTTCCGCCGTTCCGTTTCCGCCGTTCCGCGTTCCACGTCGCGGCTCCGCCGTTGCGGTTCCGCCGTCTGCCGTTCTACCGGCGGCGCTTCTTCTTCGACGGGTTGCCGGTGCGGCGGGTGGTGCGGCGTGCGTAGGCCTCGCGGGCCTCCTCGTACTCCTCGCGGTGCAGCTTCTCGCCCGGTGCCTCGGTGAGGGAGCGGAAGAAGTAGGCGAGGAGGGTGCCGACGAAGCCGATGGCGAGCAGGCCGCGCAGGGAGGCCTGGCGCTGCGGGTCGTGGCGCTTGCCGAAGCCGTCCCAGGTGTTGCGGAAGGCGAGCGCGCTGCAGATCGCGAACATGGCGACGACCAGCACGGTCACGAAGGAGCCGGTTTCGGCGATCTGGATGCCCTCATAGGCGAGGCGCAGCACCAGACAGGAGACGACGGCGGCGGCGAGGGAGCCGACGGCGACGCCGGCGCGGCGGGCCGCGTAGCCGTTGTCGTGGTGCACCCAGGAGGTGCCGAAGAAGCGCAGGGGCTCGGGGCGGGGGCCACCACCCTGAGGCGGCGCGCCGTCGCCCTGGGCCGCGCGGCCGGCGGAGCCCGCCGAGGTGTCCGGGGTGCCGGTTTCGTCGCTCACAGCACGATTATGACGCCGTCGGCGGACGGGCTTCGGGCGGGGTCTTGGCCGGGCGCCCGCCGGCCGGGATGCGGTGCCGGCTGGGTGAGGATTCCGCGTCGGCGGCCCCGGCTCCGCTGAAGCCTGGCCGTGCGGTCCCACGCCGCCGAAGCGTGGCCCCCACGGCTCCGGCCCCGCCGCGGCACGACCCCGGCGACCCCCACCCCGCCGGGGCATGACCCCGACGGGATGGGACGGCTCCCGGTGCCGGCCGTGCCAGGTGCAGGCTCCGGCCAGTGCCGGCCGAACCCAGAGAGCCCAGCACGTCCCGGCCGGCCCCGGCGCCCGCCGGACGGTGTCAGCCGCAGCGTGGGGCGATGTAGCCGTCGGTGCCCGTCTGGACGTAGGCGTCCGAGACGTACTCACCGCTGTCGATGAGGTCCCAGATGTTCGTGGTGCCGTAGGTGCCCGACACCGTCGTGCCGGGTGTCTGGCAGTAGATCGGTACCCGGACGCCCTCCGGCAGGACGCGGACCAGGTTGTACTGGGTGCCCGGGCCGCTGCGGACGTTCAGCCGGACGCCGGGCGCGACGGCGTAGGTGCGGACGGCTGCCGCCGCCTCCGTCACCACCTTCTCGGCACCACCGGTGCCGTCGACGCCGTTCTCGGTGGCCTCGGCCTCTTGTGCGCGGTCGACTGACATGAAAATGGACCTCCCCCGTTGTTCTCTCGCAACTCGGCGCGAAACGCAGGTGCGCGACTCGCACGCAGACGCTAGCAAGCCGCCTCTGTCTCGTACGAGTCATCGACTAGGCTCCGTGCGTCGCGCGCGCGGACGAACAGCACGGGGGTGGTCCATGGCGCCACAGCGCAACACCGGAGCGGGCGCGGAAGCGGAACTTCCGGAGTACGCCGGGCACTACCGGCTGGAGTCCTGCCTGGGCTCCGGCGGCATGGGGGTCGTACACCTCGCCCGCAGTACCTCCGGGATGCGGCTCGCGGTGAAGGTCGTACACGCCGAGTTCGCGAAGGATTCCGAGTTCAGGGGCCGTTTCCGGCAGGAGGTGGCCGCCGCGCGGAGGGTCAGCGGGGCCTTCACGGCGCCCGTCGTGGACGCCGATCCCGAGGCCGAACGCCCGTGGATGGCCACCCTGTTCATCCCCGGACCGACCCTCTCCGAGCATGTGAAGCGGAAGGGCCCCATGCCCGCGGAGCAGCTGCGCCGGCTGATGGCCGGGCTCGCGGAGGCGCTGCGGGACATCCATCGGGTCGGGGTCGTGCACCGGGATCTCAAGCCCAGCAACGTGCTGCTCGCCGAGGACGGGCCGAAAGTCATCGACTTCGGCATCTCCCGGCCCAAGGACAGTGAACTGCGCACCGAGACCGGAAAGTTGATCGGCACTCCGCCGTTCATGGCGCCCGAGCAGTTCCGGCGGCCCCGTGAGGTCGGCCCGGCCGCGGACATCTTCGCGCTCGGTTCGGTCATGGTGCACGCGGCCACCGGGCGCGGGCCGTTCGACTCCGACAGCCCGTACGTCGTCGCCTACCAGGTGGTCCACGACGAGCCCGACCTGATCGGCGTACCGGAAGGGCTCGCACCGCTGGTCCGCCGGTGCCTCGCCAAGGAGCCCGCGGACCGGCCCACGCCGGACGAGCTGATGCGGGAACTGCGCTCGGTGGCGGCCTCGTACGACACCCAGGCGTTCATACCGGCGCAGCGGACGGGTGAAGAGCGAGGGGCGAGCGAGGACCGGGCTCCGGCGGAAGCCGGGGAGGAGGCAGGGGGCGCTCCGGCGGGGGCAGGTCGTTCCGGGGGTGCCGGCCGGCGCACGCTCCGCCGCCTGGGGCGTCGGCGGGCGGTGGCGTTGGGGGCCGGTGGTCTCGGGCTGGCGCTGCTCAGTGCGCTCGTCTCCGTGTGGGCGTCCGGAGGAAACGATCAGGCGCGCAAGAGGGAGAGCGAGCCGACCCTGACGTCGGCTTCCGCCGGCACGTGGACGGCCCGGCCGGCGGTCGGCGGCGAGGGCATGCCGCAGTGCGTGTACGGGGCCGGGGAGGTGTTCTGCGCGCGGCCGGGTGTCGTCTTCGCGCTCTCCGCGGGCGACGGCGGGCTGCTGTGGCGACGCTCGGTCGACACCCGGTCCACGAGCGGGCCCCCCGCCCTCTCCGGCGGACTGGTCCAGCCGTACACGGACGGCGGCTCACGGCTCGCGGGGCTGGATCCGGCCACGGGCAGGCAGGTGTGGCAGCGGCGGCTGCCGGCCGGGACGACCGTGCGGTACGCCGGTGACACGGCCCTGCTCACCAGCGCCGACGGCACGGTCACCGGTGTGGACGGCGCGAACGGCGCCACCCGCTGGCACAGCACGGTGCCCGGTCAGGGCGTGCCGTCCCTCGACGCGTTCCCCGGCGCGTCGACGGCCTTCGCGACGCGTACGGCCGCCGACGGGACGAGCACCCAGGTGACCGCCGTGGACCCGGGCACGGGCCAGGTGCGGTGGGACGTACGGCTCGGCGGCTGGCTCAAGCCGTTCGCGGCGCAGGACGGTTCGGTGTTCTTCCTGGCCGTGGACAACGCGTACGGCGCCAAGGAGATCGTCCGCTACACCCCCGGTACGGGCGCGATCCGGCGCGTCGCGCTGCCCGCCGTCCTCGACGGCGCGCACGCGACCGTGCGCGGGAACGTCGTGTACGTGCTGGCCACCGGCGGTTCCCTGGACGCCGTGGACATGGCGTCGGGGCGGTCGGGCAGGCACCTGTGGCACCTGGAGACGTCGGTGAGCCGCGGTTCGGCACCCGTCGTGCGCGGCGGGCGGGTGTACCTCACCGCGAGCGACGGCCGGCTGCTCGCCGTCGACGCCGGGAACGGCAGGCTGGTCGGGCAGACGCCGGCGCGGCTGGGCGCGAACTCGGCGGAGGTCATGAGCACCCCGCCGGCGCCGGTGCCGGTCGGCGGCCGCGTCCTCGCAGCGGCGCCCGACGGCACGGTCTTCGCCGTGGACGGCGGGAAACCGTCGGCCTGGTGACCCCGGACGCGGTGCGAGGCCGGCGCCGCGGGGGCGGCGAACGCCCTGGTCAGGCTGGAGAAGGCCAGGCCTCCGGTGAGACCGGAGAAGGCCCCCCCGTGAGCCTGTAGACGGCCAACGCCCCCGTGGTACGGCGAAGGACCGCCCCCTACCGGGAGCGGCCCTTCCTGACGATGTTCAGCCCAGGCGGGACACGTCGCGCACCGCGCCCTTGTCCGCGCTGGTGGCCATCGCCGCGTAGGCACGGAGGGCGGCGGAGACCTTGCGTTCGCGGTTCTTCGGGGCGTAGACGCCGTTCAGGGCCTGCTCGCGACGGGCCAGCTCGGCCTCGTCGACCAGCAGCTCGATCGTGCGGGCCGGGATGTCGATGCGGATGCGGTCGCCGTCCTGGACCAGGGCGATCGTGCCGCCGGAGGCCGCCTCGGGCGAGGCGTGGCCGATGGAGAGGCCCGAGGTGCCGCCGGAGAAGCGGCCGTCGGTGATCAGGGCGCAGGTCTTGCCGAGGCCGCGGCCCTTCAGGTACGAGGTCGGGTACAGCATCTCCTGCATGCCGGGGCCGCCCTTGGGGCCCTCGTAGCGGATGACGACGACGTCGCCGTCCTTGACCTCCTGGGTGAGGATGCGCTGGACGGCCTCCTCCTGGGACTCGCAGACGACCGCCGGGCCCTCGAAGGTCCAGATCGACTCGTCGACGCCGGCCGTCTTGACCACGCAGCCGTCGACGGCGAGGTTGCCGCGCAGGACCGCGAGGCCGCCGTCCTTGGAGTACGCGTGCTCGACGGAGCGGATGCAGCCGTTCTCGGCGTCGTCGTCCAGCGCCTCCCAGCGCTCGGACTGGGAGAAGGCCTCGGCGGAGCGGACGCAGCCGGGCGCCGCGTGCCACAGCTCCACGGCCTCCGGGGAGGGGGAGCCGCCGCGGACGTCCCAGGTCTTCAGCCAGTCGGACAGGGACGGGCTGTGGACGGCGTGGACGTCCTCGTTGAGCAGGCCGGCGCGGTGCAGTTCGCCGAGGAGGGCGGGGATGCCGCCGGCGCGGTGCACGTCCTCCATGTAGTAGGTGCGGTTCTTGGCGACGTTGGGGGCCACCTTGGCCAGGCAGGGCACGCGGCGCGAGACGGCGTCGATCTGGTCCAGGCCGAACGGGACGCCCGCCTCCTGGGCGGCGGCCAGCAGGTGCAGGATCGTGTTGGTGGAGCCGCCCATCGCGATGTCCAGGGCCATGGCGTTCTCGAAGGCCTGGAAGGTGGCGATGTTGCGGGGCAGGACGGTGTCGTCGTCCTGCTCGTAGTAGCGGCGGGTGAGGTCCATGACCGTGCGGGCCGCGTCGACGTAGAGCTGCTTGCGCGCGGTGTGGGTGGCGAGGACCGAGCCGTTGCCGGGCAGGGAGAGGCCGATGGCCTCGGTGAGGCAGTTCATCGAGTTGGCGGTGAACATGCCGGAACAGCTGCCGCAGGTCGGGCAGGCGTTCTCCTCGATGCGGAGGATGTCCTCGTCGGAGATCTTGTCGTTGACGGCGTCGGAGATCGCGTCGACCAGGTCGAGCGTGCGGACCGTGCCGTCCACGAGGGTGGCGCGGCCGGACTCCATGGGGCCGCCGGAGACGAAGACCGTCGGGATGTTCAGGCGCAGGGCGGCCAGCAGCATGCCCGGGGTGATCTTGTCGCAGTTGGAGATGCAGACCAGGGCGTCGGCGCAGTGGGCCTCGACCATGTACTCGACCGAGTCCGCGATCAGGTCGCGGGAGGGCAGGGAGTACAGCATGCCGCCGTGGCCCATGGCGATGCCGTCGTCGACCGCGATCGTGTTGAACTCGCGCGGGATGCCGCCCGCCTCCTTGATCGCCTCGCTGACGATCCGGCCGACCGGCTGGAGGTGGGTGTGGCCCGGCACGAACTCGGTGAAGGAGTTCGCGACGGCGATGATCGGCTTTCGGCCGATGTCCGCACCGGGTACACCGGAGGCGCGCATAAGGGCGCGGGCGCCCGCCATGTTGCGGCCGTGGGTGACTGTGCGGGACCTCAGCTCGGGCATCGTCGCTCGCTCCTTCAGACGGATCTGGCTTTATCGAGCGTACGCCGGTCATCCAGGTGGCGGGACGAGGTGTCCGAATCGCGGGACGCGCGTTTCACGGAGCCGTCAGATGCCCCTGTACGACGGGGGCGACCCGGGCGATGATCCGCTCCAGGTCCGCCGACGCCAGCGGCTCCACCTTGATCACGTACCGGAGCATGGCACAGCCCACGATCTGGGCGGCCGCCAGCTCGGCGCGCAGCTCGGCGTCCGGCAGCTCCAGCTGGGCGGCGATGCGGCGCAGCAGCTGGGTGGCGATCAGGCGGCGGAAGACGGCGGCGGCCGTGTCGTTGTTGACGGCGGAGCGCACGATCGCGAGCAGCGGGGTGCGGGTGGTGGGGTTCTCCCAGATGCCGAAGATGAACCGGGTCAGCCGCTCGCCGACGGCGTCCGGGGGGCCCTCGGCGACCGCCTCCGGCGCGTTCAGCGCGGGGGCGAAGGCGACTTCGATGGCCGCTTCGAAGACCTGCTCCTTGGTGCCGAAGTAGTGGTGGACGAGCGCCGAGTCGACGCCGGCGGCCTTGGCGATGCCGCGTACGGACGTCTTCTCGTACCCACGTGCGGAGAACTCCTCGCGGGCGGCGGCGAGGATACGGTCCCGGGTGCCGGCCGACTCGCCACGCGGGGGCCGGCCCCGGCGCCGGGCGGGGGGCTCGGGCGCGGTGTCGTTCGCGGGCGGGGTGGCGGTCATCGGCGGGTCACCCGCACGGCGGCCGCGGTCAGGTGCTTGCGCGTGTACTCCAGGGCCTCGGCGAGGTCGGCCTCGCGCTCGGCGCCGGACATCGCCCGCCGGGTGTTGACCTCGATCACGACATGGCCGTCGAAGCCGGTGCGCACCAGGCGCTCCAGCAGCTCGGCGCAGGGCTGGGTGCCCCGGCCGGGCACCAGGTGCTCGTCCTTGGCGGAGCCCCGGCCGTCGGCGAGGTGGACGTGCCCGAGCCGGTCCCCCATGCGGTCGATCATGCCGAGGGCGTCGGTGCGGGCCGTCGCCGTGTGGCTGAGGTCGATCGTGAAGTGCCGGTAGTCGTCGTTGGTGACGTCCCAGTCGGGGGCGTAGGCGAGCATCTCGCGGTCGCGGTAGCGCCAGGGGTACATGTTCTCGACGGCGAACCGTACGTCCGTCTCGTTCGCCATCCGCCAGATCCCGTCGACGAACTCCCGGGCGTACTGCCGCTGCCAGCGGAAGGGCGGGTGGACGACGACGGTGGAGGCGTCCAGCTTCTCCGCCGCCGCCCTGGCCCGCTGGAGCTTGACCCAGGGGTCGGTGGACCAGACCCGCTGGGTGATCAGCAGGCACGGGGCGTGGACGGCGAGGATCGGGATGCCGTGGTAGTCCGACAGGCGACGCAGCGCCTCGATGTCCTGGCTGACCGGGTCGGTCCACACCATGACCTCGACGCCGTCGTAACCGAGGCGCGCGGCGATCTCGAAGGCCGTCGCCGTCGACTCGGGGTAGACGGAGGCGGTCGAGAGCGCGATGCGCACGTCCACGTCCCTTGGTTCAGCCACGTCCGTCACCATACGGCGCCGAGGGGCTCGGGTGTTGGGTGCCTATTCGCCGTTGTGAGGTTTGCCATTTGCGCGGCTGCGGGTGCGTGGTCGCTTCCCGCGCGGTTCCCCGCGCCCCCTCGGGGCGCTCACGCGGAACCCATGTGGTCGAGGCGCCGGAGGATGACGCCCTCCCTCAGGGCCCAGGGGCAGATCTCCAGTTTCTCCACCCCGAAGAGATCCATCGCGCCTTCGGCGACCAGGGCGCCGGCGAGGAGCTGGCCGGCCCTGCCCTCCGAGACGCCGGGCAGTTCGGCGCGCTGTTCCACCGTCATGCCGGACAGGCGCGGCACCCAGGCCTCCAGGGACTCGCGCTTGAGTTCGCGCTGGACGTAGGGGCCCTCGGCACTGCGGGCGGCGCCGGCGATGCGGGCGAGCTGTTTGAAGGTCTTGGAGGTGGCGACCACGTGGTCGGGGGCGCCGAAGCGGCTGAATTCGCCGACCGTGCGGGCGATCTCCGTGCGGACGTGGCGGCGCAGGGCGCGGACGTCCTCGGGGGCGGGCGGATCGCCGGGCAGCCAGCCGGCGGTGAGGCGGCCGGCGCCGAGCGGGAGGGAGACGGCCGCGTCCGGTTCCTCGTCTATGCCGAAGGCGATCTCCAGGGAGCCGCCGCCGATGTCCAGGACCAGCAGCCTCCCGGCGGACCAGCCGAACCAGCGGCGTACGGCGAGGAAGGTGAGCCGGGCCTCCTCCGCTCCGGTGAGGACCTGGAGTCGTACGCCGGTCTCGTCGGCCACGCGTTGGAGGACGTCGTCGGCGTTGGTGGCCTCGCGGACGGCGGAGGTCGCGAACGGCAGCAGGTCCTCGACGCCCTTGTCCTCGGCGGCCTGGAGCGCGTCCCGTACGACGGCGATCAGTTGGTCGATGCCTTCGTCGCCGATGGCACCGCTGTCGTCGAGGAGCTGGGCGAGCCGGAGTTCGGCCTTGTGCGAATGCGCGGGCAGCGGGCACGCGCCGGGGTGGGCGTCCACCACCAGCAGATGCACCGTGTTCGAACCCACGTCCAGGACACCGAGTCTCATGTACGGAACGCTACTGCCCCAACGTCCGTCCTCGGTCCCCGATGCGGCGCCGGGCCACTTACCCTGGACGCGTGCCAAAGACGAAAAAGGCGAAGGCCGACAAGGCGGACAAAAGTCATAAGGCCGCCAAAACCTCCCTGGAGGCGAAGATGGGCGACGAGAAGGGGCTCGACTTCGCCCGCGCCTGGGTGGAGTTTCCCGATCCGGCGGACGACGAGCAGGTCTTCCGCTGCGATCTGACATGGCTGACCTCTCGCTGGAACTGCATCTTCGGCAGTGGCTGCCAGGGCATTCAGGCGGGCCGTGCGGACGACGGGTGCTGCACGCTGGGGGCGCACTTCTCCGACGAGGACGACGAGAAGCGGGTCGCCGGGCACGTGGCGCGGCTCACGCCGGAGATCTGGCAGCACCATGACGAGGGCACGCGGAACGGGTGGGTCTCCGAGGACGAGGAGGGTTCCCGGCAGACGCGGCCGTTCCAGGGGTCGTGCATCTTCCAGAACCGGCCGGGGTTCGCGGGCGGGGCCGGCTGCTCGCTGCACATCCTGGCGCTGAAGGAGGGTCGGGAGCCGCTGGAGACCAAGCCGGACGTGTGCTGGCAGCTGCCGATCCGGCGGACGTACGACTGGATCGACCGGCCGGACGACACGCGGGTGCTTCAGGTGTCCATCGGGGAGTACGACCGCCGGGGCTGGGGTCCGGGCGGGCACGACCTGCACTGGTGGTGCACCTCGGCGACGTCGGCGCACGGCGCGGGCGAGCCGGTGTACGTCTCCTACCGGGCCGAGCTGACCGAGCTGATGGGCAAGGCGGGGTACGACCGTCTGGTCGAGCTGTGCGAAGCGCGGCTGGCGTCGCAGTTGCCCCTGCTGGCGCCCCACCCGGCCGACCCGGAAGCCCAGTGACGGCCTTTTCCACCCGCCCACCCGGCTCGCTCGGCTGAAATGCCCTTGTCCCGGCCCCTCCTAGCTGTCCGTAGGGGCCGGCGTCTCGGTGTCGGTCGGGGTGGGGGTCGGGGTCGGGGAGTCCGAGGGGGGCGGGGTCGTCGGGGTCGGTGTGGGGTCCGTCGGCGGTGGGGACTGCGTGGCGGGGGGCTCGGTGGGCGGTGTGCTCGGCGGAGGCGACGGGGGTGTGGGCGAGGCGGGGGGCGGGGTCGGGCGGCTCGGTGCCGTGCCGTAGCCGTCGATCGAGACGACCGCGCCCGCCGGTGCCACCGCCACCCGCGCGTGCCAGTGGCCGGACGGCTCGCGCAGGTGGTCCACGTACACCTTGACCGTCAACGTCCGACCGGGTTCCAGGGTTCCCGAGGACTGGCTGAAGTAGAGCCAGCCGGCCGACGTGGACACCGACCAGCGGACCTCTGACGCGCCGGACGCCGTGAGGGTGATCAGGGTCGTGTCGCCGTCGTTGGCGGCGCTGACGTCGAGCTGACCCGCGCCCTTCCCGCCCATGCCGCCGACGCTGACGACCTCGACCGAGACGTCCGCCTTGCCGTTCCTGCCCATGCGGACGCCCGGCTTCACGCTGGCGTTCCCCGCGTTCTCGTAGCCGCCGGACGTGTCGCCACCGAGCGCCTCGGGACCCTGCGCCTCCCGCGCGGTCGCCGCGCGCCCGTCGTCGTCCCCGGCCGGCCCGCCCCGGTAGGCGGCCCAGAGGGCGAGGACCGGCGCGGCGACCACCGTGGCCACCACCGTCGTCGTGACCGCCCGCGCGCGGATGCGGTCGCGGCGGGCCGCGCGGTCCTTGGGGTCCATCGGGAAGCCGCGCCGGTCGAAGCGGGGTACGGCCGCGCCCCGCGCGCGTGGGTGGCGTGCCAGGGCCGCGCGCGGAGCCTCCAGGACGGGCAGCTCGGCGGGGGTGACCGTGGCGCCGGGCCAGTGACCGGGGACCGCGCGCTCGGCGGTGCGGCGGCAGCGCGGGCAGTCGTCGACGTGCCGGACCAGCTCGCGGCGCAGTGCCGTGCTGAGGACCAGCCGGTTGTCGCCGGTGAGGTGGGCCACGCTCGGGCAGCCGCCCGTCTCGACCACGGCCAGGGCCGCGCGCGTGCGCTCGACCTCGCAGGCGGCGGAGGCGAGCAGTTCCCGCGCGGCGGCGGGCTCCATGCCGAGGACGGCGGCGACCTCGTCGGTGGCGAGGTGGTGCCGGACGGCGAGTTCCAGGGCCTCGCGCTGCTCGGGCGTGGTGCCGGCGGCCTCCGGCCAGGCCAGCAGCGCCAGTTCTCGGCGCCGCTGCTCCTGGATGTCCGGGGGGAGGGCTGACGCGGGCGGCTCTTTGCCGGTGCGCCCGGGAGCCCGGGAACTCCCGGCGGCGGAGGGCCACTGTGCCCCGGCGGGGGGCCCGCCGGAGCCGGATCCGGCGGCTCGGTAGAACCCGTGGGCCCAGGACGTTCCGGCCTCCCCCGAGGTGCCGGGGGTTCCGTCGGCCCGAGAGGTCCCGGCGTCCCCCGACGCGCCCGCGGTCCCGGCGGCCCCCGCAGCCCGGTCCGCCCCGGCGCCCGCCCCGCCCGTACCCGCGGGCCTCCCCCTCCCGGCACCGTCGGACTTCCTCCCGCCGCCCCCGTCCGCCCCCTTCCCGGCGCCCCCCGCCCCGCCACGCCCCGCCGCATGCGTGGCCTGACGTTTCTGCTTGGCCTCGGCCAGCTTGCGGAGGCAGGCCCAGCGGGCCAGCGCGTACAGCCAGGCCCTGAGGTCGCCGGGGGCCCCGGGGGCGCGGTGACCGCGCCGTTCCGCCAGGGCGAGGACCTCGCCGAGGGCGGCGGTGGCCGTGTCGTGGTCGCACAGGACGGACAGGCAGTAGGTGAACAGGCCGTCCAGGTACGGCTCGTAGCGCGCCGGCGTGCGCTGGGCGACGGTGCGCGCGGCGGCGCGGTCGCGCGCCTCCTTCTCCTCACGGTTCTCGCGCGCTTCGCGTCGTGCGTCACGGGCCTCACGTGCCCCGCGATGCGCCCGGTGCGCGCCTGTCGTGCGGGTGGTCGTCTCCGGACTGCTCCTCATCACCCGTGCGACCGTAGGCGGCGCCGGAGTGCCCCTTCTGGAACCTTGAGCTCTTTTAATCCGTACGGGTGAAACGATCCCTCATAAGGGGACAGGAACCCTTTATTCCGCGGCTGGATCCCGGTGGGCGGTGGCCGAGAAGGGTTCACCCACACGTGCTCCCCGCTTCTCCACGCCCGACCGCCGGTCCCGTTGTCAGTGCCCCGGGCTACGGTTTCCGCATGGCTGCCCGTACCAAGACAACCAAGGACCGCCCGTCCTACCGCTGCACCGAGTGCGGCTGGCAGACGGCCAAGTGGCTCGGCCGCTGCCCGGAGTGCCAGGCCTGGGGCACGGTCGAGGAGTACGGCGCGCCCGCGGTCCGGACCACCACGCCGGGCCGGGTGACCTCCTCCGCGCTGCCCATCGGCCAGGTCGACGGCCGGCAGGCCACCGCCCGCTCGACCGGCGTGCCCGAGCTGGACCGGGTGCTCGGCGGCGGCCTCGTGCCGGGCGCGGTCGTCCTGCTCGCGGGCGAGCCCGGCGTCGGCAAGTCCACCCTGCTGCTGGACGTGGCCGCCAAGGCGGCCGGCTCCGAGCACCGCACCCTCTATGTGACCGGCGAGGAGTCGGCGAGCCAGGTGCGGCTGCGCGCCGACCGCATCGGCGCGCTCCACGACGACCTCTATCTGGCCGCCGAGACCGACCTGTCCGCCGTCCTCGGCCACCTGGACGAGGTCAAGCCGTCCCTGCTGATCCTCGACTCGGTGCAGACGGTGGCCTCCCCGGAGATCGAGGGCGCGCCCGGCGGCATGGCGCAGGTCCGCGAGGTGGCGGGCGCGCTGATCCGGGCCTCCAAGGAGCGGGGCATGTCCACGCTGCTCGTGGGCCACGTCACGAAGGACGGCGCCATCGCCGGGCCCCGCCTGCTGGAGCACCTGGTGGACGTCGTCCTGCACTTCGAGGGCGACCGGCACGCGCGCCTGCGTCTGGTGCGCGGCGTGAAGAACCGCTACGGCGCGACGGACGAGGTCGGCTGCTTCGAGCTGCACGACGAGGGCATCACGGGCCTCGCCGACCCCAGCGGCCTGTTCCTGACCCGCCGGGCCGAGCCGGTCCCGGGGACCTGCCTGACCGTCACCCTGGAGGGCCGCCGTCCGCTGGTGGCCGAGGTGCAGGCGCTGACCGTCGACTCCCAGATCCCCTCCCCGCGCCGTACGACGTCCGGCCTGGAGACCTCCCGTGTGTCGATGATGCTGGCCGTCCTGGAGCAGCGCGGCCGGATCAGCGCGCTCGGCAAGCGGGACATCTACTCGGCGACGGTCGGCGGCGTGAAGCTGTCGGAGCCGGCCGCCGACCTCGCCATCGCGCTCGCCCTGGCCTCCGCCGCCAGCGACACCCCGCTGCCGAAGAACCTGGTGGCGATCGGCGAGGTGGGGCTCGCGGGCGAGGTCAGACGGGTCACGGGCGTGCAGCGCAGGCTCGCCGAGGCGCACCGGCTGGGCTTCACGCACGCGCTCGTACCGACCGATCCGGGGAAGGTGCCGCCCGGCATGAAGGTCCTGGAAGTCGCCGACATGGGCGACGCGCTCCGGGTCCTGCCGCGCTCCCGTCGCCGAGAGGCCCCACGGGAGGCGGAGGAGCGCCGGTAGACTTTGCCCAGGTCTCGCCCGTCCGTACGAACCGAGTGCGGGTGCGGGAGCGCGTCAGAACCTGCGACCGGAGGAGTGCAGTGGCAGCCAACGACCGGGCAGCAGCTCCCGGCAAGGCCGGTGGGAGTGCCGGTTCCGATGGCCTGATGCGCGCCTCGCTGAGCGCCGTGGCACCCGGTACGGCCCTGCGTGACGGCCTGGAGCGCGTCCTGCGCGGCAACACCGGCGGGCTCATCGTCCTCGGCTCGGACAAGACGGTCGAGGCGATGTGCACGGGCGGTTTCGTGCTGGACGTCGAGTTCACCGCGACCCGGCTGCGCGAGCTGTGCAAGCTGGACGGCGGCATCGTGCTGTCGTCGGACCTGTCGAAGATCCTGCGCGCGGGCGTCCAGCTCGTCCCGGACCCGACGATCCCGACGGAGGAGACGGGCACGCGGCACCGCACGGCGGACCGCGTCAGCAAGCAGGTCGGCTTCCCGGTGGTCTCCGTCTCCCAGTCGATGCGGCTGATCGCTCTCTACGTGGACGGTCAGCGGCGCGTCCTGGAGGACTCGGCGGCGATCCTGTCCCGGGCGAACCAGGCACTGGCGACCCTGGAGCGGTACAAGCTCCGGCTGGACGAGGTCGCGGGCACGCTGTCGGCGCTGGAGATCGAGGACCTGGTCACGGTGCGGGACGTATCGGCGGTCGCGCAGCGGCTGGAGATGGTCCGCCGCATCGCCACCGAGATCGCCGAGTACGTGGTCGAGCTGGGCACGGACGGCCGTCTTCTCGCCCTCCAGCTCGAGGAGTTGATCGCCGGGGTCGAACCCGACCGCTCGCTGGTCGTCCGCGACTACGTCCCCGAGCCGACGGCGAAGCGGTCCCGCACGGTCGACGAGGCGCTGGCCGAGCTGGACGCGCTGACCCACGCGGAGCTGCTCGAACTCGGCACGGTCGCGCGGGCGCTGGGCTACACGGGGTCTCCCGAGACCCTCGACTCGGCGGTGTCCCCGCGCGGGTTCCGGCTGCTGGCCAAGGTGCCGCGGCTGCCGGGCGCCATCATCGACCGGCTGGTGGAGCATTTCGGGGGCCTGCAGAAGCTGCTCGCCGCGAGCGTCGACGACCTGCAGACCGTGGACGGTGTCGGCGAGGCCCGCGCGCGGAGCGTGCGGGAGGGCCTGTCACGCCTGGCGGAGTCGTCGATCCTGGAGCGCTACGTCTGAGGTGCGGCCGGGCGCCCGAGAGCTCGGGGCCGGGGGGCCGTACGGCGGCTGCGGCTGTGTGGGCGGCATTCGCGCACAGCCACGACGTGCCGGCAGCCGACGACGCACCGCGCCGCCCCGTCCTCAGTCGGCCGACAGCACGAACGACGCCTGTGCCTTTCCGAAGCCCGGGGTCTTGGCCTCCAGCAGGTAGGTGCCCGGCTTCGCCGAACCCCCGGAGGGCGTCGCGCAGTGGGCCGCGCTCGGCTTGCGGTCCCACTTCACGGTGTAGGTGATGCTCTGGCCGGCGGGCACCCGGAACACCAGGCTGCCCGCGCCCTTGGGACAGTCGGCCGACGACCACAACGTGTCGTCGCCATCGGCCGGCGTGACCGTCAACACCGCGTTCTTCGGACCCAGATCGACCTTGCAGTCGGCCGACGAGCTGTTCTTCGCGGTGAGTTCGAACGTCGGCGTCTGGTCCGGCGAATAGGAGTTGTGCACGCTGCGCAGGCTCAACGCCACCGCTCCGGCCGTGCAGTTGGGAAGCGTGGAGGACGCCGGGAGCGTGTCGCCCGTACCGACGCCGCCGCCACCGGACGCCGCATTCGAACCCGAGCCGCCACCGGCGCCCGAGGAGCCGTCGGCCGAACCGCCGTCCCCACCGTCCCCGCCGGAGGCGGAACCGGAGCCGGAACCCGAACCGGAGCCGCTGGAGTCCCCGCCGCCCGACTCGTCGCGGCCGCCGGGGCGTTGGCTGATGGCGGGACCGGACGAGCTCGGCCCTGGCGTGATGGTGTGCGTGGGGTTCTTGCCGTTGGACCCGTCGGCGTTCTTCTTGCCGCCCCCGCCGCCGGCGGTGACGATCCATGTGATCACCAGCGCCAACAGGGCGACCACGGACAGCAGTACGGCCCTCCGACGCCAGTAGATGGAGGAGGGAAGCGGCCCGACCGGATTGCGCAGAGATCCCACGGCGCAAACTGTACGAGAGATCGTCGCGCTTGCTTGCGCCACCCGCCGCGCCGGCGCCAACTTTTCCGGATCATCATCCCGGCAACTGCCGCGGGCGACGCGGTTCTTCATGTTCCGCCACGCTCGGTGACCGTGCCGTCACCCATCAGGCCCGCCAACCCGTGGCAGGATCGGAAGGGCCATGACTGAGATGCTGCACGCCCCCGTGATCGCCTGGTTCGACACCCACGCCCGAGACCTCCCCTGGCGCCGCCCGGAGGCGGGCCCGTGGGGCGTGATGGTCAGCGAGTTCATGCTCCAGCAGACTCCGGTGAACCGGGTGCTGCCCGTCTACGAGGAGTGGCTGGCCCGCTGGCCGCGTCCCGCCGACCTGGCGAAGGAGGCGCCCGGTGAGGCGGTGCGCGCCTGGGGCCGGCTCGGCTATCCGCGCCGCGCCCTGCGCCTGCACGGCGCCGCGGTCGCCATAACGGAGCGGCACGGCGGTGACGTACCGACGGATCACGCGCAACTGCTCGCGCTGCCCGGCATCGGTGAGTACACGGCCGCCGCGGTGGCCTCGTTCGCGTACGGGCAGCGGCACGCGGTGCTGGACACCAATGTGCGCCGGGTACTGGCGCGGGCGGTGACCGGCGTGCAGTACCCGCCGAACGCGACCACGGCCGCCGAACGGCGCCTGGCGCGGGAGCTGCTGCCGGAGGACGAGCGGACCGCCGCCCGGTGGGCCGCCGCCTCCATGGAGCTGGGCGCGCTGGTGTGCACGGCGAAGAACGAGGGGTGCCCGCGGTGTCCGATCGCCGCACAGTGCGCCTGGCGGCTCGCGGGCAAGCCGGAGCACGCGGGTCCGCCGCGCCGCGGGCAGACGTACGCCGGTACGGACCGGCAGGTGCGCGGCAAGCTGCTGGCCGTGCTGCGGGAGGCGCACGCGCCGGTGCCGCAGGCGGTGCTGGACCGGGTGTGGCACGAGCCGGTGCAGCGGGCGCGCGCGCTCGACGGGCTCGTCGCGGACGGTCTGGTGGAGCCGCTTCCGGGCGGTCTCTATCGGCTGCCGCTCGGCTGACACACAGCCACATCACAACCGCCCGGCGTCCGTTACAAGGATTCAGGCCCGGCAAATCACCCCATACCGCCACAAACTTGCCGCGCGCCTTACCCCTTCCCCCTGTCCGTTACACAACCGACGGATAGCCGATTGCCAGCCGCAGGCTGGTCCGCACAGCCTCGTGACAACCACTCCGTAGCTTCTTCTCCGTGCCCGGCGGACCACCGGGCGCGGGGAGAGCGGAACTTCGGGCAAGAGCCGGAAGCACAACGGGGAACGGAGGCGGTTGATCATGGCGCAGGGCGAGGTGCTCGAATTCGAGGAGTACGTCCGCAGCCGGCAGGACGCGCTGCTGCGCAGCGCCCGTCGGCTGGTCCCGGACCCGGTCGACGCCCAGGACCTGCTGCAGACGGCGCTGGTGCGGACGTACGGCCGCTGGGAGGGCATCGCCGACAAGCGGCTCGCCGACGCCTATCTGCGCCGGGTCATGATCAACACGCGGACCGAGTGGTGGCGGGCGCGCAAGCTGGAGGAGGTGCCGACCGAGCAGCTGCCGGACGCCTCCGTGGAGGACTCGACCGAACAGCACGCCGACCGGGCCCTGCTGATGGACGTCATGAAGGTGCTCGCACCGAAGCAGCGCAGTGTCGTCGTGCTGCGACACTGGGAGCAGATGTCCACTGAGGAGACGGCCGCTGCCCTCGGCATGTCGGCCGGTACGGTCAAGAGCACGCTGCACCGGGCGCTCGCCCGGCTCCGTGAGGAGCTGGAGGCCCGCGATCTGGACGCACGCGCGCTGGAGCGTGAGGAGCGGGAGCGTTGCGCGGCCTGACCGGGGCCGGGCCCGACCGGGCCCGAGGCAGTACACAGGCGGTGATCGCGGTGGGGGCCGCGCTCGCCGCCCCCGCCCTTTTCCTCGCCGCGTGCGGCAGCGGGGGCACGGGCGCGCGGGACGAGGGCCCGGCACACGCCTCCGCGGTGGCCGGGGCCGTCGCCTCCCCCTCCCCCAGCCCGTCCGAGAAGTACCGGCGGGTGGACCCCGTGGCACTGATCAAGAGCGACCCCGAGGTGTCGCCGGCGGTCAAGCGGGAGCTGCAACCGTGCAACGGCGACGAGTACCCGGTCGACGTCTCCTACGGCAATCTGACCGGAGCCCCGGTGGACGACGTCGTCGTCAATGTGCTGACCTGCGCCGACGCGGTCGGCATCGGCTCGTACGTGTACCGGGACGACGACGGCTCGTTCAAGAACGTCTTCAAGAGCGAGGAGTCCCCGGTCTACGCGGAGATCGACCAGGGCGTCCTGTCGGTGACCAGGCAGTACTACGAGAAGGGTGACCCGATCTCCAGCCCGTCCGGCGAGATCGTGACCCCGTACACCTGGAAGGCGGGACGGTTCGCCCAGGGCAAGCCCACGCGCAACGAGTACAGCAAGTCCGCCGGCGGGGGCCCGACCCCCGTACCGGACGGCTGATCGCCCCGCCCCCGCACACCTGACCGCCACACCTACCCCACGAGGACTGAGAGCACCGGGATGGCAGACCAGACCCACGTCCTGTTCGTAGAGGACGACGACGTCATCCGCGAGGCCACCCAGCTCGCCCTGGAGCGGGACGGCTTCGCGGTCACCGCGATGCCCGACGGCCTGTCGGGCCTGGAGGCGTTCCGGGCCGACCGCCCCGACATCGCGCTGCTGGACGTCATGGTGCCGGGCCTCGACGGCGTCAGCCTGTGCCGCCGGATCCGGGACGAGTCGACCGTGCCGGTGATCATGCTGTCGGCGCGCGCCGACTCCATCGACGTCGTTCTGGGCCTCGAGGCGGGCGCCGACGACTATGTGACCAAGCCCTTCGACGGTGCCGTGCTGGTCGCCCGGATCCGCGCGGTGCTGCGCCGCTTCGGGCACGCAGGCGGATCCGCGCAGGCGGAGGAGGCCGCGTCGACGGCCGGCGGCGGCACGCTCGCCTTCGGGGACCTGGAGATCGACACCGACGGCATGGAGGTGCGCCGGGCCGGGCAGCCGGTGGCGCTGACGCCGACCGAGATGCGGCTGCTGCTGGAGTTCTCCGCCGCCCCGGGTACCGTGCTCTCCCGCGACAAGCTGCTGGAGCGGGTGTGGGACTACGGCTGGGGCGGCGACACCCGGGTCGTGGACGTGCACGTGCAGCGGCTGCGGCAGAAGATCGGCCAGGACCGGATCGAGACGGTCCGCGGCTTCGGCTACAAGCTGAAGGCCTGAGCGGAGCGGCGGCATGCGGGGGATTCTGCGGCATCCGGTCCGGCGCATGGAGCGCGCGGGCCTGCGCACCGGGCTCAGGTGGAAGGTCAGCGCGGCCATCGCGCTGGTGGCCGGGCTGGTGGCGATCGTACTGAGCCTGGTCGTGCACAACGCGGCCCGCGTCTCGATGCTGGACAACGCGCGCGAACTGGCCAACGACCGGGTCCTGATGGCCCAGCGCAACTACGAGCTGAACCGGGGGCCGGTCTTCCCCTACGTCAGGGTCGACGACCCGGAGCTGCCCGCCGCGCTGCGCGAGAAGGTCGAGCGGGGCCGCCGGGCGAGCGATGTCTCCGAGCACCACGGGGTGGCGGACATCTGGGCGGCCGTACCGGTCAAGGACGGGCACGTGCTGTCCCTGCACAGTCATCTGCCCGACCGCAGCACCGACATGCTGCAGGACCTGGACCAGGCCCTGCTCATCGGCTCGGTCGCGGTCGTGCTCGGCGGCAGCGCGCTGGGCGTGCTGATCGGCGGGCAGCTGTCCCGTCGGCTGCGCAAGGCGGCGGCCGCCGCGAACCAGGCCGCGGCCGGCGAGACCGACGTCCGGGTGCAGGAGGCCATCGGCGGGGTCGTACGCGACGAGACCGATGAGCTGGCGCGCGCGGTGGACGCCATGGCGGACGCGCTGCGGCAGCGCCTGGAGGCCGAGCGGCGGGTCACCGCCGACATCGCGCACGAGTTGCGCACCCCGGTGACGGGTCTGCTGACGGCCGCCGAGCTGCTGCCGCCCGGCCGGCCCACGGAGCTGGTCCTGGACCGGGCCAAGGCCATGCGCACCCTGGTCGAGGACGTCCTGGAGGTGGCCCGGCTGGACGGGGCCTCGGAGCGGGCGGAGCTGCAGGACATCATGCTCGGCGAGTTCGTCGCGCGCCGGGTGGCGGCCAAGGATCCGGACATCGCCGTACGGGTGGTGCACGAGTCGGAGGTCACCACCGACCCGCGGCGGCTGGAGCGGGTGTTGTTCAACCTGCTCGCCAACGCCGCCCGGCACGGCCGGCCACCGATCGAGGTCACCGTGGAGGGACGGGTCATCCGGGTGCGCGACCACGGACCGGGCTTCCCGGACGAGTTGCTCGCCGAGGGGCCGAGCCGGTTCCGCACCGGGAGCAAGGACCGCGCCGGGCAGGGTCACGGCCTCGGCCTGACCATCGCGGCGGGGCAGGCGCGCGTGCTCGGCGCACGGCTGACGTTCCGCAACGTACGGCCCGCGGGGGCGCCCGCCGGGGTTCCCGCGGAGGGCGCGGTGGCCGTCCTGTGGCTGCCGGAGCACGCCCCGACCAACACGGGCAGCTATCCGATGCCGCCCGCGTCCGGCGGCGCCTCGGTGCCGCAGGCGGGAGCCGTTCGCCGCGCGGCCCGGGACATGTGAGGGTTCACCGCTCGCCGAGGGGACCGGGCCTTGAGGCTCAGCGCTGAGACCCGGCCGGCCGCGGCGCCCCTCCCGCCACCGCACCGGGGTGCTCAGGTCGTCGCCACCACCAGCTCCTCCGCTCGCGACGGCCGCAGCCCGTCCGGTCGGCCGGCGAAGTAGCGGCGGGTGAGTTCCTCCGCCGGTACGTGGCGGGCGTCGCGGAAGCCGGCCTCGCGGATCAGGGCCACCATCCGCTGGGGCGTGAAGCAGCTGAGGAACGGGGTGCCGGACGCGCGCGCACCCCGCTCCGCCGCCTCGTGGAAGGGCCGCAGCTCGGGCTCGACGTCCTCGGCCGGCCGCAGGAACGTGGTGGCGAGCGTGGAGCCCGGCGCGAGCGTCGCGACCTGCCGGAAGCTCGCGGTGACGGCGTCCCGCGTGAGGTACATGGTCACGCCGGTGCAGGCCACGACCACCGGGCGGCCCGGGTCGAGACCGGCCGCGAGCAGCCGCCCCCACCAGTCCCCCTCGAAGTCGACCGGCACCAGCCGCAGCCAGTCGGGCACCTCGTGGCCGAGCGCGGCGAGCCGGCGCCGCTTCCACTCCTGCGGACCGGGCCGGTCCGCCTCGAACACCCGCAGCCTCGCGGCGATCTCCGGCCGGCGCTGGGCGAACGTGTCCAGCCCGGCGCCGAGGACGACGTACTGGTCGACGCCCCGCGCGGCCTGCTCCACGACGAGGTCCTCGACGAACCGGGCGCGGGCCGCGATGGACGCCCGCACGGGCCGGGTGTCCCGTTCGTCCATGTCGGGGCGGGACCGCCAGTCGTCGCCGGGATCCGCCAGGCGCAGCCCGAGCTCGTCCTCGATGACGTGCGGCGGCGGGTCGGCCTGGACGTGCAGCGCCCGCCACAGCGCGACCCGGACCGCCGTGTGGTCCGGCAGCACGGGCGGCCGCGCGGTCACCCGAAGTCCTTGGAGAAGTCCAGCTCCTCACTGCGCTCGGTCAGCGAGTACCAGTTGCCGCTGTCGTCGCGGAAGATCGCCTCGATGCCGTACGGCCGCTCCTTCGGCTCCTGGATGAACTCCACTCCGCGCTCCTTGAACGCCGCGTAGTCGCCCCGGCAGTCGTCCGTGTGGAACGCCCCGGCGCCCAGCACGCCCTTGGCGACCAGCTTCTTCATCGCCTCGGCGGACTCGGGGTCCAGACCGTCCAGGCTCATCAGCGCCAGCTCCAGACCGGGCTGGTCCTTGGCGCCGACGGTGATCCAGTGCATATGGCCCAGGGCGAGGTCGCTGCGCACTTCGAAGCCCAGCTTCTCGGTGAAGAAGGCCTTCGTCCGCTGCTGGTCGGTGGTCCACACGGTGCTGATGGCCAGGCCCTTGATCATGGCTGCGCTCTCCTGTCGCGAGGCTGCTGTTCCTGCTCGTCACCGTAGGCAGGACCGGGCGCGGCGCGCTTCTTCGATGTTGCGGTGTTGAAGCCGCCGGCCCAGAGCATGGCGTAGCAGCCGGGTATGAGGGCGGCGCCGCGGCCGACGTGCTTCGCCCGGTACTCGCTCGGGGTGAGGCCGGTACGGGCCTTGAAGCGGGCGGAGAACGTGCCGAGGCTGCTGAAGCCGACCAGGGTGCAGATCTCGGTCACCGAGAGGTTGGCGGTGCGCAGCATCTCCTCGGCGCGCTCGATCCGCCGGTGGGTGAGGTACTGGCCGGGCGTCTCGCCGTACGCCTCCTTGAAGGCGCGCAGGAAGTGGAACCGCGAGTACCCGGCGTGCGCCGCCACCAGGTCCAGGTCGAGGTCCGGGTCGGCCCAGTCCCGGTCCATGGCGTCCTTGGCCAGACGCAGGCGGCGGATCTTGTCCATGGGCCGATGGTGACACGGGGGTCTGACACCGGGGCCCGTGCGAGGAACGGCCGAAGGCCCCGGCGCTGTGGACACGCACCGGGGCCTTCGGGCTCAGGCAGATCTCAGACGGCCTCGACCATGGCCACCGGCGCTGCGTCGGCACCCTCCGTGTCAGCCTTCGGACCGCCCTTGAGCGGCACCTCCTTGACGAACAGCGCCGCGATCAGCACCAGCACCGAGATCCCGGCGCCGAGCAGGAAGGCGGAGTGCGTGCCCGAGGACACCGCGTGCTGGTACGCCTCGCGGGCCACCGCCGGGAGCTTCTCCAGGCTCTTCGCGTCGAGCTGCGCCGACTTCTCGGTGATGTTCTTGCCCAGCGCGCCGGCCCGCTCGGCCATGACGTCCTGGACCCGGTGGTTGAACAGGGCGCCCATGATGGCCACGCCGAAGGAGGAGCCGAGCGTACGGAACAGGGTGGTCGAGGAGGACGCCACGCCCATGTCCTTCATCTGGACGCTGTTCTGCGCGACCAGCATGGTGATCTGCATCAGGCAGCCCATGCCCGCGCCGACCACGGCCATGTAGACACCGGAGGTCAGCCGGGTCGTCTCGGTGTCCATCAGGGACAGCAGGTACAGGCCGACGGTCATCAGCACGCCGCCGACGATCGGGAAGATCTTGTACCGGCCGCTGTTGGTGGTGACCCGCCCGGCGACCATCGAGGTCACCAGCATCGCGCCGAGCATCGGCAGGAGCAGCAGTCCGGAGTTGGTGGCGGAGGCGCCCTGCACGGCCTGCTGGTACAGCGGCAGGAACAGGGTGGCGCCGAACATCACGAAGCCGGTGATGAAGCCGATGACCGACATCAGGGTGAAGTTGCGGCTCCGGAAGATGTGCAGCGGTACGACCGGCTCGGCGGCCTTGGTCTGCCAGAACACGAACCCGACCAGCGCGGCGACGCCGATGCCGGTCAGCTCCATGATCCGCGCGGAGGTCCAGGCGTACTCGGTGCCGCCCCAGGTGGTGACCAGCACGATGGAGGTGATGCCGACGGTCAGCAGCAGCACGCCCAGGTAGTCGATGCCCGCCTTGGAGCGCTTCTTCGGCAGGTGCAGCACGGCGGTGACGAGCGCGAGGGCGACCGCGCCGAGCGGCAGGTTGATGTAGAAGGCCCAGCGCCAGCCCCAGTTGTCGGTGATGGTGCCGCCGACCAGCGGGCCGCCGATCATCGCCAGCGCCATCACGCCGGCCATCATGCCCTGGTACTTGCCCCGCTCCCGCGGCGGGATCAGGTCGCCGATGATCGCCATGACGCCGACCATCAGACCGCCGGCACCGAGACCCTGCACGGCCCGGAACCCGATCAGCTGGCCCATGTCCTGGGCCATGCCGCTCAGTGCCGAGCCGAGGAGGAAGATCACGATCGAGCTGAGGAAGGCGCCCTTGCGCCCGAACATGTCGCCGATCTTGCCCCAGACGGGGGTGGAGGCCGCGGTGGCCAGGGTGTAGCCGGTGACGACCCAGGAAAGGTGCTCCAGGCCGCCCAGTTCACCCACGATCGTCGGCATCGCCGTGCCGACGATCATGTTGTCCAGCATCGCGAGCATCATCGCGATCATCAGTGCGAGCAGCACCACCCGCACACTCCGGGGCTGTTTGCCCTCGGCCTCGCTCTGGGGCTGTCCGCCCCCCGCTATGACACCTTCGACCGTGTCCGCCATCGTCTTCCCATTCCCCCTGCGGAAGCTACTTACTTGCCGCCCGGCTAGTTACTACACTGCGGAAGGTAGACCCGCTACTAGCCGGGCGTCAAGTAAGTTTCCGGGGGCGAGTTTCCGCGGGAGCGCGAGGAGTACGAGGATGGGCCTCACCATGGACGGCACCAAGCAGCAGCGCCGCGGCAACACCCGCCAGCGCATCCAGGACGTGGCGCTCGAACTCTTCGCGGAGCAGGGCTACGAGAAGACCTCCCTGCGGGAGATCGCCGAGCGTCTCGACGTCACGAAGGCGGCTCTGTACTACCACTTCAAGACGAAGGAAGAGATCATCGTCAGTCTCTTCGCGGATCTGACGAAGCCGATCGAGGACCTGATCGAGTGGGGCGGGCGGCAGCCGCACACCCTGGAGACCAAGCAGGAGATCGTCCGCCGCTACAGCGAGGCCCTGGCCGGCGCGGAACCGCTGTTCCGCTTCATGCAGGAGAACCAGGCGACGGTTCGGGAGCTGCGCATCGGCGACACGTTCAAGGACCGGATGCGCGGCCTGCGGGACATCCTCATCGATCCGGAGGCGGAGCTGGTCGACCAGGTCCGCTCGGTCAGCGCGATGTTCACGCTGCACGCCGGGATGTTCGTGATGCAGGACCTCGAAGGCGACTCCGAGAAGAAGCGCGAGGCCGTTCTCGAAGTCGCCTTGGACCTCGTCGCGCAAGCGCACGAGCACGCCCGCGAGAAGGACTAGGTCAGACCTTCACACCCTTGGCGCGCAGGAACGAGACCGGGTCGATACCGGAGCCGTAGTTCGGGGTCGTACGGATCTCGAAGTGCAGGTGCGGACCGGTGGAGTTGCCGGTGGAGCCGGAGAGCGCGATGTGCTGGCCGGTCCGGACGACCTGGCCGATCCGGACGTCGACGCGGGACAGGTGCGCGTACTGCGAGTAGGTGCCGTTGCCGTGCTTGATGACGATGGCGTTGCCGTACGCCGGGCCGTCACCGGCGCCGTTGGGGCCGGCCTTGACGACGGTGCCGCCGTGCGCGGCGACCACCTCGGTGCCGGTCGGCACGGCGAAGTCCTGGCCGCTGTGCTTGTGCGCCCAGTGGTTGCCGGCCTGCGCGAAGCCCGCCGAGAGCGCGTACTTCTTCACCGGGTCGACCCAGGAGCCGGCGGACGCGGTGGCGGCGCTCGCGACCCCGGTACCCAGCACGGCCGTGGCGCCGAGTCCGGCAGCCAGGACGGTCACACGGGCACGGAGCGAGGACGTACGGGAAGAGCGGGACGTGAAGCGCTGGAACATCTGGACCTCGTGAACTCGGGGAAACTTCCTGCCACCCGGCGTACGGACGTCCGTGGAGACGTTTCACCGGAGCGGCCATCCCTTGGTAACCGAGCACCCCATCAAGCCCAAAACGTCCCAAGTACGGCGTCAGGTAGTAGATGCCGCGCAAATACCCCCTTTCTTGACAGTCCCGACCCTTGGCCCCCACACCCCTGACGACGTCCTTCTCGGCGGCGAGCCCACAGGACAAAGTCCCTTTTGGTGAGCTTCGCCCCTTTTGCCTATCCGGCGCATCCCACTATCCCGGCTAGTACCGGACATTTCGCCTGTGCCCCATATCACCGGAACGCCTTGCCGGTAAATGAAGAAATGTGACGCAGGCCTCTAGGCACCTACCGCCCAGTAACCCTACGGTTCCCCTCGCGCCATCCTCGCCTCAGATCATGCCCCTGACATTCAGAGACGCGAGAGGACCCCCACCGATGACCAGACGCCCCTGGGCGCGCCGCATCTCCGTGACCGCCGTCTGCGTGGCCGCACTGGCCGTGCCGGCCGCTCCGGCGGCGATGGCCGCCCCGGCCGAGGCCGCGACCACGAGCACCTCCTCCGCCAAGGTCGACCACGCCACCTGGCAGAAGGACTGCCAGGCGGTCATGGACCAGGCCCTCCCGTACCTGAAGGACCGCATCGCCGCCGCCAGGCCCGGCGAGAAACAGGCGATCGTCTTCGACATCGACAACACCACGCTGGAGACCGACTTCGGCTTCAGCTACCCCCAGCCGGCCAACCGGCCCGTCCTGGACGTCGCCCGCTACGCCCAGGAGCACGGCGTCTCGCTCTTCTTCGTCACCGCCCGCCCCGGCGTCCTGTACTGGCCCACCGAGTACAACCTCGAACACGACGGCTACGACGTCTCCGGTCTCCACGTCCGCGGCCTGATCGACCTCTTCAAGGACGTCGCCGCCTACAAGACCGCCCAGCGCGTCGACATCGAGAACGACGGCTACACGATCATCGCGAACATCGGCAACAGCGCGACGGACCTGTCCGGCGGCCACGCGGAGAAGACCTTCAAACTGCCGGACTACGACGGACAGCTGTCGTAACCCGCACGGACCGCGCCGACGGGCGAGCCACTCGTCCGACTCCGGCCCCTGGCGCCCACCCCGGCCGGCGGCGGGGGCGCGTGCCGCAGAGCACCGGGGGCCCGGCTGCGCGGGCAGTCCCCGGGCACGGCGAGAGCGGCCCGGCCTACGCGCGCAACCCCCAGGCAAGGCGAGATCGGCCCGGCCTACGCGGGCAATTCCCGGGCACGGCGACGGCGGCCCGGCCTACGCAACCCCCAGGCACGGCGAGAGGGGCTCTGCCTCGACGCCGTCGACGCCCCCGGCGGTTGCGGCCGGGGGTTGTTCCGACGGCGTGAGGTCGGGACCGACGAGGCCCCGGCTGTCCTTCGGCGGTGCCCTGGTGCTCGGCGGCCGGCGCGCCCCGCGTGACTGCCGCCGTGCAGAGCGGGGGCGCCGCGGTCAGGACCGACGGCCGCCTGGCGCCACGACGCCCCGCTGCGCTCCGCCCCGGCGAGGAGGCGCCCCGGGGGCTCTGCGGCGCGCTGCCTCACGCGAGCGGCCTCGGGGGGCCCCGGTGTCCTTCTGCGGCCCCGACAAGGCGCTGAGAACGCCGAAGGGGCCGGTGCCCGAAGGCACCGGCCCCTGTATCCGGCTGAACCGCCGGGGCTGAGACTTATTCCTTGCTCAGGTTGGGCCCAGCCCCACCCGCGGCCTGCTCGATCGGCGGGACGTCCGGCAGTGCCGACTTCTCCTCACCCCGGAAGGTGAAGGTGGCGGCGTCGCCCTCGCCCTCGGTGTCCACGACCACGATGTGACCGGGGCGCAGCTCGCCGAAGAGGATCTTCTCCGAGAGCGTGTCCTCGATCTCGCGCTGGATCGTACGGCGCAGCGGCCGGGCGCCCAGCACCGGGTCGTAACCCTTCTTGGACAGCAGCTCCTTCGCGGACTGGGACAGCTCGATGCCCATGTCCCGGTCCTTCAGGCGCTCGTCCACCTTGCTGATCATCAGGTCGACGATCCGCAGGATGTCCTCCTGCGTCAGCTGCGGGAAGACGACCACGTCGTCGACGCGGTTGAGGAACTCGGGCCGGAAGTGCTGCTTCAGCTCGTCCGACACCTTGTTCTTCATGCGCTCGTAGTTGGTCTTCGTGTCACCCGCGGCGGCGAAGCCGAGGTTGAAGCCCTTGGAGATGTCCCGGGTGCCGAGGTTGGTCGTCATGATGATGACCGTGTTCTTGAAGTCCACGACCCGGCCCTGGGAGTCGGTCAGGCGACCGTCCTCCAGGATCTGCAGCAGCGAGTTGAAGATGTCCGGGTGGGCCTTCTCGACCTCGTCGAAGAGGACGACCGAGAACGGCTTGCGGCGCACCTTCTCCGTGAGCTGGCCGCCCTCCTCGTAGCCCACGTATCCGGGGGGCGAACCGAAGAGACGCGACACCGTGTGCTTCTCGCTGAACTCCGACATGTCGAGGGAGATCAGCGCGTCCTCGTCACCGAAGAGGAACTCGGCGAGCGCCTTGGACAGCTCGGTCTTACCGACACCGGACGGGCCGGCGAAGATGAACGAACCACCCGGACGCTTCGGGTCCTTCAGGCCCGCACGCGTACGACGGATCGCCTTCGACAGCGCCTTGACGGCGTCGTTCTGGCCGATGACCCGCTTGTGGAGCTCCTCCTCCATGCGGAGCAGGCGGGAGGACTCCTCCTCCGTGAGCTTGAAGACCGGGATGCCGGTGGCCGTGGCGAGGACCTCGGCGATCAGCTCGCCGTCCACCTCGGCGACGACGTCCATGTCGCCGGCCTTCCACTCCTTCTCCCGCTTCGCCTTGGCGGCCAGGAGCTGCTTCTCCTTGTCGCGCAGGGACGCGGCCTTCTCGAAGTCCTGCGAGTCGATCGCGGACTCCTTGTCCCGGCGGACGGCGGCGATCTTCTCGTCGAACTCGCGCAGGTCCGGCGGAGCGGTCATCCGGCGGATGCGCATCCGGGAACCGGCCTCGTCGATCAGGTCGATCGCCTTGTCCGGCAGGAAGCGGTCCGAGATGTACCGGTCGGCCAGGGTGGCCGCCTGCACCAGGGCCTCGTCCGTGATGGAGACGCGGTGGTGCGCCTCGTACCGGTCGCGCAGGCCCTTGAGGATCTCGATCGTGTGCGGCAGGGACGGCTCGGCGACCTGGATGGGCTGGAAGCGGCGCTCCAGGGCCGCGTCCTTCTCCAGGTGCTTGCGGTACTCGTCCAGGGTGGTCGCACCGATGGTCTGCAGCTCACCGCGGGCCAGCATCGGCTTCAGGATCGAGGCCGCGTCGATGGCGCCCTCGGCGGCACCCGCACCGACCAGCGTGTGCAGCTCGTCGATGAACAGGATGATGTCGCCGCGGGTGCGGATCTCCTTGAGCACCTTCTTGAGGCGCTCCTCGAAGTCACCGCGGTAGCGGGAGCCGGCGACCAGGGCGCCGAGGTCCAGCGTGTAGAGGTGCTTGTCCTTGAGCGTCTCGGGCACCTCGCCCTTGACGATCGCCTGGGCGAGGCCCTCGACGACGGCGGTCTTGCCGACGCCGGGCTCACCGATCAGCACCGGGTTGTTCTTCGTACGGCGGGACAGCACCTGCATGACCCGCTCGATCTCCTTCTCGCGCCCGATGACCGGGTCGAGCTTGGACTCACGAGCGGCCTGGGTGAGGTTCCGGCCGAACTGGTCCAGGACGAGAGAGGTCGAGGGGGTGCCCTCGGCCGGGCCGCCCGCGGCGGCGGTCTCCTTGCCCTGGTAACCGGAGAGCAGCTGGATGACCTGCTGCCGCACCCGGTTGAGGTCTGCGCCCAGCTTGACCAGGACCTGGGCGGCGACGCCCTCGCCCTCGCGGATCAGGCCGAGCAGGATGTGTTCCGTGCCGATGTAGTTGTGGCCCAGCTGAAGGGCCTCGCGGAGCGACAGCTCCAGGACCTTCTTGGCACGGGGGGTGAAGGGGATGTGCCCGGACGGGGCCTGCTGGCCCTGACCGATGATCTCCTCCACCTGCTGGCGGACCGCCTCAAGCGAAATGCCGAGGCTCTCCAGGGCCTTAGCGGCGACACCTTCGCCCTCGTGGATGAGACCCAGGAGGATGTGCTCGGTGCCGATGTAGTTGTGGTTGAGCATCCGGGCTTCTTCCTGAGCCAGGACGACAACCCGCCGCGCGCGGTCGGTGAACCTCTCGAACATCGTTAATCGCTCCTCAGAGCGGTCAGGCAGTGGGGGGAACTTCCCCTCCCTGTCCTTCCGCAGCTTAGTCCCGCAAGCGGGGACCGCTCATTCCAACTGCCGACACCGTCGATGGCCTCCTGACCCGTGACGCCGACATCTGCTCCAACCCGATGGTGCGAGACGATGTTCCCGCAGGCCAGGCAGTTACCCCAGTCGCCAGTACGCCGATGGCGAACGTGAGACGGCCTTTCCTGCGTGTCGCCCCCTCCCACTAGGCATGTCTTACCCGCGGGGACTGACACTCCATGCGGCGCGCACCGGTTCCCTCCGCTATGGGCGAACAACCTTGCGCCTCCCCGGGCCCCCACGCGCCCCCTCTTCCGGCACTCTGCGCAGTCGACAGGGCACCCAGCGTAACCCGAAGGGGGGTCCGGCTGTTGCTCCTGGCATGGTTGGCTCGGTCCCCATGACCTCCACGGTCCCCCTTCCCCGCCGGCCCGTCGATCCGGGCACCCCGGCCGCCGGTCTCCCCGCCGATCCGGACGCGCCGGCCCGGCACTGGTACGAGAACGATCTGGGCTGGCCGACCGTGCCCGGACGGCCGCTGCGGCTGCGTACGGGGGTGCGGTTCGACGTGCTGGACGTACCGGCCGAGGCGGGCGCTAAGGCGCTCCGGCATCTCGCGCCGGGCTCCCCGGTGGCCCTGTGGGGCGACCGGATGCGGCTACTGGTGGCCGCGGGCAGCGCGGAGGAGCTGCCCGGTCTGCTGGCCTGGCTGGAGTGGGGCGCGGTGGCCCTGGACCTACGCGTCCTCGGGGCGGGCGACACGATGGAGGCCCCGCCACCGCCCACGGGGACCCCCGCCGTAGGGCCTGAATCCGTGCAGGCCGGAATTTCGCGCGGGCGATCCGTACCGGGGGCCGCCGTGTGGCTGCGGCCCCCCGGTCCGGGACGCGAGGCCGCGGCCTCGCTGCCCGCCATGCCGGCCATGCCGGCGTCGCCCCCCGTGGGGCGCGAGGGGAGCGCCCCCGATCTCGTGCGACTGGTGGACACGGTGGCAGCGCAGTGTCACCGGGTCCGGCTGCGGCGCGCGCGCGCCGGGCATTCCGCCGACCGGCGGGATCAGCCGTTGGCCTTCTCGTAGGCCTCGCGGATGGACGCGGGAACGCGGCCGCGGTCGTTGACCTCGTAACCGTTCTCCTTCGCCCAGGCGCGGATCGCCGCGGTGTCCTGGTTGCCGCCGGAAGCGGCACGCGCCTTTCCACGCCCACCGGAAGCACGGCCGCCGGTACGACGCCCGCCCTTCACATAGGGCTCGAGAAGCGTGCGCAGCTTGTCCGCATTGGCAGTCGTGAGATCGATCTCGTACGTCTTGCCGTCCAGCGCGAACGTCACGGTCTCGTCCGCCTCGCCGCCGTCGAGGTCGTCGACAAGAAGGACCTGAACCTTCTGTGCCACCGCATTTCCTTTCATCGATAACGTTGAGGGCCAGGGGTGTGCGGCGTCCGCCGTTTCGCCGCCCCTGTTATATGCAGTACTGCAGTACGTCGGAAAGCAAACCGCTTTTGCCGGAAAAACACAAACCCCCGGGAGTGACTCAGCGGACCGCCCCGGTCCGGAAACATGCGCGTTTCGGACATAGGCCACCGGGGCAATGACGATCACAGATGCAGAAGCATCCGGCTGTTGCCCAAGGTGTTCGGCTTCACTCGTTCGAGACCGAGGAACTCGGCGACGCCCTCGTCATAGGAACGCAACAGCTCCGCGTACACATCGGTGTCGACCGGAGTCTCCCCGATCTCCACGAAGCCGTGCTTCCCGAAGAAGTCGACTTCGAAGGTGAGGCAGAAAACGCGTCGAACGCCGAGCCAGCGTGCGGTCTGGAGCAACTTCTCCAGCAACTGGTGACCGACGCCGGCGCCCTTGAGGCCGGGCTTCACCGCCAGTGTGCGAACTTCCGCGAGGTCCTCCCACATGACGTGCAGCGCTCCGCAGCCGACCACCTCGGCGTTGTCGTCGCGTTCGGCGACCCAGAACTCCTGGATGTCCTCGTAAAGCGTGACCGTGGCTTTGTCGAGCAGGATGCGGTCGCGGACGTAGGCGTCGAGGAGGCGGCGCACGGCGGGGACATCGCTGGTCCGGGCCCGGCGGACGGTGATGGCTTTTGCGGAGACTTCGGGACGCTCTGCTGACATGAGCGGACGCTATCGCCCGTCGGTGCCCTCCGGCGCGCCGGGGTTCTCCTCTTGCCGGGCTTGGCCGGGTTCCTGTTGGCGGGCTTCGGGCGCTTCCCTGGTTTCTTCCGGCCCCTGGACGATGCGTACGGCGTCCCTGAGGGCTTGGCGCTGTTCCTCGCTCATCATGCCGAAGAAGGCGACGAGAGCGGCTGCCGGGTTGTCGCTCTGCGACCAGGCGTCGTTCATGAGGGCGGCGGCGTACGCGGCTCGTGTCGACACGGCCTCATATCGATAGGCCCGTCCTTCGGCCTCGCGACGCACCCAGCCCTTCTGATGGAGATTGTCCAAAACGGTCATCACGGTGGTGTACGCGATGGTGCGTTCCTGCTGGAGATCTTCCAGGACTTCTCGAACGGTCACCGGGCGGTTCCACTTCCACACCCGCGTCATGACCGCGTCTTCGAGTTCTCCCAATGGGCGAGGCACAACTCAGAACAATAGTGGGAGAACCCGGCAATGGCGTGCCGGACGTGCACTAGGACCGCAAACGCGAACAAAAAGGGCGTACGACTCGGGTGGCGCCGGGGCGCGGGGAGTCGTACGCGAAGGGACGGCCAGGCTCGGCCGGAGCCGGCCGACGGACTCACCGGACGGCGTGGAGGCCGTGCCGAAGGCCTGTGACCTGCGGTGATCTGGTGCGCTCTGCCGCGGTCCGGTCAGGCGTCGCTGCCGGCGGAGGCCCCGCGAGCGCCCTCCGCGCGGGCGAGGGCGGCGTCGACGGCCGCGTCCTCCTTGGCCTTGGCGGCCCCGCCCTGGGTCTTCACGATCACCCTGACCACACCGATGAAGAACACGGCCATGACGACCGGGGGCACGAGCGCGGAGACGTAGTCCATGGCTCCAGGGTAGCCACGCCGGAACGCCTGGGAGGGGCGGGGCGCCCTAACCCGCGGCCAGCCGGCGCGGCGCGGACTCCGCCGGAGGTGCCGGCTTGCGGCGCGGGAAGACCTCCCCGGGCGTGGGGATGGGCCGCTTCGGAGCGGCGGGTTCCGGAGTCGGCCGTTCCGAAGGCCCGGGAGCCGGCTTCTGCCCGGGGTCCCGGACGGGCTCCTGCGGGGGCCCGGAGGGGCCGTCGGCCTCCCCCTCGCCCTGCTGGGCCCCGGACACCCCCGCGCCGCCGGCGAGGGCCAGCAGGCGCGTCCTCGCGGGCGGCACGGCAGGAGCCGGCACCTTCCGCCCGCCCTGCGCGAACCGCGCCCGTACGTCCTGCTCGGCCAGCGCCTGGCAGCGGTCCAGCAACGCAGCCGCCGCGGGGTTCCCGCGCAGCGCCCGGAGCGCGGCGAGATCGTCCGGCGTCGGCCGGTGCCCGGCGCCGAGCGCCTCCTCCAGGAGGGTGAGGTATCCGGCGGCGGTACCCGGCAGGGCGGCCCGGTAGCGGCCCAGGTCGGCCACCAGGAAGGCACGCAGTCTGGCTCCCTCGCACATCGCCTCGTCGAGCGACTCGGCGAGCCGGAAACAGTCCTGCACGTCCTCGGCGGAGGCGTGGCCGGGGTGAAGGGCGAGGGCGAGGGCGCGGCGGAGCACACGCAGCTCCTCCGCGCCGAACGCCATGCCGCCGCGGGATCCGTATGGCGTGGGCATGCGGCGACGCTACCCACTAATCGGACAAAAGTGACGATTCCGCATCTGATTTCCCCGCGTGTCGCTCCGGCTTTCCCTCATCCGGTGCCACCGCGGCGCCGGCCGCCGACGTGACTGCCGGGACGCCCACGTGACGGCGAGGCCGGGGGCGTCGCGGGCGGGCTGCCGGCGCCCCGGCGAGGGGGGCAGCGTCACTGGCGGAGCGGTGAATTTCCCGGCCCGCGCCTGGGCTGGGAGCTGCCGCCGTCGGGCGGGGTGGTGGAGTCCCCGTGAGGGGGCCGGCACACGGGGGCCGGTGGGGTTCTCGGCGGGGCCGGTGCGGGCCTGGGTGAGGGCAGGGGCGGCGTCACGGGCCGGTGGGGTTCTCGGCGGGGCCGGTGCGGGCCTGGGTGAGGGCAGGGGCGGCGTCAACGGGCCGGTGGGGTTCCACGCGGGGCCGGTGCGGGCCTGGGTGAGGGCAGGGGCGGCGTCACGGGCCGGTGGGGTTCCACGCGGGGCCGGTGCGGGCCTGGGTGAGGGCAGGGGTGGTGTCGGCCCGGGCCGGGGTGGCGCGGGGGCGGCCCGGCGTCTGGTCGGCGCCGGGCCGCCTCACACCGCGGGCCTGCTCAGAGCCGTGACACGTTGCGTTCGTAGACCAGGCGGAGGCCTATCAGGGTCAGCCACGGCTGGTGTTCGTCGATCACCGAGGACTCGCCCAGCACCATCGGCGCCAGACCACCCGTGGCGATCACCGTCACGTCGTCCGGGTCGTCGGCCAGCTCCCGGGCCATCCGGCTGACGACCCCGTCGACCTGCCCGGCGAACCCGTAGACGATGCCGGCCTGCATCGCCTCGACCGTGTTCTTGCCGATCACGCTGCGCGGCCGGGCCACCTCGATCTTCCGGAGCTGCGCGCCCTTGACGCCGAGCGCCTCAACGGAGATCTCGATGCCGGGCGCGATCACCCCGCCGACGTACTCCCCGCGCGCGGAGACCGCGTCGAAGGTGGTCGCCGTACCGAAGTCCACGACGATCGCCGGGCCGCCGTACAGCTCGACGGCCGCGACCGCGTTGATGATCCGGTCGGCGCCGACCTCCTTGGGGTTGTCGGTGAGGATCGGCACGCCCGTCTTCACGCCCGGCTCGACCAGCACGGCGGGTACGTCGCCGTAGTACCGCCGGGTGACCTCGCGCAGTTCGTGCAGCACCGACGGGACGGTCGCGCAGATCGCGATGCCGTCGATGCCGTCGCCCAGTTCCTCGCCGAGCAGCGGGTGCATGCCCATCAGGCCCTGGAGCAGCACCGCCAGCTCGTCCGCCGTGCGGCGCGCGTCCGTGGAGATGCGCCAGTGCTCGACGATGTCCTCCCCGTCGAACAGCCCGAGGACCGTGTGCGTGTTGCCGACGTCGATCGTGAGGAGCATGGCCGTTACTCCGCCTCGCGCAGGTCCAGGCCGATGTCCAGGATCGGCGAGGAGTGGGTCAGCGCGCCGACGGCCAGGTAGTCCACGCCGGTCTCGGCGTACGCGCGCGCGTTGGCGAGCGTCAGCCGCCCGGAGGCCTCCAGCAGCGCCCGCCCGCCGACGATGCCGACGGCCTCCGCGCACTCGCCGGGCGTGAAGTTGTCCAGCAGGATCAGGTCGGCGCCCGCGTCCACGACCTCGCGGAGCTGGTGCAGGGTGTCCACCTCGACCTCGATCGGCACGTCCGGGAAGGCCTCCCGTACCGCCTTGAAGGCCTGCGCGACACCGCCGGCGGCGACCACGTGGTTGTCCTTCACCAGGGCCGCGTCGGACAGCGACATGCGGTGGTTGACGCCCCCGCCGCAGCGGACGGCGAACTTCTCCAGCGACCGCAGGCCCGGCGTCGTCTTGCGGGTGTCCCGCACGCGCGCCTTGGTGCCCACCAGTGCGTCCGCCCACGCGCGCGTGGCGGTCGCGATGCCGGACAGCCGGCACAGGATGTTCAGCGCGCTGCGCTCGGCGGTGAGCAGGTCACGCGTGCGCGTGGTGACCGACAGCAGCCTCTGCCCGGCCTCGATCCGGTCGCCGTCCTCCACGTGCCGCTCGACCTCGAACTCGTCCGTGCACACCACGGAGAGCACGGCCTCGGCGACCCGGAGGCCGGCCACGACGCCCGCCTCGCGCGCGGTGAAGTCGGCGGTGGCCACCGCCTCCTCGGGGATGGTCGACACCGTCGTCACGTCCACGCCGCCGTCCAGGTCCTCCTGGATGGCGACGTTGGCGATGTCCTCGACCTCGATCGGGTCCAGTCCGGCAGCGGCCAGCAGTTCGGCGAGCGCGGGGTCCAGCCCGCACTCCAGGTACTCCTCGTCGCCCTCGGCGCCGCAGGCGCAGCCGTCGCCGCAGCCGCCGGTCGAGGCGAGGGGAAGGTCGTCGGTGCTCACGTCTGTCACTGCTCCTGGGGCGCTGGTGTTACCGGACAGGGGGGAAGTCTGCGGTGTCGGTGGTGCGTACGGCCAGCGACCGGTCCGGATTGAGCCGTACGACGATGTGGCGCCGCCAGTTCGCGTCGTCGCGCTCGGCGCGGTCCTCGCGCCAGTGACAGCCCCGGGTCTCCTCGCGCTGCCGGGCGGCGGCGACCAGGACCCGGGCCACGCACAGGAGGTTCGTCGCCTCCCAGGTGTCCACGCCGGGCTCGGCGGTCTTGCCGTTCTCCTCCAGCGCGTCCCGGGCCTCGGCGTGCAGCTTCTGGAGCTGGTCCGCGGCCCTGGCGAGGGACTCCTCGGAGCGCAGCACGCCCGCGCCCTCGGTCATGGTCCGCTGGATGGCGAAGCGGCTCTCGGGGGTGAGCAGCGGGTGGGCCGGCTTCCCGGGGTCCGGGACCGGTACGGGCACGCGCGCGTGGAGGCCGTCCGCCGCGTGGGCGGCGGCGATGTCGGCGGCGATCCGCTCGGCGTAGACGAGGCCTTCGAGGAGGGAGTTGGAGGCGAGCCGGTTGGCGCCGTGCACGCCGGTGCAGGCGACCTCGCCGCACGCGTACAGGCCCGGGACCGTGGTGCGTCCCCGCGCGTCGGTGCGGACGCCGCCGGAGGCGTAGTGGGCGGCCGGGGCGATCGGGATGGGCTCGGTGACCGGGTCTATGCCGTTGGCGCGGCAGGCGGCCAGGATGGTCGGGAAGCGGTGCTCCCACATGTCGGCGCCGAAGTGCCGGGCGTCGAGGTACATATGCTCGGCGCCCTGCTCCAGCATCCGCCGCAGGATGCCCTTGGCGACGATGTCCCGGGGCGCCAGCTCGGCCAGTTCGTGCTGGCCCACCATGAAGCGCACGCCGTCCCCGTCGACCAGGTGGGCGCCCTCGCCGCGCACCGCCTCGGAGACGAGCGGCTGCTGGCCCTCGGCGTCCGCGCCGAGGAACAGCACGGTCGGGTGGAACTGCACGAACTCCAGGTCGCTGACCTCGGCACCCGCGCGCAGCGCCAGCGCCACACCGTCGCCGGTCGACACGGACGGGTTGGTGGTCGCCGAGAACACCTGGCCCATGCCGCCGGTCGCGAGGACGACGGCGGGGGCGTGCACGGCGCCCACGCCGTCGTGCTGGCCCTCGCCCATCACGTGCAGGGTGACCCCGGCCGTACGGCCCTCGGCGTCCGTCAGCAGGTCCAGGACCAGCGCGTTCTCGATCGTGCGCAGCCCGCGCGCGCGGACGGCCTCCACGAGCGCCCGGGAGACCTCCGCGCCGGTCGCGTCGCCACCCGCGTGCGCGATCCGGCGCCGGTGGTGGCCGCCTTCGCGGGTGAGGTGGATGTCGCCCTCGTCGTCGGTGTCGAAGTGGGCGCCGGTGGAGATCAGCCGCCGCACGGCGTCGGGGCCTTCGGTGACGAGGATCCGCACGGCCTCCTCGTCGCACAGGCCCGCGCCGGCCACCAGGGTGTCGTCCAGGTGCTGCTCGGGGGTGTCACCCTCGCCGAGGGCCGCGGCGATGCCGCCCTGCGCCCAGCGCGTCGAGCCGTCGTCCAGGCGGGCCTTGGTGACGACGACCGTGGTGAGCCCGGCGGCCTCGCAGCGCAGCGCGGCGGTGAGGCCGGCCACTCCGGAGCCGACGACGACCACGTCAGCGGAGATGCTCCACCCGGGGGCGGGTGCGTGCAGTCGTATGCCTGTCCTGGTCACGAGGCGGCTCCGAAGGTGAGAGGAAGATTGTCGATCAGCCGGGTCGTGCCGACCCGGGCGGCGACGGCGAGGACGGCCTCGCCGGTGAAGTCGTCGCCGATCTCGGTGAAGTCGGCGGGGTCGACCAGCGCCAGGTAGTCCAGCTCCAGGGGCGGGTCGAAGCGGGCGGCCTCGTCCAGGACCTGGCGGGCGGCGGCGCGGACGGCCGCCGGGCCGCCGGGCGCGGCGGTGGCCACCGCGTGCGCGTCGGCCGCCGCGCGGGACTCCCCTATGGCGCTCAGCGCCTCGGCACGCGCGTGCGTGGAGGGCACTTCCCGGGCCCGCGCGCGCAGCGCCTCCTGTGCCGCGTGGCGGTCCCGGCCGGCGAAGAGCGCGCGGGACAGCGCGAGGGCGGTACGGCGCTCGTCCGGGGAGAGGTAGCGGTTTCGGCTGGACAGGGCGAGCCCGTCCTCCTCGCGGACGGTCGGCACGGCGACGATCTCGACACCGAAGTTCAGATCCCGCACCATGCGCCGGATCAGGGCGAGCTGCTGGGCGTCCTTCTGGCCGAACAGGGCGACGTCGGGGCGGGTGAGGTGCAGCAGCTTGGCGACGACGGTGAGCATCCCGTCGAAGTGCCCGGGCCGTGAGGCACCCTCCAGGCGCTCGCCCATGGGGCCCGCGGACACGCGCACCTGGGGTTGGCCGCCCGGGTAGACCTCGTCCACGGAGGGCGCGAAGACGGCGTCCGCGCCCGCCTGCTCGGCCAGCTTGAGATCGGCTTCCAGGGTGCGCGGGTAGCGGTCCAGGTCCTCGCCCGCGCCGAACTGCAACGGGTTGACGAAGACCGTGACGACGACCTCGCCGTCGGGGCCGGCGACCTCACGCGCGGTGCGGACGAGGGTCGCGTGGCCCTCGTGCAGGGCACCCATGGTCATCACGACGGCGCGGCGGCCGTGGCGCACGCGCGCGTGCAGCTCTTCGGCGGTGCTCAGCAGGGCGGTGCTCATCGGTCGTTCCCCTCGGTGCCGGTCGTGCCGTCGGAGCCGTTCGTGCCGTCGGTTCCCTCGCCTCCCTGGCTCGCGTGGCCTCCGTCGGCGAGTACCCCGAGCAGGTCCTCGGCGAGCTCCGGCTTCAGCAGGCCGTGGGCGAGCGCGCGGTCGGCGGTCGCGCGGGCCATGGCCAGATAGCCGGCCACGGTCTGCGGGGCGTGCTTGCGCAGCTCGGTGATGTGCGCGGCGACCGTACCGGCGTCCCCGCGCGCGACCGGGCCGGTCAGCGCGGCGTCGCCGGAGCGCAGGGCGTTGTCCAGGGCGGCCCCGAGCAGCGGGCCGAGCATCCGGTCGGGTGCCGCCACACCGGCCGTGCGCAGCAGTTCCATGGACTGGGCGACCAAGGTCACCAGGTGGTTGGCGCCGAGCGCCAGGGCCGCGTGGTACAGCGGGCGGTTCTCCTCGCTGATCCACTCGGGTTCGCCGCCCATCTCGATCACCAGGGCCTCGGCGGCCAGCCGCAGCTCCTCGGGCGCGGTGACGCCGAAGGAGCAGCCCGCGAGCCGCTGGACGTCCACCGGCGTACCGGTGAAGGTCATCGCCGGGTGCAGGGCCAGCGGCAGCGCGCCGGCGCGCAGGGCCGGGTCGAGCACCTTCGCGCCGTACCGGCCGGAGGTGTGCACGAGCAGCTGTCCCGGCCGTACCGCGCCGGTCTCGGCGAGGCCGGCGACCAGGCCGGGCAGGACGTCGTCGGGGACCGTGAGCAGCACCAGGTCGGCGCGCTGGAGCACCTCGGCGGGCGGCACCAGCGGGACGTCCGGGAGCATGGACTCGGCGCGCCTGCGGGAGGCGTCGGAGACTCCGGAGACGGCCACCGGGCGGTGCCCGGCGAGCTGGAGGGACGCGGCCAGCGCGGGGCCCACGCGACCGGCGCCGACGACGCCGACGGTGAGCCGCGCGGGGCGGTCCTTGAGGTCTGGTTGGTGGACTGTACTCACGCGACGGCGGCCTTCCCGTTCCAGTCCGCTCTGGGTACCGGACGATTTCTCGTCATGTTAACGCTATCGGGTGGGGCGGCGACCGGTTGTCCACAGGCTGTGGGTTTCACCACGTCCTCGCCCGCGCCTTCGGCACAGGAAGAACCAGTCAGGGAAACCCGGCTGCCGCGCCGGGCCGCGCGCGGCATGATCCACGGCATGACTGATGTGGCTGAGCAGGACGACGGACGGTCGGCGGAGGAGCGGTTGCGGGAGCGGCGCAGGGCCGCCCAGCGGGGGGCGCGGCGCATCCTGGCGCACGCGACCGCGCGGGGCTCGATCCGCGAACGGCTCGCGCTGCTCCAGGAGGCAGGCGCGGAGGTGTACGACCTGGACGAGCCCGGGGACGTCTACGGCGACCAGATCGTGGCCGCCCTGGAGGAGCGGGTCGCCGCGCTGCTCGGCACCGAGGCCGCCGCGTTCTTCCCGACGGGCACCATGGCCCAGCAGGTGGCCCTGCGCTGCTGGGCGGCCCGCACCGGGAACCCGACGGTGGCGCTGCACCCGCTGGCCCACCCGGAGGTGCATGAGAGGCAGGCGTTCAGCCAGGTCAGCGGGTTGCGCCCGGTCAGAGTGGGCGGTGAGCGCCGGCTGCCGACGGCGGCCGAGATACGCGACCTCGAAGAGCCCTTCGGGGCGCTGATGCTGGAGCTTCCCCTCAGGGACGCCGGTTTCGTGCTGCCCACCTGGGAGGAGCTGACCGAGGCCGTCGAGGCGGCGCGGGAGCGCGACGCGGTGGTGCACTTCGACGGCGCGCGCCTGTGGGAGTGCACCGAGCACTTCGGGCGTCCCCTCGCGGAGATCGCCGGCCTCGCCGACAGCGTCTACGTGTCCTTCTACAAGTCCGTCGGCGGCTTCGGCGGTGCCGCGCTCGCCGGTCCGAGGACGCTGGTGGAGGAGGCGAAGACCTGGCGGCACCGGTACGGCGGCATGGTCTTCCAGCAGTTCCCGACCGTCCTGTCCGCGCTCATCGGCCTGGACCGCGAGGTGCCCCGGCTGCCCGAGTACGTGCGGCACGCGCGCGTGGTGGCCGCCGCGCTGCGCGACGGCTTCGCGGCGGCCGGGGTGCCCTGGGCCCGCGTCCACCCGGAGGAGCCCCACACCCACCAGTTCCAGGTCTGGCTGCCGTACGAGCCGGAAGTGGTCTCCGAGGCGGCCCTCCGGCAGGCCGAGGAGACCTCGGTGATGCTCTTCGCGAACGTCTGGAGCGCCGGCGGGCCCGGCCTAGCGTTCACGGAGGTCGGCGTCCAGGCCGCGGGACTCGAGTGGACGGCGGACGACGTCCGCGCGGCCGTACGCGACTTCGTGGACCGCCTGCCGGGCAGGGACTAGAGAGCGCGGACGCGCAGCCGCCGGGCCAAGGCGCGCAGCGAGCGGACCAGGGCACGCCGGAGCCGCCCGCCCGCCGGGCGTCCGGCGACGACCGCGCGAAAGCGCCGGCGGTCGCGCACCTCGCGGAGGAGGTCGAGGTCGCGGCGGCCCGGCGCGGGCGGCTCGGGCTCGCCGTGCAGGCGGGCGCGGTAGCTGTCGAGGAGGTACTGCTGGGTGACGCTCATGGCGGATCGCCTTCTCAGGTCGTGGCTGTTCGGTGACTGATCGGGCTCCGCGGCTGCCCTGGTGTCCTCCACGCTGCCCCCGCTCGGCGCGGACGTCCCGTGGATTGACGGCTGCCGTCAATCCACGGGGGCGCTGTCAGTGGCCCGGTGCACCATGGGGGCATGAGCGTGACCATCGACATCACCGGGCTGCCCCTGGAGAGGGTCTCCGTCGTGCCCTCTCCGCTGGCGGAGCTGGGGATGGCGCTGCACGCGCTGAGCGAGCCCGGCCACCACCCCGGCCTCCAGGGCTGGGCGACCGCCGTCTCCTCCCGGCTGGAGCCCTGCCTGGCCGACCGGCTGTGCGAGGCGGACTTCCTGTGGCGCACGACGTTCTCGGACGTCTTCGCCCCGTTCGCCGGCCTCCCGGGCGGGCGCGCGCTCCCCGGCGCCACGCTCGCCGAAGAGCTGGACCAGCTCGACGAACTGACGGACGCCCAGTTCGTGAACGCGGCCCTGGAGTTCACCTGCCAGCTGCGCTACGACGTCCAGGAACCCGGCCCGCTCGACGACCCGGAGCTGCGCCGCCGCTCCCTGGAACTGGCCGCCGCGCGCGGTGCCGTGCAGGAGCGGTTCACGCGCCGGCTGCTGACCGATCCGCCGGCCGTGCGCGCCTGGTTCCGGCAGCTCATGCTCGACTGCGACGACGCCTTCTTCGCCGACACCTGGGCCCGCGTCCAGCCCCAGCTGGCCGCCGACGCCCGGCACAAGACCGAGCTGCTGCGCCGCAAGGGACTCGCCGAGGCCCTCGCGGCCCTGTCCGGGGCCGTCTCGCTGGACGAGGAGGCCGGGCTCGTCACGGTCGACAAGCTGCTGGTGGGCCGCACCGCCACCGGCGACGGCGGGCTGGTGCTCGTACCGACCAGCCTCGGCTGGCCGCACGTGCTGGTCCTGCACCGGTACGGCTGGCAGCCCTCGATCACCTACCCGGCGAGCGGCCCCCGCCCGCAGGCGCCGTCCGTCGAGCAGCTCACGCGCCGGCTGGAGGCGCTGGCCCACCCGGTGCGGATGCGGCTGTGCCGGCACCTCGCGCGCGCCCCGCACACCACGAGCGAACTGGCCGATGCGCACGGCATGTCGGCGCCCGAGATATCCCGGCACCTGGCGGCGCTGAAGAAGGCGGGCCTGATCACCGACTGCCGCCGCGGCCGGTACGTCCAGCACCAGCTGGACCTGTCCGCGGTGGCCCGGCTGGGCAGCGACTTCATCGAGGGCGTCCTGCGCTGAGGAAGCGGGCCGTCGCCGTCAGCCGTGGCCGCCGGCGCGCACCAGCCCCGTCTCGTACGCGAGCACGACCACCTGCACCCGGTCGCGCAGGCCGAGCTTGGTCAGGATGCGGCCCACGTGGGTCTTCACGGTCGCCTCGCTCAGCACCAGGCGGGCCGCGATCTCGCCGTTGGACAGGCCCTGCGCGACCAGCACCATGACCTCGCGCTCCCGCTCGGTGAGGCGTTCCAGCTCCTTGTGCTGGGGCTCCTTGCCGGCGGAGGGCAGCATCGGCGCGAAGCGGTCCAGCAGGCGCCGGGTGGTGGAGGGTGCGACGACCGCGTCGCCGCTGTGCACGGCGCGGATGGCGGCGAGGAGATCACCGGGCGGCACGTCCTTGAGCATGAAGCCGGAGGCGCCCGCCTTCAGCCCGGAGAAGGCGTACTCGTCCAGGTCGAACGTGGTCAGGATGAGGACCTTGGGCGCGTCCGGCTCGGCGCAGATACGCCGGGTGGTCTCCACACCGTCCAGCTTCGGCATGCGGACGTCCATGAGGACGACGTCGACGGCGGTGGACCGCAGCACCTGGAGGGCCTCGACGCCGTCGCCCGCCTCCGCGACGACCTCCATGTCCGGCTGGGCGGCAAGCACCATCCGGAACCCGGTGCGCAGCAGCACCTGGTCGTCGACGAGCATCACGCGGATCGTCATCGGGCCTCTTCCGTCGGGGATCAGGGGATCGGTCAGTGCGCCGGCTTGAGCGGCAGCAGGGCGCTGATGCGGAATCCTCCGCCCGGGCGCGGGCCGGCGTCCAGGGTGCCGCCGACCATGCCGACCCGTTCGCGCATGCCGATCAGGCCGTGCCCCTGCCCGTCGGCGCCGCCCTCCTCGTACAGCTCGTGCGGGGCACCCTTGCCGTCGTCCTCGACCAGCAGGCCGAGTCCGTCGTCGAAGTAGACCAGGCGGACGCTCGCGCCCGCGCCCGGCCCCCCGTGCTTGCGGGTGTTGGTCAGCGCCTCCTGCACGATCCGGTACGCGGTCAGCTCCACGCCGCTGGGCAGCGGCCGCGGGGTGCCCTCCACCTTGAAGTCGACCGGGAGACCGGAGCTGCGGCACTGCTCGACGAGGTCGTCGATCTGCTCGACGTCGGGCTGCGGGACGTACTCCCCGCTCTCCTGGTGCTCACCGGTGCGCAGCACGCCCAGCAGGCGGCGCATCTCGGCCAGGGCCTGACGGCCGGTGGAGGAGATCGTCTCGAGGGCCTTTCTCGCCTGGTCGGGCGCGGCGTCCATGACGTAGGCGGCGCCGTCGGCCTGCACCACCATCACCGACACGTTGTGCGCGACGACGTCGTGCAGCTCGCGCGCGATGCGCGCGCGCTCGGCGGCGACCGCGACCTTCGCCTGCGCCTCGCGCTCCTTCTCCAGGCGGGCCGCGCGCTCCTCCAACTGGGCGAAGTAGGCCCGCCGGGTGCGCATGGAGTCGCCGAGCACCCAGGCGAGGGCGAAGGGCACCGTCTGGAAGACCGCTATGGCGGCCTGTCCGAGGAAGCCGGTGTGCTCGGCCGGCCAGCGGATCTGGGCCACGGTGGCAGCGCAGAGGCTGACGGCGAGGGCGAGCCGCGAGGCCCAGCGCGCGCCGACCGTCGCGACCGTGTAGGTGATCACCAGCATGGCGAAGTCGGCGACGGTCGTCTCGACGTCCAGGATCAGCTGGGCCAGCCCGGTGACGAGGGCGAGCAGCAGCATCGGCTCCGGGAACCGGCGGCGCAGCGCGACGACGACGCACAGGACGGTGGAGACGGCCATCCCACCGGCAATCGTCCCGTGGTGACCTTGCACCCCGTCGAGATTGACCACGCTCAGCGCGGACAGCCCGAACAGGACGACGGCCCAGAAGGAGTCGACCCAGGTCGGGTGGCGGCGGAGGAAGTCGTAGAGGCGCTGCACGTAACCCAGAGTAGGGAAACCAGATGCGTGCAGGGGTCAACCGAGGGACCGATCCGTGCCCGGCGCGCGTACTCCCCAAGGTGGATGCCGTGATCACCAGTGTGCCTAGTCTGGTGCGGTGACGGATGGGACGACGGCGGAGCACTCCGGCCGGGACAGCGGGAATTCCGGCCCGCGCGGCTGGCGCGCGGCGGCCGGCGCGGCCCTGTACGGGCCCGGCGGCTTCTACCGGCGCCCGGAGGGCCCGGCGGGCCACTTCCGCACGTCCGTGCACGCCTCCCCGCTGTTCGCGCGGGCCGTGGCCCGGCTGCTGTGCCGGGTCGACGCGGCCCTCGGGCGCCCCCCGGTGCTGGACTTCGTCGACATGGGCGCAGGGCGGGGGGAACTGACCGGCGGGGTGCTCGCCGCCCTGCCGGCCGACGTGGCCGCACGCGTGCGTGCGTACGCCGTCGAGGTCGCCGACCGCCCGGCCGGCCTGGACGAACGGATCACCTGGCTGAGCGAACTCCCGGACGCGGTCACCGGGCTGCTGTTCGCCAACGAGTGGCTGGACAACGTGCCCGTGGACGTCGCCGAGGTGGACTCCGCGGGCGTGCCCCGGCTGGTGCTCGTCGCGGAGGACGGCTCCGAGCGGCTCGGGGAGCCCGTGACGGGCGCGCCGGCCGACTGGCTCGCGCGCTGGTGGCCGCTGCCGGCCGAGGAGGGACTGCGGGCGGAGATCGGGCTGCCCCGGGACCGGGCCTGGGCCGCGGCCGTGGGCCGGGTGGCGCGAGGGCTCGCGGTGGCCGTGGACTACGCGCACACCGTGGACGCGCGCCCCCCGTTCGGCACCCTCACCGGCTTCCGCGAGGGCCGGGAGACGGCTCCCGTCCCGGACGGCTCCTGCGACATCACGGCCCATGTGGCACTGGACGCGTGCGCGGCGGCGGTCGGTACGGCACACACGCCCTCCGGCACGGCGCACACGCCTCCCCACACGGCGCGGAAACCCCCTCACACGACGCAGGGGGCCCGTGAAACGGCGCGCGAGCTTCCCAGGGCGCGCCTGCTCACGCAACGCGCCGCTCTGCGAGCCCTCGACATCACCGGCGCACGCCCCCCGCTCGCGCTCGCCTCCACAGACCCCTCGGCCTATGTGCGCGCCCTGGCGAGCGCCGGTGAGGCGGCCGAGCTGACCGCACCGGGCGGCCTCGGCGACTTCGGCTGGCTGCTCCAGCCGGTCGGCATCCCGGACCCCCTGGCACCGGCTCCCTGAAGCCAGACCCCCTGAAGCCAGGACCGCAGGACCCGCCCGGGCTGTGAGGCCCTTACTTGTCGATGTCGCCGACCACGAAGAACATCGACCCCAGGATCGCCACCATGTCCGCCACCAGCGTCCCCGGCAGCAGCTCGGTCAGCGCCTGGATGTTGTTGTACGAGGCCGAGCGCAGCTTCAGCCGGTACGGGGTCTTCTCACCCTTGCTGACCAGGTAGTAGCCGTTGATGCCGAGCGGGTTCTCGGTCCACGCGTACGTGTGCCCCTCGGGCGCCTTCAGCACCTTCGGCAGCCGCTGGTTGATCGGCCCGGGGGGCAGCTCGGCGAGCCGGTCCAGGCAGGCGTCGGCGAGGTCCAGCGCGTTGTGGGTCTGCTCCAGCAGGACCTCGAACCGGGCGAGGCAGTCGCCCTCGCTCCGGGTGACGACCTTCAGGGTGTCCTGGAGATCGCCGTAGGCCAGGTACGGCTCGTCGCGGCGCAGGTCGAAGTCGACGCCCGAGGCGCGCGCGAGGGGCCCGCTCACGCCGTAGGCGTGCACCGTCTCCGGCGTGAGCACGCCCACCCCGCGGGTGCGGCCCCGGAAGATCTCGTTGCCGAGCACCAGGTCGTCGAAGACGTCCATGCGGGAGCGCACGGCGGCGACGGCCTCACGCGCGCGTGCCGTCCAGCCGGCCGGCAGGTCCTCCTTGAGGCCGCCGACGCGGTTGAACATGTAGTGCATGCGCCCGCCGGAGACCTCCTCCATGACGTTCTGGAGCACCTCGCGCTCCCGGAACGCGTAGAACACCGGCGTGATCCCGCCCAGCTCCAGCGGGTAGGAGCCGAGGAACATCAGGTGGTTCAGCACCCGGTTCAGCTCGGCGAGCAGCGTGCGCGTCCACACCGCCCGCCCGGGGACCTCCATGCCGAGCATCCGCTCCACCGCGAGGACCACGCCCAGCTCGTTCGAGAACGCCGACAGCCAGTCGTGGCGGTTGGCGAGCACGATGATCTGCCGGTAGTCGCGCGCCTCGAAGAGCTTCTCGGCGCCCCGGTGCATGTAGCCGATCACCGGCTCGGCGTGCACGATGCGCTCCCCGTCCAGCACGAGCCTGAGCCGCAGCACCCCGTGCGTGGACGGGTGCTGGGGCCCGATGTTGAGCACCATGTCGGTGCTCTCCGCCGCGCCGCCGATACCGACCGTGGTCTCCGTCGTAGGAGTCATGGGCCCAGTTTCCCCTACGTACGCTGGGCTCATGGAAACGGGGAGTCTGGAAGGGACCGGGGCGCCGGCGGACCAGCCGGTGTGGCGCGGGCTGCGGCCCGGGCTGCTCCGGGTGCGCCGGCTGCTGCTGGTGGTGTGGACGGTGGTGCTCGCGGTCGCCGCGGGGCTCCTCCCGGGCCTTCTCGCGGGGCCCGCGTGGGCGGCCTGGGCGTTGCTGCCGCCGGCGTGCGCCGCCTGGTGCTGGTGGCTGCTGGAACGCAACTGGCGCTCGTGGCGGTACGCCGAGCGCGCCGACGACCTGCTGATCAGCCGCGGTGTCCTGTGGCGTGAGGAGACGGTCGTGCCGTACGGGCGGATGCAGCTCGTGGAGGTGACCTCCGGACCGTTGGAACGGCGCTTCGGGCTGGCCACGGTGCAGTTGCACACGGCCGCCGCCGCGACCGACGCGACCATCCCCGGCCTCGACCCCGAAGAGGCGGAACGCCTGCGCGACCGGCTGACCGAGCTGGGCGAGGCACGATCGGCGGGCCTGTGACCTCCCCCGACGGCACCGACGGCATACCCGGCGGCGGCACACCGGACGGCGGCACACCGCGGCGCCCGCCCGTCACCGAGCGCCGGCTGCACCCGGTCACGCCCTTCCGCCGGGCGTGGGCGCCGCTCGCCGTGCTGGCCGGCTGGGCCGCGCACGACCCGAACGGCGCCCAGGAGCAGCTCACGCGGCTGACCGGCACCGTGCTGCTGCTGGGGGTCGCGGTGGTGGTGCCGGCGGCGGGCCTCTACGGCTTCCTGTCCTGGTGGTTCACGCACTACGCGGTCACCGACACCGAACTGCGCATACGCACCGGGCTGTTGTTCCGGCGCACCGCGCACATCCGCCTGGAGCGCGTCCAGGCCGTGGACGTCTCGCGTCCGCTCCTCGCGCGCGTTGCGGGCGTCGCGAAGCTGCGGATCGACGTCGTCGGCGCCGAGAGCAAGGACGAGCTGGCCTTCCTGGGCGAGCGGGAGGCGCGTGCCCTGCGCGCCGAGCTGCTCGCGCGCGCGGCGGGCTTCGCGCCCGAGACGGCGCACGAGGTCGGAGAGGCACCGGCGCGTGTACTGCTGCGCGTGCCCCCGCGCGAGCTGGCGCGCTCGCTGGTGCTGACGGGCGCCACCTGGGGCTCGCTGTGCGCCGCACTGGTGCTCCCGACCGTGCTGTGGCTGGTCACCCACAGCCTGTGGACGGTCGTCGGGACCGCCCTGCCCCTGGTCGGCGCGGCCGGCGCGAGCAGCGTGGGCCGGTTCGTCGCGGAGTTCGACTGGACCGTGGGCGAGTCCCCGGACGGGCTCCGCATCGACCGCGGGCTGCTCGACCGTACGCACGAGACGGTGCCGCCCGGCCGGGTGCAGACCGTGCGGATCGTGGAGCCCCTGCTGTGGCGGCTGCCGGGCTGGGTGCGGGTGGAACTGGACGTGGCCGGGTCCGCCAACTCCGTGCTGATCCCCGTCGCCCCGCGCGCGTTCGCCGAATCGGTCGTCGCGCGCGTGCTGCCCGGCGTGACCGTGCCCCGGGAGCTGTCGCGGGTGCCGCGCCGGGCCCGGTGGTGTCTGCCAGTGTGGTGGCGCGGGCACGGGCTCGCGGTCACCGGCGCGGTGTTCGCCGCCCGGAGCGGCCTGCTGTGCCGCCGGCTCTCGCTGGTTCCGCACGCCAAGGTGCAGAGCGTACGGCTCACCCAGGGGCCCTGGGAGCGGCGCTGGGGGCTCGCCGACGTCCATGTGGACACGGGTGCGAACAAGACCGTGACGGCCCGGCTGCGGGGCTCGGAGGAGGCCGCGCGGCTCCTGGCCGAGCAGGCGGAGAGGTCCCGCACGGGCCGCCGGGACGCCCTCCCGGACCGCTGGATGACCACCGACTGACCGGTACCGCCCCACCGGACCGGCGAACCGGCGGCTCGGCGCAACCCCACCAGCCAGCACCCCGACGCACCCCGCCGACCCCATAAACCGGCCCCCCCGGTACGGACCGATGCTTCGGGCCCGGCTCCCCGCGAGGGAAGTCCGGGCCCGGTGCTCGGTCCGTACGGCTGACGACGGCTCAGGAGGCCGCGCTGCGCAACCCCTGGATGTCGATCTGCTCGGTCTCGTCGTGCGCGGTCAGGTCGATGACCTGGCCGACCCCCCGGGAGCGCGCGTCGGCGGCCTTGAACCCCGCCTCGGACTCGGCCTTGTGCACGGCGAGCGCCTCGGGGCCGACGACGTCGGCGAGGTCCTCGTTCTGCACGGAGTCCAGCGTGGCCTTCGGCCCGCCCTTCTGGGTGCCGAAGAAGTCGAAGCCGCCCTCGACCACCGGTCGCCGCGCGGGCGCCGCCGGTACGACGGCCACCGCGGTCGGCACGGTGAAGTGCCCGGCGGGCGGCCGGCCCACGGGGCGCGCGAGTTCGGCGGCCGGAGCGGGGCCGGCGCCGTCCTTCACGCCGTCCGCCGCGGGTTCTCCTTTGGCGACCGCGGCCTCGGCGTCGGCACCCTCGGGAGCCGAGTGGGCATCCTGCTCGGACGTCTCCGACGCGACGGCAACGGACCCGGCCGAATCGGTGGCTCCAGCAGCGTCAGCGGACTCGGCGGACTGGCGGGCCCCAGCAGCGTCAGCGGGCTCGACGGCGTCAGCGGACTCTGCCGGCTCGGCGGGCTCGACGGGCTCCAGCCGCGCGGCCCGGACCTCCGCCGCCTCGGGCTCGTCCCCGTCGGCGTCCCCCTCGGCGTCGGCCTCGATCCCGGCCCCGGACTCCGCCTTGCCCTGAGCCTCCCGGTCGAACCGCGCCAGAGCCGTCAGCGCCCGCCGGTACAGCGGGGCGCCGTCGGGCGAGAACACCGACGGCCGCTCCTCGGTGCCGGACACCTCCGGACGCGCGGCGGCCAGGGGCTCGGCGCTGCGCCCCGGCGGCAGCGCGCGCGACGACGAGGGCGCGGGCTCCGGCTCGGGCACCGCCGCCTCGATCTCCAGCAGCCGCCGTCCCTCCAGGGCGCTGGCGCGCTCGGTCTCCGCCGTGGCGTACCGGCGCAGCAGGGCGGCGTGTTCGTTGCGCAGGCCCGCCAGCTCCGCCCGCTTGGCGCGCAGCCGCTGCTCCAGCTTCGTGCGCAGCTCGCGGGACTCCTCCAGATCGGTCTCCAGCTCGGCGACCCGTTCCTCGTGCCGCCACTCGTCGCCCGCACGGGCGCGCATGAGTTCGGCGACCTGCTTGCCCGCCTGCGCGTCCCAGCGGCGCATCACGACCGCGCCGACGACCGCCGTCGCGGCGGCCGCCGCGGCCAGTGCGCGCAACACGGTGACCTCGGAGAACACCCAGGGACCCAGCGCGCAGGCGACGGAGACGCCGGCGATCGCCGACGGGGGCAACAGCCGGTGCAGAGGCGGGGAATGGCGGTGGCGTCCACGTGGCATGGCCAGAAACTTACCGCGCGTAGGCGGATCGTGGGCCCCCGCCCCGTAAAAACACGGCCACACCGTGGGTCTCATGGGGCGTCAGGGCCAGGCCGGCTCAGCGGTCGGTGAGCCGTCCGCTGAGCCACTGGAGCGTCGGCGGGATCTCGCGCATCCAGGTGTTGAAGTTGTGCCCGCCGCTGCCGAGGATGATCGACGAGATCCGGGTCCGGTTCGTGGCCTGGACCTGCTGGATGAACTTCATCGTGGCGTTGTAGTTGTGCTCGCCGACCTTGCTGCTGGTGACGAGCAGCGAGGTGTCCGGCGCCTCCTCGTGCTCCAGCAGCCAGAACAGGTCGGCACGGTTCCGCAGCTTCTCGTCGCCGTGGAAGAGGTCACCGGTGGTCGGGTCGATCGGCGCCTTGTAGTACGCCGAGAGACCCCCGCCGGCCGCGTAGACGTCCGGGTGGTGCATGGCGAGCTTGAGGGCGCAGTAGCCGCCCGTGGAGTCGCCGATGACGCCCCAGCTGCCCGGCCGTTTGCCGGCCCGGTAGTGCCCGAGGACGGCCTCCGGCAGATCCTTGGCGAAAAACGTTTCCGCTTGCGGCCCGCCCGGCACGTCGACGCACTCGGTGTCCCGCGGCGGTGCCACGGTCGGCCGCAGCATCACCAGGATCATCGGCTGCACCCGCCCGTCCTTGGCCAGCCGCTGCGCCGTACTCGGGTACTCGAGCTTGTTCACCAGCGCCCGCGCGGTGCCCGGGTAGCCGGTCAGCACGACCGCCGCCGGGAACGTACGCGTGCGGTACTGCGGCTGGAAGTACTCCGGCGGCAGGTACACGTACGCCGGCGTGGCGATGTGCGACCTACGGCCCACGATGTCGACCTTCTGTATCTGCCCGCCGGTCTCCGGCCGCGTGGCTTTCACGCCCGGCACGTCGGAGGTGGAGACCACCTGGAGCGGGCCGCCGGTGCTGCCGTTGGCCGAGTGGTCGACGACGATCCCCTGGTCGGTCTCCTGGCCGAACAGGTCCGCCCAGCTCGCGTAGAAGCCGAAGGCCTGGTTGGCGGCGAGCCCGACGGAGGCGAACAGGGTCACCTGGGTGAACAGCAGCAGACCGATCCGCCCGCTGACGGCCCGCCAGTTCGGGCGGGCCAGGCGCGGCCACAGCCATACCGTGCCGACGAACAGGACGACGGCGAGCACGATCGCCAGCACCAGCACTTTGTTGCTCGTGAGACCCATGGGCTGTTTCCTGCCTGTGTTTTCCGCCCGTGCCGCGCCCGCGCGACGTTGCGAGGGCTTGCCCGGGGCTTTCCTTGGCCTTTGACCCGACTTTCCGATGGGGAGTGAACCTCTCCCCCCGAGACACCGTCCTAGAGGGCGCAATGTCACCGGATGCCCGATCGGGCCCGGGTTCAAGGTCTCTCGCAGAACTACGGGATGCGATGTCTGTCAGGATAGATGGGGAAATGTCGGGCGGGGTTCCGGGCCGATCAAGCCGGGCGCGGCGCATACTGCGCGGCCCGCGCCCCGAGGCCGTTCCCGCCGTGGTCGGCAGGGCCGCCGCGCTCGTGGGCGTCCTGGACATCGCCGCGGGTGTCTTCCCGCGCTTCCGTCACAGCCGTATGCACACCCTGGCGGAGGTGCTGCCGGGCTCCTTCGGGCCGTTCGCGGCGGCTCTCTCGCTCAGCGCGGGCGTGCTGTTGCTGCTGCTCGCGCACGGGCTCAAACGGCGCAAGCGCCGGGCGTGGCGCGCGGCGGTCGCGCTCCTCCCGGCGGGCGCGGTGGCGCAGTTCGCGTACCGGCACTCGGTCGTGGGCGTGCTGATCGCGGTCGCGCTGCTGGTGCCGCTGCTGCGCCACCGCGACCAGTTCGCGGCCCTGCCCGATCCGCGCAGCAGGTGGCGCGCGCTCGCCAACTTCGTGCTCATGAGCGCCGGTTCCCTCGCCCTCGGTCTCGTCATCGTCAGCGTCCACCCGCACCGGACGATCGGCGACCCGAGCCTCGCCGACCGGCTGACGCACGTCATCTACGGCCTGGCCGGCTTCGAGGGCCCGGTCGACTACCAGGGCAACACCTCCTGGACGGTCGCCTTCTCCCTCGGTGCCCTCGGCTGGATCACCGCCGTCACCACCATCTACCTGGCCTTCCGCCCGGAGCACCCGGCCGCCCGCCTCACCGAGGAGGACGAGGTCAAGCTGCGCGCGCTGCTGGAGAAGCACGGCGGGCGCGACTCGCTCGGCCACTTCGCGCTGCGCCGCGACAAGGCCGTCGTGTTCTCGCCGAGCGGCAAGGCCGCCGTCACCTACCGGGTCGTGTCCGGCGTGATGCTCGCCAGCGGCGACCCCATCGGCGACGTCGAGGCCTGGCCGGGCGCCATCGAGCGCTTCATGGACGAGGCCAGGGCCCACTCCTGGACACCCGCGGTCATGGGCTGCTCGGAGACCGGAGGCGAGGTGTGGACCCGTGAGACCGGCCTGGACGCCCTGGAGCTGGGCGACGAGGCGGTGGTGGACGTGGCGGATTTCTCGCTCGCCGGACGCGCGATGCGCAACGTGCGCCAGATGGTCAAGCGCATCGAGCGGGCCGGCTACGAAACCCGGGTACGGCGCATCCGTGACCTCGGCGAGGCCGAGTTGGAGCGGATCCGCCGGGCGGCGGAGGACTGGCGCGGCACGGACACCGAGCGCGGCTTCTCCATGGCGCTCGGCCGTATCGGCGACCCGGCCGACGGCGACTGCCTGATCGCCACCGCCCACAAGCAGGATGACGCGCCGGGTGAGTACGGCGACCTGAAGGCGATCCTCCACTTCGTGCCCTGGGGCGAGGACGGCGTGTCGCTGGACCTGATGCGCCGTGACCGCAGCGCCGACCCGGGCATGAACGAACTGCTGATCGTCGCCGCCCTTCAGGCCGCCCCGAAGTTCGGCATCGCCCGGGTCTCGCTGAACTTCGCGATGTTCCGCTCCGCCCTCGCGCGGGGCGAGAAGATCGGCGCGGGACCGGTGCTGCGCGCCTGGCGCGGGCTGCTGGTGTTCCTCTCGCGCTGGTTCCAGATCGAGTCGCTGTACAAGTTCAACGCGAAGTTCCGGCCGCGCTGGGAGCCGCGGTTCGTGGTCTACCGGGCCTCCGCCGACCTGCCCCGCATCGGCTTCGCCGCCATGCAGGCGGAGGGCTTCGTCAACCTCGCCGTGCCGCTGCCGCGCTTCCTGCGCCGGCGCCGCAGGACGGCCCAGCGCCCGTGTGCGCACGCGGTGCCCGAACGGGACGTCCGAGCGGCCTGAGCCGCCCACCTGCCTCCCTAGCCCCGACACGCCGTGCGGTACGGCCCCGGGACCGGCCCGGGCGGAAGCCCCACCCCCTCCAGCACCGGGGGCTTCCGCCCGGGCCGCGGCGCGAGGGCGGCACCCTCCTGGGCCTACGCTGAACGTATGAACAACCTCAGCGGGCGCGGCCGAGTCGCCGGCCTTCCGGCATGGGACCGGTGCGCGGTCATGGGGGTCGTGAACGTGACCCCCGACTCCTTCTCCGACGGCGGCCGCTGGTTCGACACGACCGTCGCCGTCAAGCACGGACTGGATCTGGTCGCCGAGGGCGCGGATCTGGTCGACGTCGGCGGGGAGTCCACCCGGCCCGGTGCCACGCGCGTGGACGAGGCGGAGGAGCTGCGGCGGGTCGTCCCCGTGGTGCGCGGCCTCGCCTCCGAGGGCGTCGTCGTCTCGGTCGACACCATGCGCGCCTGCGTCGCCGAACAGTCCCTCGCGGCCGGCGCCGCCCTCGTCAACGACGTCAGCGGCGGCCTCGCCGACCCCGCGATGATCCCGGTGGTCGCCGACGCGGGCGCCCCCTTCGTCGTCATGCACTGGCGCGGCTTCCTCCAAGGCGGCAACGTCAAGGGCGTCTACGAGGACGTCGTCGGGGAGGTCGTGGACGAACTGCACGCGCGCGTGGAGGCCGTTCTGGCGGGCGGTGTCGCCCCGGACCGCATCGTCGTCGACCCGGGCCTCGGCTTCTCCAAGGAGGCCGAGCACGACCTCGTCCTCCTCGCCCACCTCGACCGGCTGCGCTCCCTCGGCCACCCGCTGCTGGTCGCCGCCTCCCGCAAGCGGTTCCTCGGCCGGGTCCTCGCCGGACCGCAAGGGGCGCCCCCGCCGGCCCGGGAGCGCGACGCGGCCACGGCCGCCGTCTCGGCGCTGGCCGCGCACGCCGGCGCGTGGGCGGTGCGCGTGCACGAGGTGCGCGCCACGGCGGACGCGGTCCGGGTCGCCCGGGCCGTGGAGGAGGCGCGCGGCGCGGCGGGCGCGCCCGGCACCGGCGGCGACAGCAGGCCGGAAGGAGAGCGGTGAGCGCCCCCCACACCGACGTCGAGCAGGTGGAGGCCGCCAACACCGCCTTCTACGAGGCGCTCGAACGCGGCGACTTCGAGGAGGTCTCCTCCCTCTGGCTGACCCCCGCCGACCTGGGCGTGGACGAGACGTACCACGACCCCGCGGACAGCGGCGTCATCTCCTGCGTCCACCCCGGCTGGCCGGTGCTCACCGGCCGCGGCGAGGTCCTCAGGTCGTACGCCCTGATCATGGCCAACACCGACTACATCCAGTTCTTCCTCACCGATGTGCACGTCTCCGTGACCGGTGACACCGCCCTCGTGACCTGCACGGAGAACATCCTCAGCGGCGGCCCCGCCCCCGAGGAGGGCGCGGAGCTGGGCCCGCTGGTCGGCCAGCTCGTCGTCGCCACGAACGTGTTCCGGCGCACACCCTCCGGCTGGAAGCTCTGGTCGCACCACGCCTCCCCCGTGCTGGCCGAGACCGACGAGGACGACGACGACAACCACGTGAACGGCGTGAACCCGGACGACGAGCCCCTTGCCTGACCGGAAGAAGTGGTTGGAATCACCTACCCCGGGGTAGAAGCGGCTACCAGCCCATGACAGGGCCGGGTTCCCCAGGGGAAACGGCCGGTGAACCCTCCGGGCGCGGGCCCGCGCCCGCGCCCCCGCAGCCCGGCTTTGTCAGAGCGCGCAGGTAGATTCGTCTGAGGCCGGTGTGCCGCCCGCACGCGGCACGGGCCGGTCGTTCCCGACGATTGCAGGAGTGATTCGCGTGGATCGTGTCGCGCTGCGCGGCCTCAAGGCCCGCGGGCACCACGGGGTGTTCCCCAAGGAACGCGAGGAGGGCCAGACCTTCATCGTGGACCTCGTCCTCGGCCTGGACACCCGGCCGGCCGCGGCCGACGACGACCTGACGAAGACCGTGCACTACGGCATCGTGGCCGAGGAGGTCGTGGCCGTGGTCGAGGGCGAGCCGGTGAACCTCATCGAGACCCTCGCCGAGCGGATCGCCCGGACCTGCCTGAAGCACGAAGGGGTCGAGGAGGTCGAGGTCTGCGTCCACAAGCCGGACGCCCCGATCACCGTCCCCTTCGACGACGTGACCGTCACCATCACCCGGAGCCGAGTATGACCCGACCTTTCCGCCAGGGTCACAGCGACCCGACCGTCCAGCCGGTGCCCGCCTCGGTCGTCGAGCAGGTCGACGCCGCCGACACGACGCTGAGCAACCCGAAGTGGGCCGTGATCTCCATCGGTTCCAACCTCGGCAACCGCCTGGAGACCCTCCAGGGTGCCGTGGACGCACTGGAGGACACCCCGGGCGTCCGGGTGAAGGCCGTCTCCCCGGTGTACGAGACCGAGCCCTGGGGCGTGGAACCGGGCAGCCAGCCGTCGTACTTCAACGCGGTCGTGGTCCTCAAGACGACCCTGCCCCCGTCGTCCCTGCTGGAGCGGGCGCACGCCGTCGAGGAGGCCTTCCACCGCGTCCGGGAGGAGCGCTGGGGCCCGCGCACGCTGGACGTCGACATCGTCGCCTACGCCGGCGTCACCTCGGACGACCCGCGGCTCACCCTGCCCCACCCGCGCGCCCACGAGCGGGCCTTCGTGCTCGCGCCCTGGCACGACGTCGACCCGCAGGCGCAGCTCCCCGGCCGCGGCACGGTGGCCGACCTGCTGTCCGCCGTCACCCGTGAGGGTGTCGCGCCCCGCGCGGACCTGGAACTCCGGCTGCCCGAGTAGTCGTTAAGGTCGAGACGGGTCAAAGACCAAGACGACCACGGTCCGGGACGGTCCGGGGGAACTGAAGGGACACCGTGAGAGAGCTGCGCATCAGGGTGCTGGCGGGCGTGTTCGTCGTGGCCGGCGTCCTGTCCTGGGCGGGCGCCCGCCTCTGGAACTCGATCGGGACCCTTCCCAGCGTCCCCCTGGCCGCCCCCGTCGTCCTCGCGCTGATCGCGGTGGTCCTGCTCTCGACGGCGCTGTCACTGCGCGCCCGTCTCAGGGCGCAGCGCGAGCGCCGGCCCGGCGCCAAGGGCGTCGACCCGCTGATGGCCGCCCGGGCGGTCGTCTTCGGCCAGGCCAGCGCCCTGGTGGCCGCGCTCGTCGCCGGCATGTACGGCGGCACGGGCGTCTTCCTGCTGGAGCTGCTGGACATCCCGGCCCGCCGCGACCAGGCGATCTACGCCGGTCTCTCGGTCCTGACCGGCGTCGGCGTGATAGCCGCCGCCATCTTCCTGGAGCGGGTCTGCAAGCTCCCCGAGGACGACGACCAGAACCACCCGGGAGCCGAGCCGGTGGCCTGACCGCCGGCCCCGCGCCCCGGCGCGTTCGGCGGCTCGTTCAGCGCGCCATGATGAGACTCATCGCCTCGTTCCGCGTCGCGGCGTCCCGCAGCTGACCGCGGACGGCGGACGTTATGGTCTTCGCGCCCGGCTTGCGGATGCCGCGCATGGACATGCACATGTGCTCGCACTCGACGACCACGATGACGCCCCGCGGCTCCAGGATGTTCATCAGGGAGTCCGCGATCTGCGTGGTGAGGCGTTCCTGCACCTGCGGCCGGCGGGCGTAGACGTCGACCAGGCGGGCCAGCTTGGACAGACCGGTGATCTTGCCGGTCTCGGACGGGATGTAGCCGACGTGGGCGACACCCCGGAACGGCACCAGATGGTGCTCGCAGGTGGAGTACACCTCGATGTCCTTCACCAGGACCATCTCGTCGTGCCCCAGGTCGAACGTCGTCGTCAGGACGTCCTCCGGCTGCTGCCACAGACCCGCGAAGATCTCCTTGTAGGCACGCGCGACCCGGGCCGGTGTCTCCCGCAGGCCCTCACGGTCCGGGTCCTCGCCGACCGCGATCAGCAGTTCCCGTACGGCGTTCTCGGCGCGCTTCTCGTCGAACTCACCGATGGGGCCCTCGCCGTCCAGCGTCACCGGGTCGGTCATCTGGTTCCTCGTTCCTGTGCCTTGCACGCGGGTGTACCTCGCGTTCCGTCTGCGGACATGCGAAATGCCGCGTCCCCCAGGCTAAAACCTGGGGGACGCGGCATCCATTCCGGCCCTCGTGGCCGAAACAGGGTCAGCTCTCGGAGCGGTCCTCCGGGGTCTGCTCCGTCACCGGGGCGGACTCCGCGGCGGTGGACTTCGCCGTGCTGATCGCCGCCGTCGCGCCGTTCGCACCGTTGGTCAGTGCCAGCTCCTTCGGGGAGAGCACCGGCGGGCGGGTGGACGGGGTACGGCGGGAGGAGCCGGTCCAGGCGGGCCGCGGCGGGCGCTTGACGATCGGGGCGAAGATCTCGGCGATCTCCTCCTTGCCCAGCGTCTCCTTCTCCAGCAGCTGGAGGACGAGGTTGTCGAGCACGTCGCGGTTCTCGACCAGGATCTCCCAGGCCTCGTTGTGCGCGGTCTCGATGAGCTTCTTGACCTCTTCGTCCACCAGCGCGGCGACCTCTTCCGAGTAGTCGCGCTGGTGAGCCATCTCACGGCCCAGGAACGGCTCGGAGTTGTCGCCACCGAACTTGATCGCGCCGAGGCGCTCGGTCATGCCGTACTGGGTGACCATCGCGCGGGCCAGGTTGGTGGCCTTCTCGATGTCGTTCGCGGCGCCCGTGGTCGGGTCGTGGAAGACCAGCTCCTCGGCCGCCCGGCCGCCCAGCATGTAGGCGAGCTGGTCGAGCATCTCGTTGCGCGTGGTCGAGTACTTGTCCTCGTCGGGCAGGACCATCGTGTAACCGAGGGCACGGCCACGGGACAGGATCGTGATCTTGTGGACCGGGTCGGAGTTCGGAGACGCCGCCGCGACCAGGGCGTGACCGCCCTCGTGGTACGCGGTGATCTTCTTCTCCTTGTCCGACATGATCCGGGTCCGCTTCTGCGGGCCCGCGACCACGCGGTCGATCGCCTCGTCCAGCGCCTTGTTGTCGATCAGCTTCTGGTCGCCGCGGGCGGTGAGCAGCGCGGCCTCGTTCAGCACGTTGGCGAGGTCGGCACCGGTCATGCCCGGGGTGCGGCGGGCCACGGCGGACAGGTCGACGTCGGGCGCGACCGGCTTGCCCTTCTGGTGGACCTTGAGGATCTCCAGGCGGCCCTGCAGGTCCGGCGGGTCGACCGCGATCTGCCGGTCGAAGCGGCCGGGGCGCAGCAGCGCCGGGTCGAGGATGTCCGGACGGTTCGTGGCGGCGATCAGGATCACACCGCCCTTGACGTCGAAGCCGTCCATCTCGACGAGCAGCTGGTTCAGGGTCTGCTCGCGCTCGTCGTGACCGCCGCCGAGACCGGCGCCGCGGTGACGGCCGACCGCGTCGATCTCGTCCACGAAGACGATCGCCGGGGCGTTCGCCTTGGCCTGCTCGAACAGGTCGCGGACCCGGGAGGCACCGACACCGACGAACATCTCCACGAAGTCCGAGCCGGAGATCGAGTAGAAGGGGACGCCCGCCTCGCCGGCGACGGCGCGCGCGAGCAGGGTCTTGCCGGTACCCGGGCGGCCGTAGAGCAGCACGCCCTTGGGGATCTTGGCGCCGACGGCCTGGAACTTGGCCGGTTCCTGGAGGAACTCCTTGATCTCCTGGAGCTCCTCGACGGCCTCGTCGCAGCCGGCGACGTCGGAGAAGGTCGTCTTCGGGGTGTCCTTGGTGATGAGCTTCGCCTTGGACTTGCCGAAGTTCATGACCCGGGAGCCGCCGCCCTGCATCTGATTCATCAGGAACAGGAAGACGACCACGATCAGGACGAAGGGCAGCAGCGAGAGCAGGACGCCGAGGAACGGGTTCTGCTTGGACGGCGAGACCGTGTAGCCGTCCGGAATCTGCTTGTCCTGGTACTTGGTCTGCAGCGTGCCGGCGATCGTCACGCCCTGGTCGCCGATGTAGCTCGCCTGGATCTTCGAGCTGCCCTCGACCTTGAAGCCGTCCTTGAGCGTGACCTTGATGCTCTGTTCGTCACCGGTGGTGAGCTTGGCCGACTCGACCCTGTTGTCGTTGATCGCCGCCACGACCTGGCCGGTGTCCACCGTCTTGTAGCCGCCGGACGAGCCGACGACCTGCATCAACACGACCACGGCAAGGACGGCCAGCACGATCCACATGACCGGCCCACGGAAGTATCGCTTCACGTCCATCCATACGGAGCGGTGCCGCCCCGTCCCTCCTGCCATAGTGAGTTTGATAAGACAGTTCTTCTGACGGTACCCCAGCATTGTTGCCCGAAGCCGCACGGAGCCGTTTCGACGGCTGGGAAACCCGTCTCTGCATCCTTCAACGGCGCGGAACCCGCTGGGGTTCCCGATCGTCCTACCGGGCTTGGGCCGAGTGGCTCAGCCGCCGTAGACGTGAGGCGCGAGCGTACCGACGAACGGCAGGTTGCGGTACTTCTCGGCGTAGTCGAGGCCGTAGCCCACGACGAACTCGTTCGGGATGTCGAAGCCGACCCACTCCACGTCGATGGCGACCTTGGCGGCGTCCGGCTTGCGCAGCAGCGTGCACACCTTCAGGGAGGCGGGCTCGCGGGAGCCGAGGTTGTTGATCAGCCAGGAGAGGGTCAGGCCGGAGTCGATGATGTCCTCGACGATCAGGACGTGCCTGCCCTTGATGTCGGTGTCGAGGTCCTTGAGGATCCGCACGACACCGGAGGACTGGGTGCCCGCGCCGTAGGAGGACACGGCCATCCAGTCCATGGTGACGGGGGTGGACAGCGCCCGGGCCAGGTCCGCCATGACCATCACCGCGCCCTTGAGGACGCCGACGATGAGCAGGTCCTTGCCCGCGTACTCCGCGTCGATCTTCGCGGCCAGCTCGGCCAGCTTCGCGTCGATCTCTTCCTTGGTGATGAGCACCTGCTGGAGGTCGGCACCCATGTCTTTCGCGTCCACCCGCATCACTTTCGGTCGTCCCGCACTTACGGCCGCGTGCGCGGCCACCGGCTCCGGCCGCACGCACGGCCTCCGGCTGCCCGGCCCGCCGGAGGGTCGCTCCGGGAGGGTCGGGATTCAGCCTTGCCGAATCACCAGTCTGCCACCCTGCCGCTGGGCGACGACTTTGCCCGGGAGATTGATGGCTCCCTGGCCGCGCCAGCCGGTGATCAGGCGGTCGACTTCCTCGATGTGGCGGGCGAACAGCGCACCGGCCGGGGCACCGGCCTCGATGGCGGCGCGGCGCAGGATCCGGCGGCGCACGGCGGGCGGGAGGGCGTACAGCTTGGCGCACTCCAGCAGCCCGGCGGCGTCCCGTACGGAGGCCTCCGCCTGGCGGGCCCAGGCGTCCAGGGCGTCGGCGTCGTCGCGGGAGAGCTGGGCGGTGCGGGCGAGCGCCTCGACCACGCCCTTGCCGAGGGCCTTCTCCAGGGCGGGCAGGCCCTCGTGCCGGAGCCGGGAGCGGGTGTAGGCGGGGTCGGCGTTGTGCGGGTCGTCCCAGACGGGCAGCGACTGGACCATGCAGGCCTTGCGGGCGGTCTGCCGGTCGAGCTGCAGGAAGGGCCGCCGGTAACGGCCGCCGGCCCCCGAGACCGCGGCCATGCCGGACAGGGAGCGGATGCCGGAGCCGCGGGCGAGGCCCAGCAGGACGGTTTCGGCCTGGTCGTCCCGGGTGTGGCCGAGCAGGACGGCGGCGGCGCCGTGGCGTTCGGCGGCGGCGTCCAGGGCGGCGTAGCGGGCGTCGCGGGCGGCGGCTTCGGGGCCGCCTTCGCGGCCGACGGTCACGGCGACGGACTCGACCGGATCGAGTCCGAGTCCGCGCAGCCTCAGGACGACCTCGTCGGCGCGGAGGTCGGAGCCGGGCTGGAGGCCGTGGTCGACGGTGACCCCGCCGGCCCGGACGCCGAGCTTGGGTGCCTCGAAGGCGAGGGCGGAGGCGAGGGCCATGGAGTCGGCGCCGCCGGAGCACGCGACGAGGACGAGCGGGGAGGGGGGCCGCTCGGCCGTCCGGCCCGGGCGCGCGCCGGCCGGCTGCGGGGCCAGGGGCGCGGGGAAGGCGTGGTGGTCGTTCAGGATGTCGTGGAGGACGCGGCGAACCGCCAGGCGTATCGCCGCGACCGCAGGATGGGGACCCATGTCCGGTTCCCTTCATGAAGTTTTCGGGGGGTGAGCCCGGGACGGTCACTCAGAGTGTGTAGATGGTGACAGAAGCGGGCCGTTCCCCGAGCATTGCACGCCTACGCATGGCTCACGGTCCCTCGGACGGGTGATTGGAGGGGCGTTCGCCTGCCGTCGGCCGGATTCCTTTCACGACGTCCCCATGCCGTTCACGACTCGGCCTTGCGGTGCACCCGCGCGACCCAGTCCGCCGGTTTGGCGATCTCCGCCTTGGTGGGAAGGGTGTTGGGCGAGGTCCAGACGCGGTTGAAACCGTCGACGCCGACCTGTTCGACCACGGCTCGTACGAACCGTTCGCCGTCGCGGTACTGCCTCAGTTTGGCGTCCAGGCCGAGCAGCTTGCGCAGGGCCATGTCCAGGCGCGAGGCGCCCTTCGCGCGGCGCTGCTGGAACTTCTCGCGGATCTCCGCGACGGTCGGTACGACGCTCGGGCCGACGCCGTCCATGACGTAGTCGGCGTGCCCCTCCAGCAGGGACATCACGGCGGTGAGCCGGCCGAGGATCTCCCGCTGGGCGGGGGTCTGCACCAGCTCCACGAACGAGCGTCCGCCGTCCTCCTCCTCGCCCTCGGGACGGCCGCCGGCGAGCGACTGGGCGGCGTCCCGGATGCGCTCCAGGAAGGTCATCGGGTCGACGTCGGTCTCGGCCAAGAACGACTGGATTTCGCCCTCCAAGTGATCACGCAGCCAGGGCACGGCGGTGAACTGCGTGCGGTGGGTCTCCTCGTGCAGGCACACCCACAGGCGGAAGTCGTGCGGCTCGACGTCGAGCTCGCGCTCCACGTGGACGATGTTGGGCGCGACGAGCAGCAGCCGGCCGCCGCCGTTCTCGCCGGCCGGGAGGTCGCGGGCGGCGGGGGCGAAGGTCTCGTACTGGCCGAGCACGCGGGAGGACAGGAACGACAGGAGCATCCCGAGTTCGACGCCGGTGACCTTGCCGCCGACGGCGCCGAGGACCGCGCTGCCCGGGTTGCTGCCGCGCCGTTCCTGCATCTTCTCCAGGAGCGGCCGGAGGATCTCGCGGAAGCCGGCGACGTTGGCGCGGACCCAGCCGGGGCGGTCGACGACGAGGACCGGGGTGTCGTGGGTCTCCTCGGTGCCCATACGAGTGAAGCCCCGGACGTGTCCCTCCGAGGCCTTCGCGTGCCGGCGCAGCTCCGCGACGACGGCCCTGGCCTCGTCGCGGCTGACGTCGGGGCCGGGGCGTACGAGGCGTGTCGCGGTCGCCACCGCGAGGTTCCAGTCGACCATCCCGGGAGATGCGGTGCCACCGAAGCCAGTCATGTTGTCAACCGTACGTGAGCGGCCCCATTTCGGGCAGGCCGTGGGGAAGCCGACAGGGCCGACCGCGCTTTCCGGTCACCCGCACCGGGCCGTGCCCACGCCTCGGCGATCAGCCCGCCAGGGCTGTCGCGGCCTTGTCCAGGGCCGACTGGGCCTCCAGGGGGTTCGTCGTGTCCGAGGCCAGGAAGGCGAAGGCCAGGAGGTGGCCGGTGCGGTCGACGACCGTACCGGCGAGGGTGTTCACGCCGGTCAGGGTGCCCGTCTTGGCGCGTACGAGGCCGGACGCGCCGTCGGTGTAGCGCGTGCTCAGGGTGCCGGTGAAGCCGGCCACGGGAAGGCCGGTGAGGACCGGGCGCAGACCGGGGCGGCCGGGGTCGCCCGCCTTGACCAGGAGGGCGGTGAGGAGGTCGGCCGTCAGCCGGTCGTCGCGGTTCAGGCCGCTGCCGTCGTGGAAGGCGGCGCCGGCCATCGGCAGGCCGAGCTTGCGCAACTGGGTGGCGATGGCCCTGGCGGCGCCGTCGAAACTGGCGGGCTGCCCGCTCGCCAGGGCGGTGTGCCGGGCCAGGGCCTCCGCGATGTCGTTGTCGCTGTTGGTCAGCATCCGCTCGACCAGCTCCGACAGCGGCGGCGAGGAGACGGCGGCGAGGGTCTCCGCGCGCGTGCTGGCCTTGGAGGGTCCGGGGGCCGTGGTGGTGATGCCGGCGTCCTTCAGGAAGGTCGCGAACCGGGCGGCCGCGTCCGCCGCGGGGTCGCCGACGCGGGGCGCCGGGCCGCTGGTGGAGGCGTCGGTGCGGCCCTCGTCGACGGACAGGGCGCTGATCGGGGCGAGGTTGTCGTTGACGCCGATGGGGTGCAGGGCGGGGCCGGTGAAGAGGGTGGTGTCGTACGAGAGGGTGATCTTGTGGATGCCGCGCTCGCCCAGCGCCTTCGCGGTGTCCGCCGCCAGGGCCCGCAGGCCGGCCCAGCCGCCGGTCCTGGCGTGCGCGGTGAGGGTGGGGTCGCCGCCGCCGACCAGGACGAGTTCCCGGGTGTCGGGTTCCAGGGCGGTGCGCGTGGTGAGGCGGTGGTCGGGGCCGAGGGCGGACAGCGCGGCGACGGCGGTGGCGATCTTGGTGGTGGAGGCGGGCGTGAGGGCCTTGCCGGCGTCGGCGCCGTAGAGGCGTTCGCCGGTCGTGACGTCGACGACGGCCGCCGCATGGCTGCGGCCGAGCGCGGGCGCGTCCAGGAGGGGCCCCAGGACGTCCGAGAGCGCCTTGGCGTCCGGAGAGGTCTCCTTGGTGCCGACGGCGCCGGTGGCGCTGCCCAGGCCCGTCAGCACGGGCGCGGCGCTCGGCGCGGGCCGCGGCGCCCTTGCGGCCGTACCGGAGCGGCCGTGATCTGCGCCACCTGACCGCTCCAGTGCGGCGGCGCGGTCCCGCTCGGCCGTACGCTGACCGTTGGCGTCCCAGGGACCGGCCACGGTCACCACGCCGGCGGCCAGCGCCAGGCCGGCGGTGGCGGCGCCCGCGGTGTACTGCCAGGTCCTGACGGTCCGCGGACGGGGGAGGTGCACAGGCCTGACGCGCACGGCTTCCGTCAGCCGCGCGATCCGCGGCCGGGCGGCCGTCACGGCGCGCGCCAGACTCGGTCGTACGGCGGTCACGATCCGCGCCACGCGCGGTCTCGCGGCTCGCCAAGGCCTCAGCTCTGGCACGACCACCAGCCCCTTTCGCGATCACACACCTGCGTGAGGGACACTTAACCACCAGAACTATGTGCTGATCATGGAGGAGCCACCGGTGGAGTTCGACGTCACGATCGAGATCCCGAAGGGTTCGCGGAACAAGTACGAGGTGGACCACGAGACCGGTCGGATCCGCCTGGACCGTCGTCTCTTCACCTCGACCGCCTACCCGACCGACTACGGCTTCGTCGAGAACACCCTCGGCGAGGACGGCGACCCGCTGGACGCGCTGGTCATCCTGGACGAGCCGACCTTCCCGGGCTGCCTCATCCGGTGCCGGGCGATCGGCATGTTCCGCATGACGGACGAGGCGGGCGGCGACGACAAGCTGCTGTGCGTCCCGGCCACCGACCCGCGCGTGGAGCACCTGCGCGACATCCACCACGTGTCGGAGTTCGACCGCCTGGAGATCCAGCACTTCTTCGAGGTCTACAAGGACCTGGAGCCCGGCAAGTCGGTCGAGGGCGCCAACTGGGTGGGCCGGTCGGACGCCGAGGCGGAGATCGAGCGGTCGTACAAGCGCTTCAAGGAGCAGGGCGGCCACTGAGCACCCTCTCGCGTGAACGGGCCGCACGCCTGCGCGTGCGGCCCGTTTCGCATGTCCGCACACATCCGGCCCGTCCGGGTACGTGTGCGCATACTGATGCTTACGGCAGGTGTGGTTCAGGGAGCGATACGAGGTGACGGAGGCGGAGGCGGAGGACCGCAAGCCCCGGTCGGACGAGGCGAGGTACGACCCGGAGATCACGTCCGAGTTCGCCATTCCCCAGGGTCTGGACGTCCCCAGGGGCGGTGAGTCGGAGACGACCTCCGAGTTCGCGGTGCCGGAGGGGCTCCAGACGCCGCAGCCGCCGAGTCCCGAACCGGAGGGTTCGGCGTTCGGCACGCCGAGCACCTACGGCGCGAGGACCGCGCCGGCCGAGTTCACCCCGGCCACCGGGGTGCCGCTGGTCAGCCTGGTCAAGGACGCGCCGTGGCAGGACCGGATGCGCACGATGCTGCGCATGCCGGTGGCGGAGCGGCCGGCGCCGGAGCCGGTGCAGCGCGTGGAGGAGGGCGGTCCGGCCGTCCCGCGCGTGCTGGACCTGACCCTGCGTATCGGGGAGCTGCTGCTGGCCGGCGGTGAGGGCGCGGAGGACGTGGAGGCCGCGATGTTCGCGGTGTGCCGGTCCTACGGCCTGGACCGGTGCGAGCCGAACGTCACCTTCACGCTGCTGTCGATCTCGCACCAGCCGTCCCTGGTGGAGGACCCGGTGACGGCGTCCCGGACGGTACGGCGGCGCGGCACCGACTACACGCGTCTGGCGGCCGTCTTCCGTCTGGTGGACGACCTGACCGACCCGGAGACCCACGTCTCCCTGGAGGAGGCCTACCGGCGCCTGGCGGAGATCCGCCGCAACCGGCACCCGTACCCCGGCTGGGCGCTGACCCTGGCGAGCGGGCTGCTGGCCGGTGCGGCCTCCGTGCTGGTCGGCGGTGACCCGATCGTGTTCCTGGCGGCGGCCGTCGGCGCGATGCTCGGCGACCGGCTGGCGTGGCTGTGCGCGGGGCGCGGGCTGCCGGAGTTCTACCAGTTCACGGTGGCCGCGATGCCGCCCGCGGCGATCGGGGTGGCGCTGACGCTGGCGCACGTGGACGTGAAGGCGTCCGCGGTGATCACCGGTGGGCTGTTCGCGCTGCTGCCCGGACGGGCGCTGGTGGCGGGGGTGCAAGACGGGCTGACGGGCTTCTACATCACCGCCTCGGCCCGGCTGCTGGAGGTCATGTACTTCTTCGTCGGCATCGTGACCGGGGTGCTGACCGTCCTCTACTTCGGCGTGAAGATCGGCGGCAAGCTCAATCCGGACGCGCAGCTCGGCATATCCGAACGGCCGCTGATCCAGATCGCGGCCTCGATGCTGCTGTCGCTGACCTTCGCGGTGCTGCTCCAGCAGGAACGGTCCACCGTGCTGTGGGTGACCCTCAACGGCGGTGTGGCCTGGTCGGTGTACGGGGCGATGCATTACGCGGGCGACATCTCGCCGGTGGCGTCCACGGCCGTGGCGGCCGGCCTCGTGGGGCTGTTCGGGCAGTTGCTGTCCCGGTACCGGTTCGCCTCCGCGCTGCCGTACACGACGGCGGCGATCGGGCCGCTGCTGCCCGGTTCGGCGACGTACTTCGGGCTGCTGTCCATGGCGCAGAACGACGTGGACAAGGGTCTGGTGTCGCTGGCCAAGGCCGCGTCGCTGGCGATGGCCATCGCCATCGGGGTCAACCTGGGGTCGGAGATCTCCCGGATGTTCCTGCGGATCGGCTCCGCCGGGAAGCGCCGGGCCGCCAAGCGGACGCGCGGGTTCTGAGTCTCCCCGTCCCCCGCGCCCCGGTCAGTGGCCGCGGTTGTCGTACGGGTACTGGTTCGGGTCGTACTGCTGCTGGGGGTGCTGCTGCGGGTACTGCTGCCGGCCGTAGTACTGCTCGTCGTAGCCCTGGTTGTCGTAGCCCCTGTTGTCGTAGCCCTGGTTGTCATAGCCCTGGTTCCAGTCCTGCTGGGGCTGCTGGTACGGCTGCTCGTACTGCGGGGTGTACGGCTGCTCGGGCTCGACGCGCCGCAGGCGGGTCGTGGCGTCGTCCATGACCGGCGGGTGCTGGTACTGGGGCTGCTGGTAGGCGGGCTGTTGCGGGGGCTCCGGGCGGGTCTGCGCGGCCTTCTTGTTCTTGCCGCGCGCCCGCAGGTACTCGATCGCGATCGGGATCACCGAGACGAGGACGATCAGGATCAGGATCGCCTCGATGTTCTTCTTGACGAAGTCGATGTTGCCGAGCCAGGAGCCGAGCAGGGTGACGCCCGCGCCCCACAGGACGCCGCCGATGACGTTGAAGGTGAGGAACGAGCGGTACTTCATGCCGCTGACGCCCGCGATGATCGGCGTGAACGTGCGCACGATCGGCACGAAGCGGGCCAGGACCAGGGACTTCGGGCCGTACTTCTCGAAGAACTCGTGCGCCTTGGTGACGTTCTCCTGCTTGAACAGGCGGGAGTCCGGCCGGTTGAACAGGGACGGGCCGACCTTCTTGCCGAACATGTAGCCCGCCTGGTCGCCGAGGATCGCGGCGAGGCAGATCAGCGCGATGGCCGCCCACAGCGGGAAGTCGAGGTCCCCGGACGTGATCAGCAGACCGCAGGTGAACAGCAGCGAGTCACCCGGCAGGAAGAAGCCGATGAGCAGGCCGGACTCGGCGAAGACGATGAGCAGCAGACCCCAGATGCTGTACGTGTCGAGCAGATAGTTGGGATCCAGCCAGCTCGGGCCGAGGGCGAGTGTCATCACGGGTCCGGGCTCCCTGAGGGGTGAAGGCGGGTACGGCGGCTGAACGTCGATGGGGCGCCGTACAAAACTATCAACGTGCAGGGACCACCCCGGGTTCCACCGCGGTGACGACGGGTGTCCCGGCCCGGGGACCGGCCCCGGGCCAGGGCGTCAGGAGGTGGAGTGCCGGTCCGCGTTGGCGAGGATCGCGTCGCGCAGGTGTTCGGCGAGGCCGGGGCGCATGGCGTCGTAGAACGCCTTGAAGCGCTCGTCGGAGACGTACATCTCCCCGAAGCACCGGTGCATCTCGTACGGGACCTCGAAGTAGTACCGGCCGATGTGCCGCCGGTGTTCCTCGGCCAGGTCCATGGCCGCCCCGCCGTCCGGCCGCTCCCCGGCGGCGACCAGGGCGGCGTACCGCCGGCCCCAGTCGTCGACCTCGGCCTGGATGCGCTTCCAGTCCTCCTTGGTGTAGGTCGCGGCGCGGCGCTGTGACTCGGCGTACGCCTCGGTGCCGCCCCAGCGCTGCTCGGCCTCCTCGGCGTACTGCTCGGGGTCCTTGTCCCCGAAGACCTCGAACCGCTCCTCCGGCGTCAGGTCGATGCCCATCGTGCGTGCCTCCAAGGCGTGCTCCACGGCCGCGGCCATCTTCTGCAGCTTCTCGATCCGGGCGGTCAGCAGCTCGTGCTGGCGGCGCAGGTGCGTGCGCGGGTTCGCGTCCGGGTCGTCGAGCAGGGCCGCGACCTCGTCGAGCGGGAAGCCGAGCTCCCGGTAGAACAGGATCTGCTGGAGCCGGTCGAGGTCGGCGTCGCTGTAGCGCCGGTGGCCGGCGTACGTCCGCTCGCTGGGCACGAGCAGACCGATCTCGTCGTAGTGGTGCAGGGTGCGCACCGTCACGCCGGCGAACCCCGCGACCTGCCCCACGGAGTAGCTCACTTTCCGCTCCTTGTCGTCGGTACGGCTCCACGCTGCGGCCTCACGTCACGTGAGGTGCAAGCCGGAAGCGTTCCGGACGCTGCAGTTCCGGATGTTGCGTACCTTTCGTCCGCTTATGGTGAGCCCGTGGCCCAGGAGACGACGCAGCAGGCGCCCCCGAGCGCTCCGACCGCCCCGGCACGGGCTCTGCTGCCGTTCATCCTGCCCGGCGTACTCGTGGGCGTGGCCGCGAGCCTGGTCTTCGTCGGGGTGAGCACGGCGGCGGAGAAGCTCCAGCACGTGCTGTGGGGGCCGCTGCCGGACGCGCTCGGCGTGGGCCGCTCCAGCGTGCTGTGGATGTTCGTCATGCTCGTGGCGACCGGGATCGCCGTCGGGCTGGTGGTGTGGAAGGTCCCCGGCCACGCCGGTCCCGACCCGGCCACCCTCGGGATGGACGCCCCGGTGCTGCCGCCGGCCGTGCTGCCGGGCCTGGTGCTGGCCGCCGGGCTCATGCTGGCCGGAGGTCCGAGCCTCGGTCCGGAGAACCCGGTCATCGCCGTGAACGTGGGCCTCGCGGCCTGGCTCGGCACGCGCTTTTGGCCCCGGGCGCCGAACACCCTGTGGCCGGTGCTGGCGGAGGCGGCGACGATCGGCGCGCTGTTCGGCACGCCGGTGGCGGCGGCGCTGGTGATCTCCGAGGCGCTGGCGGGGCGGCCGATGCCGGGGCGGCTGTGGGACAACCTGTTCGCGCCGCTGACCGCCGGCGCGTGCGGGGCGATCACGACGGCCCTGGTGGCGCACCCGACCTTCGACCTGGGGCTGCCGCCCATGGGCCACCCGCGCGCGCGGGACCTGCTGGCGGCCCTGGTGATCGCCTCGGCGGCCGCGCTGCTCGGCATGTGCGCCGTCCACGCCTTCCCGTACGTCCACGCGGCCTTCCGGCGGCTGCGGCACCCGATGCTCATGCTTCCGGCCGGCGGGGTCGTGCTGGGCGCGCTGGCGGCCCTGGGCGGCCAGCTGACGCTGTTCAAGGGCCTGTCGGAGATCGGGCGGCTGGCCCACGACCCGGAGGGCTGGTCGGCGGGGCAGTTCGCCACGATGGCGGTGGTGAAGCTGGCCGCGCTGCTCGTCGCGGCGGCCTGCGGCTTCCGGGGCGGCCGGATCTTCCCGGCGGTCTTCGTCGGCACCGCCCTCGGCCTGTGCGCCCACGCGCTGGTGCCGGCCGTGCATCCCTCGCTGGGCGTGGCCACGGGCGTCCTGGGCATGCTCCTGGCGATCACCCGGCAGGGCTGGGTGAGCCTGTTCACCGCCGCCGTCCTGGTCGCCTCGCCCGCCGTCCTCACCCTGCTGTGCATCGCCTCGCTGCCGGCCTGGCTGCTGGTGACGGGCCGTCCGCAGATGCAGCTGCGCGAGGACGGCACCCCGGTCCGATGACTCTCCCCACCTGACTTTCCCTCACCCACTCGCGACACCCGTTTCTTTGGAGGCACAGCCCGATGGCCCTGCACAAAGGTCCCGAGAAGCACGAGGAGCGGACGATGTCGGTCAACCCGTTCTTCGGGGAGGCCAACCCCGTCGGCGGCATGACCGAGGCCCCGCCCACGCACCGGCTCCCGGACGCCCCGCTGCCGCCGTCCACGGCGTACCAGCTGGTGCACGACGAGCTGATGCTGGACGGCAACTCCCGGCTGAACCTGGCCACCTTCGTCACCACCTGGATGGAGCCGCAGGCCGGGGTGCTGATGGGCGAGTGCCGGGACAAGAACATGATCGACAAGGACGAGTACCCGCGCACGGCCGAACTGGAGCGGCGCTGCGTGGCGATGCTCGCCGACCTGTGGAACGCCCCGGACCCGTCGGCGGCCGTCGGCTGTTCGACGACCGGGTCGAGCGAGGCGTGCATGCTCTCCGGGATGGCGCTGAAGCGGCGCTGGGCGAAGCGGAACGCCGACCGGTATCCGGGCGCGCGGCCCAATCTGGTCATGGGCGTCAACGTCCAGGTGTGCTGGGAGAAGTTCTGCAACTTCTGGGAGGTGGAGGCCCGGCTGGTCCCGATGGAGGGCGACCGATTCCACCTGGACCCGCAGGCCGCCGTCGAGCTGTGCGACGAGAACACCATCGGGGTCGTCGGCATCCTCGGCTCGACCTTCGACGGCTCCTACGAGCCGATCGCCGACCTGTGCGCGGCCCTGGACGCCCTCCAGGAACGGACCGGGCTGGACGTCCCGGTGCACGTGGACGGCGCGTCCGGCGGGATGGTGGCGCCCTTCCTGGACGAGGACCTGGTGTGGGACTTCCGCCTGCCGCGCGTGGCCTCGATCAACACCTCCGGCCACAAGTACGGGCTGGTGTACCCGGGCGTCGGCTGGGCGCTGTGGCGGGACAGGGAGGCGCTGCCCGAGGAGCTGGTCTTCCGGGTGAACTACCTGGGCGGCGACATGCCGACCTTCGCGCTGAACTTCTCCCGGCCCGGCGCCCAGGTGGTGGCGCAGTACTACACGTTCCTGCGGCTGGGCCGGGAGGGCTACCGGGCGGTGCAGCAGTCCACGCGGGACGTGGCGACCTCGCTCGCCTCCCGGATCGAGGCGCTCGGCGACTTCCGGCTGCTCACGCGCGGGGACCAGCTTCCCGTGTTCGCGCTGACCACCGCCGACCACGTCACGGCGTACGACGTCTTCGACGTCTCCCGGCGGCTGCGCGAGGGCGGCTGGCTGGTGCCCGCCTACACCTTCCCGGCGAACCGTGAGGACCTGTCCGTGCTGCGGATCGTGTGCCGCAACGGCTTCTCGCACGACCTGGCCGACCTGTTCCTGGACGACCTGACCCGCCTGCTGCCGGAGCTGCGCCGGCAGCCGCACCCCCTGACCCGGGACAAGGGGGCGGCCACCGGCTTCCACCACTAGGGCCTGTCCGGTCTCGGCGTCTGCCGCGCGACGCCAGGCACGCACTGTCGCCGCGCCGGCCCCAGACCCGAGTACGTCCAGTAGGAGGGCCTGGGGCCGGCACTCCCCCAGCCTTCGACGGCCCCCGGACACGCGCCTGACGCCGGGCGTCCGCCCTTCGGACGACGACGCGATTTGTCAGACGGGCCCTGGGGGGCTTGCCGCGGCGGCCCTAGCGGCCCAGGCGCGCGAACGTCCGTACGGCCAGCGGGAAGAACACCGCCAGCAGGGCGAGCGGACACAGGACGGCCGGCCAGAGGTGCCCCGGTTCGCCGCCGGGGCCGCCCAGCAGGTGCCGTACGGCCGTCGCGGTCCGGGACAGCGGGTTCCACTCGACGGCCGTGCCCAGCCAGCCGGGCATCGACGCGGGCACGGCGAAGGCGTTGGAGAAGAAGCCGGCCGGCCACACGAGGATCTGGACGGCCTGCACCATCTCCGGGAGGCCGGCGAGCAGGGCGAGACAGATGCCGATCCAGAGCATCGCGAAACGGAGCAGCAGGAGCAGGCCGGCGGCGGCCGCGAAGGCACCGGCGCCGCCGTGCGCCCGCCAGCCCAGCGCGTACGACACCCCGGTCAGCAGGGCGAGCGCGACCGCCGACTGGAGCATGTCGGCGGCCGCGCGGCCCACGAGGACCGCGCCGTCCGCCATCGGCAGGGAACGGAAGCGGTCGATCACGCCCCGGTTGAGGTCCTGGGTGACCGCGAGCATGGTGCCCTCCAGGCCGAAGGCCATGGTGAGCACGAGCATGCCCGGCACCAGGAAGTCGACGTAGTCGCCGCGCACGCCCCGGCCGCCGCCGACCAGATAGCCGAACATCAGCAGCAGCATCACCGGGAAGACCAGCGCGACCAGCAGTTGTCCGGGCTGCCGTGCCCAGTGGGCGAGTTCGCGCCGGGTCATGGTCCAGGAGTCGGTCAGGACGTGCGTGCTCACGCGGCCTCCCCCGCTCGGTCGTCGCCCCGGTGCGCGTCGCCGGTGAGGTGCAGGAACACCTCGTCCAGGGTGGGCCGGCGCAGCGCGATGTCGGCGGCCTCGATGCCGGCGGCCTCCAGGGCCCGCACCACCCCGGATAGGGCGGCCATGCGGTCGGTGACCGGGGCGCTGAGCAGCCGGCGGTCGGTGTCGACGGTGGTCCCGGAGAGGGGCAGTACGGCCACCGCCTCGGCGAGCCGGTCGGCGTCGCGCAGGACGACGTCGACGCGGTCTCCGCCGCTGAGGCTCTTGAGCTCCTCGGGGGTGCCGTCGGTGACGACCCGGCCCCGGTCCACGAAGGCGACGCGGTGGGCGAGCTGGTCGGCCTCCTCCAGGTACTGGGTGGTGAGCAGCACCGTCGTACCGCCGTCGACCAGGGAGCGGACCGAGGCCCAGACCTCGGCCCGGCCGCGGGGGTCGAGGCCGGTGGTGGGCTCGTCCAGGAACAGCACCTCGGGGTCGGTGATCAGGGAGGCGGCCAGGTCCAGACGGCGACGCATGCCGCCGCTGTAACGGCTGACCGGGGTCCGCCCGGTGCCCGTGAGGTCGAAGCGCTCCAGGAGTTCCGTGGCGCGCACGCGCGCGTGCCGGGCGCCGAAGTGGTGCAGGCGGGCGAACATCTCCAGGTTCTGCCGGCCGTCGAGCTGCTCGTCCAGGGCCGCGTGCTGGCCGAGCAGGCCGATGCGCCGGCGGACCGCGCGGGCGTCGGTGAGCACGTCGTGCCCGGCGACCCCGACGCGTCCGCTGTCGGGCCTGAGCAGGGTGGACAGGATCCGGACCAGGGTGGTCTTGCCCGCGCCGTTCGGGCCGAGCACCGCGTGCACGGTGCCGCGCGTGACGTGCAGGTCCAGCCCGTCCAGGGCGGGTGTGCCGCCGTAGGTCTTGCGTACGCCTTCGACGGTGATCGCCGTGTCGGCCATTCCGCTCCCTCGTTAGTCAAGTTTGACTACTCGCTCGAACGTAACGCCGGGAAGATGATTGGTCAAACTTGATTAGTGTCGCGCCCGCTGGATCAGCGGTCGTCCTCCGGATGCCGCTCCCCTGTCGCGTACGGGTTCTCCTGCCCCTCGGTGAGCACGCCCACGAACGGCTCGCCCTCCCCCGCGAAGGTGTACGCACCCGCCTCCAGGCGGTCGATGAGCCCCTGGGTCCAGGCCGCGTCGGAATCGGCCGTGTGGACCCAGAGGTTCATGATCTCCCCGATGTGGCCGAGCTGCTCCGGGCCGTCCTCGGGGACGTAGTGCTCGGTGACGGCGGTCCGCCACTGCCCGATCCGGCGGATGCGTTCCCGCAGCAGCTCCAGGGCCTCGGCACGGGGCAGCTCGACCAGGAAGCCGATCGCCGCGGACTGGATGTCCATCTTCTGGTCGTAGGCGACCAGGGACTCGCGCAGCAGCCGGAAGAACTCGTCCTCGCCCCGGTCCGTGATCTCGTACTCCACACGCGGCGGCCCGCCGGCCGTGGACGGCGCGCTCTCGTGCGCGTGCAGCAGCCCTTGCTTGGCCATCTGCTTCAGGGCGTGGTAGATCGAGCCCGGCTTTGCGTTGGACCACTCGTTTGCGCCCCAGTACTCCAGGTCGTTGCGGACCTGGTAGCCATGGGCCCGCCCGTGCTGGCGGACCGCGCCCAGCACGAGGAGACGGATCGCTGACATGGGGTCCAGGTTAGGACCCCGCGATCAGCCCCAGGAGCCGCCCCGCTCCAGGGCCACCAGCTCGAACGCGGTCTTCCCGTCCAGGGACTCGCGGATGATGTCGGCGTGGCCGGCGTGCCGGGCCGTCTCGCGGATGAGGTGCAGACACAGCCAGCGCAGCGACACCCGGCCCTCCGGCGGGAACCACGGGTCGGGCGGCAGCGGGAAGGTGTCGTCCAGGCTGGGCGCGGAGCGGATGAACTTCTCCGTCTCGGCGGCCACCTGCGCCCAGTACGCCAGCTGCGAGGCGACCGTCTCGTCACCGAGGAGCTGGAAGGTCTCGTGCCAGTTCGACTCGTCGCGCTTCACCGCCGGCGGCTCCTGCTTCGCCCGGGCGATCCAGCTGTGCTCCACCTCGGCGACATGCTTGAGCAGGCCGCCCAGGGACAACTCGCTGGCGCTGGGCCGGGTACGGGCCTGCTCCTCGGTCAGCCCGAGCAGCGCCCGCCGGATCCCTCCGCGCTGTTCCTCGATGAACGCGAGCAGTGCCCCGCGCTCGTCGCCCGTCGCCTCCGCCGGAACGTGCGTGACCATGGCGTGCCGCCTTTCGTCGGACCGGTTCGCCGGGGCCGTTCCCCCCGACACCGAAGACGCTACGGGCCATTGAGGTCAGATGCTGTCCTCAATGGCCCGGACGCGGAAAAGGCGCGCCGGAAAGTTCCGGCCGCGGGACGACAGGGGCGCGACTAGAACGGGAACGCGCTGCGCCCGTGCTGCACGGAGATCCACTTGACCGAGGTGAACGCCTCCAGCGTGGACTCACCGTTGAGACGGCCGAGGCCGGAGTGCTTCTCACCGCCGAAGGGCACGATCGGCTCGTCGTGGACCGTGCCGTCGTTCACGTGGAACATGCCGGTGTCGATCCGCTTGGCGAAGGCCACACCCCGCTCGATGTCGGCCGTGTGGACGGCGCCACTGAGACCGTACGGGGTGTCGTTGACGATCCTGACCGCCTCCTCCTCGCCGTCGAACGTGAGGAGGAAGACGACCGGGCCGAAGATCTCCTGCTGGAGCAGCGGGGAGCCGGCCGGGACGCCGGTCAGCACGGTCGGCTCGACCAGGTTGTTGGTCGTGGTGCCGCGCACCAGGGCGGTGGCGCCCTCGGCGAGCGCCTGCTCCACGGTGCCGGAGACGGCGCCCGCCTGCGCGGAGTTGATCACCGGGCCGATCACGGTCTCCGGGTCGCGGGGGTCGCCGACCTTGAGGGTGCGGACCTTGGCGACGAACTTCTCGGTGAACTCGTCGGCCACGGACGCGTCCACCAGGACCCGGTTGGCGGCCATGCAGACCTGGCCCTGGTGCACGAACCGGCTGAAGACCGCCGCGTCCACCGCGTAGTCGATGTCGGCGTCGTCCAGCACCACCAGCGCGCTGTTGCCGCCCAGTTCGAGGACCGCGCGCTTGAAGTGCTTGGCGCAGACGGTGGCGACGTGCCGGCCGACCTTGTCGGAACCGGTGAAGGAGATGACCTTCGGGACGGGGTGCTCGAGGAACGCGTCACCGATCTCGGCGATGTCGGTGACGACGACGTTGAGCAGGCCGCCGGGCAGCCCGGCCTCCTCGAAGATCTTCGCGAGCAGGGTGCCGCCGGCGATCGGGGTGTTCTGGTGCGGCTTGAGCACCACGGCGTTGCCGAGCGCGAGGGCCGGCGCGACCGACTTCAGCGACAGCAGGAACGGGAAGTTGAAGGGGCTGATGACGCCCACGACGCCGACCGGGACGCGGTAGACGCGGTTCTCCTTGCCCTCGCCCGGGGAGGGCAGGATCCGGCCCTCGGGGCGCAGGGCGAGGTGCACCGACTCGCGCAGGAACTCCTTGGCGAGGTGCAGCTCGAAGCCGGCCTTGACGCGCGTGCCGCCCAGCTCCGCGATGATCAGGTCGGCTATCTCCTGCTCGCGGTCCTCTATCAGCCTCAGGGCCCGCTCGAAGACAGCACGCCGGGCGTAGGGATTGGTCTCGGCCCACTTCTTCTGGGCGCGGGCGGCTGCCTGGTAGGCCTGGTCCACCTCGTCGACCGTGGCCACCGTGATCGAGGCCAGCTTCTCGTCGTCGTAGGGATTGAAGTCGATGACGTCCCACGAGCCGGTGCCCGGTCGCCACTCGCCGTCGATGTACTGCTGGGCCAGGTCGGTGAAGTAGGACGACATGTGATCCCTCAATCGCTAGCGGCCACAGATCTACGCCAGGTCTGATCGCACGTCATCCTACTTGTGGGTCAATGTAGTTGAGGATCGTCAGGAGAGTTGCAGCAGTCCGCGCAGGAGGTCGCGGCTCTCGTCCGGGCCGGGGCTGTCCTGCTGGAGCTCCTTCAGGGCCTGCTCGTACTGGGCGACGTCCTCGCGCTTGTCCAGGTAGAGGGCGCTGGTGAGCTGTTCCAGATAGACCACGTCGGACAGGTCGGACTCGGGGAAGCTGAGGATGGTGAAGGCGCCGCTCTCACCGGAGTGCCCACCGAAGCTGAACGGCATGACCTGGAGCCGTACGTTGGGCCGCTCGGAGATGTCGATCAGGTGCTGGAGCTGGCCGCGCATCACCTCGCGGTCCCCGTAGGGGCGGCGCAGGGCGGCCTCGTCCAGGACGATGTGGAACTCGGGGGCGTTGTCGGCGAGCAGGTACTTCTGCCGCTCCAGGCGCAGCGCGACCCGGCGTTCGACGTCGGCGACGCTCGCGCCCTTCATGCCGCGCCGGACCACCGCGCGGGCGTACTCCTCGGTCTGCAGCAGGCCGTGCACGAACTGCACCTCGTAGGCGCGGATCAGCGAGGCGGCGCCCTCCAGGCCCACATAGGTGGGGAACCAGCTGGGCAGGACGTCGGTGTAACTGTGCCACCAGCCCGCCACGTTGGCCTCCCGGGCGAGGGAGAGCAGCGACTCGCGCTCGGCCTCGTCCGTGATGCCGTACAGCGTGAGCAGGTCCTCGACGTCCCTCGTCTTGAAACTCACCCGGCCCAGCTCCATCCGGCTGATCTTCGACTCCGAGGCGCGGATCGAGTACCCCGCCGCCTCGCGCGTGATCCCCCGCGCTTCCCGCAGTCGCCTGAGTTGCGAGCCGAGCAGCATCCGCCGCACCACCGATCCGGGCTCTCCCGCGCTCACTTTCGCCAGCCTCCCCAACCGTCTTCAGGGGCCGAAGTCTGCCACTAAAACACTTCGAGCAGTACTTGCCCGGTTACAGAAACGGAAAGAGCCCACCCGTTTCCACCGGGCGCGGACCAGGGAGAGGTCCGGACCTCTGGCGGAAACATCGTGAAGATGGCAGAAAAAATGGCCAAGAAGCGGTACGGGCAGTGCCATTTCGGTCTCGTGCACGTGCATCTGCCCTTGCATCTGGTGTGCGCATCCGAAACCATGGTGCCGCGCCACCGCTGCATCGCAACGACCGCGAATTCCCGGGAGTGCCTCGCATGGGGACGAATGGATCGACCATGCTCAAGCCGTTACGGCAGGGCCTTCCGCCGCTGGATCCCGCGGCCGTGTCCGATGCCGCCTCCTGCGCACTGCCCGCCCGGTTCGAGGCGGTGCGCGAGGCCCGGCGCTTCACCCGGTGCACCCTGGAGCAGTGGGACGTCGGTGACCGCTTCGACGACATCTGCCTCGTCGTCTCCGAACTCGTCACCAACGCGCTGCGCCACGCGGTGCCGACCGCGCCGTGCCGGGGCGAGGAGCACCCGTCCGTGCGGCTGCACCTGATGCGCTGGACCGAGCGGCTGGTGTGCGCGGTGCGCGACCCGAGCCACGAGACCCCGGCACCGCGGGACTCGGACGACTTCTCGGCCGAGTCGGGCCGCGGGCTGTTCCTCGTCGACTCCTTCGCCGACAGCTGGGGCTGGCACCCGCTCGCGGGCACCCTCGACGGCAAGGTGGTCTGGGCGCTGTTCCGGCTGCACACGGCCAGCTGATCCACGGGGGCACCGGTGGACGCGCGGTATCTACGCGCGTCCACCGGTCCGTGCGGATCACTCCCGCCGACATCGTTGCCAGCGACGCGGAACGGACGGGGCTGCCGGCGTCAGCTCGCTATCAGGTGGTCGAACTCCCCGTCCTTGACGCCCAGGAGCATCGCTTCGATCTCCGCGCGCGTGTAGACGAGCGCCGGTCCGTCCGGGAAGCGCGAGTTGCGCACGGCGACCTCACCGCCCGGCAGCCGCGCGAACTCCACGCAGGATCCCTGCGAGTTGCTGTGCCTGCTCTTCTGCCAGGCCACTCCGTCCAGCTGCGTGGCAGCCATGCCGTTGTACACGTCGTACCCCCCGTACACGCCGTCAACGTCGCGGTCCACAGGTCGCTCCCCGAGTGGTGCACTGGCTGGTGAGGCCATAGATGCTGTAGTCAACTGACTCGGATCATAGCTCTGTTCACGTGCAGATGCATGAGCAAATGCACGTGCACGAGGAGTGGTGCCGCGGTTACAGTCTTGACGTCCGCTTTACCGAAGCTGTTCCAGCGTCTGCCCCAGAGCGGGCAGGACATGCCCCCTCCAGCCCCCGCCCATGATCTTCCGTGCCATGAGCTGAGCGGGGTCGTCCGGATCGAACCCCTCGTGCACTAGGAAGAGACGCGTACCGCGCCCCTCATGTTCCAGGGTCCACGTGATCGTCCAGTCGGCCGGGTTGGCCGGATCGGCATCCGTCCAGCGGAGGGACAGCATCCGCTCGGTGTCGTAGGCCAGTACCTCCACCTCTACGACGCCCGAGAAGCGGGTGTTGGGACGGGGGACGGAGGTCATCCGGTACCGGTGGCCGACCCGGAGCCGGAAGTCCTCGGCGCCGGGCATCTGCCAGCGGGCCAGCAGGTCGGGATCGGTCAGGGCGCGCCAGACCTTGGCGGGCGGGTGCGGGAAGAACTGATCGACGCGGATCGTGGTGAGGTCGTCCGCGTCAGGTCCGGGTGCTGCACTCATGACTGCTCATCGTCGGGCATGCGGTCGAGGAGATCGCCGAGACCCTTCAGCCGCTCGCGCCAGAACCGCTCGTACGGATGGAGCCAGTCCTGCACATCGGCGAGCGGAGCCGCTTCGAGGCGGTAGATGCGCTGCCGTCCGGAGCGCCGCTCCGAGACGAGGCCGGCCTCCCGGAGCACCTTGAGGTGTTCCGAGAGGCTCGGGCGGCGCATGTCGAAGTGGTCGGCCAGGGCCTGTACCGGCTGCGGCCCGCGCTCGCGCAGCAGCCGCAGCACCTCGCGGCGCGTGGCGTTGGCGAGCGCGGCGAAGACGCGGTCCTCGGCGGCGGTACCCGTCCCGTTCATCGAGCGGTCAGAAGCCTTCCTTCTCCGTCAGCAGCATCAGACCGTTGCCGTCGGGGTCGGTGAAGGAGGCCATCCGCCCCCAGGGGACGTCGTCCGGCCCCTGCACCCGGGCGCCGGCCGCGGCCAGCCGGGCGCAGTCGGCGTCGACATCGGTCGTGACCAACATGATCCCCCGCGCCGAACCGGGCTCGAAACCACCCATGCCGGGCCCGGAGAGCGTGAAGACGGTCTGGGCGCCCGCGGGGGCCACCTGGAGCCAGCGGCCCTGCGGCATGTCCCGGTCGGCGGTGACCTCGAAGCCGAGCACGTCGCGGTAGAAGCGCAGGGCGCGGTCCTGGTCGGCGACGGGGAGGGTGACGAAGGAGGCGTGCGTGATGTTCATGCCGCCGACAATAGGTAGGTAATTCCCTACTAGTCAATCGTAGGAAAGTTCCTACCTGTTCCGGGGGCCTCTCCGCCTCTCCGCTCAGCGTCCGGCATACGGCAGCAACGCCATGGCCGTGCCGGCGGCGGTGTGCAGCCCGGCCACGACGGCCAACGGCAGGCTCACGCGCCGCCCCGCTTCCCGTACCGGCGCTCGAAGCGCTCCACACGCCCGGCGGTGTCCAGCACGCGCGCGGTACCGGTGTAGAAGGGGTGGCTGACGTTCGAGATCTCGACATCGACCACGGGGTAGATGGCGCCGCCCTCCCACTCGATCGTCTTGCCGGTCTCCGTCCCGGCGAGCGTGGAGCGGGTGAGGAAGGCGTGGTTCGCGGCGCGGTCACGGAAGACGACCGGCCCGTACTCCGGGTGGATTCCCTTGCGCATCGCGGGGTCAGCGCTCCTCTCGGAAGTCGACGTGCCGGCCGGCGGCCGGGTCGTACTTGCGCAGCGTCATGCGGTCCGGATCGTTGCGGCGGTTCTTGCGCGTCACGTAGGTGTAGCCGGTCCCGGCGGTGGACCTCAGCTTGATCACCGGACGGAGTTCGTTGCGTGCCATGCTGCTATCTTACTGAAAATGAATTCCATTAACAGCTACGTCTGAGGAGAGCTACGTCACCGTGTCCGCGCACTGCATGCTCACCGGCGCCCGGCCGGGCTTCGGCAACCGCGTCTCCCACTCCCACCGGTGCACCTCCCGCCGCTTCGACCCGAACATCCAGACCAAGCGCTACTGGCTGCCCGGCGAGGGCCGCCACGTCCGGCTGCGGCTGAGCGCGCGGGCGGTCAGGACGGTGGACACGATCGGCGTCGAAGCGGCCGTCGCCCGCATCCGCGCCCGGGGAGTGAAGGTCTGATGGCGAAGAAGAGCAAGATCGCGAAGAACGAGCGGCGCAAGGAGACCGTCGCCCGGTACGCCGGGCGCCGCGCGGAGCTGAAGGAGGTCATCCGCCGGCCCTCCTCCCCCGAGGCCGAACGACTGGCCGCGTGGCGGGAACTGGGCCGGCAGCCACGGGACGCCAGCGCGACCCGCGTCCGCAACCGCGACCAGGCCGACGGCCGCCCACGCGGCTACCTGCGCGCCTTCGGACTGTCCCGGATCGGCCTGCGCGAGTGCGCCCACCGGGGATTCCTGCCCGGCGTCCGGAAGTCCTCCTGGTGACTGCTGGTAGCTTGCGCTGCGGGCCGTCCGGCGAGGGCGGCCGGCCGCTATCGCTGAGGGAGCTTCCGGTGACTACTGCGACTGCGAGGGTGCGGGCGACTGCGCGAGGGCGGGGCGCGGCCCTGACCGCGGGGCTGGCCGCGGGGCTGGTGGGCGTGCTGGCGCTCACGGCGTGCAGCGGCGGCGGTTCCGGGGACGGCACCTCGGCGTCGCCCTCGTCGGGCACGACCGCGGCCCCGTCGCCGAGCTCGGACTCCCCCGCCGGCGCCTCCGCCGAGCTCGAGGGCAGTTGGATCACCACCGCCGGCGGCAAGATCGTGGCCCTGGTGATCACCGGGAAGAAGGCCGGGATCTTCGCGACCGGCGGGGCCGTGTGCAGCGGGACGGCGGGCGCCGAGGACGGCATGCAGATGATCCGTCTGACCTGTGCCGGCGGAGACAAGGACCGCACCACCGGCATGGTCGACTCGGTGAACGGCACGACGCTGAAGGTGACCTGGTCGGGCAAGACCGGCCAGGAGACGTATACCAAGGCCGAGGGCGGGAAGCTGCCGTCGGGCCTGCCGACGGCGCTGGTGCAGCGGTGAGGACGTTCTTCCGAAGCCTTCAAAGCCTGCGGTGCCTTCAAGGCCTGCGGTGCCTTCAAAGCTTTCGGTACCTTTAAAGCCTTCAAAGCCTTCGGTGCCCTCCGAGCCGTTCAGACACCATCTGAAGTGGTGAATCGGGCCGGGGCGCGTGAACGCGCCCCGGGCGCAGGGGCCATGATGCGGGGGAGACCGTCACCACCTCGATGGGAACCTGCACATGCGCGCCATTCCGCTCACCGTCACCGCTCTCGCCGCCGCCCTGCTGCTGACCGCCTGCAACGACAGCGGCGGTGACAAGAACGGCAAGAGCGGCTCCGCCTGCGAGATCGGCGGGGTCTCGCTGCAGATCGGGGCGGCGAGCGTGGCCCCGGCCGCCGGGGACACCGGCGAGATCCCGGTCAGCATCACCAACCAGAGCACCCCGTGCACGCTGGACGACTTCCCCGACGTCGTGCTCAGCGGCGGCGGCTCCAAGGCCCGGGTGCCCGCGCTCAAGGGTGCGAAGGCCCAGAAGCTGAAGCTCGCCAAGGGCGACTCCGCGTCCTTCTCGATCAGCTATGTACGCGGCAAGGAGGGCGCCGAGAAAGCCCTGGCGGCGCAGACCGTGAAGATCACCCTGCCGGGTTCGGACACCAGCCGGACCTTCCCGTGGAAGTACGGCCCGGTCGCGGGCAAGGCCGACGGGAGCGGTCCGGACGCGTCCGTGAGCGCCTTCCAGCAGGTGGGTGACTGAGCGGGGCGAGGCGGGAGCGGGTCCGCGACGGGTCGGGGCGGCACCCTGACAGAGCGGGCCCTCGACCGGGCTGTCCGGCACCGCAGCGAGGTCGTCCACCGCGCAGGCGGTTGACCGACCGTCACCCCAGGCGTGGGCGGGCCCTGACCTGTGCGCGGTCCGCCGCGCGTGCGCCCTCCGTCCAGCCCGCCGCGTCGCTGACCCCCCGCAGCCGGGTCGTCGTGGTCTCCGGGAACATGCGCTCCAGCCGGCCGGTGACGGCTGTCTCGCGTGTGACGAGCACCGGCAGCAGGTCCTGGGTCACCTGCGTCTCGGCGGCGGCCGCGAGCCGGTCGCCCACGCGGTGCGCGTAGGCCGCGAGGAACGACTGTCGGAAGGTCTTGGTCCGCTTGCGCCCGCCGGCTCTCTGGGCGGCCTCCGCCTTCGTCATCGCGTGCGTGGCCTGCACCAGCAGCGAGGTGTAGAGCAGCTCGACCACCTCCAGGTCCGCCTCGAAGCCGACGACCGTGGAGAAGCCGAGTGGTTCGTTCCACACCGCGCGGCAGTGGTTCGCCGTGGCCACCGCGTCCAGCAGGACCGCTTTCGCCTGTTCGTACGGCGGCTCGACCCCGATGCGGCAGGCGCCGGGCGCGTCCGGCGCGGGCGCCTCGGCGGCGAGCAGCGCCTCGTCGACGCTGTGCCGGGCCATCAGCTCCTGCGCCTTGGCGCTGAGCGCCTCGGCCTCCTCCGGATAACCGGTGGCCTCGGCCTTGGCGAGCAGCGCGCGGATGCGGGTGAGCATGCGGGAGGCGGCCGGGCCGTGGGCGCGCCGGGGCTCCTCGTCCAGGGGCTCCAGGGTGGGCAGGCGCAACAGCAGGCGGTACAGCTCCAGGACCGCCGTGGCGTGCGAGAAGCGGTCGGCGGTGCGTTCGGGGCCGGCGGGCAGCGCCGCGAGCTGGTCGGCCCAGCGGCGCCCGCGCGGCCGGTCCCGCCCGGCCTGCGCCCGGATCAGCGCGGCGGCCAGGCGGACGTGCGCGTCGTCCAGCTCGCGCCGCACCAGCCGTACGACGTCGGCGGGCTGCCAGCCGCGCTGCCAGGCCCCCGCGACGAAGTCCTCGCCGCGCCGCGCGAGTTCGGCGTCGGCGCCCGGGTCGGCGGCGAGCAGGGAGGCACCCGTGTCGAGTCCGGTGTCGGTGTCGTCGTAGAGGGCGGCCCGGAAGGCCCGTTCGACGGTGCTGGCAGTGCTGGTCACGCTGTCGATCGTGCCACGCCCCGCTGACAGTGCGCGGTCGCTGTCCACAGGCTGTGGACAACGGGATGAAGTGGCGAGCGGGACCGCGGCCGACGGTCGGGGCGACGGGAGTCACCGACACGGGTGTCAACTATCGGTTGACAGTGCAGAGGTGGCAACCTACGGTTGACACCATGGCGACCAACCCGAACATCACGGCATCCGTGCGTCTCGACGACCTCATCGCGGCCATCAAGAAGGTCCACCCCGAGCCCCTCGACCAGCTCCAGGACGCGGTGATCGCCGCCGATCACCTCGGCGACGTGGCCGACCACCTGATCGGCCACTTCGTCGACCAGGCCCGCCGCTCGGGCGCGTCCTGGACCGACATCGGCCGGAGCATGGGCGTGACCCGGCAGGCGGCGCAGAAGCGGTTCGTGCCCAAGGAGTCCACCGACCTCGACCTCAGCCAGGGCTTCAGCCGCTACACCCCCCGCGCGCGGAACGTGGTCATGGCCGCGCACAACGAGGCCCTGGCCGCCCGGAACGCCGAGGGCCGCCCCGAGCACCTGCTCCTCGGGCTGCTGGCCGAGCCCGAGGGCCTGGCCGCGAAGGCGATCACCGCGCAGGGCGTCCCGCTGGACGCCGTACGCCAGGCCGCGACGGCCGCGCTCCCACCCGCGTCCGACGACGTCCCCGACCTCGTCCCCTACGGCCCCGAGGCCAAGAAGGTCCTGGAGCTCACCTTCCGCGAGGCACTCCGGCTGGGCCACAACTACATCGGCACCGAGCACATCCTGCTGGCCCTGCTGGAGCACGAGAACGGCCAGGGCGTCCTCAGCGGCCTCGGCATCACCAAAGCGGGTACCGAGGAGTACGTCGGCAAGGTGCTGTCGCTGCTCCTGGAACAGAAGAAGGAGGCGGCCGCGGCAGCCGAGTCGGCGACCGGAGCCCAGGAGGCCGGCCAGGACTGAAGAGGCAGAGTCCGCAGGTCGGGGCGATTGTCAGACCCCCCTGCCACACTCGCATACATGACCGACCGGTGGGCGCTCGCACCGGCCGAGGACGAAGGCGTGGACGTCGCCCCCCTCGGCCCGGACGGGCTGCCCGCCGGACCGGTGCGGCGGGAGAGGGATCTCGCCGCGGCGGTGCGGAGCCGCCCGGAGGTGACGCGCTGGGTGTGGCGGTCGACCCCCGAGGTCTACCCGCGACTGCTCGCCACGGGGGTGCGAGTGGAGCGGTGCTACGACATCGAGGACGCCGAAACCCTCCTGCTGGGCCACGAGGGGCGGTACGGCGAGCCGCGTTCGGCCGCCGCCGCCCTGGCCCGCCTCCGCGGCGGCCCCGTCCCTCCCGACCCTCCGCAGCGCGCGGCCGATCCGAACGCCCAGTCCCCGCTCTTCGAGCCCGTCGGCAGCCACCTGCCCCTGCCGGACCTGCTCGCGGTCTACGCCGACCAGTTGCGGCGGCACGAGCGGACCACCGACCCCGCCCGCATGTGGCTGCTGACCGCCGCCGAGTCGGCCGGGACGCTGATCGCCGCCGAGATGAACCACGCGGGTCTGCCCTGGAGCGCCGAGGTCCACCGCGAGCTGCTGCACGACCTGCTCGGCGAGCGGTACGCGGGCGGCGGCGAGCCGCGCCGCCTCGCCGAGCTGGCCGACGAGGTGTCCGCCGCCTTCGGCCGCCGGGTGCGGCCCGATCTGCCCGCCGATGTGATCAAGGCCTTCGCGCAGGCCGGGATCAAGGTGAAGTCCACCCGCCGCTGGGAGATCCAGTCCGTCGACCACCCGGCCGTGGAGCCCCTGCTGGAGTACAAGAAGCTGTACCGCATCTGGGTGGCCCACGGCTGGTCCTGGCTCCAGGACTGGGTGCGCGACGGCCGCTTCCGCCCCGAGTTCCTGGCCGGCGGCACGGTCACCGGACGCTGGGTGACCAACGGCGGCGGCGCGCTGCAGATCCCCAAGGTGATCCGCCGGGCGGTCGTCGCCGACCCCGGCTGGCGGCTGGTGGTGGCCGACGCCGACCAGATGGAGCCGCGCGTGCTGGCCGCGATCTCCCGCGACCCCGGCCTGATGGAGGTGGCCGGCCGCGAGAGCGACCTCTACCAGTCCGTCTCCGACCGCGCCTTCTCCGGCGACCGCAACCAGGCCAAGCTCGCCGTGCTCGGCGCGATCTACGGCCAGACCTCCGGCGACGGCCTGAAGAACCTCGCCGCGCTCCGCCGCCGCTTCCCCAAGGCCGTCGCCTACGTCGACGAGGCGGCCCGCGCGGGCGAGGAGGGCCGGTTGGTGCGCACCTGGCTGGGCCGCACCTGCCCGCCGGCCGTCCGGGCGGGCGAGGACGCGGCCGAGGAGGCGGGCATCCCGGTCGGCGAGGAGGAACCGGAGGGCCAGACCGGCTGGGGCCCCGGATACGCGTCGACCAACTCCCGCGCGAGGGGCCGCTTCGCGCGGAACTTCGTCGTGCAGGGCAGCGCCGCAGACTGGGCGCTGCTGCTGCTCGCCGCGCTGCGCCGGGCCTGCGCGGAACTGAAGGCCGAGCTGGTCTTCTTCCAGCACGACGAGGTGATCGTGCACTGCCCCGCCGAGGAGGCCGACGCCGTCGTCCAGGCCATCCGCGAGTCCGCCGCCCTCGCGGGCCGGCTGACCTTCGGCGACACCCCGGTGCGGTTCCCGTTCACGACGGCGGTGGTGGAGTGCTACGCCGACGCCAAGTAGCGCCTGTCACCAAGTGGCACGGCGGTGGCACGGCGGGTGGCACAGCGGATCGCACGGTGGTTCATGAGGCGGCCGAGCCGTCGCTCAACAGCTCCCGCAGCTCCACCAGGACCGCCTGCTCGTCCGTGCCGTCCAGCGCCTCGTGGGCCGCGCGCCAGGCGTCGTACGCCTCCGTCCGCCGCCCCCGCTCGCGCAGCAGGAACCCGTGCTGGTGCAGGGCCAGTCCGCCCATGTAGCGGTCGGCGCGGGCGTCGGCCCGGCGCAGCAGTTCGGCGCACTCGTCCGCCGCCCGCTCGATGTGCCCCAGCCGCCGCAGCGCGCGGACCAGGCCAAGCCGGGTCTGCGACTCGCCGTGCCAGTCGCCGTGACCGCCGAGAATGCGCAGACTCTCCTCGAAGTGCCGGGCGGCGGCCGCCGGTTCGCCGAGGGTGAGATGCGCGTAGCCGATGTTGCAGTGCGCCGAGTGCTGCACGATGACGGCGCCGATCTCGTCCCCGATGGCCAGCGAACGCCGGTGCTGCTCGATGGCGGCGCGCGGGTCGGTGTGCTCGTAGAGGTTCCCCAGGTGGCTGCGGGTGACGGCCTCGCCGTAGGGGTCGTTCAGCAGCCGCGAGTAGGCAAGGCTCTGCCGCAGCGCCTCCCCCGACTCCGCGAACCGCCCCAGCCCCTCCAGCAGCAGCCCGCGGTTGTTCAGGCAGCGCCGGATCCGGGTGGCCGTGCCCAGCCGCCCCCAGATCTCCAGGGCCTGGTCGGTGAGGACGAGCGCGTCGTTCTGCCGCCCGGTCAGGAAGTGCAGGCCCGCCAGGTCGCCCAGCGCGTACGCCTCGGCCGCCGGGTCTCCCAGCCGCCGCGCGGCACCGAGCGCGGCCCGCCCCAGCACCTCCATCTCGGCCACCCGGCCGCTGCGCTGCGCATAGGGGAAGAGCAGCCGTACGAGCGCCGAGAGGTGGGCGGCCGTGCGCGGATCGTCGGTGCCGGCGTTGCGTGCCACCAGCGTGACGACGTTCTCCAGCTCCAGCTCACCCCAGGCGAAGGCCTCCTCGGCCGACTCGAAGGGCGCCAGGGCCGCCACGTCCGCCGCGTGCCCCGCCGGCTGCGCGGAGGTCGGCCGCCGCCGGTCGTCCTGATCGAGCCCGGGCTCCACGATCGCCGTCAACACCCGCTCGGCCATGGCGGCGTACCAGCGGAGGGCGGTGAGGTCGGGGGTGGGGGCGTTTTCGGGGGCGGGAGTGCGGTCGGCGCCGGCGGGAGTGCGGTCGGCGCCGGCGGGGGTGGCGGTCTCGGCGGTGCCGGACGCGTCTGTGCCTGGGGTGCCTGGGTTGCCGGGAGTAGTTGGTGCACCTGGGGTACCGGGGGCGGCGCTGCGGGGGGTGCTCGAGGAGGACCCGTCCCCGGCCGCCGGCACGGGAGCCCCGTCGAGGCCGTCCGTCCCTGCCGTGCCGGCGGTCGGGGACACGGCGGGACGCGGGGCGGCGTCGGCCAGTTCGCGGGCGAAGTCTCGGACCAGGTCATGAGGCGCGTAGCGGCCGTACGCCGTCTCCTCCAGGAGGGCGACGTCGACCAGGCGGTCCAGGGCGGCCTCGGCGCGGCGCTCGTCCGTGCCGGTGAGGCGCGCGATCAGCGGTGCGCCATAGGCGGGCAGGTCGAGCGCGCCGATGTGACGCAGGGCGAGGGCCGCGTCCCGGTCGGCCTCGCGCTCGGCGGCGGCGAGCGCGTCGTGGGCGACGGCCAGGGAGCGGCGGACGCTCAGGTCGTCGTACTCCAGGTGACGCAACCGCCCGCCGGTCTCGGCGAGTTGGCCGGCCAGTACGTCCGGGGTCAGGGCGCGGCGGGCCGCGAGCCGGGCGGCGACCACGCGCAGGGCCAGCGGGAGCCGGCCGGTCAGCTCGACCAGCGCGTGGCCGGCGTCCAGCCCCGCGCGCCCGCTCACCGCACGCAGCAGGGCCGCGCTGTCCTCGCCGGTCAGCGGGGAGAGCGGAAAGCGACGGGCACCGTCGAGCGCGGTGAGCGGCGAGCGGCTGGTGACGATCACCGCGCAGCCGGGCCCGGCCGGCAGCAGGGGCCGTACCTGGGCGGCGTTCGCCGCGTCGTCCAGCACCAGCAGGATGCGCGCGGGCGCGAGCAGTGAGCGGAGCAACGCGGCGGCCGCATCCGGGTGTTCCGGGATGTTCCGGGGCTCCGCGCCGAGGTCGCGCAGCAGCGCGGCGAGCGCCTGAGTGGCAGTGAGCGGGGTCATGCCGGGGGTGGCGCCGTGCAGGTTGACGTAGAGCTGACCGTCGGTGAAACGTTCCCTCAACTCATGGGCCACGTGCAGGGCCAGCGCGCTCTTGCCGACGCCGGCCATACCGCTGATCACCGCGACGGCAGGGGCCGGAGCGGGCGGCTCGGTCAGCGCGCGGTGCAGCTCGCGGCACACATCGGCACGGCCGGTGAAGTGGGCGGGCGGGGCGGGGAGCTGGGCCGGACGGGGGGTCTGCCGTACGGCGGGTCCGTCGCCATCGCGTGAGGACGTGGGGGGCGTGGAGGGGGTGGGGGGCGCGGAAGGCGCGGAGGGTGGTGCGGGGGACGCTTGGGGCGCCGTGGACGCCGTCGACGCGGGACCACCGCTGGGGGTGCCGGGTCCGGTACCCGCGCCGCTGCGGGTGCCGGCACGAGTGCGATCGCCGGCGCCGTCCCTGCCACCGCCGCTGGTGCCGGTGCCGGTGCCGGTGCCGGTGGCCAAGTCGCCCTCTCGGCCCTCCTGCCCGCCCTGCCCGGCCGGCCGTGAGGAGTCGCCGTAGCCCGAGCTCCGTCGCCGCTCCTCACCGCTTCCCCGCAGCACCTCGACATGCGCCTCGCGGACCGCAGGGCCGGGCTCGATGCCGAGTTCCTCGACCAGGCGAGCACGCAGATCTCGGTGGACGGCGAGGGCCTCGGCCTGGCGGCCGGTGCGGTGCAGGGCGAGCATCAGCTGACGGTGGTACGCCTCGCGCAGCGGGTGTTCGGCGACCAGGGCCGTCAGCTCGGGGACGAGCGCGGCCAAGCGGGCGCCGCCGAGGGCGAGTTCGGCGTCGTAGCGCAGCTCCAACAGGAGCAGCCGCGCCTCAGTCAGGCGCTGCACGAGGGCGTAGCCGCCGATGTCGGCGGGGAGTCCGCTGAGCGGCGTGCCGCGCCACAGCACGAGCGCGGCAGCGCAGGCGCGTACGACGTCCGGCCAGTCGCGCCGGGCGTGCGCGGCGCGCGCCTCGGCGACCTGGGCGTCGAAGACGTGCACGTCCAGCTCGCCGTGGTCGACCCGCAGCACATAGCCCGGCGGTACGGCCCTGAGCCGCTCGGGGTCGTCCAGGAGCCGGCGCAGCCGGGTGACGTGGTTGTGCAGGGAGGCCTGCGCGGAGACGGGCGGCGCGCCACCCCACAACGCGTCCTTCAGCGCCTCGACCGACACGACCCGGCCGGGTTCCAGCAGCAGCGTGGCGAGCAGGGCGCGGACCTTGGGGCTGCCGATGGCTCGGACGCCGTTGTCGGAAGCGTCGTGGCCGGCCTTCTCGGCGGGGCGGTGGGGGGCGGGGGGACCAGAGGTTCCGTGCGCGGGACCAGAGGATTCGGACGCGGGACCGGGGGCTCCGGGCGCGTGACCGGGGGCTTCGGGAGACATGCCGGAGGCTTCGGGAGAGAGGCCGGAGGCTTCGGCAGGGATGCCGGAGGCTTCCTGCGATGTGGCGTGAAAGCTGTCGTACGAGATCCCGTACTGCGGTCGGTCATAGAGGACCGGCGGTCCCAGCAGTCCGAAGCGCAGCTCGCACCGCCGCATCACGCCGCTCCACTGCCTTCCCGCGCGGTCGGGCCCGACCGCGCTCCGCAGCGGGTGTGTACCCGCCGTTGCCTGGCGGAATTCCGCCCTGTCCACAGCGGTTTCCCGCCACCTTCCTCCCGTCGGCCGATCGCCGACCGACCACCGGCCCTCCGCCGGTACGGCATCCGAATCCGCCCGTCGGAAGGGGCAGTTCCCGCTGCCTCCGAACGACTTCCGGCCAACCGCTCCGCGGTCCGCTGACGAACCGTTGGCCACATGTTAGCGATCCGTTGGCGAATCCTGATGTGATCATTGCATCGGATTCGGCCCGACGGCGCGCGCGTAGCACGCGTAACTCGGGGGAGTGTCGCCGCAGGCTGGATCCGGGGACGACAAGGGCCCCGGTCGGCGGAGGTGAACGACCGGGGCCCCGTCCCGCTTCTCTTCCCGGGCTTCCCAGGATCCCTGGGCTTCCTGCGCTTCCTTGGCTTCCTTGGCTCAGATCACCGGCGGGCGCCCCAGCCGGGTCAGCCGCCACACCGTCCGCCAGCGCATCGGCCGCCGCTCACCGGCCGGCGCCCGCAGCCCTTCCGCGAACCCGCCGAACCAGGCCTTGAGCCCCGCCGGGGAACGGGTGCGGGCGAGGGTGAGGAGCGTCCACACCCCGAGGTGCACCGGGACGAGCGACAGCGGCAGCCGGCGCCGGACGAGCCAGACGCGGTTGCGGGCGTTGACCCGGTAGTAGATGGCGTGCCGGGCCGGTGAGGTCTTGGGGTGCTGGAGGAGCAGTTCGGGGGCGTACAGGATCTTCCAGCCGGCGTCGGCGGCCCGCCAGGCCAGGTCGGTCTCCTCGTGCGCGAAGAAGAACTCGGCGGGCCAGTCGCCGGTCTCGGCCAGCATCGCCATGCGCAGGGCGTGTCCGCCGCCGAGGAACCCGGTGACGTAGCCGCCGCGCAGCGGATCGGACGGGCCGATCCTCGGCACATGCCGCTGCTGGGTCTCGCCCCGCTCGTCGGCGATGCGGAAGCCGACGATGCCGAGGCGGGGGTCGGCGGCGTAGAGGTCGCGCACCCGGCGCAGCACGTCGGGCTCGACGAGCAGCCCGTCGTCGTCCAGTTCCACGACGACGTCGACGTCCCCGAACTCCCGCAGCCGGGCGAGGGCGACGTTCCGGCCGCCCGGGCAGCCGAGGTTCTCCTCGACGTCGATGGTGGTGACCTCGCCGGGCAGGGACAGGCGCCGGGCGAACTCGGGCAGTCGGCAGCCGTTGCCGACGATCACGATGCGGGCGGGGGCGAGGTCCTGCTTGGCCACGGACTCCAGCAGGGCGTCGACCTCGGCGGGCCGGTTGCCCATGGTCACCACGGCGACGGCGATCCTCGGCTCCACCACGTCCCTCACCCCATCCGGCCGACAGCGGCACCGCACCCCGACCACGCGCTGCCCGCCGTTCACCAGGATGTTGCCTCAGATCCGCGGGTTCACCGGACGCCGCTTCACTTTGCCGCGTCTTTGATCCGGTTTTGTCGGCGCGTTCCCCGCCGCGCCCCTTCTGCCGACGCAATGAAGCCGACTCGTTGACATCGACTCGTTGACGCCTACTCGTTGGGCGGGTGGCCGGCGCGACGGCCGCGGAGGCGCCCTCGACGATCCCGCACAGAGAGCCGCACTCGCAGGACATCTGGGCGCCGTCGACCGACCCGCCGTCGACCCCTCCAAAACCGCAGCACTCCGCGACCGGATCGGCACCAAACCCACGCAGCTCCGCTCTACCTGCGCCTTCCCTGACAACGCCCCGGAGGGTGCCTCATGGAGCAGCTCCCCGCACACCGCCCGCCGACCGTCGTCCAACTCCCGGACGGCTGCCACGTCTACGCCGCCCCCGCCTTGCCCGCGCAGCAGCCCGCCGGGACGCAGGTGGTGCACATCCAGCAGGCGTCGCCGGAGCGCACGGTGCAGCGTGTCGCGCTGCGCTCCGGGGTCGGTGCCGGTGCGGTCGCGGCCGGCGTCTACCTCGGCCCGCTGCTCGTCCGCGTGCTGACCGCCAGCGCCGCGAGCCTCATGATGCTCACCTTCCTGGCCGCGGTCATGTCCTCGGGCGTGGTCGCCGCCGTGCGCTCCGTGGGCGGCAGCCACGGCAAGGCGGCCGCCAAGCGCCTGCGCCGCGGGTGCTGAGGTTCGGCAGCGCCGGCGCAGCGTCAGCGGCGCTTACGGATCTCCTGGTACCGCCGCTCAACGTCCGCCATGAACCAGTCGGGCACGCGGGCGGTGGTCCGCAAGTGCTGGCGCTCATCAGGGGAAAGTGTCTGCGCGGAGGCGTCTACGGCGATCGAGTAGTCGGTCATCTCGTCCGACAGCCGCTCGCGTCGAATGTCGCCGCCGATCTCGGCACCCACGGACCGGCGGCTGGCGAGCAGCAGGCTCACGGCGACGCCGTCGCGTACGCTGAATGACAAAACCCCAGGTCAGACAATTCCTGACCTGGGGTTTCCAGTGGAGCCGCTTTCGGGATTCGAACCCGAGACCTACGCATTACGAGTGCGTTGCTCTGGCCATCTGAGCTAAAGCGGCGTGCTGCCGACACCATGGTGCGATCGGCAACGTCGGTAAGTCTACACAGTTTCCGGGGGTGCTTCGTACCCACCCCGGAGGGGGTGGTTCCGGGGTGGGTGACAAGGGCTATGAGCAGCGCTTTCCTGGGGTCGGCGGGGTGCCGCGGAGGAGGTAGGTGTCGATCTCTGTGTCGATGCAGGTGCTGCCCCGGCCGTACGCCGTGTGGCCGTCGCCGTCGTAGGTCAGCAGGCGGGCCGAGGAGAGCTGGCCGGCGAGGGACCGCGCCCAGCGGTACGGGGTCGCCGGGTCGCGGACCGTGCCGACCACCACGATCGGCGCCGCCCCCTTCGCCTCGATGCGGTGCGGCTCGCCCGTCGCCCGCACCGGCCAGTACGCGCAGTTCAGCGAGGCCCAGGCCAGGCCCGGGCCGAAGACCGGGGACGCCTTCTCGAACTCGGGCAGCGCCTTCTCGACGTCCTCGGGACCGGAGAAGGCCGGCGGCAGGTCCAGGCAGTTCACGGCGGCGTTGGCCATCATCAGATTGCTGTAGTGGCCGTTCGCGTCCCGCTCGTAGTAGCTATCGGCGAGGGACAGCAGGCCGGCGCCGTCGTTCTCCCTCATCGCCGAGGTCAGCGCCTCACGCAGTTGCTCCCAGGACCCCTCGTCGTACATCGACGCAATCACCCCGGTCGTGGCCAGCGACTCCCCCAGCTTGCGGCCGTCCGCGTCGCCCGCCGGGATGGGGTGGGCGTCGAGCTTGCGGAAGAACGCCTGCAGGTTCGCGCCGACCCGCGCGGGCGTCGTGCCCTTCCCGCCGAGCGGGCAGTCGGAGTGCCGTACGCAGTCCTTCGCGAACGCCTGGAACGCCGTCTCGAAGCCCGCCGTCTGGTCCAGGTTCAGCCTGCGGGCGTCCACCGTCGGGTCCATCGCGCCGTCCAGGACCATCCGGCCGACCCGCCGGGGGAACAGTCCGGCGTACGTCGCCCCGAGGAAGGTGCCGTACGACGCCCCGACGTAGTTCAGCTTCCGGTCCCCGAGCACGGCCCGCAGCAGGTCCATGTCCCGTGCCGCCTCGACGGTGGAGACGTGCCGCAGCAGCCGCGCCGAGCGGGCCCCGCAGCTCTCCGCGAACTTCCGGTCCGCGGCGACCAGCGCGTCCCGTTCCCGCTGGTCGTCGGGGGTCAGGTCCGTCTGCGTGTACGCGTCCATCTGGCGCCCGTCGAGGCATTCGACGGGCTCGCTGCGGGCGACGCCCCGCGGATCCACCGCGACCATGTCGTAGCGGGCCCGGATCTGAGCCGGGTAGCCGATGCCCGCGTACTGCTGGAGGTACCCGACCGCCGAACCGCCCGGTCCACCCGGGTTGACCAGCAGCGAGCCGAGCGGCTTGCCCTTGCCGGTGGCCTTCTTGCGGGCGACGGCGAGCCGGACGGTGCCCGCGTCGGGCCTGGCGTAGTCCAACGGGGCCTTCATCGTCGCGCACTGGAACCCGGGCACACCGCAGTCGCGCCAGCTCAGCCGTTGGTCGTAGTACGGCGTCAGCGCCGCCGGCGTCGAATGCGGCAGCGCGGCCAGCGCCGCCTCCACCGGCCCGCCCGCGGACGACGTGGTCGAGCTCCCGGAGGAACAGGCGGACACGAGCAGCGCGGCGGTCGTGAGGAGGGTGGCCGTGAGGCGGGCCGTCGTCCGGGCGCGGGTGCCCCGGGTCCGGCGGGTGCGGGGAGATGGCCTGGTGTACATCCGGCGAGCCTAACCGTGTGCGACGGGAAGTGTGCGGTGCGTGGGATTTGTGGCTCGTACGAGGGACATGGTGGCCTCCTCTCTCTCCTCAGCCAGTCGCTCTGACCTGCCGAGCCTTGCTGAGTCAGTGGCCCTGACCGGCCGAGCCTTGCCCGGTCAGTCGCCGTGAAGGGCTGAGCGCTTCACCCAGCGCGCAGCGCCATCGTCATCGCCTCCACCGCCAGCAGCGGAGCCACGTTGCGGTCCAGGGCCTCGCGGCACGCGGCGATCGCCTCGATGCGGCGCAGGGTGGACTCCGGAGTGCTGGCCCGGGCCAGCCGCTCCAGGGCGTCCTCCGCGTCGGCGTTGGCGAGCGCCACGCGCGTACCGAGCTGCAGGGCGAGGACATCGCGGTAAAAGGCGGTGAGGTCACCGAGGGCGACGTCCAGGCTGTCGCGCTGCGTACGGGTTCTGCGGCGCTTCTGCATGTCCTCCAGATCCTTCATCACCCCCGCCGTACCGCGCGGCATCCGACCGCCCTGGGTCGCGCCCAGCGCCGCCTTCAGCTCCTCGGCCTCCTTGCCGTCCATCTCCTCTGCGAGCTGCTTGGCGTCCTCGGCAGCCGCGTCGACCAGCTCCTGAGCGGCTCTCAGGCAGGCCCCGACCTCGTCCAGCCGCAGCGGGAGCTTCAGCACGGTGGCCCGGCGCTCGCGGGCCGCCGGATCGGTGGCCAGGCGGCGGGCCCGGTCGACATGCCCCTGGGTGGCGCGGGCGACGGACGCGGCGACCTCGGGCTCGATGCCGTCGCGCCGCATGAGCGTGTCGGCGACCGCCTCGACGGACGGCGTGCGCAGGTTCAGGTGGCGGCAGCGGGAGCGGATGGTCGGCAGGACGTCCTCGATGGAGGGGGCGCACAGCAGCCAGACCGTGCGCGGGGCGGGCTCCTCCACTGCCTTGAGGACCGCGTTGGCGGACTTCTCGTTCAGCCGCTCGGCGTCCTCGACCAGGATGATCTGCCAGCGGCCGTTCGCCGGGGAGGTGAACGACTTGCGGACGGTGTCCCGCATGTCCTTGACCAGGATCTCGGAGCCGACCGCGGCGACCGTCGTGACGTCCGCGTGGGTGCCGAGCAGCGCGGTGTGGCAGCCGTCGCAGAAGCCGCAGCCGGGGGCGCCGCCGAGCGCGCGGTCGGGGCTCACGCACTGCAGGGCGGCGGCGAAGGCCCTGGCCGCCTGGTTCCGGCCCGCGCCGGGCGGCCCGGTGAAGAGCCAGGCGTGGGTCATCTTCGACGTCTCCGGCAGCGGCTGGTCCGCCGCGGCGGCCGTGACGAGGGCGTCGGCGTCCCGCGCGGCGGCATCGAGCACCGCGCTCACCTTCTCCTGCCCGACGAGGTCGTCCCACACGGTCATGGGTCACGCCGCCCTTCCGTCACACTCCGCGTTCCGGGATCCATTGTGCGGGTGGGCACTGACAACGGGTCGGACGGAGGTCGCGGAGGCGGTGGATCCGATGGATCCGGTTGACTACGGCTGTCCGGTGGTAGGGGTACGCCTCCCCAGTTGAGGAAGTACGTCTGACACGACGCCCCGCCTGTGGTCCACGGCGCCCGCGGTCGGCGGCCGATTGACACCGACAGCCCGGCCTGTCACGGAGGCTACGGCTGGCGCGATACCCGCCGCAGCCGTCGCCGACGCCCGGAGGCGCCGCCCCGCCGATGTCCCGGGCGCCGGCCCTCACCAGCACCAGCGTCCGGAGACCGACCCGGCTGCCGCCGGCGTAGCTCAGCCGCGGCGCCCCCGGCCCCGTCCCTTGCGGCCCTGTTCCTCGCCGTCGCCCTGGTCGCCGTACTCCCCCTCGTCGTACGAACCCAGCAGTTCGTCGGCCAGCGTGGGCAGGTCGTCCAGCGGGGTCTCCTCGGCCCAGTCGGGGCGCGGGCGCCGCCGCGGGGTGCCGTCGGCGTCGATCTGGGGCAGCTCGCGCGTGCGCGGCTCGGAGCCGTCGGGGCCAGCGGCGCGCGGCTCGTCCCGGAAGAAGCCGGGCGGCACCCGGTCCGCCGGGTCTGCGTCCCGTACGGGCGGCAGCACCGCCGTCTCGTCCGCCGCACCCGGCGGCACCCGCGGCAGCTCGGCCGTCTCGTCGGCGGGCACCTGCGGCAGCACCGCCGTCTCGTCCGCCGCGCCCGGCGGCACCTGCGGCAGCACCGCGGTCTCGTCGGCCGGACCGGTGACAATCGGCAGCTGCGGCAGCTCGGCGGTCACCTCGGAGTCGGGGTGGGCCCGCCGGGCGTCGTCGGCGGCACGCTCCTCGCGCACCGGACGCAACACGGTCGTCTCGTCGTCCGTGCCCCGCGTGTCCGTCCCGCGCGCGGCCGCTTCCGGCGACACCACCGGCGTCGGGACCGTGGCCACGTCGGGGACCACGCCCGGGGCCGGCGGCAGCGAGGTGCTGGGCCTGCGGGCCGCCGCGTCGGCCGCCGCAGCGGCCTCGGCGGCCTGCCGGCGGGCCTCCTCCGCGCGCAGCAGCGCCTCCTCGGCCTTGCGCTGGGCCTCCAGGCGCCGGGCCTCCTCCTCGGCACGCAGCCGGGCCTGCCGGGCCTCTTCCTCGGCGCGCCGGCGGGCCTCCTCCTCGGCCTGCTTGCGGCGCCGCTCCTCCTCGGCCCTGCGGCGGGCCTCCTCCTCCGCGCGCGCCTTCTCCTCGGCGAGCAGCCGCTGCCGCTCCTCCTCGGCGCGCCGGCGGGCCTCCTCGGCCCGTTGCCGGGCCTCCTCCGCCTGCCGTTCGGCCTCGCGCCGCTGCGCCTCCTCCAGCTCGCGCCGCTTGCGCTCCTCCTCCTCGGCGCGCAACTTGGCCAGCTGCTCCTGGCGCTCGCGCTCCAGGCGTTCCTCCTCGGCCTTGCGGGCGGCCTCTTCCTCGGCCTTGCGGCGGGCTTCCTCCTCGGCCTTCCTGCGTGCCTCCTCCTGGGCCTTGATCTCGGCCTCGGACAGCGGCAGCACGACGTCCAGCCGGTGCCGGATCACGGTGGTGACGGCCTCGGGCTCCTGTCCGGCGTCCACGACCAGGTAGCGCCCGGGGTCGGAGGCGGCCAGCGTGAGGAAACCGGCCCGCACGCGCGCGTGGAACTCCGCGGGCTCCGACTCCAGCCGGTCCGGTGCCTCGGTGAACCGCTCGCGGGCGGTCTCCGGGGAGACGTCCAGCAGGACGGTCAGGTGCGGGACGAGACCGTTGGTGGCCCAGCGGTTGATGCGGGCGATCTCGGTCGGGGACAGGTCGCGGCCGGCGCCCTGGTAGGCGACGGAGGAGTCGATGTAGCGGTCGGTGATGACCACCGCGCCGCGCTCCAGGGCGGGGCGTACGACGGTGTCGACGTGCTCGGCGCGGTCGGCGGCGTACAGCAGCGCTTCCGCGCGGTGGGACAGGCCCGCCGAGGAGACGTCCAGGAGGATCGAGCGCAGCCGCTTGCCCACCGGGGTGGCGCCGGGCTCGCGGGTGAGCACGACCTCGTGGCCCTTGGCGCGGATCCACTCGGCGAGCGCCTCGGCCTGCGTGGACTTGCCGGCGCCGTCGCCGCCCTCCAGGGCGATGAAGAAGCCGTTGGCCGCCGGTGCGGTGACCGGGTCGTCGCCGCCCAGCAGGGCGTCCTTGAGGTCCTGCCGCAGCGGCACGCCGGAGCGGTCGTCGACCTTGGCGAGCACCAGCGCGGCCACCGGCAGCAGCAGGGCGCCGACCAGCATCAGCGTGAAGGCGGCGCCGCCGTGCGCGAAGACGAACTTGCCGTTCTCCAGCCGGTGCGGGCCGATCAGGGCCGCGACCAGGGGCGCGATCAGGGCGCCGAGCGCTATGAAGACGCGGACCATCGCGTGCAGGTGTTCGGTGGTCCGCCCCCGGCGGGAGTCCTCGGTCTCCTGGTCGAGCAGGGTGTGCCCGGTGTTGGCGGCCACGCCCGCGCCGACGCCGGCCAGCGTGACGATCAGCAGGACCGTGGTGACGTCCGGGACCAGCCCGGCGGCCAGCAGCGCGATGCCGGTGACGGCGATGGCCAGGGCCAGCAGACGCCGGCGGGAGAGCGAGGGCAGCAGCGCGGGGGCGGTGCGGATACCGACGGCGACACCGCCGGTCAGGCCCAGCACCAGCAGGCCGTACAGCACGGGGCCGCCGCCCAGGTCCTTGGCGTGCAGCACGCACACCGCGACGGCCGCCGCGATGGCGCCGGCGACTCCGGCGCAGGCCGGGACGAGCAGCGGGATGGCGCCCGTACGGCCCTTGTCGACTCCGGTGCCGGTGCGCGGGCGGCGCAGGCCCTCCAGCGGGGACCGCGCGCGCGGGGTGTGCGTGTCGGGCAGCTCCAGATAGGTCAGCACGGACAGCGAGGCGGCGAACAGGCCCGCCGCCACGTACGACCCGAGGGCCGCCTGGTGCTGGTCGAACCAGGCCACGCCAGCGCCCAGCAGGTTGTTCAGCAGGGCGGCGACGACCAGGGCGGCGGCGGCCAGCGGGACCGCCAGGAAGGTCGTCCGCAGCGACAGGCGGCGCAGGGCGTCCAGGTGATCCGGCAGCGGTCGTACCGTCGCACCCTCCGGGGGCGGGGCCGGCAACAGGGCGGGAGCGGCGCTCTCCCGGCAGACGGTCCACAGCCGCTCGGCGACGCCGGTGACGAAGGCGGTGACCAGCAGGACGGCGAGTGCGTTGTCCGGCGTCCAGTCGATCCACAAGGGTGCGACGATCAGCAGCGCCGCGCGCAGGCCGTCGGCGCCGACCATGGTCCAGCGGCGGTCGAGCGGGCCCTCCTGGGCGGTGAGCGAGGTCAGCGGGCCGAGGAGCACGGCGCCGAAGAGCAGCGCGGCGAGGATGCGCGCGGCGAAGACCGTCGCCACTGCGAACGCCACGCCTCGGTAGCCGCCCCCGAAGGCCCCCTCGGCGATCGCCGACTGGAGGACCAGGAGGACCAGGACGAGGAGGGACAGGGTGTCGCCGACACCGCTCACGAGCTGCGCGCTCCACAGGCGCCTCAGCTGCGGTCGGCGCAGCAGGGAACGGACGGCGCGCTCGCGGGAGTCCGCGACCAGGGCGTCGTCCGGTGCTGTGGTGTGGGCCGTTGGCTGATCGGCTCGCGTCATGCGTTCAGCCTATCCGCAGCCGCTGACACCACACCTCGCGTGTCCGGGCATGCGCGCGCCCCGGCACCGAAGGGGTGCCGGGGCGTTCGTTGTGCGAACCGGGGAAGGAGGCCGTCGATCCGACGGGGGTGTCAGTCCTCGGTGCCGGAAGCCGTCGCCTTGGAAGCCGTCGCCTTCTTCGCGGTGGTCTTCTTGGCGGTCGTCGTCTTCTTGGCGGCCGTCTTCTTGGCGGCGGTCTTCTTGGCGGCGGTCTTCTTCGCCGGAGCGGTCTTCTTGGCGGCCGCCTTCTTCGCGGTCTTCTTGGCGGGCGCCTTCGCGCGCTTCTCGGCGAGCAGTTCGAAACCACGCTCAGGAGTGATCGTCTCGACGCTGTCGCCGGAGCGGAGGGTCGCGTTGGTCTCGCCGTCGGTGACGTACGGACCGAAGCGGCCGTCCTTGACCACGACCGGCTTGCCGGAGACCGGGTCATCGCCCAGCTCCTTCAGCGGCGGCTTGGCGGCCGCCCGGCCACGCTGCTTCGGCTGGGCGTAGATCGCCTGCGCCTCCTCCAGCGTGATCGTGAAGATCTGGTCCTCGGCCTGCAGCGAGCGCGAGTCCGTGCCCTTCTTCAGGTACGGGCCGTAGCGGCCGTTCTGCGCGGTGATCTCCTGGCCGTCGGTGTCGGTGCCGACGACGCGCGGCAGCGACATCAGCTTCAGGGCGTCCTCAAGCGTCACCGTGTCGAGTGACATCGACTTGAAGAGCGAGGCCGTGCGCGGCTTGACCGCGTTCTTGCCGGTCTTCGGGGTGCCCTCGGGGAAAACCTCCGTGACGTACGGGCCGTAGCGGCCGGCCTTGGCGACGATCGTGTGGCCGGTGGCCGGGTCGGTGCCCAGCTCGAAGTCGCCGCTGGGCTTGGCCAGCAGTTCCTCGGCCAGCTCGACGGTCAGCTCGTCCGGTGCCAGGTCGTCCGGGATGTCGGCGCGCTGGTGCTGCTCGGTGTCCTTCTCGCCGCGCTCGATGTACGGGCCGTAGCGGCCCACGCGCAGCACGATGTCGTTGCCCACCGGGAACGACGACACCTCGCGCGCGTCGATCGCGCCCAGGTCGGTCACCAGCTCCTTGAGGCCGCCGAGGTGGTCGCCGTCGCCGTTGCCGGCGTCGGCCGCGCCGCCGGTGGCGGTTCCCTCGCCGAAGTAGAAGCGCTTCAGCCACGGCACGGCCTTGGCCTCACCCGCCGCGATGCGGTCGAGGTCGTCCTCCATCCTGGCCGTGAAGTCGTAGTCGACGAGCCGCCCGAAGTGCTTCTCCAGGAGGTTCACCACGGCGAACGACAGGAACGACGGCACGAGGGCCGTGCCCTTCTTGAACACGTAGCCGCGGTCGAGGATCGTGCCGATGATCGACGCGTACGTCGACGGGCGGCCGATCTCGCGCTCTTCCAGCTCCTTGACCAGGGAGGCCTCGGTGTAGCGGGCCGGGGGCTTGGTGGCGTGGCCGTCGACCGTGATCTCCTCGGCGGACAGCGCGTCGCCCTCGGCGACCTGCGGCAGCCGGCGCTCGCGGTCGTCCAGCTCGGCGTTCGGGTCGTCGGCACCCTCGACGTAGGCCTTCAGGAAGCCGTGGAAGGTGATCGTCTTGCCGGAGGCGCTGAACTCGACGTCCCGCCCGTCGGCCGCGGTGCCGCCGATCTTCACGGTCACGCTGTTGCCGGTCGCGTCCTTCATCTGGGAGGCGACGGTCCGCTTCCAGATCAGCTCGTACAGCTTGAACTGGTCGCCGGTCAGGCCGGTCTCCGCGGGCGTGCGGAAACGATCACCCGACGGGCGGATCGCCTCGTGCGCCTCCTGGGCGTTCTTGACCTTGGCGGCGTACGTGCGCGGCTGCGGCGGCAGATAGTCGGCGCCGTACAGCTGCGTGACCTGGGCGCGGGCAGCGTTGATCGCCGTGTCGCTCAGCGTCGTGGAGTCCGTACGCATGTACGTGATGTAGCCGTTCTCGTACAGCTTCTGGGCGATCTGCATGGTCGCCTTCGCGCCGAAGCCGAGCTTGCGGCTGGCCTCCTGCTGCAGCGTCGTCGTACGGAACGGAGCGTACGGCGAGCGGCGGTACGGCTTGGACTCGACGGACCGGACGGAGAAGCGGGTGTTCTCCAGGGCGGCGGCGAGGGCGCGGGCGGTCGCCTCGTCGAGGTGGAGGGTGTTCGCGCTCTTGAGCTGTCCCAGGGAGTCGAAGTCACGGCCCTGAGCGACCCGCCGGCCGTCGACGGTCTGCAGGCGGGCGATCAGCGACGACGGGTCCGACGGATCCCCCGCGCGACCGGTCGCGAAGGTGCCCGTGAGGTCCCAGTACTCGGCGGATCGGAACGCGATGCGCTCGCGTTCCCGCTCCACGACGAGTCGTGTGGCGACGGACTGCACGCGGCCGGCCGACAGCCGGGGCATGACCTTCTTCCACAGCACCGGCGAGACCTCGTAGCCGTAGAGGCGGTCGAGGATGCGGCGGGTCTCCTGGGCGTCGACCAGCTTCTGGTTGAGCTGGCGCGGGTTGGCGACGGCCTCGCGGATCGCGTCCTTGGTGATCTCGTGGAACACCATGCGCTTGACCGGGATCTTCGGCTTCAGGACTTCCTGGAGGTGCCAGGCGATGGCCTCGCCCTCCCGGTCCTCGTCAGTGGCGAGGAAGAGCTCGTCGGAGTCCTTCAGGAGGTCCTTGAGCTTCTTGACCTGGGCCTTCTTGTCCGCGTTGATCACATAGATCGGCTGGAAGTCGTGGTCGACGTCCACACCGAGGCGGCGGACCTCGCCGGTGTACTTCTCGGGCACCTCCGCGGCGCCGTTGGGAAGGTCGCGGATGTGCCCGACGCTCGCCTCGACGGTGTAGCCGGGGCCGAGGTAGCCCTTGATCGTCTTCGCCTTGGCAGGCGACTCGACGATGACGAGTCGGCGACCGCCCTGTGCGGTCTCGCTGGTCGGGGACAACTTCGCTCTTCTCTCCGGTCGACGCTGGGGCCTCCCCAGGCCTTGGTCCCGGGGTCGCGGCGTACTGCTGGCTCGTGTGCCGCTGCGGAGTGTGACGCTACATCCCGCTCCCGTGTCAAACGGGAAAAGCCCACAACGGCCACTCGAACGGTAACCCGACTACCGCCATTCCTGCCGCCCGGACTGCCCGGTCACCCCCACGACCCTGTCCGGAGCGTGACGCTCCCCTTACCGTCCGGACATGGCGCGTGCCCGTCTCAGAGCCGGGTCAGACAGTACGCGCCGAGGGTCAGCGCGAGCGTCCCGGCCACGCTCGCGACGGCGGCGGATGCGACCCGACTCACACCGACGGCCACCGGTTCCCGGCGCCGGAGACGGGTTCCGGTCCACACCAGTAGACCGGCCCCGAACAGGGAGAACACCACTCCCGCGAAGATCGCCGGTCCGCTCTCCATCACCCGAGCACCCCTTCCCTGCCGTCGGCTCTGCCCAGCGCCGGGAGGGTGGCACGCGCGGGAGGCGGGCGGGCGACATCGGGGTGAACGGAAGGTCCGCATCCATTCGAACGCACACTCGAACCAAGAGGGCTCCAACCCGGCGCCGATATTTTTCCGGCCGTTTTCCGGAAACGGTTCGGCGCCGCCCTCGACCGGCAACTCCGCCGGGCCCGTGCCCCCGGCATACGACGATTCGCGCGCGGCGATCGGAAGATGATCCGACCGCGCCTACGACGGCACGGGCACCCGGCGTACGGCACCTGCCCGGCACGGCCCCTCGCCGGGCCCCTCACCCGGCACCACGGCACCGCTCCAGCGGCCCTCCCGCGCGTGCCCGCTCAGCCCGCCGGCTCCAGGAAGCCCTGCTCCACCAGCAGCCGGATCTGCGCGGGCGTGCGGTCGCGGAGCACCACCGGGTCCTCGCCGACGAGCTGCGCGATGGCGTCGAGGATGCGGCCCGCGCTCAGCGTGCCGTCGCACACCCCCGCGAACCCGGCACCCACCGTGTCCACCTTCGTCGCCCGGCGCATCCCGCGGTGCTGGCGCAGCACCACATGCTCCGGGTCCTCGGCACCGGGCAGCCCGACCTGCTCCTGGACCACCTCCGGGACGAGCTTGAAACGACTGTCCAGCAGCGCCGCGTCGTCGTGCTCCCGGAGATAGTCGAGCCGCTCGAAGTGCGCCCGGATCGTCTCCCCGAGCGGTTGTTCGACCGGGTGCGGCCACTCCTCCACGGTGACGACGGGCTCGGCGGAGCCGGTCCTGCGCAGGGTGATCCAGCCAAAGCCGACCGCCCTGACCTTGCGCGCCTCGAACTCGTCGAGCCAGGCGTCGTACCGCGCCTGGTACTCCGCCGGGTCCCCACGGTGGTCACCGGCGTCCCTCAGCCACAGCTCGGCGTACTGCGTGACGTCCTGCACCTCGCGCTGCACGATCCAGGCATCGCACCCGCGCGGCACCCACGACCTGAGTCTGTCCTGCCAGTCCTCCCCCGCCACGTGCTGCCAGTTCGCGAGGAACTGCGCGAACCCGCCCTCGTTCAGCCGTTCCCCCGCCTCCTGAACGAGCGAGCGGCACAGATCGTCCCCGCCCATGCCACCGTCCCGGTACGTCAGCCGGGCGCGCGGGGAGATCACGAACGGCGGGTTGGACACGATCAGGTCGAACGTCTCGTCGTCCCGCACCGGCTCGAACAGCGACCCCTCGCGCAGGTCCGCGGCGGGCGCTCCGGAGAGCGCCAGCGTGAGCGCCGTGATGTGCAGCGCGCGCGGGTTGAGGTCGGTCGCCGTCACGCGCGTGGCGTGCTGCGCGGCGTGCAGCGCCTGGATGCCGGACCCGGTGCCGAGGTCCAGGGCGGAGGCGACGGGGGTGCGGACGGTGATGCCGGCGAGGGTCGTCGAGGCGCCGCCGACACCCAGGACGACACCCTCGTCACGCTGCCCGATGCCGCCGGCCCCGCCGACCGCGCAGCCGAGGTCGGAGACGATGAACCAGTCCTCGCCGCCGGGGCCGCCGTACGGCCGTACGTCCACGGTCGCGGCCACCTCGTCGCCGCCCACGCGCCTGAGCCAGCCGGCCTCCAGCGCCTCCTCGACCGGCAGAACGGCCGCCACGCGCGCGTGGGGCACCGGTTGCTGGAGCAGGAACAGCCGTACGAGCGTCTCCAGCGGCGTGTCGCCACGGGTCGCCCGGAGAGCGGGCACGGTCTCGCTGCGGGCCAGCGCCGCGTAGGCGGGCGCGCCGAGCAGGTCGAGCAGCCCGTCGGCGGTGAAGGAGGCGGCCAGCAGCGCGTCCCTCAGTCGCGCGGCGATGTCGGGCCGGTCGGAAGCGGGCAGGGGAGCGAGTCCGGAGTCAGTCACGCCCCCATTGTGGCCCGCGACGGCTGGGTGGGGCCGACTCGCGACGTCGCCCCGGACGGACTCTGCGGCGACGGCCGGACCCGATTCCTGGCGACTGCCCGAGGCCGACCCACGACAACTGCCGGGGCCGACTCGTGACGACTCCCCGGGCCGACCCATGACGACTGCCCTGAGCGATTCCCGGCGGCGGCTCTGGGCCGACCCGCGACGACTACCCGGACCGACTCCCGGCGACTCCCCAGGGCCGACCCGCGACGACTGCCCATACCGACTCCCAGCGACTCCCGAGGCCGCTTTCTCGTGGGCCGTTCGCCGATGTCAGCCGGTTGTCGCGGTCGTCAGCGGACCGTCGCCAGCCACAGCCGCCCACTCGCCGACGTCAGCCGCCCAATCGGCGACGTCAGCCGGCCGTCGCCGACGCCGTCGGCTGTGCGGAACCGGACGCGGTGACCTTGCAGCTGGGCTGCTTGGCCATCGCCTCCTTGACGTCGCCCTGCTCCAGCCGCTTCAGCGCCTCCGTGCCGCTGTCGCTCTGCTTGCCGACCTCCTTGGTCTGCAGGGCGACCTCCTTCAGGCCCTTGGCGAACTTGCCCTGGTCCTTGGTGTTGAGCCCGTCGACCTTCTTCTTCAGGTCGGCGTACGACGTGGAGAGGCCGGCCAGGTTCTTCGCCGCGTCCTGCTGGAGCTTGGCGCCGCCGTCGATCCCGGGGGGCGCTCCGGCGCTGTCGAGGGCGGCGGAGAGCGCCTTGTAACCCTCGGCCATGTCCTGGAAGGCCGCCGCGTACGTCTTCTGGGCGTCCTTGGGCGGGAGGTTGGTGTCCGTGGCGATGGCCGCGATCGAAGCGTTGGCCGCCCTGATCTTCGCGTCCTGCGCGGGCACCGCGTCGCACACCGTCTTGGCCCAGGACACCAGCTTGGGGTCGGGCCCCTTGTCACCGCCGTCGCTGCACCCGGACACCGCCACCACCAGTACCGCACCGCCGGACAGTGCGGCCGCGAGCTTCTTGTTCACCGGATTGGTCCCTTCCATGGCTCTCGGCCCCCGGAATCTACACGCCGGACGCACTCCCTCCCCCTGCCGGGTGCGGCATAAGTCAGTTTTTGTGATCTTTCGCGCCATGGGAGAGAAGGCTCACGACGTGGGTGAGCCCACAGACGACAAGCGGGCGGGCGGCGTCAACACACGCCGCCCGCCCGCCGTCGAGCAGGGCCTTCCTCCTGTCTCGACCGGGTCCCGACCTCCTCCCGGCCTACGAAACCACCGCGGCGTCCGGCGGGTTGGCGACCCGTCCGGCACTGTCGTCCTCGCCGACGGCGATCCCCCGCCGCTTGGAGATGTACACGGCGACGACGATCACCAGCAGCGCGAGGATCGCGATCCCGATCCGCACCCCGAGGTTCTTGTCGTCACCGTAGGAAAACTTGATCACCGCCGGTGCGATGAGCAGCGAGACCAGGTTCATGACCTTCAGCAGCGGATTGATCGCGGGTCCGGCGGTGTCCTTGAACGGGTCGCCGACCGTGTCCCCGATCACCGTGGCCGCGTGTGCCTCGCTGCCCTTGCCGCCGTGGTTGCCGTCCTCCACCAGCTTCTTGGCGTTGTCCCAGGCGCCGCCGGAGTTGGCGAGGAACACCGCCATCAGCGTGCCCGCGCCGATCGCACCGGCGAGGTAGGAGCCGAGCGCGCCGACACCGAGCGTGAACCCGATGAAGATCGGCGCCATGACGGCGAGCAGACCGGGCGTGGCCAGCTCCCGCAGGGCGTCCTTGGTGCAGATGTCGACGACCCTGCCGTACTCGGGCTTCTCGCTGAAGTCCATGATCCCGGGCCTCTCACGGAACTGCCGCCGCACCTCGAACACCACCGAACCCGCCGACCGCGACACCGCGTTGATGGCCAGTCCGGAGAAGAGGAAGACGACCGCGGCGCCCGCGATGAGGCCGACGAGGTTGTTGGGCTGCGAGATGTCCATGGACAGGCTCAGCGGCGAGCCCGGCCCGGTGAGCTTCGCGCCGACGTCCTGCACGTTGGTGGTGATCGCGTCGCGGTACGACCCGAACAGCGCCGACGCGGCGAGGACGGCGGTGGCGATGGCGATGCCCTTGGTGATGGCCTTGGTCGTGTTGCCGACCGCGTCCAGGTTGGTGAGCACCTGCGCGCCCGCGCCCTCGACGTCGCCGGACATCTCGGCGATGCCCTGCGCGTTGTCGGAGACCGGCCCGAAGGTGTCCATGGCGACGATCACGCCGACCGTGGTGAGCAGGCCCGTGCCGGCCAGCGCGACCGCGAACAGCGCCAGCATGATCGACGTACCGCCGAGCAGGAACGCGCCGTACACCCCGAGCCCGATGAGCAGCGCGGTGTAGACGGCGGACTCCAGGCCCACCGAGATGCCGGAGAGGACGACGGTGGCCGGGCCGGTGAGGGAGGTCTTGCCGATGTCCCGCACCGGACGGCGGTTGGTCTCGGTGAAGTAGCCGGTCAGCTGCTGGATGACCGCGGCGAGCAGGATGCCGATGGCCACCGCGACCAGCGCGAGGATGCGCGGATCGCCGTCCTTGCCCTTGATCGCCGCGTCGGTGACGCCGTCGAGGGCGGAGTACTTCGACGGCAGGTAGACGAAGACCGCGATCGCGACCAGCGCCAGCGAGATCACCGCGGAGATGAAGAAGCCGCGGTTGATCGCGGACATGCCACTGCGGTCGGCCCGGCGCGGGGCGACCGCGAAGATGCCGATCATCGCCGTGAGCACACCGATGGCGGGCACCAGCAGCGGGAACGCCAGCCCGGAGTCGCCGAAGGCGGCCTTGCCGAGGATCAGCGCGGCCACCAGGGTCACGGCGTACGACTCGAACAGGTCGGCCGCCATGCCCGCGCAGTCGCCGACGTTGTCGCCCACGTTGTCGGCGATGGTCGCGGCATTGCGCGGGTCGTCCTCCGGAATGCCCTGTTCGACCTTGCCGACCAGGTCGGCGCCGACGTCGGCGGCCTTGGTGAAGATGCCACCGCCCACCCGCATGAACATCGCGATCAGGGCGGCACCGAGGCCGAAGCCCTCCAGCACCTTCGGCGCGTCGGCCGCGTACACCAGCACCACACAGGAGGCGCCCAGCAGGCCGAGCCCCACCGTGAACATGCCGACGACGCCGCCCGTGCGAAATGCGATCTTCATCGCGGTGTGCGAAACGGTGGTGAGATCCTTTTCCGGCTCGCCTTCCGCCGGGGTGGCTTCCCGGGCCGCCGCGGCAACCCGCACATTGCTGCGTACGGCGAGCCACATGCCGATATAGCCGGTGGCCGCCGAGAACGCCGCTCCGATCAGGAAGAACACCGAGCGGCCGGCCCGCTGATTCCAGTCGTCCGCGGGCAGCAGCATGAGCAGGAAGAAGACGACGACGGCGAATACGCCGAGCGTGCGCAGTTGCCGGGCGAGATACGCCTTGGCACCTTCCTGGACCGCCTCGGCGATCCGCTTCATGCTCTCGGTGCCCTCGCCGGCCGCCAGCACCTGGCGCACCAAGATCCCCGCGACCACCAGCGCGGCCAGGGCGACCGCCGCGATGACAGCCACGATGATCCGGTTGTCGTCGGTCAGGACCGCGGCCGCGAGGGATGTGGGGTGACCCAACTGAGGAGTAGAAAGCCCCGCCATTCGTCCTCCTTGACGCTTGGGCTGAGCTCAAGATGTGGACGGATTGTAGGTACCCCCGAGTGATTCAAACAGGGGACGGTAAACAGAATTGGCCTGCATGCACATACAGCAGACTCGAACGATGTAATGCCCCAAAGCCATTGTCGGCCACCTGGACACTTGATCAAATTACCACGGTTCCGATCGTGAATTCTTTCACGAATTCGGCGGTGATCGGAAAAACACGACAGGGGCCCTGCTCGGCAGGGCCCCTGTGCGCTTGTCAGGTGGTTTTGGCGGCTACGGCCAGTCGAGTGAGACCGCTCGCTGCTCGGACCAGACGGGCGGGCTCAGGCGAGTACGGCGGCCGGCGGCGCGGTCGGCCAGGTCATCCGGATCAGCCCGCCGTTCTGCCCGGTGGTGACCTCCACGTCGTCGACGAGGCCGCTGATGACCGCGAGGCCCATCTCGTCCTCCTCGACCTCCGCCTCGGCTTCCTGTCCGGCGCCCGGCGTGTCGCCGCCCGGAGCGGCATGCGGGGCCTCGTCGCCGACCTCGATGGAGAACTGTTTCTCCTCTTCGATCAGCGCCACCTTCACCGGTGCCGTGACGCCACTGCTCTGGTGCAGGCCGACGGCGCGAGAACAGGCCTCGCCCACGGCCAGCCGCACCTCGTCCAGGACGGCCTCGTCCACTCCGGCCCTGCGCGCCACCGCTGCCGCCACCAGCCGGGCGGTCCTGACGTGCTCGGGCAGCGCGCTGAAGCGGAGTTCGACGGTGGCCATGCATCCCCCTCGCGACTACGGGCGTGCGGTCGGGGGCGGGGCCGCCGAGCGCCCACACCCCCTGGTGTACATCTGTGCCCAGGGCCGCAGCATAGGCATCGGCCCAGGACGGGACCGGCCGACGACCGGGCCCCGGAAGGAGCCCGACGCCGGCGACCGGTCCGGGATCGGACAGTGGTCGATCAGTCGGTGGCCGCCACCGCTTCCTCGACCGTGGTGTGGATCGGGAACACCTTGGTGAGGCCGGTGATGCGGAAGATCTTGAGAATGCGCTCCTGGTTGCAGACCAGGCGCAACGAGCCCTCGTGGGCACGAACCCTCTTCAGGCCGCCGACCAGCACGCCGAGCCCGGTGGAGTCGAGGAAGTCCACGCCTTCCATGTCGACGACGAGGTGGAAATTCCCGTCGTTCACCAGCTCGACCAGCTGCTCGCGCAGCTTGGGCGCGGTATATACGTCGATTTCGCCACCGACCTCGACGACCGTACGATCGCCGACGGTACGGGTCGACAGGGACAGGTCCACGGATCCTCCAGCACCTTGCTATCGAGCGGTCGTCCCTCGGGCACCTCGCTTGCGGCCCCCGGGACGTTTCGCCAGCCGCGATGGCATTCAATCACTTACCGGCAGGCGTGCACGACGCCTTGGCTCCATTGTCCGTCACGCCAGTGACACACTCGGTGCCGATGGCCAAGAATCACCGATCCGATCGACCCCAGGCTCACCCGGCCTCCCGCCCGTCCCCGGACACGGTCCTGGGGCGGCTCGCCTCCGGGCCGAGCCGGGCTGCGCGCATCACTCATACGGAGCACTTGCCCCCGCGCGCGGGCCGCCATGCCGTCTGGCCTGACCGGATTCGGCCGGAGGTGATCGCGGCCGTCCAGGCGTGCGGCATCGAGCATCCCTGGGCACACCAGGCGCTGGCCGCCGGGCACGCCCTGGACGGTGACTGCGTGGTCGTCGCCACCGGCACCGCCTCCGGCAAGTCCCTCGCCTACCTCGTGCCCGTCCTGTCCACCCTCCTGGACGGCGCCGAGGCCCCGAATGGCCGTGGCGCCACCGCCCTGTACCTGTCCCCCACCAAGGCCCTCGCGGCGGATCAGTGCCGGTCGGTGAAGGAACTTTCACAACCCCTCGGCACATCGGTGCGGCCGGCCGTGTACGACGGCGACACCCCGTTCGAGGAACGCGAGTGGATCCGCCAGTACGCCAACTACGTCCTCACCAACCCCGACATGCTGCACCGCGGGATACTCCCCTCCCACCCGCGCTGGTCCTCCTTCCTGAAATCGCTCAAGTACGTCGTCATCGACGAGTGCCACACCTACCGGGGCGTCTTCGGCTCGCACGTCGCCCAGGTGCTGCGCCGGCTACGCCGGCTGTGCGCCCGCTACGGCTCCTTCCCCGTCTTCCTGCTGGCCTCGGCGACCGCCGCCGAGCCCGCGGTCGCCGCCCGCCGACTGACCGGTCTGCCCGTCGTCGAGGTCGCCGACGACGCCTCCCCGCGCGGAGAACTGGTGTTCGCCCTCTGGGAGCCCCCGCTCACCGAACTCCAGGGCGAGAAGGGCGCACCCGTACGGCGTACCGCCACCGCCGAGACCGCCGACCTGCTGACCGACCTCACCGTGCAGGGCGTGCGCTCGGTCGCCTTCGTACGCTCCCGGCGCGGCGCCGAACTGATCTCGGTGATCGCCCAGGAGAGACTCGCCGAGGTCGACCGCTCCCTGGCCCGGCGTGTCGCGGCCTACCGCGGCGGCTACCTCCCCGAGGAGCGCCGCGCCCTGGAACGCGCCCTGCACTCCGGCGAGCTCCTCGGTCTCGCCGCCACGACGGCCCTGGAGCTCGGCGTGGACGTCTCCGGCCTGGACGCGGTGGTGATCGCCGGCTACCCGGGCACGCGCGCGTCCCTGTGGCAGCAGGCGGGCCGCGCGGGCCGCTCCGGCCAGGGCGCCCTCGCGGTCCTCGTCGCCCGTGACGACCCGCTGGACACCTTCCTCGTCCATCACTCCGAGGCCCTGTTCGACCAGCCGGTGGAATCCACGGTCCTCGACCCCGACAACCCCTACGTGCTCGCCCCGCACCTGTGTGCCGCCGCCGCGGAGCTGCCGCTGACCGAGGAGGACCTGGACCTCTTCGGCCCGGCCTGCGCGGACGTGCTGCCGCAGCTGGAGGCCGCGAAGCTGCTCCGCCGGCGCACCAAGGCCTGGCACTGGACCCGCCGGGAGCGGGCCGCCGACCTCACCGACATCCGTGGTGCCGGCGGCCGCCCGGTACAGGTCGTCGAGGCCGGCACGGGCCGCCTGCTCGGCACGGTCGACGCGGGCGCCGCGCACTCCACGGTCCACGAAGGCGCCGTCCACCTGCACCAGGGCCGCACCTACCTGGTGCGCTCCCTGGACCTGGAGGACTCGGTCGCCCTGGTCGAGCAGGCGGACCCGCCGTACTCGACGGTCGCCCGCGACACCACGTCCATCTCCATCCTGGAGACGGACACCGAGATCCCGTGGGGTGCCGGTCGTCTGTGCTACGGCTCGGTGGAGGTCACCAACCAGGTGGTCTCCTACCTCCGCCGACGCCTCATCACCGGCGAAGTGCTGGGCGAGACGAAACTCGACCTCCCTCCTCGTACGCTGCGCACACGCGCGGTGTGGTGGACGGTCACCGAGGACCAGCTCGACGAGGCCCGGATCACCCCGGAGATCCTCGGCGGCTCCCTGCACGCCGCCGAACACGCCTCCATCGGCATGCTGCCCCTCTTCGCGACCTGCGACCGCTGGGACATCGGCGGCGTGTCCGTGCCCCTGCACCCCGACACCCTCCTGCCCACGGTCTTCGTCTACGACGGCCACCCCGGCGGCGCCGGATTCGCCGAGCGCGCCTTCCACACCGCCCGCGCCTGGCTCACCGCCACCCGCGAGGCCATCGCCTCCTGCGAGTGCGAGGCCGGCTGCCCGTCCTGCATCCAGTCCCCCAAGTGCGGCAACGGCAACGACCCACTGCACAAGAGGGGCGCGGTACGACTGCTCACCGTGCTGCTGCGGGAGGCGCCGGAGGAGGCGGGAGCGGCGGAAACGGCGGGAGGCTAGGCGAGGAGGGGCAAGCGGCAGGGCCGGAGGCGCCGGGACGCCAGGCGGTGGGGCTTGGGAGCCGCCCAGACACCAAACGGTGGAGCCGGACAGCCACCCCGACGCCAAACGGGGGAGCCGGGGAACCTCCGGGACATCAGGCGGCGTCAGGGCCTCGGACCCGCTCGGCGTGGCGGACGGCACGGCCTGGGAGCCCCCGCACATCAGGTGGCAATCCCTAGGATCTGTCCGGTGCGGCGCGGGGCGCGGCACCGGAGTCGCCCCGGGTGTCCGGCCGCACGGCCTGGGAGCCGGGCTGGCCGCCGGGCGACCCAACCGGCGAGCCACCCGTGACGCCGGGCGAAGGTACCGAGGAGCCGTCCGGCACGCCGGGCGGTACCGGACCTGCCGGTCCCGCTTTCGCTCTGACCTCCGCCGTGAACGGCGCCCTTCCTGCGGCCGCCGTCACATCGGACGTGTCGCCCACGATCGCGCACCGCACCAGCCGTACTCCCTGGGCCGCCGCCAGCCGTTCGGCCCGGGCGCAGGCCTCCGTGCCGCCCTCGGCCCAGTGGTCCGCCGCCGCGAGCGCGGCCAGGTCGGCGCCGCCGGCCGCCCGGTGCCGTACGACGACGGCCTGCCCGAGGGCCAGCACGGCGCCGAACACCACGCACAGCACGGCGATCGCCCCCAGGCTCCAGACGGTGGCGGATCCCCGGTCGGAGTCCGACGGCCGGTCCGGCCGCGCGCGCCCGTCACACCGCGCTTCCTCACGGCGCCTCCGGCTGGACCCCTGCCCCGGGTCCAGGCCTTCACAGCACCGGCCTTCACAGCACCCCGAGCCGGATTCCTCCCTCCGGTCGGGGCACCCGCGCCCTCTCTTCCGCGCCTCCTCGCAGCCCTCCCGCCGGGTCGCGCATCGACCGTCGGCAGGCACCCGTTCGCCGGTCGGCACACTCCGGCATCTCATGGCTCCGTCCCCCTCGGTCCCACCGTGTCCTCGGCGAGGGCCACGGCCTCCTCTCGGACCTCGAACGGCAACCCACTCAGCACCGGCGGCTTGGCCGCGACCGTCACCCGGACCTGGTCGCCCTCGCGTGCGACGGTCACCCGCGCTCCTCTCGGCGCCGCTTCCCGGGTCACCGTCACCACCGCGTCGGCCGGGTCCTGCCGGGCGGCTGCCCGGGCGCCCGCACGCGCCGCGTCCACGCACTCGATCTGCGCCGCCACCACGAGCAGCCCCCAGACCAGCGCCATCGTGAACGCCACCAGCACGGACAGCACCACGGCCGCCTCCGCGGTCACGAACCCACGGTCCCCACCTCGCTCACATCCGCGCACTGAGGGCCTTCTTCACGATGGTCTGCAGTTCCGCCTGGACCTGGCCGCTGGTGACGACCTTGTAGAGCAGCAACGCGAACCCGACGGCCGCGATGATCCCCATGGCGTACTCGGACGTCACCATTCCGCCGTCCTGACGGCAGGCTCCGCGCACCCGGACGGCCACTTTCCTGATCTTCTCGAACATTTCAACCCCCGTGAGGCTTCTGGTCTGTTGTGTTTCGCTGTGGTTGTGCTTCGTTGTTGTTGTCGTGTGGTCGTTGTCGTCGGTCTTCGCGCTTACCTGACGTCTGCCTGCCGGTTCGCTCCCGATGCCCTCAGCTCCCTCCCATCACCCCGCCCGCCAGTCCGATCACGACGGGCAGCACACCGACCGCGATGAACGCGGGCAGGAAGCACAGGCCGACCGGCGCCGAGATCAGTACGCCCGCCCGGCGCGCCCGGGCCGTCGCCGTACGGGCCCATTCCGCGCGTGCGTCCGACGCCAGCCGGGCGACCGGGCCGGCCGCGGGCAACCCGGACTCGTCGGCCCGCTCCAGCAGCCGCGCCAGCGCACCGGCACCGGGCAGCGCCGCCAAGCCCCGCCAGGCGTCGGCCGGTTCACCGCCGAGCCTGACCTCCGCCGCGCCCCGTGCCAGCGCTTGCCCCACGGGTCCGCCGAGGGCCTCCCCCACCGCCTGGGCGGCGAGCACCGGACCGGCACCAGCCGCGATGCAGGCGGCCAGCAGATCGGCGGCCAGCGGAAGTTGGCGCGCTGCCCCAGCCGTATCGGCCACCTCTCGCTGCCCGGCCGCCACCTGACGACCCCGCCACCGCCACACGACCGCGCCCACGCTCAGTCCCAGCACCGCACCGACGATCCCGCCGACCAGCACCCACACACCGCACGCCGCACCGGCCGCCGGCAACCACCGCCGCCGAACGACGTCCGGAATCGTCAACCCGGCTGTCCGATCAGGCACTTCGAAGCCCAGCAGCTCGGCCACCCGGCGCCGCGCCCGTCGTCGTCGCCGCGCCAGCTCAAGGCGCCGGACACCCCAGCCGAGGACCAGCGCAACGACCACCGTCGTCCCCAGCCTGTGGATGACTTCCCCGCTCATGCCGCTCGTCCCTTCCCCGCCCTTCGGTCATTCGGGCTACTCGCCCCCTCCACACGGCGCACCTCACACGGCCTCCGCCCCTCGCACGATCCGCATCGACCACCACATCCCGGCCGTCTCGAACACCGCTCCGGCCGTCAGGCAGCCGAGGCCCGCGCCGCTGTGCAGCAGCACGCGCAGCGGGTCCGCCCCCATGGCCGTACCGAGGAGCAGCCCGAGGGCGGGCAGTGCGGCGAGCAGCACCGCGGTGGCCCGAGCCCCCGACAACTGGGCGCGCACATCGGCCCGTTGGTCCCGTTCGGCGCGCAGGGCCCCGTCCAGCCGGTCCAGGCCGGTGGCGAGTCCGGCGCCCTGGTCCACGGCCACCCGCCAGCACGCGGCGAGTCCGAGCAGACCCTCCGCCCCCGGCTGCCGGGCCGCCACGGCGAGCGCGCCAGGGACGTCTCCGCCGAACCGCGCCGCGGCCACCACGGCGGCCTGCGCGTCGCCGAGTCCGCCGGAGTCCCGCGCGGCCCGCACCAGCGCCTCCCCCGGCTGCCGTCCTGCCCGCACCTCCCCGGCGAGCCCGCCGCACAGGGCGATCACCGCGTCGGCCCGCCGCTCCCGGGTGCGCCGGGCCTGCCGGGCCAGCCGCATCCGGCGCAGCACCGGCACCCCGACGGCCCCCGCGACCACCGGAATCACCGAGGCACCCAGAAGCGCGATCCCCAGCCCGGCGACGAGCGCCCACCACTCGGCTCCCCATCGGCCGCACCGGCGTCGAAGCTCCGCGAGGACCTGCTCCCGGACGGGCGGCCCGGTCGCCACCACCCCGCCGCCGGCCAGCAGCAGCCGTGCCCGCCGCATCCCGTAGTGCCGCCCGCCCAGCAGCCACACCAAGGCACCGAGACAGACCAGCGCGGCCCCCATGGACGTCTCACCGATCACTTCCGTCACTCCTCTCATCACTGCCGACCTCAACTGACCCGACGAAGCCCGCTGACCCGCCCAAACTCACCGAGCCGCCGAAACTCACTGACCCGCCACTGGCCGCAGAACGCACGGACCCGCTGAACCACCCGCCATTGCCCCCACCGAACGCACCGCCCCCGAGGACACCGCCTCCCGAACGCACATGACCCACGAACCCACTCGCCGGACCGCACCGGACCCCCTCACACCACCCGCCCGCCACCGCGCCCCTCACTCACCTCGGAACTCCCCCGCGTCCCCCACCAGTTGCCGCAACCGCCCCCACCCCCGCTCCCGCACGAACGCCCGCTCGCCCCAGCGCAGAGCCGGTACCGTCCGCACCAGCCCGGTGGTGTCCCGTTCCAGCACGTGCACCTCGGCGATCCGGCGCCGCCCGGACCGGTCCCGTACCAGGTGCACCACCACGGAGAGGGCCGCCGCCAACTGGCTGTGGAGTGCGGCACGGTCCAGCCCCGCGGCTGTGGCCAGCGCCTCCAGCCGGGCCGGTACATCCGCCGCCGCGTTGGCGTGGACCGTGCAGCAGCCGCCTTCATGGCCGGTGTTGAGCGCCGCGAGCAGATGCACGACCTCGGGGCCGCGCACCTCGCCGACGACCAGCCGGTCCGGCCGCATCCGCAGCGCCTGCCGCACCAGGTCCTCCAGGGTGACCAGACCGGCGCCCTCCTGGTTGGCGGGCCGGGTCTCCAGTCGGACGACGTGGGGGTGGTCCGGCCTCAGCTCGGCCGAGTCCTCGGCGAGCACGATCCGCTCGCCCGGCCCGACGAGCCCGAGCAGGGCGCTGAGCAGCGTGGTCTTGCCGCATCCGGTGCCGCCGCTGACGAGGAAGGACAGCCGGGCGTCGAGCAGTGCCCTCAGGATCCGGTCGCCGCCGGGCGGCACCGTGCCGGCCGCCACGAGCTCCTCCAGTGTGAAGGCCCGGGGCCGTACCACCCGCAGGGCGAGGCAGGTGCAGCCGACGGCGACCGGGGGCAGCACCGCGTGCAACCGGGTGCCGTCGGGCAACCGGGCGTCGGCCCAGGGCCGGGCGTCGTCCAGTCGGCGTCCGGCCACGGCGGCCAGCCGCTGCGCGAGACGCCGTACGGCCGCCGCGTCGGGAAAGGTCACCGGGGTCAGCTGCAGGCCGCCGCCGCGGTCCACCCAGACCCGGTCCGGGGCGGAGACAAGGACGTCGGTGACGTCCGGGTCGGCGAGCAGCGGTTCCAGCGGGCCGGTGCCGACGAGTTCTGACCGCAGGTGCGCGGCCGCGCCGAGGACTTCCGCGTCGCCGAGCACCCGGCCCTGTTCGCGCAGGGCCTGGGCCACGCGCGCGGGGGTGGGTTCGGCGCCGCTCTCGGCGAGCCGGCGGCGGACGCCGTCGAGCAGGGCCGCGCCGTCGGCCCGGTCGAGTCCGGGCAGCGTCATCGGATGCCTCCCGCCTCGACCAGCGCGCGCTCCCAGAAGTGCGCGCAGAAGCGGGCGAGCGGTCCCCGCCCGGTCGCGCCCGGCGGTTTCGCGCCGCCCCGCGGGCGCAGCAGCGCCGGTTCGACGGGCACCTCACCGGCCAGCGGCAGGCCGAGCAGCCGGGCCACCTCGTGGTCGTCCAGGCCAGGGGCGTACGGCCCGCGGACCGCCACCCGCAGGTCCCGTACGACCATTCCGACGACGGAGGCGACGCGGCCCGCGGCTGCGACGGCCCGCAGTTCGGCCGGAACGACGAGCAGGGCCATGTCGAGCTGGGCGAGGGCCTCGGCGACCGGGTCGTCGAGGCGGCGGGGCAGGTCGACGACGACCGTGCCGCCGCGCCGCCGGGCGGCCGCCAGCACCGCGCGGACCGCGGGAGGCGGGATGGCGACGCAGTCGCCGCGGTCCCAGCTCAGCACGCGCAGGGAATGCAGCTCGGGAAGCGACTCCTCCAGGGCGCCGCCGCCGACCCGGCCCCGGGAAGCGGCGAAGGCGGGCCAGCGCAGCCCTTCGGCGCTCTCACCGCCGAGGAGTACGTCGAGTCCGCCGCCCAGCGGATCGGCGTCCACCAGGAGGGTGCGCAGTCCCTCACGCGCGGAGGTGACGGCGAGCGCACAGGCGAGCGTGGACGCGCCGGCCCCTCCCCGGCCGCCGATCACCCCGACGGTGAGGGCCGGGCGGCCGATGCCCTCGGCGACGTCGGCGATGCGGTCGACCAGCCACGGTTCGCCGTCGGGGAGCATCAGGACGTGGTCGGCGCCGATCTGGACGGCTCGTTTCCACACTCCCGGGTCGTCCTGGTCGCGGCCCACCAGCACCACCCCCGGCCGGCGCGCGGCCCCGAGCATCCGGTGCGCGGCGTCGTCGCCGACGAGCACGAGCGGGGCGGCCGCCCAGCCGCCGCCGGATTCCGGTACGCCGTGGTGGACTTCGGGTGTGGCGCCCGCCGCCGCGCACAGGCGCAGCAGATCGTCCAGGAGGACGGCGTCCTCGGTGACGATGAGCGGCCGTCCGGGCCGGTCGGCGGGGCCGGGCGGCGGGTCGTGGGTGACGGTTCCGGTCACGGGTGTTCCCCCTTCGCTGCGCGGGCCGCGCAGCCCCTGCGGCCACGCGATTCCCAAAGGTGTGAAGAACCGGCAAGCGGCCTCCATATGAACGGCCGATAGGAACCGGCCATACGCGCTCCGGCAATCGGACCCGGCCATGAACTCGCCGCAGCCGGAAGCGCTGGAATCACGGTGCAGCGATCCGCGAAATAATGTGGATCTTGGTCGATAACTGTGGACAACCCGGACCCTGTGAATATCTCCGTCACCCATACCGGTGACCCCCGTGCTGATCCGTGTGCGATATCCACAGAGCAGTCTGACGATTACATAGCGTGACCAATCGTGGGCATGCCAAGAGTGCCGCCACGGAGGCGCGGCGCCGGCCGTACGACTGCGGGAAGAAAGAGGAGGAGGGAGAAAACCCATCCGGACATGCGACGACCCCCGCCGGGGGGGGAGAGCGGGGGTCGTCCCCACGGCCGACTCGGGGGGGGAGGAGTCGGACCGGGTTAGCACGGTCGCGAACGATCCGTGACTTCCATGGTGTACCCGAGAGCCCTCTCAGGCAAACCCACGCGCCCCACCTTACGCCGAATGGTGGGCGCCTATGCTCAGGGGCGTGGAAAACCACTCCTTGCCCCGCGCAGCGGCCTTCTTTGACCTGGACAAGACGGTCATTGCGAAGTCCAGCACGCTCACCTTCAGCAAGTCCTTCTACCAAGGCGGGCTGATCAACCGCAGGGCCGCGCTGCGTACCGCATATGCCCAGTTCGTCTTCCTGGTCGGCGGTCTGGACCATGACCAGATGGAGCGCATGCGCGAGTATCTTTCCGCGCTGTGCCGCGGCTGGAACGTCCAGCACGTACGGGAGATCGTCGCCGAGACCCTGCACGAGCTGATCGACCCGATCATCTACGACGAGGCCGCCTCCCTCATCGAGGAGCACCACGCGGCCGGCCGGGACGTGGTGATCGTGTCCACCTCGGGCGCCGAGGTGGTCGAGCCGATCGGGGAACTGCTGGGCGCGGACCGAGTGGTCGCCACCCGCATGGTCGTCGGTGAGGACGGCTGCTTCACCGGAGAGGTGGAGTACTACGCCTACGGCCCGACGAAGGCCGAGGCCGTCAGGGAGCTGGCCGCGTCCGAGGGCTACGACCTCGACCGCTGCTACGCCTACAGCGACTCGGCGACCGACCTGCCGATGCTCCAGTCCGTCGGGCACCCGCACACCGTGAACCCGGACCGCGCGCTGCGCCGCGAGGCACTCGCGCGCGGGTGGCCGATTCTGGCGTTCCGCCACCCGGTCCGCCTCAAGAAGCGGCTGCCCGCGTTCTCCGTCCCGCCCCGCCCGGCACTGGTCGCGGCGGCGGCCATAGGAGCGGCGGCGGCGACCGCCGGCCTCGTCTGGTACACGAACCGGCGCCGTGGCACCGCCTGAACCGCGCCCGTTTCGCCCTGTTTGAAGCTGAAAGTAAAGAAGTGCAGGCAGGGGTTCCGCTTCCTCCCTGCTCGCGGTACAAAGAACCTAGGCCCGCGAGACCAAAAGGACATCCGCGAGGATCCCCTACTACTACGCATTGGCCCCACGGACCCAGCATGAACACCGGGCACCCACGCGACGTCGACCCGTCGATTACGGGCCAGCCGCACCAGGTGACGGGCAAAGAATCCCGACCTGATGGGCGACATATCGAGGACGCCTGGTAACCCGGTGATCATGCCAGCGGCGGTACGAGCACTCGTACCGCCGCAACCCTTGTTCGCCGCCCGGGCCCTTCCTCAGGCCGCGCCGCGCTGCAGCGCTTCGCAGACCGCCGTCGACTCGCGTACGCCCAGTTCGACCGCACGGCCGCAGTGGGCGATCCAGGCCGCCACGCCCTCGGGGGTGCCGGAGACGTACCCGTCCAGGGCGGCCAGGTAGGAGGCGCGGCCCAGTTCGGCGTGGCCGACCTCGGCCGGGCAGATCGCCTTCGGGTCCAGTCCGCTGCCGATCAGCACGATCCGCTCGGCCGCGCGCGCGACCAGGCCGTTGTGGGACGTGAAGGGGCGCAGCGCGAGCAGTTCGCCGTGCACCACGGCGGCCGTGACCAGCGCGGGCGCCGAGGTGCCGGCGATGATCAGGTCCGCCAGCCCCTCCAGCCGGCCCGAGACCTCCCCGGCGTCCGGCAGCGGCAGCTCGACCAGCGGCTCGTCGACCGGCTCACCGGCCAGGCGCGGCCTGCCGACCTGGTCCTCACCGCTCGCCGCGGCCACCAGGTGCAGCCGGGCCAGCACCCGCAGGGGCGACTGGCGCCAGATGGAGAGCAGCTGCCCCGCCTCCGCGGTCAGCCGCAGGGCCGCACCCATGACGCGCGCCTCGGCGTCGACGCCGAAGTCGGTGCGGCGGCGCACCTCCTCCAGGGCCCAGTCCGCGCCGGAGAGCGCAGCCGAGCCGCGGGCGCCGCGCAGGGCCGCCTCGGAGGTGATCTCGTTGCTGCGACGTCGCATGATCCGGTGCCCGTAGACCCGGTCCACGGCCTTGCGCACGGATTCGACGGACTCGGCCACACCGGGCAGCGAGCCCAGGGCCGCGAGCGGATCGGCGGTCGCGCCTGTCGTACTCATGAGTACGACACTACGCACCCCCTCGGCCCACCCCACGAAGGAGTGGTCTTCTTCACTACCTGGTGACACATACAGCTATCACCCGACTACCCTTGGTGAACATGAAAATTGCTTTCGTCGGGAAGGGCGGCAGCGGCAAGACCACGCTCTCCTCCCTCTTCATCCGCCATCTCGTCGCCTCCGGCGCCCCGGTGGTCGCCATCGACGCGGACATCAACCAGCACCTCGGCCCCGCGCTCGGCCTCGGCGAGGAGGAGGCGGCGGCGCTGCCCGCCATGGGCGAACAGCTGTCGCTGATCAAGGACTACCTGCGCGGCACCAACCCGCGCATCGCCTCGGCCGCGACGATGATCAAGACGACCCCGCCCGGCGAGGGCTCCCGGCTGGTCGGGGTGCGCGAGCCCAACCCGGTCTACGACGCCTGCGCCCGCCCGGTGGAACTCGACGGCGGCGCCGCCCGTTTGATGGTCACGGGCCCCTTCACGGACGCCGACCTGGGGGTCGCCTGCTACCACTCCAAGACGGGAGCGGTGGAGCTGTTCCTGAACCACCTCGTCGACGGCCCCGAAGAGTACGTCGTGGTCGACATGACGGCCGGTTCGGACTCCTTCGCCTCCGGCATGTTCACCCGCTTCGACATGACGTTCCTCGTCGCCGAGCCGACCCGGAAGGGGGTCTCCGTCTACCGCCAGTACAAGGAGTACGCCCGCGACTTCGGCGTCGCCCTCAAGGTCGTCGGCAACAAGATCCAGGACCCCGACGACCTCGACTTCCTGCGCGACGAGGTCGGGGACGACCTGCTCGTGACGGTCGGGCGCTCGGACTGGGTGCGCGCCATGGAAAAGGGCCGCCCGCCCCGGTTCGCGCTCCTGGAGGAGGCCAACGCCCGCGCCCTGGACCTGCTCAAGGCCACCGTCGACGCCACCTACGAGCAGCGCGACTGGGAGCGTTACACCCGCCAGATGGTGCACTTCCACCTGAAGAACGCCGAGTCCTGGGGCAACGAGCGCACCGGGGTCGACCTGGCGGCGCAGGTCGACCCGCACTTCGTGCTCGGCGAGAGTGTGGCGACGCCGGCCTGACGTCTACGACTCGTCCGCCGGCGCCCCGGGCACGCCCTTGGGCGCCGGAGCCGGACGGCCGGACAGGAAGGACTCCCAGCCCTGCCGGGGGGCCTCGCCCACCTTCAGGGTGCGCAGCTTCGCCAGGGTCCCCGGGTCCTGGGCGTCCAGCCAGTCGGCCAGCTGGTGGAAGGAGACGCAGCGCACCTCGGGTTTGGTGCACACGGCCTTGATCACGTCTTCGACGGCGCGCATGTAGGTGCCGCCGTTCCAGGACTCGAAGTGGTTGCCGATGATGAGGGGCGCACGGTTGCCGTCGTAGGCGCGGTAGAAACCCTGGATGAGTCCGTCGCGCATCTGGGCGCCCCAGTAGTCGAACTTGTCGGGGTCGCCCTGGGTCTTGGTGCCGGACTGGTTGACCATGAAGTTGTAGTCCATGGTGAGCTGCTCATAGGTGTGGCCCGGGAAGGGCACCAGCTGCATCGACAGGTCCCACAGGCCCTCCTTCTTCTTGGGCCAGACCTGGTCATCGACTCCACTGGAGTCGTAGCGGAACCCCAGGTCGCGGGCGGCCTTGATGAAGTTCTTCCGTCCCTCCAGGCAGGGGGTGCGGGCGCCGATCAGCTCCTTGTCGTAGTCGAAGGGCAGCGGAGCGGTCCGCTTCATGCCGGTGTTGGTCCGCCATGACTTCACGAACTGCTTGGCCTGGGCGATCTCGCTCTTCCACTCGTCCACCGACCAGGTGCCGACCCCGCCGTCGGGCCCGCAGAAGTGGCCGTTGAAGTGGGTGCCGATCTCGTTGCCCTCCAGCCAGGCCAGCCGTACCTGCTTGAGGGTGTCGGTGATGCCCTGCTCGTCGTTGAAGCCGATGTCGGAGCGGCCCGGCGAGTGCTGCGGGGGCTTGTACAGGTCGCGCTTCTCCTCCGGCAGGAGGTACACGCCGCTGAGGAAGTACGTCATGGTCGCGTTGTTCTCCTTGGCGACCTTGCGGAAGTGTGAGAACAGCTTCTGGCTGTCCTCGCCCGCGCCGTCCCAGGAGAACACGACGAACTGCGGGGGCTTCTGACCGGGGCTCAACCGCTCGGGCCGGGGCAGGTACGGCTGGGATCCGGTGTAGGCGGTGGAACCGTCACCGATCAGCCGGAGCACGCTGCCCGGCGCCGGCGCCCCCTGTCCCGGACCGGGCGCCCCTTCCTTCGTGCCGCTGGAGTCGGTCGCGCAACCGGCGAACGACGCCGCACAGGCCGCGGCGACCATGGCGCCGACGGCGATCCTCTGGGTGGCGGCCATGTTCCGCCCACCTTCTTCCTTCTCTCAGGCACACGCTGACGAGGGCCGTTTTCGAGTGATGTGCCGGGTTCGCACCGACAGCGCCGCCAAGGTCGCACGGGACTGAGAAGGAATTAGTACGACAAGCCGATCAAATGCTCACTTCACTCAAGCGGGCGATCTTCCACCCCTTTTGCCCCAGAAAACTATGCTTTGGCTTTACTTGGCATTACGGTTCTTTTACCGAGCGTTGATCCATCCCGCCGCTGCACGCCGTGACCCACGGCCGCGACCGAGCCCGCCCATCGCCGCGGCTCCCACCCAGTCCGCGACCGCGCCGCCCCGGAGGAGACGGGAACATGTCCGCCTGCGCACCCCCTCACACCCAGCACCCCCACCCGCCGCACAGCCCCGCACCGGGCCGCCGCCGCTTCCCCGTGGCGGGCGCCGACCTGTCCGCGGCCGTCGCGGTCTTCCTGATCGCCCTGCCGCTCTCCCTCGGCATCGCCCTGGCCACCGGCGCCCCGCTCCAGGCGGGACTCGTCGCCGCCGCAGTCGGCGGGATCGTCGTCGGACGGCTGGGCGGCTGCCCCCTCCAGGTCAGCGGGCCCGCCGCCGGACTCACCGTGGTCACCGCCGACCTGATCCACCGTTACGGCTGGCGGGCCACCTGCGGCATCACCGTCCTCGCCGGCATCGCCCAACTCGGCCTCGGCTGCCTGCGGGTGGCGCGCGGCGCGCTCGCGGTCAGCCCGGCCGTGGTGCACGGCATGCTGGCCGGCATCGGCATCACCATCGCCGTCGCCCAGCTGCACATCGTCCTCGGCGGCAACCCGGACAGCTCCGTCCTCGCCAACCTGCGGGCTCTGCCCGCCCAGTTGGCCGACCTGCATCCGGCCGCCGTGTCGATGAGCGCGCTGACCCTGGCCCTGCTGCTGGCCTGGCCCCGCCTGCCCGGCCGCGCCGGCCGGCTGCTGCGCAGGGTGCCGGCCGCGCTCGTCGCCGTCACCGGAGCCGCCGCGACCGCCGCCCTCACGGGCTTGCGCCTCCCCCGGGTCGAGCTGCCGTCCTGGCACAGCCACGCCCTGGCAGGACTGCCCGAGGGTCCGGCGCTCGGCCTGGTGGCCGCGGTGCTCACCACCACCCTGGTGTGCAGCGTGCAGTCGCTGCTCGGCGCGGTGGCCGTGGACAAGCTGGTCGCCGCCCGCACCGGCCCGCAGTCCCGCATCGGCCGCTCGGACCTGGACCGGGAGCTGCTCGGCCAGGGCGCCGCCAACATCGCCTCCGGAGCCCTCGGCGGGCTGCCGATCGCGGGCGTTGCGGTGCGCAGTACCGCGAATGTGAATTCAGGTGCCGTCAGCCGGAACTCCACGATGCTGCACGGCGTTCTCGTAGTAGTCGCCGCGCTGCTGATGGTCCCGGTCCTGGAGGAGATCCCGCTCGCCTCCCTCGCCGCCCTGGTGATGGCCGTCGGCATCCAGATGGTGTCCCTGCACCACATCCGCACGGTGACGCGCCACCGCGAAGTGCCGGTCTACGCCGCGACCACACTCGGCGTGGTGCTCCTAGGCGTCCTGCAAGGCGTGTTCCTCGGGGTCGCCGTGGCGGTCGCCGTCGCCCTGCACCGCCTCGCCCGCACCCGCATCACCCACCACGAGAAGGAAGGAGTCCATCACGTACGCGTCCGAGGCCAGCTGACCTTCCTCGCGGTGCCCCGGCTCAGCAGAACCCTGCATCTCGTACCCCAAGGCGCCCACGCCGTCGTGGAGCTGGACGGTTCGTTCATGGACCACGCGGCGTACGAGTCGCTGCAGGACTGGCGCAGCTCCCACACCGCGCGGGGAGGCACGGCCGAGCTGGCGGGCCGGCGCGACGGAATCCGGACCGGCGAGCAGGATCAGGCCACCGAGTGCCGGTGCCGTCCCTGGACCCCCTGGCGCAACCACCAGGCCTGCTTCGCCGGAGCCCCCACCGCTCCGGAAGGGCAGGGGGCCGGCCGGGAACTGGCACGTGGCATCAGCTCGTTCCAGCGGAACACCGCGCCGCTGGTGCGGGAGGAGCTGGCGCGGCTCGCCCGGGAGGGCCAGCGGCCCTCCCAGCTCTTCCTGACCTGCGCCGACTCCCGGCTCGTCACGTCGATGATCACCGCCAGCGGTCCCGGCGACCTGTTCGTCGTCCGCAACGTCGGCAACCTGGTGCCGCCGCCGGGCGAGGAGCACGGCGACGACTCGGTGGCCGCCGCCATCGAGTACGCGGTGGACGTGCTCGGGGTGCGCTCCATCACGGTATGCGGGCACTCCGGGTGCGGAGCGATGCAGGCGCTGCTGACCACGGGGGCCGGCCAGGGGGACAGCACCCCGCTCCAGCGGTGGCTGCGGCACGGGCTGCCGAGCCTGGCGCGGACGGCCGGCGATCATCCCGGGCGGCCCCGGCTGGCCGGACGGGAGCCCGCGGACGCGGTGGAGCTGCTGTGCCTGACCAACGTGGTCCAGCAGTTGGCGCATCTGAGGGCGCACGAGTCGGTAGCCCGGGCGCTGGCCGAGGGTGCGCTGGAACTGCACGGCATGTATTTCCACGTCGGCGAGGCGCAGGCGTATCTGCTGGCGGGGACGGAGGAGCAAGCGGTGTTCGAGGACGTGGCGGGAGGCATCGGCGGAGGTGAGGAGGCACGCGAAGCGGTGCGGGTCACGAGCCACAGACAGGTCTAAACCAATTTTACCGTCGACCCTTGTCATCGGACCCCCGTGTCTGATGAGCTGTGGCCTGGGACACAACGGACACCCTTCGAAAGGGAGATGTCGTGAGCAACGAGAGCCTGGCCAACCTGCTCAAGGAAGAACGCAGGTTCGCGCCCCCCGCCGACCTGGCAGCGCACGCCAACGTCACCGCGGAGGCGTATGCACAGGCCAAGGCTGACAGGCTCGGCTTCTGGGCCGAGCAGGCCCGCCGGCTGACCTGGGCCAAGGAACCGACCGAGACGCTGGACTGGTCGAACCCGCCGTTCGCGAAGTGGTTCAAGGACGGCGAGCTGAACGTCGCCTACAACTGCGTGGACCGGCATGTAGAGGCCGGGCACGGGGACCGCGTCGCCATCCACTTCGAGGGCGAGCCCGGCGACAGCCGGGCGATCACCTACGCGGAGCTGAAGGACGAGGTCTCCAAGGCCGCCAACGCCCTGCTGGAGCTGGGCGTGCGGAAGGGCGACCGCGTCGCCATCTACATGCCGATGATCCCGGAGACCGCGATCGCGATGCTGGCCTCGGCCCGGATCGGCGCCGCGCACTCGGTCGTCTTCGGCGGCTTCTCGGCGGACGCGCTCGCGACCCGGATCAAGGACGCGGACGCCAAGGTGATCATCACCGCCGACGGTGGCTACCGGCGCGGCAAGCCGTCCGCGCTCAAGCCGGCGGTGGACGAGGCGGTCGGCAAGGTGGACAACGTCGAGCACGTGCTCGTGGTCCGCCGCACCGGCCAGGAGGTGGCCTGGACCGACGGCCGGGACGTGTGGTGGGACGACATCGTCGCCCGGCAGTCGGCCGAGCACACCCCGGAGGCGTTCGAGGCCGAGCACCCGCTGTTCATCCTCTACACCTCCGGCACCACGGGGAAGCCGAAGGGCATCCTGCACACCTCCGGCGGCTACCTCACCCAGACGGCCTACACCCACTGGGCGGTCTTCGACCTCAAGCCGGAGACCGACGTGTACTGGTGCACGGCCGACGTCGGCTGGGTGACCGGGCACTCGTACATCGTGTACGGCCCGCTGGCCAACGGCGCGACGCAGGTGATGTACGAGGGCACGCCGGACACCCCGCACCAGGGCAGGTTCTGGGAGATCGTGCAGAAGTACAAGGTCACGATCCTCTACACGGCGCCGACCGCGATCCGGACGTTCATGAAGTGGGGCGACGACATCCCCGCCAAGTTCGACCTGTCCTCCCTGCGTGTCCTCGGCTCGGTGGGCGAGCCCATCAACCCCGAGGCGTGGATCTGGTACCGCAAGCACATCGGCGCCGACAGGACGCCGGTCGTGGACACCTGGTGGCAGACCGAGACCGGCGCCATGATGATCTCGCCGCTGCCCGGCGTCACCGAGGCCAAGCCCGGTTCGGCGCAGCGTCCGCTGCCCGGCATCAGCGCGACCGTCGTCGACGACGAGGCGAACGAGGTGCCGAACGGCGGCGGTGGCTACCTGGTGCTGACCGAGCCGTGGCCGTCGATGCTGCGCACCATCTGGGGCGACGACCAGCGGTTCATCGACACCTACTGGTCCCGTTTCGAGGGCAAGTACTTCGCCGGTGACGGCGCGAAGAAGGACGACGACGGCGACATCTGGCTGCTGGGCCGGGTGGACGACGTGATGCTCGTCTCCGGGCACAACATCTCCACCACCGAGGTGGAGTCGGCGCTGGTCTCGCACCCGTCGGTCGCCGAGGCCGCCGTCGTGGGCGCCGCCGACGAGACCACCGGCCAGGCCATCGTCGCGTTCGTCATCCTGCGCGGCACGGCCTCGGAGAACGAGGCGCTCATCGGCGAGCTGCGCGACCACGTCGGCGCCACGCTCGGCCCGATCGCCAAGCCCAAGCGGATCCTGCCGGTGGCGGAGCTGCCGAAGACCCGCTCCGGCAAGATCATGCGCCGCCTGCTGCGGGACGTCGCCGAGAACCGCCAGCTCGGTGACGTCACCACGCTGACGGACTCCACCGTCATGGACCTCATCCAGGCCAAGCTGCCCGCGGCGCCCAGCGAGGACTGAGCGGACCGGGAGGACTGAGCGGCATCCCGAGGGGCACCCGGCCGGCGAACGTGCCGGGTGCCCCTCGGGGGTCCAGGTGGAGATCACCGGACCCGGGCGGACGGCACTTTAGGTAAACTAAACAAAGTGCCGTACGAAGCGGCACATCAGGTGCGCCGGGAAGTCTGGTCGGCATGTGAGTCCCGCCTGCCCCGGAGGTTTCCCGTGACCGCGCCCCGCACCCGCCCCCACAGCACCCCTCGCAGGGTCCTCGGCCGTCTGTCGCTGCCCGAGCGCTCCTTCGTCACGGACGCGCTGCGCACCGAGACCGTCGGCGGTGTCCTGCTGCTCCTCGCCGCCGTGGCCGCGCTGCTCTGGGCGAACGTCCCCGGCATCCACCACAGCTACGAGACGGTCAGCAACTTCCACGCCGGCCCCGAAGCCCTCGGTCTGAACCTCTCCGTCGCCCACTGGGCCGCCGACGGCCTGCTCGCCGTGTTCTTCTTCGTCGCCGGCATCGAACTCAAGCGCGAGCTGGTCGCCGGCGACCTGCGCGACCGCAGGGCGGCGGTGCTGCCCGTGGCGGCGGCGCTGTGCGGGATGGCCGTACCGGCACTCGTGTACACCCTCACCGCTGTCGCCGGGCACGGCTCCACGCAGGGCTGGGCGGTGCCCACCGCCACCGACATCGCCTTCGCGCTCGCCGTCCTCGCGGTCATCGGCACCTCGCTGCCCAGCGCCCTGCGCGCCTTCCTGCTCACCCTGGCGGTCGTCGACGACCTCTTCGCGATCCTGATCATCGCGATTTTCTTCACCGACCGGCTGAACTTCCCCGCCCTCGGCGGGGCCGCCGCCGGCCTCGCGGTCTTCTGGCTGCTGCTGCGCAAGGGCGTGCGCGGCTGGTACGTGTACGTGCCGCTCGGCGTCGTCGTCTGGGCGCTGATGTACAACAGCGGCGTGCACGCCACCATCGCCGGCGTGGCGATGGGCCTGATGCTGCGCTGCACCACCCGGGAGGGTGAGGAGCACTCACCGGCCGAGCGCATCGAGCATCTGGTGCGGCCCCTGTCCGCCGGGCTCGCCGTACCGCTGTTCGCGCTGTTCGGCGCCGGTGTGTCCGTATCCGGCGGGGCGCTCGGGGACGTGTTCACGAGACCCGAGACGCTCGGCGTGGTGCTCGGACTGGTCGTGGGCAAGACGGTCGGCATCTTCGGCGGCACCTGGCTGACCGTTCGTTTCACCCGGGCGCAGCTCAGCGAGGACCTGGCGTGGGCCGACGTCTTCGCGGTGGCCTCGCTCGCCGGGATCGGCTTCACGGTCTCGCTGCTCATCGGCGAGCTGGCCTTCGAGAGCGACGCCGTCCTGACGGACGAGGTGAAGGCGGCCGTCCTCACCGGGTCGCTGATCGCCACCGCGTGCGCGACGGTGCTGCTGAAGCTGCGCAACGCCAAGTACCGCAGGCTGTGCGAGGAGGAAGAACGCGACGAGGACCTCGACGGCATCCCGGACGTCTACGAGCAGGACGACCCGGCGTACCACCTGCGGATGGCCGAGATCCACGAGCGCAAGGCCGCCGAACACCGCCGGCTGGCCGCCGAGGCGCGCCACGGGCTTCAGGAAGTGCCGGGCGGGGCAGGCGAGGAGGACGGCCGTCCGGCATGATCTGACGAGACGGTACAAATCAAGACGGTACGCAAGACGGTCCGTAAGACCCACGAGAGACCTCTGAGGGAGAACGCGATGAGCGCACCCGACGGCAGCCCGGTCGGCGCCGAACGCAGCATCGGCCAGCTGTTCGCCTCGGCGACGACCGAATTGTCGGCGCTGGTGCACGACGAGATCGCGCTGGCCAAGGCACAGCTCAAGCAGGACGTGAAGCGCGGCGCGGTCAGCGGCGGCGCCTTCTCGATGGCGGGCGCGGTACTGGTGTTCTCCCTGCCGATGCTCAACTTCGCCCTGGCGTACGGCATCCGCACCTGGAGCCACTGGAACCTGGCGATCTGCTTCGTGCTGTCCTTCGCGGCCAACGTGCTGGTCGCCGGCCTCCTCGCGCTCATCGGCACGGTGTTCGCGAAGAAGGCCAAGAAGGGCCGGGGTCCGCAGAAGGTGGCGGCCTCGATGAAGCAGTCGGCGGGCGTCCTGCAGAACGCCAAGCCGCACCCGCGTCCGGAGCTGCCCGAGGACCGGACCCCCGCGGCCATCGAGGCTGTGGCACGCTCGTCGTCATGACGGACCCCGCCGCTCCCTCGGCCGTACGGATCGAAGGTCCCTGGAGCCACAGGGACGTCGCCGCGAACGGCGCACGCTTCCACATCGCCGAACTCGGCGACGGCCCGCTGGTCCTGCTCCTGCACGGCTTCCCGCAGTTCTGGTGGACGTGGCGGCACCAGCTGACCGCGCTCGCGGACGCGGGCTACCGGGCGGTGGCGATGGACCTGCGGGGCGTCGGCGGCAGCGACCGCACGCCCCGCGGGTACGACCCGGCCAACCTCGCGCTGGACGTCACCGGGGTGATCCGGTCGCTCGGCGAGCCGGACGCCGCGCTGGTCGGCCACGACCTCGGCGGCTATCTGGCGTGGACGGCGGCGGCCATGCGGCCCAAACTCGTGCGGCGCCTGGCCGTGGCGTCCATGCCGCATCCGCGGCGCTGGCGCGCGGCGATGCTGCGGGACGCCCGGCAGACGGCCGCCAACTCCTACATCTGGGGGTTCCAGCGGCCCTGGATCCCCGAGCGCCAACTGACCGCCGACGGGGGCGCGCTGGCGGGCCGGCTGATCCGGGACTGGTCCGGGCCGCGGCTGCCGGACGACGCGGCCGTGGAGACGTACCAGCGGGCCATGTGCATCCCGTCCACCGCGCACTGCGCGATCGAGCCGTACCGCTGGCTGGTGCGTTCGCTGGCGCGGCCGGACGGCGTGCAGTTCTACCGCCGGATGAAGCGGCCCGTACGGGTGCCGACGCTGCATCTGCACGGCTCGCTCGATCCGGTGACCCGGACGCGCAGCGCGGCCGGTTCGGGCGAGTACGTCGAAGCGCCGTACCGCTGGCGGCTGTTCGACGGTCTCGGTCACTTCCCGCACGAGGAGGACCCGGCGGCGTTCTCCACCGAGCTGATCAACTGGCTGAAGGATCCCGAGCCCGACCGATGAGGTGTCAGGCGCACGTTCGGTGACCCTGCGGTGAAGGTTCGATGCGTGGAGTATCCGATTTCCTGAACAGTTGTCCCCCGAACGGCCACATGCCTGCCGCATAGGCCAATTGGGGGGCGCACAAGCGGTTATCGACCTTGGGGCGGGGGCACACGTCGGGGTATGGGCTGGACGCACGACTACAGTGACGCACCCCGCAACCGCCGCTCGGCCACGGGCCTGAGCACGCCTCAGCGAGGCACCCCACAACTCGCGGAAGCGGACCTCCGGGTGGGGATTCCGCGCATCCTGCGCCGCCGGGCCCGCTGGGTCTCGGTGCGCCTGCGTCACCCGCGGGGCTGAACGCGCCGCGTCGCCCTACAGGGCGCAGCTGTCCGTACCCACCTGCTCGTTCGCCGTACGCCCCCGCTCGATGTCGGCCTGGATCTCGTCCGTCGTCAGGGCGTAGCCGGTGTCGGCGTCGTCGAGGGACTTGGCGAACACCACGCCGTACACCTTGCCGTCCGGGGTGAGCAGGGGGCCGCCGGAGTTGCCCTGGCGGACGGTGGCGTACAGGGAGTAGACGTCGCGGCGGACCGTGCCGCGGTGGTAGATGTCGGGGCCGTTGGCCGTGATGCGCCCGCGCACGCGCGCGGCGCGCACGTCGTACGAGCCGTTCTCCGGGAAGCCCGCGACGATCGCGCCGTCGCCTCCGGTCGCGTCCTGCGAGGTGAACCGCAGGGCGGTCGCCTTCAGGTCCGGTACGTCGAGTACGGCGATGTCGCGCTTCCAGTCGTACAGGACGACCTTCGCGTCGTACTTGCGGCCCTCCCCGCCTATCTGCACGCGCGGCGCGTCGACTCCGCCGACGACGTGCGCGTTGGTCATCACACGGCGGTCGGCGAAGACGAAGCCGCTGCCCTCCAGGACCTTGCCGCAGCTCTGGGCGGTGCCGGTGACCTTGACGATGGAGCGCTGGGCGCTGAAGGCGACCGGGCTGCTCTCCAGGGCGGGGTCGGGCGGCTGCACGTCCTTGATCGGCTCGTTGGCGAACGGGCTGAAGACCTGCGGGAAGCCGTTCTGCGCGAGCACGGAGGAGAAGTCCGCGAACCAGGTGTCGGCCTGCGCGGGCAGCGCCCGGGAGACCCCGAGGAGCACCTTGGAGCCACGCACCTCCCTGCCGAGCGTCGGCAGGGTCGTACCGGCCAGGGCGGAGCCGATCAGCCAGGCGACCAGGAGCATCGCGACCACGTTGACAAGGGCGCCGCCGGTGGCGTCCAGGGCGCGCGCCGGGGACCAGGTGATGTGCCGGCGCAGCTTGTTGCCGAGGTGGGTGGTCAGGGCCTGGCCCACGGAGGCGCAGACGATCACGACGACCACGGCGACGACGGCGGCGGTGGTGCCGACCTGCGTCTTGCCGGTCACGGCGTCCCAGATGACGGGCAGCGTGTAGACGGCGACCAGGCCGCCGCCCAGGAATCCGATCACCGACAGGATGCCGACGACGAAGCCCTGGCGGTAGCCCACCACCGCGAACCACACGGCCGCGACCAGCAGCAGGATGTCCAGCACGTTCACGGGGATCACCCTGTCATGCGTGCCAGTCGAGCGGGACCTGCTTACCGCGGTCCCAGGGGCGCTCCCAGCCCGCGAAGTGCAGCAGGCGGTCGATCACTCCGGCCGTGAAACCCCAGACCAGGGCCGATTCGACCAGGAATGCCGGGCCGCTGTGGCCACGGGGGTGGACGGCGGTGACACGGTGGGCGGGGTCCGTGAGATCCGCCACGGGGACGGTGAAGACCCGCGCGGTCTCGTTCGGGTCGACGACGCCGACCGGGCTGGGCTTGCGCCACCAGCCCAGCACGGGGGTGACGACGAAGCCGCTGACCGGGATGTACAGCCTCGGCAGCACGCCGAAGAGCTGCACGCCGGACGGGTCGAGCCCGGTCTCCTCCTCGGCCTCGCGCAGCGCGGCCCGCAGGGGACCCTCGTCCTGCGGATCACCGTCCTCCGGATCCAGCGCGCCTCCCGGGAACGACGGCTGTCCGGCGTGGGAGCGCAGCGAGCCCGCGCGCTCCATGAGCAGCAGCTCCGGGCCGCGCTCGCCCTCGCCGAACAGGATCAGCACGGCCGACTGCCGCCCCGAGCCGTTCTCCGGCGGCAGGAAACGGCTCAGCTGGAGGGGCTCGATCGTCTCGGCGGCGCGCACGACGGGCTCCAGCCAGTCCGGCAGGCCGTCCTTGCTGAGCGTCACCGGACCGCCTTGTGTGTCACTTGCCCTCGTCATCGCACCCCCGTCGCTCTGTCCTCTCCAACGCCCGAGGGCCCCGAGATCGTTCCGTCACGCGGCCCCCAGCGGCGGCGCCGGTCTGCCGCCCGCGTCGAGATAGGCCTGCGGGGGCTTGAGCCGCTGCCCCGGGAAGCCGCCCTTCTCGTACTTCAGCAGCTTCTTCGCCTTCTCCGGGTCGGTCTCGCCCTCGCCGTAGGCCGGGCAGAGCGGGGCGATGGGGCAGGCACCGCAGGCGGGCTTGCGGGCGTGGCAGATACGGCGGCCGTGCCAGATCACGTGGTGGGACAGGTCGGTCCAGTCGCTCTTCGGGAAGAGCGCGCCGACGGCGGCCTCGATCTTGTCGGGGTCGGTCTCGTCGGTCCACTTCCAGCGCCGGACCAGCCGCTGGAAGTGGGTGTCCACGGTGATCCCTGGCCGACCGAAGGCGTTGCCGAGGACGACGAAGGCGGTCTTGCGGCCCACGCCGGGCAGCGTGACCAGCGCCTCCAGCTTGCCGGGCACCTCGCCGCCGAAGTTCTCGACGAGCGCCTTGGAGAGCCCTATGACCGACTTGGTCTTGGCGCGGAAGAAGCCGCAGGGGCGCAGGATCTCCTCGACCTCCTCCGGGTTGGCGGCGGCGAGGTCCTCGGGGGCGGGGTACTTGGCGAAGAGCGCCGGGGTGGTCTGGTTGACGCGCAGGTCGGTGGTCTGGGCCGACAGCACGGTGGCGACCAGCAGCTGGAAGGGGTTCTCGAAGTCCAGTTCCGGGTGGGCGTACGGGTACACCTCGGCCAGTTCGCGGTTGATCCGGCGGGCGCGGCGGACCAGGGCGGTGAGGGATTCGCCGGACGGGGGAATGACGGCGATCTTCTTGACGGGTGCGGCCTTCTTGGCGGGCTTCCCGACGGACGCGGCCTTCTTCACGACGGCGGCCTTCTTCATGGCCGGCGTCTTCTTGACAGCCGCGGTCTTCTTCGCGGCCCCCGTCTTCTCGGCGGCCTCGGCCTTCGCGGCGGCAGCCGCTTTCTTCACGGCAGGCGCCTTCTTCGCGGCGGGGGTCTTCTTAGCGGTCGGCGCCTTCTTCGCAGCCGATGCCTTCTTCACGGCAGCGGCAGCCTTTTTAGCCGATTTGCCTGTTTTATTACTTCCACCGGGATCCTGTTCGCCCACAGCGGAATCATGACGTGCAACCACCCGCCCAGCCCCCTTGCCCTGTGCTCTCACCGGCGATTTGGACACCCAGCCAGCCTAAAGCCCGGCACCGACATCCGCCCCGGAGCCCGCTGAGCGGCCCCCGATCGGACCCCTGACGCTTACCCCGGGACACCTGTGCGGCATCCTTGTGACAGATCACACTGTTTGGACCGTCCGGCAAAATGGGGAACACGGTCCCCTGGCACTCGGGGGAGCAAGATCCCCTGAGCAGGTCGACAAGGAGAGAACTCAGTGGACGACGTTCTGCGGCGCAACCCGCTCTTCGCGGCTCTCGACGACGAGCAGGCCGCGGAGCTTCGCGCCTCCATGAGCGAGGTGACCCTCGCACGCGGCGACTCCCTGTTCCACGAGGGTGACCCCGGGGACCGGCTGTACGTCGTCACCGAGGGCAAGGTCAAGCTGCACCGGACCTCCCCCGACGGCCGCGAGAACATGCTCGCCGTCGTCGGCCCCGGCGAGCTGATCGGCGAACTGTCGCTGTTCGACCCGGGCCCCCGTACGGCCACCGCGACCGCGCTGACCGAGGTCAAGCTGCTCGGTCTCGGCCACGGCGACCTGCAGCCCTGGCTGAACGCCCGGCCCGAGGTCGCCGGCGCCCTGCTGCGCGCCGTCGCCCGTCGCCTGCGCAAGACCAACGACGCCATGTCCGACCTGGTCTTCTCGGACGTCCCCGGCCGCGTGGCACGCGCCCTGCTGGACCTCTCCCGCCGCTTCGGCGTGCAGTCCGAGGAGGGCATCCACGTCGTCCACGACCTCACGCAGGAGGAGCTGGCCCAGCTCGTCGGCGCCTCCCGCGAGACCGTGAACAAGGCGCTGGCCGACTTCGCCCAGCGCGGCTGGCTCCGCCTGGAGGCCCGGGCCGTGATCCTGCTGGACGTGGAGAGGCTGGCGAAGCGGTCGCGCTGACGCGGGTCCCGGCCGCGAAAACCCGGCTGCCGCGGCGTGAGCGGGACGGCACAGTGGGTCCATGACCGTGCTTCCCGCCCCCGGCGGCGTCGACGCCCAGGGCCGCTTCGTCCGCGAAGGCTCCCTCGCGCGCGTGCCGCCCGCCTTCCGCCCGGTCGTGGACGCCGTCCGCGACCGGCTGCCGGCCGTCTTCGGCGCACGCCTGCACAGCGCCTACCTCTACGGGTCGATCCCGCGCGGCACCGCGCGCGTGGGCCGCAGCGACCTGGACCTCCTGATCGCCCTGCGCGACGGACCGGCCGACGCCGACCGGGACGCCGTACGCGTCCTCGGGGAGGCGATCGACGGGGAGTTCCCGCAGATCGACGGTGTCGGCACGCTGCTCTACGGCCGGAAGCGGCTGCTGAGCGACGAGGAACGGTACGACATGGGCTGGTTCGTCGCCTGCCTGTGCACCCCGCTGCTCGGTGACGACCTCGCCGCGCACCTGCCCCACTACCGCCCCGATTCCCTGCTGGCCCGGGAGACCAACGGCGACCTCGCCCGCTGGCTGCCGCGCTGGCGGGAGCGGATCGCGGGGGCGGAGGACACCGAGGAGGCCCGCCGACCGCTGGTGCGCTTCATGTCCCGGCACCTCGTCCGCACCGCGTTCACGCTCGTCATACCCCGCTGGCAGGGCTGGACCAGCGATCTGCGGGAGATGGCCGAGGTGTTCGGCGCGTACTACCCGCGGCGGGCCGCACAGGTGCGTACGGCGGCCGAGTACGGCCGGGAACCGGTCGGCGACCCGGACGTCCTGCGCTCGTACGTCGACGACCTGGGCCCCTGGCTCGCGGCGGAGTACGCGCGCGTGCACGGCGTGAAGGCCCCGCGGCCCAACTAGATCAGCCCGTGCTCGCTGAGGTAGTCGAGCTGGGCCCGGACCGACAGTTCCGCCGCCGGCCACAGCGAGCGGTCGACGTCGGCGTACACGTGGGCGACGACCTGGGCCGGGGTCTGGTAGCCGTTCTCGACCGCGGTCTCCACCTGGGCGAGCCGGTGGGCGCGGTGGGCGAGATAGAACTCGACGGCGCCCTGGGCGTCGTCGAGGACCGGCCCGTGGCCCGGCAGGACGGTGTGCACGCCGTCGTCCACCGTCAGGGACCTCAGCCGCCGCAGGGAGTCCAGATAGTCACCGAGCCGGCCGTCGGGGTGCGCCACGACCGTCGTACCGCGCCCGAGAACGGTGTCGCCGGTCAGCACCGCCCGGTCGGCCGGGAGATGGAAGGAAAGCGAGTCCGCGGTGTGCCCGGGGGTCGGTACGACCCTCAGCTCCAGGCCGCCGACGGTGATGACGTCTCCGGCGGCCAGACCCTCGTCGCCGAGGCGCAGGGCCGGATCGAGGGCACGCACGCGCGTGGCGGTCAGTTCGGCGAAGCGGGCGGCGCCCTCCGCGTGGTCGGGGTGCCCGTGGGTGAGCAGGGTCAGGGCTATGCGCTTGCCCGCCTTCTCGGCGGTATCGACGACGTTGCGCAGATGACCGTCGTCCAGCGGCCCGGGGTCGATCACCACGGCCAGGTCGGAGTCGGGCTCGGCGACGATCCAGGTGTTGGTGCCGTCCAGGGTCATCGCTGAGGCGTTGGGCGCCAGCACGTTGACGGCCCGTTCGGTGGCCGGGCCCGAGAGCACACCGCCCCGGGGCTGGCCCGGCAGGGCTGCTGCGTCGGTCATGCGGGGCCTCCACCGGTCGTGTCAGCGGTCGTCTCAGCGGGCGTCGGAGCGGTCGGGACGTGCTTGGTGAACTCGTCGTGCCCGGGCCAGGAGAGGACGATCTCGCCGTCCTGGAGGCGGGCCCGGGCGAGCACCGGGGTCATGTCGCGCGCGGGAGCGGCGGCCAGTGCCTCGGCGGCGGTGCGGTACGGGAGGAGCTGGCGCAGGGTCGCGACGGTGGGCGGCATCATCAGCAGCTCGCCCTTGTCGTACCCGGCGGCGGCCTCCTCGGGGCGGATCCACACCGTGCGGTCGGCCTCCGTGGAGGCGTTCCGGGTGCGCTGCCCCTCGGGGAGGGCGGCCACGAAGAACCAGGTGTCGTAGCGGCGGGCCTCGAACTCCGGGGTGATCCACCGGGTCCAGGCGCCCAGCAGGTCCGAGCGCAGCACCAGGCCGCGCCGGTCGAGGAACTCGGCGAAGGACAGCTCGCGCGCGACCAGGGCGGCGCGGTCGGCCTCCCAGTCGTCGCCGGTGGTGTCACCGACGACCGATTCGGGGTCGGGGCCGGCCAGCAGCACGCCGGCCTCCTCGTAGGTCTCCCGCACGGCCGCGCAGACGATCGCCTGGGCGCCCGCCGCGTCGACCCCGAGCCGTTCGGCCCACCACGCGCGCGTGGGGCCCGCCCAGCGGATCTGGCGGTCGTCGTCACGCGGGTCGACGCCACCCCCGGGATACGCGTACGCGCCTCCGGCGAAGGCCATGGAGGCGCGTCTGCGCAGCATGTGGACGACCGGCCCGTCCGGGGTGTCCTTCAGGAGCAGCACCGTGGCCGCGCGCCTCGGGGTCACCGGGGTGAGGGCGCCGTCCGCGAGCGCGCGGATGCGGTCGGGCCACTCCGGGGGGTACCACTGACCGTTCGCCATGGCCGGAGGCTATCCCGTGTAGGGCGAATGTTCGAGAGGTACCCGAGGTCAGCGGGCCTGCCGGGGCGTCCTACTGGGCCAGCTCGACCTGGATCTCCACCTCGACCGGCGCGTCCAGCGGCAGCACCGCGACGCCGACCGCGCTGCGGGCGTGCACGCCCTTGTCGCCGAGCACCTCACCGAGCAGTTCGCTGGCGCCGTTGACGACACCGGGCTGCCCGGTGAAGTCGGCCGCCGAGGCGACGAAGCCGACGACCTTCACCACGCGCGCGATGCGGTCCAGGTCACCGACGACGGACTTCACGGCGGCGAGCGCGTTCAGCGCGCAGGTGCGGGCCAGCTCCTTGGCCTCCTCCGCCGTGACCTCGGCGCCCACCTTGCCGGTGACCGGCAGCTTCCCCTCCACCATCGGCAGCTGGCCGGCGGTGTAGACGTACACCCCCGACTGCACGGCCGGCTGGTACGCGGCCAGCGGCGGTACGACCTCCGGCAGGGTCAGACCCAGTTCGGCCAGCTTGGCCTCGACCGCGCTCACGCGTCCGTCTCCGGCTTCTCCCGCTTCAGGTAGGCCACGAGCGACTCCGGGTTAGGCCCGGGCACGACCTGGACGAGTTCGTAGCCCTGGTCGCCCCAGCTGTCCAGGATCTGCTTGGTGGCATGGATCAGCAGCGGCACGGTCTGGTATTCCCACTTCTTGGTCATGGGGGCGACTGTAGCCGCTGTGACCGGGGGGTCCTGCGGCCCACCACGGCCCCCGTTATCCACAGCCTCCCGCGTGAGTGTCGCCCGGACTGGTTAGTCTCGAAGATGTGAGCAGGCTCCAGGTCGTCAGCGGCAAGGGCGGGACCGGAAAGACGACGGTCGCCGCCGCACTCGCGCTGGCCCTCGCGACCGAGGGGAAGCGGACGCTTCTCGTGGAGGTCGAGGGCCGGCAGGGCATCGCGCAGCTCTTCGAGACGGAGGCACTTCCGTACGAGGAGCGCAAGATCGCGGTCGCTCCGGGCGGCGGCGAGGTGTACGCCCTCGCCATCGATCCGGAACTGGCCCTTCTGGACTATCTCCAGATGTTCTACAAGCTCGGCGGCGCGGGCCGGGCGCTGAAGAAGCTGGGCGCGATCGACTTCGCCACCACCATCGCGCCCGGCCTCAGAGACGTCCTGCTGACCGGCAAGGCGTGCGAGGCGGTGCGCCGCAAGGACAGGTCGGGGAGGTTCGCGTACGACTACGTCGTCATGGACGCCCCGCCGACCGGCCGCATCACCCGCTTCCTGAACGTCAACGACGAGGTGGCGGGCCTGGCGAAGATCGGCCCCATACACAATCAGGCGCAGGCCGTCATGCGGGTGCTGAAGTCGCCGGAGACGGCGGTGCACCTGGTGACGCTGCTGGAGGAAATGCCGGTCCAGGAGACCGCCGACGGCATCGCCGAACTCCGCGCGGCCCGGCTTCCGGTGGGCCGGGTCATCGTGAACATGGTCCGGCCGGAGGTGTTGGACGCGGCCGATCTGGAACTCGTACGGACCGTGGAGCGTTCATCGGTCGCACAGGCGCTCTCGACGGCCGGTCTGGGCGGGGCCCGGCGCGGCGGGAACGCCGAGAAGCTGGTGGACCCGCTGCTGGAGCAGGCCGCGGAGTACGCCGAGCGGTACGCGCTGGAGCAGGAGCAGCGCGCGGTCCTCGGCGAGCTGGGCCTGCCGCTGCACGAACTGCCGCTGCTCGCCGAGGGCATGGACCTCGCGGGCTTGTACGAACTCGCCACCGAGCTGCGGAAGCAGGGGTTGTCATGAGTCCGGACCCGGCCGAGGCGCGGGACGCCGCCCCCCACCAGGACGCGGCACGCTCGCGGCTCTCCCCCGCGCGCGTGCTGGACATCGATCCGCTGCTCGACGACCCGAAGACCCGGATCGTGGTGTGCTGCGGCGCGGGCGGGGTCGGCAAGACGACGACCGCGGCCGCCCTCGGACTCCGGGCGGCCGAGCGGGGCCGCAAGGTGGTCGTCCTGACCATCGACCCGGCCAAGCGGCTGGCCCAGTCGATGGGCATCGACTCCCTCGACAACGTGCCGCGCAGGGTGAAGGGCACGGAGGGCGACGGCGAGCTGCACGCCATGATGCTCGACATGAAGCGCACCTTCGACGAGGTCGTGGAGGCGCACGCGGACCGGGAGCGGGCCGCCGCGATCCTGGCGAACCCCTTCTACCAGTCGCTCTCGGCGGGCTTCGCGGGCACGCAGGAGTACATGGCGATGGAGAAGCTGGGCCAGCTGCGGGCGAAGGAGGAGTGGGACCTGATCGTGGTCGACACCCCGCCCTCCCGTTCCGCGCTGGACTTCCTGGACGCGCCCAAGCGGCTCGGCTCCTTCCTGGACGGCCGCCTCATCCGGCTGCTGACCGCCCCCGCCAAGCTCGGCGGCCGCGCGGGGATGGCCTTCCTCAACGTCGGCATGTCGATGATGACCGGCACGCTGGGCAAGCTGCTGGGGGGTCAGCTGCTGAAGGACGTGCAGACGTTCGTGGCCGCGATGGACACCACCTTCGGCGGTTTCCGCACGCGCGCGGACGCCACCTACAAGCTGCTCCAGGCGCCGGGCACGGCGTTCCTGGTGGTGGCCGCGCCGGAGCGGGACGCCCTGCGTGAGGCCGCCTACTTCGTGGAGCGGCTGGCGGCGGAGGACATGCCGCTGATGGGCCTGGTGCTCAACCGGGTCCATGGCAGCGGCGCCGGACGGCTGTCGGCCGAGCGGGCGCTCGCCGCCGCGGAAAATCTTGAGGACCCCCGCATTGTCGATCAGGGGGACGGGAAAGCTGGACTTCGTAACTCTCCCGACACATACGGCAGTTCACGAACTTCCGCGGCCGAGGCGGAGGCACGTCCCGCAGCCGAGACCGCAGCACAGCCGGCGGCCGAGACCGCAGCACAGCCCGCAGCCGAGACCGCGGCACAGCCCGCAGCCGAGACCGCGGCCGAGGCCGCAGCCACCGCTTCCGAGGAAGGCTCCCCCGCCGACACGGAGCGCTCCGTCGACCGGCTCACCGTGGGACTGCTGAGGCTGCACGCCGACCGCATGCAGCTGCTCTCGCGCGAGCAGCGCACGCGGGACCGTTTCACCGCCCGCCACCCCGAGGTGGCGGTGGTCGAGGTACCCGCGCTGCCCGGGGACGTCCACGACCTCACGGGCCTGCGCGACATCGGTGACCGCCTGGCGGCGGGCCGGCCGGAACGCGCGTAGGCCGTAGGCCTGGAGGCAGGTGGGCGGGGCCACAGGACGCGGCGGACCACAGGAACGGCGGTCGCGCGCCGTCACACGCGCCAGGCTCCGCACACACGCGCGGAAGGTGTACGCGGGCGGCTGCCGAAGCGGCCTTGCTCGCGGGCGGCTGCCGAGGCGGCCTTGCCGGACCATGCACCCGTTGCCGGATCGGACCTTGTCCCCGCGATGTGCCCCTGGCGAATGCCCCGGGCGAATACCCCGGGGGGATGCCTCAGCTCACCGCCGCGTAGTTCTCGTACACCTCGTCGTTGTCGAGGGGCACGATGCCCGCGCCCCGCTCGTACTCCGAGCGGGCGGTTTCCAGCAGTCTCCGCCAGGAGGTCACGGTGGGCCGCCGGCGCAACAGCGCGCGGCGCTCACGCTCCGTCATGCCTCCCCACACGCCGAACTCCACGCGGTTGTCCAGCGCGTCCGCCAGGCACTCCGTGCGTACCGGGCATCCGGTGCACACCGCCTTCGCTCTGTTCTGCGCTGCTCCCTGAACGAACAGTTCATCCGGATCGGTAGTGCGGCAGGCAGCCTGCGCACTCCAGTCGGTTACCCAGCCCATACCGGCGCCGTCCTCTCCCGAATCGAGGCTCCCCCACGGCGGCAGCGGCATATTCACCGCCGCCAGTTGAGGACGTTACGGAAGGTGGGGACAGCGCAACACCCCCTGCGGGCCCAATCTTGAATGGCCCGAACGGACTATGGGTAAGCGGCAGATCACCCGCGGGAGTGACCTGGCGACATGCGTGATCATCCCGGCAAACCGGGACAGTCGTGGTACGTCACATCGGGCGCCAGGTGACACACGAGGCGGAATCGGGCTCGCCCTTCTCAGGAGACGGGCTCGTCCCTGGGAATTTCGGGCTACGTCCGGAACGATTCGGGTTCGCCGGACGTATAGCTACGTGACCGCTCGGCTGTGACAGTTGAGAGCAGCTTAGGCCAAGGCCTGCGCGCGTGTCCGGCGAATGGGAGCGAAGACCCCCCGCTTTGCCGTGCCGTGATGCGGTCGCTCCTTCGGAACGCTCAACAGTACGGATTAGGCTGCCCCCATGCCAAAGAAGCGCCCGGGCGGCGGTCTGTCGCCCATGCAGCAGGCCGCCAAGTTCCTCGGTGTCAGTGTGCTCGCCGGAGCCGTGATGGCGGGCATCGCGCTGCCCGCTGCCGGCGCGCTGGGCCTCGCGGCCAAGGGCTCGGTCAAGGGCTTCGACGAGATCCCGGCCAATCTGAAGAGCCCACAGCTCAGCCAGCGCACGACGATCCTGGACGACCAGGGCAAACAGATCGCGACCGTCTACTCCCGCGACCGCACGGTGGTGGACCTCAAGGACATCTCGCCGTACATGCAGAAGGCGATCGTCGCGATCGAGGACTCGCGCTTCTACAAGCACGGCGCCGTCGACCTCAAGGGCGTGCTGCGTGCCCTGAACAAGAACGCGCAGGAGGGCGGGGTCGCCCAGGGCGCCTCCACGCTCACCCAGCAGCTGGTGAAGAACTACTTCATCGAGGAGGCCGGCGACGACCCGACGAAGGTCGCCGAGGCCACCCAGCAGACCCTGGGCCGCAAGATCCGCGAGCTGAAGTACGCGATCCAGATCGAGGACAAGCTCGGCAAGAAGAAGATCCTGGAGAACTATCTCAACATCACCTTCTTCGGCGAGCAGGCCTACGGCGTGGAGGCCGCCGCCCAGCGCTACTTCTCCAAGCACGCCAAGGACCTGAACCTCCAGGAGTCGGCACTGCTGGCCGGCATCGTGCAGTCCCCGAGCCGCTACGACCCGGTGAACGACGAGGCGGAGGCCACCAAGCGGCGCAACACCGTCCTCCAGCGCATGGCGGAGGTCGGCGACATCTCCCAGAAGGAGGCCGACCAGGCCAAGGAGAAGCCGCTCGGCCTGCACACCAGCCGCCCCAAGAACGGCTGCATCACCGCGGTGAAGGGCGCCGGCTTCTTCTGTGACTACGTCCGCCAGGTCGTCCTCACCGACCCGGTCTTCGGCAAGACCAAGGAGGACCGGGCCAAGCTCTGGAACCGGGGCGGCCTGACGATCCGTACGACGCTCGACCCGCAGGCCCAGCAGTCCGTGCAGGCGTCGATCAAGGACCACGTCTACAAGAGCGACGCCGTGGCGACCGCCGCGACCATCGTCGAGCCCGGCACCGGCAAGATCCTCGGCATGGGCCAGTCCCGCCCGTACGGCGTCAACGTCAAGAACGACGAGACGACGATCAACCTGTCGGTCAACGGGGACATGGGCGGCGGCGCCGGCTACCAGCCCGGTTCCACGTTCAAGCCGATCGTCGCCGCGGCGGCCATCGAGGGGGGCAAGCCCCCGACGCAGGAGTACTCGTCGCCGTACGAGATGACGTACCCGAGCCCGGTCTCCGCGTGCGACGGCAAGACCTGGCACGACGACCCGAACAAGCCCACCAAGCTGACCAACGAGAACGAGTCCGAGCGCGGCCCGTACGCCATGAAGGAGGCGACCGCCAAGTCGGTCAACACCTACTACGTGCAGCTGATCAGCGACATCGGCATCTGCCCGGTCATCGACATGGCCAAGAAGATGGGCGTGCAGCGCGCGGACGGCCGCACGATCCAGCAGGCCCCCTCCATCGCGCTCGGCACCCAGGAGATGTCCCCGCTGACGATGGCGAACGCGTACGCCACCTTCGCGTCGCGCGGGATGTACTGCACCCCGGTCGCCATCGAATCGGTCACCAAGAAGGTCGGCAGCGAGCAGAAGTCCCTGCCGGTGCCGAAGTCGACCTGCTCGCGGGCGATGTCGGAGAAGACCGCCGACACGGTCAGCACGCTCCTCAAGGGCGTGGTCGAGGACGGCACCGGTCAGGAGGCCGGTCTCGGCAGCCGCCCGAGCGCGGGCAAGACGGGTACGACGGACGAGCGCTTCGCGGCCTGGTTCGTCGGCTACACCCCGAACATGGCGGGCGCGGTCTGGGTCGGCGACCCGCAGCACAAGCGGAAGATGACCAACATCACCATCGGCGGCGTCCCGCACGACAAGGTCTACGGCGGTGAGGTCCCGGGCCCGATCTGGCGCGACATGATGAGCGGCGCGCTGGAGGACAAGCCCGTGGAGGACTTCCACCTGGTCGACATCCCCGACGACACCCACGAGGGTGATGATCAGGGAAAAGGCGACGGGGGGACGGAGGACGGCAACAACGGGGACACGACGGGACGGCTGACCGGGGGACTGATCGGCGGACCGACGGACGGGGGAACGACCGACGGCAGCACGGGTGACGCGACCGGCGGCACCCTCGGCGGCACCTTCCCCACCCCGACCATCTCCATCCCCGGGAACTTCATCGAGGGCCAGGTCAACGGCGGGAACAACGGGAACGGGATCGGGGGCGGGCGAAGGTAGCCCGTAGCCCTTTGCCGGGTACGACTGCGGGGCCGCACCTCTGTCAGGGGTGCGGCCCCGCTGTCATGAACGGGGGGCCGTGAAGAACGGGTGCCCGCAGAGCAAGGCGGAGCCCGCAGGGAGCCGGGGCCCGCAGGGAGCCGGAGCTCATAGAGAGGGAAGCCCGTAGAGAGGGAAGCCCGTAGAGAGGGAGGCCCATAGGGAGGGAAGCCCATAGGGAGGGGCTCGCCCTCGCTCTTCGGCTCCGCGTGTCAGCCCTGGAGCAGCTTCTTCACCGCGGCGGCGACCCGGCCGCCCTCGGCCTGGCCGGCCACCTTCGGGTTCACGATCTTCATGACGGCGCCCATGGCCCGCGGCCCCTCGGCACCGGCCGCCTTCGCCTCCTCCACGGCCTGGGCGACGATCGCGTTCAGCTCCTCGTCGGACAGCTGCTTGGGCAGGTACCCGGCGAGCACCTCGCCCTCCGCCTTCTCCCGCTCCGCCTGCTCGGCACGGCCGCCCTGCGCGAAGGCCTCGGCGGCCTCACGGCGCTTCTTGGCCTCACGGGTGATCACCTTCAGCACCTCGTCGTCGGAGAGCTCACGCTTCTCCTTGCCCGCGACCTCCTCCTTGGTGATCGCGGCGAGCGTCAGCCGGAGGGTCGAGGAGCGGAGCTCGTCACGCTCCTTGATCGCGGCGTTGAGGTCGGCGTGCAGCTTCGACTTGAGCGTGGTGGTCATGGTCACGATTGTCGCAGGTGCACCGCACGGTACGCCCGCCGATTTACCCGGCGGGCGGTCTCACCACGGCCAACGCGTCTGACACGATGGGCACATGCGCGCGCGATACGGAATCCCCCTGGGAATCGTGGCGGCCGGCGCCGCCGGCCTGGTCTATGCGGCGGGCTTCGAGGCCCGTTCCTTCCGCCTCCGACGGGTCACCGTCCCGGTCCTGCCCCCGGGCATGCGCCCGCTGCGTGTGCTGCAGGTCTCCGACATCCACATGGTGAGCGGGCAGCGCAAGAAGCAGCGCTGGCTGCAGTCGCTGGCCGGACTGCGCCCCGACTTCGTGATCAACACGGGCGACAACCTGTCGGACCCCGAGGGCGTCCCCGAGGTCCTGGACGCCCTGGGCCCGCTGATGGAGTTCCCGGGCGCGTACGTCTTCGGCTCCAACGACTACTACGGCCCCAGGCCCCGCAACCCCGCCCGCTACCTGCTGGAGAAGGTGCAGGGCCGGCACGGCCTGAACGGCAACCCGCCGGTCGTCGGCGCGATCCACAACCCGTGGGAGGACCTGCGGGACGGCTTCGACGAGGCGGGCTGGCTGAACCTGACGAACACGCGGGGCGTGCTGAAGGTCGAGGGCGTCTCGATCGAGCTGACGGGACTGGACGACCCGCACATCAAGCGGGACCGCTACGCCCAGGTGGCCGGCGGCCCGTCCGGGTCGTACGACTTCTCGCTCGGCGTGGTCCACGCGCCGTACCTGCGGGCCCTGGACGCCTTCGCGGCGGACGCCTACCCGCTGATCCTGGCCGGCCACACCCACGGCGGCCAGGTGTGCATCCCCTTCTACGGCGCCCTGGTCACCAACTGCGACCTGGACACGGACCGCGTGAAGGGCCTCTCCACGCACACGGCGGAGGGCCACACCTCCTACCTCCACGTCTCGGCGGGCTGCGGCACCAACCGCTACACCCCGGTCCGCTTCGCCTGCCCACCGGAGGCGACCCTGCTGACGCTGGTGGGGAAGGAGTAAAGGGGCGAGACGGTAAGCGGCAAGGGGCGGGGGCGAGGGGGCGGCCGGGCCAGGACCACGGCCCGCCTGCCAACCGGGAAACCGGACCGGACCCCCGTCCCCCAAACGGACGAGTCCACATGGCCGCCCCCCTCCCCCGCTCCTAGCGTGAGGGCATGACCGCCCCGATACCCAGGGAGATCCCGGACCTGCCCGCGGTCCCGGGCCCGCCCCTGCTGCTGCCCGCCCCGGTCCCGGCCACGGCGGTGGTGGCCCCGGTCCGCCGCCCCCGGGCCGCGGTGTTCCGCCTGGTGACCGCCGTGGCGGCGGCCGCCGGCGTCGCGCTGGAACTCCTGCTGGGCCCCCCGGCCGACATCCTGAGCTACTTCAGCGTCCAGGCCGGCATCCTGCTGACCGTAGTCATGCTCCTGTCCGCGTCGAGGGCCTGGCGGGCCCGCCGTCCGCTCCCGTCGGCCGTGACAGGGGCGACGCTCCTCTACGTCCTGACCTCGGCGCTGGTCTACCACCTGCTCCTGGCCCACACGACGCCCCCGTTCTCCATGACCGGAGCGACGGCACCCCCGGAGCGCTGGCACGCCCAGTGGGCAGCCCTCCAGGTCCTCCACCTCGTGGTCCCGGTGGCGGCCCTGCTCGACTGGCTCCTCCTGACCCCCGCGGCCCGCCTGCACCTGCGCCAGACCGCGGCCTGGCTCCTCTACCCCCTGGCCTACCTGGTCTTCTCCCTCACGAGGCCCGCGTTCCTGCCACCGGCCAGCCCGTCCCGGTACCTCTATCCCTTCCTGGACGTGGCGACCCACGGCTACCGCAGCATCCTGGCCAACGCCCTCCTCATCGGCCTCGCGATCTACGCCCTGGCCGTCCTCCTGGTGGCCCTCGACCACGCCCGCCCGACCCCGGTCCGCCACCCCGCCTAAACCGGATTTCGTCTACAGCCACCGGTGGGCTAAAGTAAACGTCGTCGCCGCGAGAGCAGCGACACCGGGGTGTAGCGCAGCTTGGCAGCGCGCTTCGTTCGGGACGAAGAGGTCGTGGGTTCAAATCCCGCCACCCCGACACAGGTCAAAGGGCCAATCGCATGATCGCGATTGGCCCTTTGTCGTGCTCGGGGGGCCAAACGGGGGGCCAAACGAAGTTGATCAGGCCACCGCGCCGCCCTCTTCCTGCTCCTCCGCCTCCTCCCCTTCCTGATCATCGGCGAAGATGTCGTCCATGGCTTCGGCACCCTTCGTGATCACGGGTCGGAGCTGCTTCCGGTAGACCGCCTCGGTCGTCGCCTGGCTGCTGTGACCGACCAGCAGAGCGATCGTCTCCAGCGGGATGCCATGGTCAGAGAGCAGCGACACGAAGCTGTGCCGGAGCTCCCGCGGCGTCCACTCCGGCTTCAGGCCCGCCTTTCGCACGATGGCCTTGAAGTCGCGCCGGACGTTGGCCGCGTCGAGCGGCTCGCCGGTCCTGGTCGTGAAGACACGGCCGCTCCGGCTCCACTCCATCCCCCTCGATGCCCGCTCCTGCTGCTGCCACCGCAGGTGCTCTTCGAGGACGTCGACCACCTGTTTCGGCAGAGCGATGGTCCGCCGGCTCTTCCTGGTCTTCGTCTCGCCGTGCTTGCGCACCGAGCGCCACACCGCGACGTGCGGCGGGATGCCGTCCTTCGTCTCCAGGAACACGTGGTCCCAGGTGAGGGGGCGCGCCTCCTCCGTGCGGACGCCGCTCAGAAGTGACAGCACCAGGTACGCGTACAGCCGCGAGCCTCGCGCGGCGGCGAGCACGGCTTTGGCCTGCTCCAGGTTCAGTGCCTTGCTCGGCCGGCCGGGGCGCCCCTCCGGGGCGGTGACGAGCAGGGCGACGTTCCGCGCCGCCTTGTCCCTGCGCTGGGCGTGCGCGATGGAGCGACGCAGGATAGCGAGCAGGTCGCGCAGGCTTCGCGTGGCGAGCACTTCGGCCCTGTCGTCCAACCAGTCGTCAACGTCGTCTGCGCTGAGATCCTTCAGCTTCGCCTTGCCGAGCAGCGGAACCAGGTGCTTGTTCGCCATGCTGCGGTTCTTGCTGAGAGTCAGTTCCTCGCGTCCCTTGAGGCCGCGCTCCAACCAGTCGTTCACAGCGTCGGCCACGGTGTAGTTCACCGGTGACTTGACGCCGGTCTGTACTTCCTTCTTCAAGTCCCGGATCTTTTGCCGCACTTCGGTCTTCGTCTTGCCGTAGACCTTCGGCCGGCGGCGCTTGCCGTTCGGGGCGTAGCCCAGGGAAACGGCCCCGACGTACCGCTTCTTGGCCGCGTCCCAATAGATGGTGTCTTGGCCATGACCGGCCCTGGTGGCGCGCTTCGGGGTTTCGCTCATGCTGCGTCGTGCCTCCAAAAGTACAGGGCCGCGCCCTGAAGGACGCGGCCCTGTGGAACGGGTGTTGGGGAATTCAGGCGTTGGCTTCCGCCTCGCGCTTGAGGAGTTCGACGTACTGCGCGATGTACTCCGGCGGCACGAGTCGGCGACGGCCGATGCGGACGGTCTGAAGTCGTCCGAGGCGTATCTCCTCGTAGACCATCGAGCGTCCGATGCGGAGAGCCTTGGCCGCTTCCTCGGGTCGGTAGAGGAGTTGTTCGGCGGGTGCGGCAACGGTGCTCATGCGGCGGTGCCTCCTCGGCAGGGTTCCGGGGGCTGTGGCCCCCTTCCTGTCAGGTCCGCTACTTCCGCTACCTCCGCTACCGCCCTGGTCAAAGGCGTGATCCAAGTAGCGGATGGAGACAGCAGTAGCGGATGGAGCCGCTACCGGCCCTGGAGTCGTGGCCGGGGCGAGTAGCGGATGGAGCGTCGCGGTAGCGGATACGGAGTACCGATCCGCTACCCCTTCTAGGGCTCTGACCTGCCCGGTAGCGCCGGTAGCGGAAGTAGCGGACTTTCCGCGGGGGGCGGGCAGTAGCGCTGCCACGCGTCGTGCAGATCGGTCGCGTAGTAGCCCTTCATGACGCTCCCACCGGTCTTGATGTTGCGGGCCGCAATCGGGGTGTTGTCCGCGGTCATGTACTCCCGGAGCATCCTCGACAGCCCGCGCGCGTCGAGCGGCTTGCCGCTCATGTCCGCCCACGGCGCCTCTTCAAGGCTGTGCAGCCTGTCGAGGATGGCGACGGTGGGCAGACGGTCGATGCCGTTGAACACGTAGTCGCGGAGGTCAGTGAGCAGGCGGATTCCGATGCTGCCCTTGTCGCTGGTCTTGGCTGCGTTCACCAGCTCGATGCAGGCGGCGCGAGCCCGCGCCGGCCATGTGCCTCCAGCGGCGTCCGCGATGGCGAGCAGGGGTTCCCACACATCCGCGGGCCGGTCGGTGATGCCCTCCGGGAGTTCCGGGAACACCCCGTCGACCTGGTCGCGGACGGACTGGGCCCAGGTGGAAAGCCGCTCGCGCAGCGCGTGCCCTTCCTTCTCGTGGATGCGCTGCCGGAACGGCTCCACCTGCTCGTTCGGGGCGCGGCGCCGCATGCGGACGATGACCGAGCGCGTGAGGATCGTGTCCGGCAGCGAGCCGAGCCCGGCAACCGCGACGGCGCAGAACGACGGGAACTCCTGTACCTGCTGGTTGGAGCCGTCGCCCACGCAGCGCCACATGACGCCGGAGCGGCGGTGGCCGGCGTTAAGGAAGCCTCGGAGCTGTTCGTTCTCTCCGGCCTTGGGACCGAAGACTGTGTCGATCTCGTCGAACAGGATCGTGGGCCTTCCCTCCATTCCCGACACCGCGCGGAAGAGCGCGGAGGCGGAGGCATTGACCGCCACCATCGGTTGCGGCACGAGGGTTTCCACGATCTCCAGCGCTCGGGACTTGCCGGAGCCCGGCTCCGGCGACAGGAACGCGAGCCGCGGGGTGGAGTCGAAGCAGTCGAGCAGGTGTGCGTGCGCGTCCCACAGCGTCACGGCGACGTACGCGGCGTCGAGGGGGAAGATGTTGAAACGGCGGTGGAAGGCTTCCACCTCATCGAGCAGGACCGCGCCGTTCGTGGTGGAAGTCATGCGAGGGTCCTCCCTTCCTGTACAGGGGTGGTGCGGTGAGGGCAGACGCCGACGTGTACGCGTCCGGTGAGTTCGGTGACGGCGGCGCGGCCACGAGCCCGTTCGTGGTGCCCGCAGGAGCAAAGCCAGTCGGCCACCGGTACGCCGGTCGTGCGGATCTGGAGACCCGGCATGATGCCGGTCACGGTGACCGTGTGCGGGTCAGAACGAAGAGCAGAAGGGTCGCCCTTGCGGGCGGCGCCTTTCGGCTCGCCCACGGCCGGAGTGGACTCGGCGTTGCCCGCGGCGCGCGGGCCGGACGGGGTTGCGGGAAGGCTCTTCAGTGGAGGGCGGGAGCGGGTGGCCGTGCCGCCGTCCGCTGGCCGTTCCGCGGAGTGGACCAACCTCAGCGAGGAGCGAGAGCGGGGACTCACGCTGCCCTCCGCTGCTGGTTGCGGGCAATCGACCAGTTCAGCCCGCTGCGAATGGTGGCCATGCAGGACCGCGGGGACAGACCGGCCTGCTCCCCCGCCAACTGAAGAGCCTCCTCAACCTGCTCCCTGGGGAGGTCGCCCCACGCGACGAACCGCCCCAGGGCTCGCGCCGCCCGGAGCAAGGTGGCGTTGCGCTCGCCCTCCGGAGCCTGCCGTACGGACGCCGTTTCGGCGTTCAAGCCCGCTGCGGCGTACTTGGACGCTCGGACAGCCGACGGTGCAGCCGTTAGTGCCCGCGCGGAGTGACAACCCGTCAGATGGGCGCTGAGCCATTCGGGCAGAGGGGCGGGCTGCACGTCGTTGACGAGCGCGTAGGTACCCGCACGGGTGATGCTGCCGGGGGCGACCACGTAACCGCCCCACGCCCGGGTGTCGATGCGCTTGCCGAGCCGTCCGGCCGTGTTGCCGAGCCGCAAGTCGGCCGGAGCGGTGAAGTACAGGTGGACGCCACCGCTCGCGGTCCGCACTGTGCGGGTCGTAGGCACAGCTTGTCCGGCGCGCTCGCAGAGCGCCGTAAAGGTCGTCACGCCGCTAGGCGTGTCCGTGCTGCTCTTCCGCTTGGGCATGTCGAGGTCGACCACGACCAGCCCGGACGGGCCGGTCGCAATGCCGACGTTGAACGGCAGCTCGCCCCACGCCCGACGAATGCGGTCCGGGTCGATGGTGGCGCGCTCCTCCCACTTGCGGTGACCGCCGGCGCAGTCTCCGATGCCGGGGCACACGTCCTCACCATGTAGGGCGGGGCGCTTGCCGCCGGGGCGGAGCGGGAGGACGGCCCAGCCGCGCTCCGCGGCGTCGAGTGCGGCGTAGAGGAGGTGGCGGTTCATACCCTCACCCCCAGCGTGCTCGATGGGGTGGCATGGGCCGGACGGCCCTCGCCGAATGCACGACGTTGGGTCATGCTTGAGGTCTCCTGTTCTCTATGGAGGGACTGGAGAACCGGGGCGGGCGCAGGCTTGTGGTGAGACGGCGCCCGCCTCGGGCGTAGCTACTGGTGGGTGGTGCGCAGCGCGTAGTGGCGCTGGTGGCTCGGGCCGTGCTCGGTGAGCAGGCCCTGCCGGACGAGCGTCTTCAGGTCACCCCGGGCCGTGGCCCTCTTGGGCGCGATCCCGAGCCGGGCGTAGAGGCGCATCACGCTGCCGGTCGTGATCGGGCCGTGCGGGTTGCGGTGCGCCTCGGAGAGCAGGGCATCCGTGCGGCGGGTCTGGTTGCCGGTCACCAGCCACGCTCCTTGCTGATCTCGGCACCGGGCAGCGCGGGCAGACCCGCGGTCTCGATGCTCTTCGAGTCGAAGCCGGGCAGCGCGGCTCGGGCGGTGAGCGCCGCGGCGAGTTGTTCGGCGTAGGCAGCGCCGGCGCGCGCCACCTCGACCTGGGTCGTGGCGCGCAGCGTCTCGACGCGCTCGATGTGGGCGCGCTCCTCGCGCCGCTCGCTCACGTGCCGCTCGTACGTGAGCGTGTCGCGGCGGTCGCGGCGCCAGTACCTGGCAGCCAGCCCGTACGCGCCCGCGGTGGCCACGGACCACAGCAGCAGCGGCAGGGACATGCCGTCGGCGTACCCGGCCACGCCCGCGAAGGCGAGCGCGCCGGACGCGGCGAAGGCGGTTCCGGCGATGACGGAGTCTCCCGCCCGTCCGACGCTGGCGCACGCGCCGGCCGCCGCGGCCCCCAGGGACAGGGCGGTCATCAGCACGGCGTTGCCGACGGAGTGTTCGGCTCCGTTGGCATTCCAGATCCGGGCGAGCGCGAGCACGGTCGTGGTGGCGAGCGCGGGCACTGCCTTGGGCGCGACGATGGCGAGCCAGTGCCGCACGACGATGGGTTCGTTCATGGTCGTGGTCTCCTTTCTCAGTTGCCGAGGTCGCTGAGCGCGGTGGCGAACGCCTGCACCAGGTTGTGGATGGGCTCGTAGGCGCCGGTGCCGGCGGTGAAGAAGCCGAACAGGAACAGCGCGAGGGCGGCACCGCCTCCGGCCGATTTGGTCTTGACGGCGAACGCGGAGGCGGCGCCGAAGAGCAGGACGGCGGAGATGTTGAGGATCATGTGAGCGAACTCCTCGGGGGTGTGGTCCGGGTGATGCGGCTTCGGTAGGCGCGTTGGCGGCATGCCGGTGAGCAGTAGCGCGGAGGCCGCCCGGTGGGGGCCGCAGTGATCGGGTTTTTGCACTCCGGGCAGCGCTGCGAGCGGCGGCCGACGGGCTTGGTTTCGTCACGCGTTTCGTCACGCAGTTCGGGCAGCGGCGGGGCGTCGTGGGTGGTGATCTCCCACAGTGCGCGGGCTACGTTCTCCGTGCCGAGCGTGCGGCGGGGACGACTCGGGGCGTTCCAGCCCGCGCGGGCGGGCAGGTCAGCGACCTTGCGCCAGCCCGCGGCGCGCAGGCTCGCGCCGCTTTCGCCGTCTTGGGTGTAGGTGATGGCGCGGCGGTAGCCCGCGCTGCGGGCGGTGCGCCATGCAGCTGCGTACAGGGCGGAGCAGGCGTTCGTGGTGCCGTCGGTGGCTACGCGAGTGACCTCGATGGTCAGCCCGTTGTCGAAGTGGCGACTCACAGGGCGGCCCACGATGGCTACCCCGACCAGCCGTCCGCCGCCGGTTTGGACACCGAGGGAGAACTGATGTCCTTGCGGCGGGTCGTGGTGGCGGTGATGCTCATCTACGTAGGCACATGCGGCCTTCCACTTCATGGGCCGGATGTGGAGCCGCTCAGCGCCCGGCGGAGCGGTCACTGTGCGCCGGCGCGGTAGATGCGCGCCCAGCGGTTGTAGAGCCACCGGCCGATGCGGATGCGCTTGCCGGTGGCGTTGCAGCGGCGGCAGTCCTTGCCGCGCTTCATACGGCCCTTACGGTCCGTCTTCATCTCGAAGCCCCAGCCGCGGCACTTGCGGCAGTTGCCGAATGGCGACGCGGTACACACGGCGACGTAGCACAGAGTCACGCCGAATAGAAGGGTGATAGCGAGCAGGGCAAGGGTCATGAAGGGCCCTCCAAGGCGGTTTCCAGGGGTTTCCGCAGGTAGGCCGCTATCCGCTAGTGGCCTGATCAGAGTAGGTTTGAGGCGCTAGCGGGGCCGCTAACGTTAGCGGGATGTGCCGCTAGCGCTAGCGGCCCCGGAGCGTCAGCCCGCGTCCCGCTTTCCGCTACGCTCCGCAATCGCGGAGGTGATGTGCGAGCGGTCGATGCCGCGCCGGTTGACGACCTTCCCATCGACGCGACGACCCACCTGGATGGTGGAGATGCCGTGCGGCTTCAGGGCCGCGGCGAGCGCGTCGGGGTCCCAACCGTCGTAGACCTCGGGCCGCAGTTCGGCGAGCCGGCTCACGACAGTCTCGGACCAGACCTTGGCTTCCTTGGCGGCGACGACGGCGAGGATGTCGGCGAGCAGGTCGTAGGCAGCAGCGGTGGGTTCCGGCGCCTCCCCGAGCGCGTGCCCGGAGAGGGTGCCCGCCTCCTCACGCAGCCGGCGGGCACGAGCGCCGATGGCTTCGGCCTCGCGTCCGTCGATGTAGACGGAACGCACGATCCGGGCGTCCGAGCCCTCACCAACGAAGTAGTGAATGCCCTTGTCACCCCAGGCGAACATGGTCGCGCGCACGCCTCGCTTGTACGCGGACGTGCCGAGCACCATGTCGTTCTCCAACTGGCCCATGACCTTGAGGCACCAGCGCGCGGACGCGTTCGCGGAGATGCCCGTGGGCAGCGCCTTCGCGTCCGGTCGCTGGGTGGCCAGCAGCAGAACGATGCCGGTGGCCGGACCGCGCTTGACCAGGTCGGTCGCGATCTCCTCGAACTCCTTCGCGTGCTCGGGGTGCTCGAAGAGAACCTGGCACTCGTCTACGCCGATCACGATCGGGTGCAGGCCCAACGACCGCTTGTCGGCGAGTTCGCTGGTCACCTTCGACTCCGGGCAGATGTCCCGCGGCAGGGACCGGATCACCTTGGTTCGGCGTCGGAGTTCCTCGCGCAGCGCCCTGAAGTCGTTCAGGCAGTACTCGATGGAGTCGTCATCGTCCCCCGCGGCGTGCCGGTGCGACACGGCGTCCCCGACCGGGTCGAGGTCACCGGTGCCCTTCATGTCATACGTGTGGAGTTCCGCCCTCGGGTCCAGCGCCGCGATCAGGAGCAGGAGACGGAGCAGGAACGTCTTGCCCATGCGCGGGATGGCGCCGATGACGCCCGCGATGTACATCAGCGTTGCCGCGACCCACCGACCGCGCTGGTCGGTGCCGTAGGCGACCGGCTTGAACAGGTCGACGGAGCCGGTCTTGAGCAGCGGCCACTTGGGCTGCTTGGCCTTGGACATGTCCTGATCACCGACCCACAGCACCAGGTGTCCGGTGTGCTCGTCCGGCACCGCCTCGGGCCACACGCATCCGAGCGGCCGACGCAGGCCGGAGGCGAGACGCTCGCGCCGCTCGATGATGTCGGTCACGGTCACGCCGTACGGGAGGTTGCCCTCCGCACGCCAGCCGGGGCCGTCGCGCGTGATGGGCGCGGTGAACTCGAACCCATCGCGCCCCTTAGCCTGCGCCTGGTTGATGGCGGGGATGCCGAGCGAGCCGAGCGCCCTCAGCACGATGTCACTGGTGAGCTTGACCGCCTTGGGCAGCTCCACCGCGCGGTGGATGACCGGGGCATCCGCCTTCCGGCCGGCGTAACCGAGCGCCATCACGACCGCGCTCACGGAGACAGCCTGAAGCCAGTCAGGTGCGAGCACGTACATGGCGAGCGCGGCGCCCAGCCCGACGAACATCGCGAGCACGGTCACGAGGGTGCGCAGTCGGACCCGTCCGTCGCGCTGCCGCGACAGCTTCAGGTACTCCGCGGCGTCCTCGCGCCGGACCGCGGCGAGTCGGACCGGTTCACCCTCGCGGTCGGCCACCCACCGCATCGTGCCGCCCACGAACTTCGCGGCGCCAGACGGCGCTTGCAGCGCGAGGCGCGCGGCGTAGACCGGGGTGCGCAGCGCGTGATAGCCGACCGAGTGGGCATAGTGGCGGGCCACCCACGCCGATGCGGTCCGCAGTTCCGCCACGGACTTGAGCCACTGCGGTACGACCGGGCGGCGCTGCGCGGCGACCAGCCGACCGAGGTAGCCCGGACCGGCCGCGGTCGGGGTCGGCTGGTCGACCATCGCGCGGACGGTCGGGTCGGCCGACTCGGTGCCCGACCGACCGTTCTCCGGGTCGGCCGACGGGTCCGAGTCGGGTCGGGTGGTCGGGTCGGTTGACCCGGCGCGGGCCGACCGCGCCTTGTCGAGGTCGACCACCTCTCCCCCGGAGTCGGCGCCCATCTCGGCTTCGAGTCGGTTGAACAGTTCGTTTTCGTCGTCGGGGTGCTTCACTGCAGTCCCTTCCATCGGGAGGAGAGGCGAGGGCGGTCCGTCGCTGTAGGAGGTGAGCGGACCGGCCCCGCCGGCTCGTGTGCGAAGTTCAGGCGGCGCGCTGTTCCTCGGGGTAGGCGCAGGTCACGCACATGCCGAGCGAAACGGGAATGACGTATCCGGCATCTGTCCGGCAGGACGGGCAGGTACGTCGGGCGAGCATCGCTTTGGCGAGCGCGGACCGCTTGCCCGGCGTCATCGGCCGGACCGGCTTGGCACGGTCGACGCGGTACAGGTAGGCGACGAGCGGGCCGCGCCGGTAGCGCGGGCGCAGCACCTGTGCCGCGATCGGTTGGCCCCCGGGGCGCAGACCACGGGCGCGCAGTTGGCGGCGCGTTGCGAGCCCGTCCGGGGCGTAGCGCCACGGGTAGGTGGGGATGCCGTACTGGCTACCGGAGGGGTCGTAACACTTGCTCAATGCCGGGGCCATCAGGCGGCCTCAGCTGCGGGTGCCTCGCCCTCCGAGTCATCCACAGACCGCAGCGAACGGTCGTGCGCGCGCTCTGACTTCAGGGTGTCGCGCAGCTTCCGGGCATTGGCCTGGGAGACGTGCAGGGTCGTGCGGAGACGGTCCGCGGTCACTTCCGCGTCCGTCCACTCCGCTGTGACCGTCCGAGCCTCGATCAGCGCTTCCTCGAAGGTGCGCTGAGCCTTGCCCTTGGCCTTACTGATGGCGGCGCGTCGGCGCGGGCGCGGCTTGGACTCAGCCGGAGGAGCCGGCGGTTCCTCCACCAGAGGCGGCGCGGCTACCTCCTGCTCGGTGGCCGGGGCCAGTTCGCCCATGCGCAGCATGACGCGCTCGCGCCGCGGCGTCCTCCAACGCCAGAGCGGGCCGTACCTCTCGCGCAGGTCTGCGCGGGCCAGCAGCCGTTCCCGCTCGCAGGCGAGAGCCAGAGCGTAGGAGGTGACCTCCCACAGCGTCATGCGGCGCCACAGCGCGAACGTGGACACGGGGGCCAGCAGCCACCGCGACCACCGGATCTTCTCCATGCGCCGCCCGGTGGCAGCGCCGATGCGCACGGCGTAGATGTGTGCGCCGATCTCGGAGAACACGACCCACAGGAGCGGCATCGTGCCGTGCGCGACCTTGGCCCACATGCCCTGCCCGGCGGCGACGTTCAGGCCGCACGTGACCAGCGTGAGTGCCCAGGGGACGAACCGCACCCAAGCCAATGCCATGTCCATCCGGATCAACAGCAGGTTGGCCACGGTGAACACGGGAATGGCCACGTCGATGCCGACCGGCAGCATCCACGGCTCACCGAAGCCCCAGCGGGCCGCGGCGGCCGACACGGCGTCGAACGACGAGACGAGGCCGAGCGCGCCCACGCCGGCCGCGGCGAGCGCACCGACTCCGGCGAGCCCCATCTCGGGCTTCGTCAACGGCGGCACCCCAGACGGCGGCGCCTCTGGGGTGATCGTCGCGGTGGTCATGCCGCCACCCCCCGGCGTGCCGAGCGACGGCGGGTGGGGCGGCGGAGCGGAACCACGTCGAACAGCTCCGGGTGGTCCTCGACGATCCCCGCGGCCAGGCGGACCAGGTCGTCGGGGAGGTCGCAGTACTCCGGGTCGGCGAGGATGTCACGCGCCGCGTCCAGACGAGCCGCGCGCTCTTCGTCCGTCTCGCCCTCAACCCCGAGCCACAGCTCAACCGGGGTACCGAGCGCGAGTTCGGCGAAGTCATCAACGGAAACGGCCTGTTGGCGGCCGACGTACGTGCGCATGAGAGCTCCTGAAAACGGAGGGACAGGGAGCCAGAGCAGCCGCAGGCGTTTTGGTGAGACGGCGACTGATCCGGAAGAACCCGAGCCGCAGCACGGCAAGGGGAAGTGCCCGGGGTCGGATTTGACCCGACGCCCTCGCGGCGGGATGCCGGGGCGGTGAACGTGTCTCCTTCGGGGGCGCCGTGCCCGTACCAGGTAGCGCGGCATGACCCCGTTGTAGGCGTATGAAGACGTGACCTTTCGGTCTAAGCCGTCCCGAAAGTGAAAAGGGTCGGGTCCGCCCTCGGCCCGCTCTGTCCCGGGCCCCTTGAGGTCGCGTCCGTGGACGCGACCCCCATTGGGTTGTGCGGTCTTGCAGGTCAAGCACTTGCAGGCACAGCCGGCCGAGCCCTACAGGGTTCGCCGTGCTGATACGTAACAGCATGTACTAGCACGTACCACTGCGCAAGAGGTCCGCGGAGATCTCGTGCTAGGGCGTACTAGCGGTGGGTACGCTCGATGGCGTGACCAGCGCTGAAATCTCGAAAGACGACCCGCGGACGGAGTCCGAGCAAGCGGCCGACATCCTGAGACAGGAGATCGCGAACGGCTCCATCCCGCCCGGGGCCCATGTGGGCTCCGTCCGGGACTTGGCCACGCGATTCAAGATCTCGGGAATGACCGTGCAGCGTGCGCTCGCGATCCTGCGCGAGGATGGGCTCATCACGACCACGACCCGCGGTAGCTACGCTCGGGACCCCGAGCAGGCGACCGAACCCCAGGAGGCGAGCGCCGGCGTCGACCTTCCCGAAGTCCTGCGTCAGCTCGAACATCTCACGTCCCAAGTCTCAGATCTACGGGGCAGGGTCGAACGGCTCGAAGCGCTCGGCGAGCGCTCCGGTCCGGGTGGTGCGTGATCTGCAACCAGCATGCGAGGAACGGGAGTTGTGAGGTAAGTGACAGCTAGGGGACGGCGAGGCAGGGGCGGGGACACGTCTGGTGACACCCCGGTGTCCTCTTCCCTGTCCCCCTGGCTCGCGGGCGAGACTCGGAGTAGGCACTCGGAGGAGGGCGCATGACCGACGACAGGCCCGTATGGGCACGGCGCATCGCGGCTGAGCGAGCGGCACGCGACTGGTCGCAGCGGGACGCAGTCAGGGCACTGCGTGCGCACGCTCCCACGGAGCTCCCTGCAGAAGAGAGCATGATCCGTCAGTGGAAGCGCTGGGAGTCGGGGCAGATGCCGAACGACTTCTACCAACCGATCATCGCGGCCCTCTTCGGCACCGTGACACGTGCGCTCTTCCCAGCACCCACGCGGCGGGACGGAGACAAGGAGATCCTGGCAGCGTCTGGGATGGAAACGCTGGAGATCGTGAGCCGTCTCAACCGGTCTGACGTCGACAACGCCACGCTCGATGCCCTGCGAATCACCACGGATCGACTCGCCTCGGAATACCCGTTCATGCCGAGCGAGCAGCTCCTCATCGAGGGGAGGCAGTGGCTCCGTCGTGTCGTCGACCTCCACACGAAGAGCCTCACGCTCGCGCAGCACCGCGAGGTGCTGGCACTGTCCGGTTGGCTGGCACTTCTGGTCGGCTGTGTCGAGTACGACACGGGCGACCGCCACGCGGCCGAGTCGACGCGACAGGCCGCGCTATCGCTCGCGACCGAGGCCGACCATGCGGAGGTCGCCGGGTGGGCGCACGAGATGCGGGCATGGTTCGCGCTCACGACCGGCGACTACCGCGGCGTCATCGCGGCAGCGCAGGCCGGAGCCGAGAAGGCGCAGCACCACGGCGTGGCCGTGCAGCTCGCCGCGCAGGAAGCCAAGGCGTGGGCCCGCATCGGGGACCGCCGGCAGGTCGAGGTGGCCTTGGACAAGGGGCGGCGGTTGCTCGAGGGGATGCCGTACCCCGAGAACCTGGACAACCACTTTGTGGTGGACCCTGCCAAGTTCGACTTCTACGCGATGGACTGCTACCGGCTCGTGGGCGAAGACAAACTTGCGCGCACGCTCGCCGAAGAGGTGCTGAGGGCGGGAACGGACTTCGACGGCACCGAGCGTTCGCCGATGCGCAACGCTGAAGCTCGCGTCACGCTGGGGGTCACTGCGGCACGCGAGGGCGACTTGGAGCAGGCGCTCACCATGGGGACACGGGCTCTCAACGGCGACCGCCAATCTGTGCCGTCCCTGATCATGACGAGCCGGGAGCTTGCCGCGGAGGTCAAACGCCGTTACAACTCGGAACCGGCAGCACAGGACTACTTGGCACGCCTCCAGGCTCTCGGCCTAGAGAAACCGGGCTTCCTGCCGCAGTGATGGGTCCGCAGCAAGTTCTGGCATGCCCTGTTCGGTCCCCTCTGCACCGCCAGGCTGGCCACAGATGATCCAGGCTGATGGTTGGTCACAGTGCTGGCACGATGGGTCGTCTGCCGCGAGACGGCGGATGTAGATGTGCAAGTCCCTTTGCTTTGAGTAAGTTTGTGCCACGTGTCTCCGGACGTGAGGAGTGGAGAGCTGTGGCGAGTGCTAACGAACTTGAGTGGGATGACCTCGACGGAGAAGAGGATGACGCGGGGACAGGCGTCAGTTCTGACGACGTCACCCGGGCCGTAGTCACGGACACAGACTGGACAGCTGAGACGATTCTCAGCCAGTTGCGTCGAGGAAACATTCAACTGAACCCTCGTTTCCAGCGACGGGACGCGTGGAGTAAACCCAGGAAGAGTCGGTTCATCGAGTCTCTTGTGTTGGGACTTCCCATTCCCCAGATCGTTCTAGCTGAAGATAAGAACCGTCGGGGAAAATTTATTGTGCTTGACGGGAAGCAGCGACTGTTGGCACTCCGACAGTTCGCGGCCGGGTCCTCTTTCTCTGCCGAAGGAGAAGAGGACTTCAAGGGATTTTCACTGTCAGGACTCGAAGTTCGACAAGATCTCAGGCTGGCCACGCTGAGAAAAATGGAAAAAGAGGACAAATATCTAGATGATTTGAATGCTTTCCTGAATGAAACAATCAGAACTGTAGTCGTCCGCCGCTGGCCCAACGAAGAGTTTCTGAACCTCGTGTTTCTGCGACTGAACACGGGCAGCGTGAAACTTTCTCCTCAGGAGCTCCGACAAGCGCTACATCCCGGTCCTTTCACGGACTACCTTGACGATGCCGCGTCTGAGAGCAGCTGGCTACGGGCCGCCCTACGAAATGATAAGCCGGACTTCCGGATGCGGGATGTCGAAATTCTCCTGCGATACTTCGGCTTCCAGTATCTTCTCGAAGACTACACCGGGAATCTCAAAAAGTTCCTTGACGATACGGTGAATCACCTTAACTCCGATTGGGAGGACGAAGAGGAGTCCATCAGGCAGGTCGGCAAAGAGTGCGACGCCGCCATCGAGACAACATTCGAGATTTTCGGCGACGACGCGTTCTTCCGTTGGTCGAATGGACGCTATGAGGGTAGGTTCAACCGCGCAGTCTTCGACATCATGACCTACTACTTCGCCGACCCAGAGATCAGGGAAGCTACTACGGGTCGCGAAGAGGCGGTCAGTTCCGCCTTCCGTACACTCTGCGAAAGAAATACGCGATTCGTGGAGTCGATCCAAACTACCACTAAGACCGCACAGGCGACACATCGCAGGCTTTCCTTGTGGGGGCGCGAACTGGCCGAAGCGCTTGATATCGAATTGCAGATCCCTATCCTGCGCGAAAATCGCATCGTTATCGAGGGGTAGCGATGCCCTCAACGCGCTTTGATGAATTGAACCGTCGCGTAGCGGAACTTCGAGCCCATTTACTACCTGCCGCTTTCGACCCCACAGGCTCGTACGACGACATCGTCTACGAGCACACGAGAGCCTTCAGAGTACTAGCTCACGCAGAGTTTGAATCGTTCATCGAAGATCGCTGCATCGAAGTGGTAAATGAGGCGTTCAAACTATGGGTCTCATCCGGAGCCATCTCCACTAGCCTCCTTGCTGTAGTGGCCTATAAAGAGTCACTTCACGCGATACCTGAATCACTAGACGCCGCCGGCCAAAAAAAGAAGTACCCGGATCTGAAGGCGCGAGTAGAGGCAGCAAAAAACGACTTCAACCGGTACGTGCGCACAAAGAACAACGGCATCAAGGAAAAGAATATCCTTCGCATGCTCATGCCTCTGGGATTCACCGAGGAGGAGATAAACTCCGCCTGGCTGAGCACAACGGAAACTTGGGCGACCGCCCGGGGAGACTCTGCGCACAAGACTGCCAAGATGCAAGTGCGCCCAGATCCGCAACACGAGTGGGACACCGTAAAGGAGATCCTGAAAGGTTTTCAGGATCTCGATGGGCAAATGGTCAATAAATAGGAAGAGGCCACCCAGTCACCCGCATTAACATCTATCCGGGTCTCTGACATGACTGACAGGTCGGCGGAGGCCGCACATCACGGAGGAACTAGCCCGAGGCTCTACACTCGGGCTAGTTCCTTTTTCCGAACAACGGAATCACACCTTCGCTTGCGGAGTCTTGGACCGCGATCGCCTGCGGATCAACGAAAAGATCCTCACTGACCGGAACCCTTGCCGTGACAGTACGGAAAAGCCCGGGAGTGACCCTGGCTTCGTTGGCCAATGCCAGTTCATTCATCCCGACGCTGGACAAAATTTCAACAGCCCTTGGGTAAAGGGAGGGTTGTTCAACAGCTGGCATCTCTCCAGGTTCACGTCTCCGCCAGCCCTTTGAGGACAAGTAGGCAATCGCATTGCGATACGTCACGTCACTCATGACGCCGAGCGACCTGGACCGGTAAAGCAATGCTTGGAGGCTAACACCGTAGGTTTCCTTCAGTGCCGCAAGAATCCTCCAGTCGGCCTTACTTGGCAGGACGTCTCTCAACTCCCCCTCTGGAAGTAGCAGTTCGGCGGCAAACCGGTGCGCCTGATTTTCTACCACCTTGCTTCCCGGTTCCGCGTCTACGTGCATTACCAGATGACCAAGTTCGTGAGCGACGTCAAATCGCTGACGATAGTAATCTTCCTTGGCAGGATTCAGCACTATCGTCGGCCTGTACGCATCATCGAATGAATAGGCATCGACTGCCGCAGTTTGCGCAGGGCTGAAGACCACCACTACGCCGTTATTCTCTGCTAGACGGACTAGGTGACCGACTGGACCAGCCTTGATGTCCCAGTGCTTGCGCAGCAGCCTGGCAGCTTCTTCCGGCATAGCACTTGTTTCGTCGTCGACGTCTACGCTCAGCCTCGGAAGGTTCGGTTCAGGAAATTCGACATGCCGTTCAAGAGCAGCGCCAACATCTCCGGCAATCATCCCATAAGCAAGAGCCTGATCTCGTGCCAACTGCGTTGTGGACCGCAGAGACCGGAAATGCGGAACCGTGCTGTTAATCGCAGGCTGATGGGGGCCAGGCAGGAAGAAACTCGGGTCGACACCAAGCGTCAAGCACAACTGGGCGACTGTTGCCGGCGCCGGTCGCTTTGTGTTGTTCTCGTACGCAGCGACGGCAGTTGCGCTTTTGTCGATTTTCGCCGCAAGTGCGTTCTTGCGGAGACCGACCAACTGCCGTGCCAGCGTCAAGCGTTGTCCATCAAAGAGGCGAGAGGCGTCACCCACCTGCACTTCGGTGCGGCGCGAGGAATCCATGACCATCCACTCGTTTCATCACTTGTCGTTCCCCTCCCGCGCCTCGCGGCGGAGACGAACAGGAGCGTCCTGCACGCCCGAAGCTCCGGGGCGGGGGCCGGGGGCTGCCGGAATCGTTCCTGTACCGGGAGTCCCGAATTCGGTAGCAAGTAGATCATGCTTCCAGTACCAAGCTTCCCCTCCCCCACGGTTCAAACGAGAGCGCCCTAGGTAAAGTTCTCGGATACCCAACTCAAGTTCAACGCTGTGGGCGACAATGAGCGTTGTCAGCTCCGAGTCTTCGTCCTCCTCGCTCACTGTCTGAAGGACGGCCGCAAGGGACGGGTGGGACTCATCGTCGAATGGGAGCATGGGGTGAGGGTCGACCCACCCGTCAGGCTTCGCTTGAGACGCAACAAGTCGCTTGGTGGGGCTCTTCTGAGGCCAAGGGATCCGGTTGCTCTCCCCGTAGACGAACGAGGCGAGGAGGAGGCGCCACCTTCCGCACCGCCACCCCGGCGACTGGTTGAGATCCGACCAGGTGACCACACCTGGAGCGATGATCGGCATCTTGCGGTACTCACCAGGGAACAAGCCGGCCGCCACGGCGTCCAAGCCTGCGGAAGCAGCCTCGGGGGAATCCACGGCATGCCTCCCGGTGGAGAACACCCTGTGCAGGCGATCGCAGTAGAGCCTGTGGGCAGTGCCTCCAACCCACCCCTGATCATGACCCGTCTCGGGGTCGTAGTCCTCCATCGTTCGCCGGTAAGCCGACGTGTTGGCCCAGGCAAGGGCGGAGAGCACACCACTGGACCCAAGGTCCTCAAGCGCATCCTGCTGCTCGCTCATGACGCATGACTGTACCGCATCCCAGTAATTGGCGCAGGAAAATAAACCAGGCAGCCGTCTAGGCGTGCCCCAGGAAACCGAACAAGTGATCTATTTTGAGGGAAAGCTACCCTCTTGGCCAGCCCTGCACCAGGCCTGCGACAGGCTGTCTAGGCAGAGCTGAGTGACCTGCCGGAGCAAGGAGACCCGCAAGCCTGCATACATGCCGCCCAGAGGGCTACTTCTTCTGGTCACGTTCAGGCTTGCGCAGCCTGATGCCTGAGTAGCGGCGTGGTGCGTTCGGGGGGCGAGACCAGTCCCCACGGGCATCCCGGCGTTGCAGCACCTCTTGCACCACTTCGCCGGCGTCCCTGGTGAACCCGTCTGGCGTCAACGCGACGCGATGGCAGGCTAGGTCGCTGCTGTCCTCCGCAAACTCCTGCCACCTGCCGTCGTAGTGGCGCTTTTCGGGTCGAAGCACATCGAGCAGCTGGAAGGCGTCGAGTTGCTGATGAGTCTCGTAGGCCTCCCGCCCGAGCCCGTAGGCCCCTTGCCTCACCGCGCTCGTCACCCGCGTGACAAACACTGATGGATCAGAGGTAGGCGATGCGTCGTACTTCAGAGCATCGAGCCACATGAGCAGCGCGGCGATCTCACTGTTCGTCAGGACATGCACCCAGCCCTCAGTGAAGAACTCCCGAGGGATCTCCACGAACGGCTCGGCGTCGACCGGCACCGTGTACGGCACTCCGGCCGCTGGCGTGCTCTTCCCGTTCTCGTGCAACAGGTCGAACCCTTGCCGCGCTCGCCCTGGCCCCTTGGTGGGGCGTATCAGGCCGAGCCCCTCCAACTTCTTGAGGGCCTCCGTGACTTGCCGACGCTTGTTGGTCGCGACCGAGGCACCCTGGATGCCTGGGCCCCGATATTTGGCGACGGTGGCCATCAAGCCCACCCATGAGTGATCGCTTTGCGGCGTCGGCTCAACCGGGTGCGGGGTCTTCCAGGTTTTGCCCGGCTTCACAGCACACTGCGCGGCGAACAAAAGCACGAGATGCAGCTTCAGGGCGACGCCCTTGGGAGTGATCATGCGAGCCGCCAGCGGCCGGTCCTCCATCGGCAAGGGTTTCCGCTCGTCCTCCACCGACTTGAGTTCGTCGTTCCGAAGGTAAGCGCGCCGTAGGCGAATACCGGCCGGCTGGCGGCCTTCCCGCCAGAGGCGCAGCGTCTCAGCGGTTACGGCAGGCAACTCGCTGCGCCGTAGCACCCGTAGCGTCTCTAGTCGAACCTCGACCTTCCCGTCCTTCGGCGGCAACTTTCCCCTCCCCTTTGAGCGCTACGGATTGATCCGTATGTGGGCTAAGTCACTATTTATCCATTTCAAGTTAACTCAGCGCTCATGAGGATCAATCCGTCCGCCAGTCTACCCGACCAGGCGGAAATCCGAGGGGAATCTTGAGGTGAGCGGCAAGGGCCCCGAGGTGTAACGGGCCCATGGCCGCGGACAGTTACGCAGGCGCCAGGGCCACCAGCCTGGCAGCACAGCGCCCTGGTGCCTGCGGTTCCCCAGAAAAGCGAGGAACTTCTACATTGAGCACTGTTGAACGTACCCCAGGACCGGGCGAACAGCACGACCGCCCGGCGGCACCGACCGGGTCCCCTGAGACCGGCGGAAGCGCGCTGGCCTGGGCTCAGATCGGATTCTCTACCCTCTGTGTTGGGGCTGGCGCGGTGATCGGCCTCACCGCGAACGTACCGCTCGGGACGGCGATCGTCGCCGCTGCCGCTGGATGGCAGATCACGGTTCACATCCGTAGGTAATCGGCTCGGCCCGCCGTCCGTGGGCAGCCTAGGAGAGCCTGCTCCTATGGCGCACGCGGCGGGCCCGAACCATCCGCCTTCACGGGGCCGGAAGCCCGTCCCTGGGGGGCCAAACAGGGGGCCAAACGGAGCGGCCGAACCACGACCGTCCCGGACTGAAGCGGACGGACCTGGACGGCGCACGCGCAGGTCAGTGCTCCGAATCAAGGCCATGCACGCTCTGATCGCGTTCGGGACGAAGCGGTCGTAGGTTCCAATCCCGCCACCCCTACACGATCACGGGCCGGATCTGCTTCCGTTAGACCTCCTCGGTGACGGCGGTCCCGGAGTGGCCGACGAGCCGCGAAATCTCCTCCAGCGGGACATCCCGGTCGGAAAGCAGGGACACGAAGCTGTGCCGTAGCTCCCTCGGCGTCCACTCGTCCTGGCTGATCCCGTCGATGCCCTTGAGGGCCTGGCGGAAGGCGCGGCGGACGTTGGTCGCGGGGACCGGTCTGCCGAGTGCTGTAAGCGGGTGTCCTTCGTCGTGCACTATGCGGTGGTCCCGGCGATCCTGGAGAGGTGCCCAGCGTCCCCCTCGCGAACGGTGGCACCGCAGAGCACCGTCCGGACCTGCCGCGGACCGACTACTCGGGTGCGATCTACGGTGCGCTCCTGGCCGCGTCCGTCATAGCCGGGACCGCAACGTTCGGCCCGTTCCCCCGCCTCGGACTCGTACTGCTCCTCCTCGTCACCGGCATCGTGTTCTGGGCCGCCCACGTTTACGCCCGTCTGGCCGGCGAGCGGGCGCACGGACAGCCTCTGAGCTGGAGCGAGGTACGCCATGTGGCCCGGCATGAGTGGCCGATGGTCCAGGCCGCGGTTCCCCCAGCCGTCGCAGTGGCGATCAGCCCCCTGCTGAGGCTGGGGCTCGCCGGAACGGCATGGTTCGCACTGGGGGTCGCCCTGATCGAGCAGGTCGCGTGGTCGACCATCGCCGCCGGGCGAGCCGGAGCCTCTCGCCGACTGGTCGTGGCCTCCGGTCTGGTGAACCTGGTGCTCGGCCTGGTCATCGTGGTCGCCAAGTCCACCCTTCACCACTGATTCCGTCTTCCAGTGGGGGTGGTCCAGTACGTCGATGCCTTCAACCGCGGTGACGCGGAGGCGATGGCCGCGACGTGCGCCGACCCGATGCAAACCCTCGACGGGATGGCACCGCACGTGTGGCAAGGACCGACAGCCGGCGAAGAGTGCGCGCCTGGGGCCTTCGGGCTGCCACATGTCGTCGTCCCCGCGACCATGACACGCGGCCTGCGGGGCAAGCGGATCGTTCGCAGCGGCTCCTGACCGGTCTGTAGTCCCCCTGTCGCTCAGCGGGCGCGCCCAGCGGTCCGGTGCCACGCTGGAGGTTGGTCCCGGCCGCTGGATCGTGTGAGGAGCGGACATGGAGATCAAGCCGCAGATGGTTGCCATCCCCAAGGAAACCGACCACCTCGAGCAGGGGAAGTACGGTCCGGTTCTCCCCAGGACCCCGGCGTCCTACGGGTTCACCATCATCGCGCCGATCAAGCCGGGCCGGGCCGAGGTGGTGCGTGCGCACGGCCACACGCTGGTCAAGGCGTTGGAGGAGGATCCGTATTTGCTGGCGCCGTTGAAGCTGCACTATCTGCGCTGGGTTCTCTTCGACGACGACACGCGGTTCATGTATCAGGGGATCTTCGACACCGACTTCGACAAGTACACCGAGGACGCCGTTGCGCTCTTCACGAAGGTCGGCGCGAGCACCGTCTTCGAGAACCTCGAAGGGTTTCCCGAGGACTGGCGGACCAACCCCGAGGGGTTCGTCAGGTACGTCCGTGAACACCACTGTCCGAGCTTCATCGAGTACGGAGAGTATCCGTACGTGACGTCGGACGAGATCAAGAAGGCGCTGCGGGTCAAGAGCGCCCTGTCGGAGATGCTCGACCAGATGCAGTGAGGCTGGGCGAAATGAGCGAGGTCAGGACCGCACGCACGTACAACCAGCGGCACATTCCGCGGGAGTACACCCCTGGCGGGCGGCGGGTGAGCATCTACGTCTCCTGGAGCTATCCGGCGGAGGCCGGTCGCAACGCGGCCGAGCTGGACAACCGCTTCTCCACGATGACCGAGGTCAGGCGGGTGGCCTGGCCCGCGTACGAGGACCCGAAGTGGTCGGACCCGTACCGGTTCCAGCAGGGCATCGCCGGGTCACTGGAGCTGTTCTTCTGGGCCTGGGTGCCGTTCCAGGACTACGTCGAGGAGGTCACGGGGCACCCCGTCCCGGTGTACCAGCGCATCGACCAGGCGGGTTTCCTCACCCCGCTCGACGAGCGGGTGCTCGACGACACCGACGTGCTGTTCGTGTTCGGGCTGGACCACGCCGTCACCGAGCAGGAGGCCCAGCCGGGGGAGATCGAGGCGTTGCGGGCGTTCCTCGCGCGGGAGGACGCCTGCCTCGTCCTGGGCCCGCACCACGATGTCGGTTCCTCGGACGACCTGAAGGTCCGGGAGATGGAGTACCGGCATCACGGCGATCCGCTGGTGCCCCGGCAGCAGCGGTTCGCCACCTACGTCAGGGACCTGATGCGGGGTCTCGGCGTTCCGGTCATGAACCGGTACGGGTTGCGTCCGGCCACGCGCGAGGGCAACCAGATCGCCCCGCTGTCCACGGTCCGGGAGCTGGACCCGAAGGGCTGGCTGGAGGGGGTGACGAACTTCAACTTCCACATGCACCTGCCGCACTACGACGTGACGACCGACGATCCGGAAGCCATCCGCGTGCTGGCCAGGCAGCCGATCGACGCCTCCCGGCCGCATCCGTTCACCGAGGCCGGCAACACCGAGTTCAACATGTTCCTGTGGATGCCGCCCAGCGGTGACCGGGCGGCCGATCTGCTGCTGGCGGACTCGACCATCTTCAGCTCCCTCTTCGGTGGTGACGACAGCCTGCGGAACTTCTGGCGGAACGTCGTCTCCGGATAGGGCAGCGGGGAGGTCAGCCGTGAGTGTGCACACGGACGTCTCAATGGAACTCGACGACATCCAGCGCGGGGTCCTCAGCCCCCGGCCGACGCCCTACGCGGCGACCTACCTCGCCTTCCGCATCGACGACCGGGGCGACGGCCGGGAGTTGATGCGGCGGGCGAGTACGGCGGTGACCTCCGTGGCGGACTCGGTCAGCCCCCTGGACGAGACCTGGGTGAGCGCGGCCGTCACCTGCCGCGGCCTGGAGGCGCTGGGAGTGCCGCCCGCCGCGCTGGAGACGTTCGCCTGGGAGTTCCGCCAGGGGATGGCGGCCCGTGCCAGGGCGCTGGGCGATGTGGGCGACAGCAGCCCGGAACACTGGGAGACGCCGCTGGGCAGCCCCGATGTGCACGTGGTCCTCACCGCGGTCGCGCCGGAAGCCGCACGACTGGAGGCTGCCCTCGACAGGGCCCGCCCCGCGTACGACCGGCTCCCCGGCGTGACGGCGGTCTGGCGGCAGGACTGCTACGCGCTGCCCACCGAGACCGAGCACTTCGGCTACCGCGACGGGGTCAGCCATCCCGCCGTCGAAGGCAGCGGCATACCGGGCTCCAACCAGTTGGAAGTGCCGCTGAAGGCCGGCGAGTTCGTCCTCGGCCACCGGGACGAACTGGGCGGGATCCAGTCCCCGCAACCGGCCGTGCTGGGACGCAACGGCAGCTACGCCGTCTTCCGCAAGCTCCACCAGGACGTCGCCGCGTTCCGCCGCTATCTGAAGGACAACTCCACCGGGCCCCAGGACGAGGAACTGATCGCGGCCAAGATCATGGGGCGCTGGCGCAGCGGAACTCCCCTGGCGCTGGCCCCGGACCACGACGAGCCGGCGCTCGGCGCCGACCCGTACCGCCGTAACACCTTCCTGTACGAGAGCGACGACCCGGCGGGGTTCAAGACGCCCGGCGGCTGCCACATCCGCCGGGCCAACCCCCGCGACGCGGCCGTGGCGGGAGAGGTACGACTGCACCGCATGATCCGGCGCGGCGCCGTCTACGGTCCGCCGCTGCCCGAGGGAGTACTGGAGGACGACGGAGCCGACCGCGGCCTGATGTTCGCGTTCATCGGCGCGCACCTGGGGCGGCAGTTCGAGTTCGTCCAGTCCCAGTGGATGAACGACGGCGTCTTCTTCGGCGCGAACGACGCCCAGGACCCCGTGACCGGATCCCGCGACGGCTCAGCCGACTTCACGATTCCCCGCAGGCCGCTGCGCCGACGCCTCGCCGCGCTGCCGCGGTTCGTCGTCACCCGAGGAGGCGAGTACTGCTTCCTGCCCAGCCTGACCGCCCTGCGCTGGCTCGGCGAACTGAGCGGCTGACGGTGGGGAAGCCCGATGGAGACCCTGCACCTGGCGCTCAACGCCGTCACCGTCGTCCTCATCGCGGCCACCATGTTCGCCGCCGGGCGCTCACCCAGACCAGCAGTTCGCCGGAGTCGTCCGTGACTGTACCGGTGGCCGGGATGATGCACCCAGGGCGGAGCGTGGATGCGCCGGTACCGGCCGAAGGTCGTCCCCCCACCGGCCTCAGGTCAGTTATGCTTCCCATCCCTCCTTTCAGAGGGGTCTCAGAAACACCCCGGCAGGTTCCGACCAGTCGGGGTGTTTCGCTGTCGTGAGTGCGGCCTGTGGTCGAGCACCGGTGCGTTCCGGGAACGTTCAGTGAGCGTCGACCAGTAGCCTGCGGTGATCGGTCATGGTGCGTCCGAGCCCTGTTCCGGCGGCAGCAGAGGTCTACGGGTGGCATTTCGAACAGCCACCCCACTCCGACCGGCACGCAGAACCTTCGCAAGCGGGTGCGCTACCACTACCGGGGCAACGCGGCCGGCTCGACGCTGCGGTTGACCCTCGGGTGCCTGCTCGGCCTCGAACTGCGACGCGTGGGCAGTCGTAGGCGGATGACGTTCGGCAAGACGGGTGAAGCCGCCCTGAGCCAGTGGATGGCGGACGACGTCTCCGGGTCGTCCGAGGTCGTTCGACAGTGGCCAACGGCGATCAGCGCGCGCGTGGGACCGCCGTCCCTGGTCTCAGGTCGTGTCCCGTGTCGGGGCCGGCAGGTTGTGCCACGCGTGACTGCATCCCCCGGTGCAGTACAGCGTCCGTCGACGGGTGTCCGCGATGGTGAAGAGGGCGACGAGCAGGCGGAAGGACTTGGTGAGTTCGTAGAGCGGGAGTGCTGCCATTCCGAAGCGCCACTTCGTGAGCATCACCGCCTGGGTGTGAGTGGGGCGGACACCGGAGAGCACGATGCTCTCCGGCACGTCCTCCTCGCGGGCGCGGGCCTGCCCGCAGAACAGCACCAGTGCGTGCAGCACCTTGCGTCGGTCATCCTCCGGGAGGCCCTCGAACCACTCGACGCCCTCGGCCACCGGCCTGATCCCCTGGGCGAGTTCGTTCAGGATCACCTCGTGTGCGTACAGCACAGGCTTTCACCCCCATGGTTCACGCCGACCATACGCGCACGACCGCCCGCGAGCAGCCCGGTTTCGCGTCTCCTGGTGGACGCGCCCTTCTTATCCGCGCGCGGGGGTGGGGAGAGCCGGGGATGGCTACGCTTCGTGCGTGACCATCGAGTTGACGGTGCTGGCCGAAGTCGCCTGTCGTGGGCGGGAGATCACCGCTCCCCGGCTGCGCGGGCTGGTGGCGTTGCTCGCCGGGGACCTGCGGGCCGGGTGCAGTACGGGGCGGCTGGTGGAGGGGCTGTGGCCGGACGGGCTGCCCGAGCGGCCCGGCAAGGCGGTGCAGGTGCTGGTGTCGCGGCTCAGGGCGCAGGTGGGTGGTGAGCTGGTCGTCAGTACGCCGACCGGGTACCGGCTCGCGCTGGACGAGGCGCAGGTCGACAGCTCCGCGCTGCTGCTGCACGACGCGGCGAGCGCCGAGCGGGCGCGGGCGGGGGACCACGCGGGGTCCCTGGCGCGGGCCGAGGCGGGCCTGGCCCTGTGGGACGGGAGCGTGGGCGCCGGGGCGGGAGAGGACCTGCACGATCCGGTGGTCGCGCTCCGTACCGACCGGCTTCGGGCGCACCGCTCCCTCGTGCGTTCCCGTGCGCTCGCGCTCGCCCGGCTGGGGCGGCGGGAGGAGGCCACGGCGCCGCTGGCCGAGCTGGCCCGGGAGCTGCCGCGGGACGAGGAGGTGCTGGCGGAGCTGCTGCGCTGTGAGGCGGTCACCGTGGGCCGGGCCGCGGCGCTGACCCGGTACGACGCCTACCGGCGCGGGCTGCGCGACGGGCTGGGCGCCGATCCGGGTGCTGAACTGCGGTCGCTGTACCAGCAGTTGCTGAACGCGGACGCGCCTCGAGTCCGGCAGGGAGTGCCGCACGAGCCGAATCCGCTGCTGGGGCGGGACGCCGACATCGCCGCCGTGGCCGGGCTGCTGCGCGCGGCCCGGGTGGTCACCGTCGTGGGCCCCGGCGGGCTGGGCAAGACCCGGCTGTCCCATGCGGTGGGCCGGGCTGCCGAGCAGCCCGTGGTGCACTTCGTCGCCCTCGCCGGTGTCACCGCCGACGACGACGTGGCCGCCGAGGTGGCCTCGGCGGTCGGCGCGGGCGAAGGCCGGCAGTTCACCGGGGGCGGCGACGCGGTGGGCGGCATCGTCGGCGCGCTGGGTACGGGGCCCACGCTGCTGGTGCTGGACAACTGCGAGCAGGTGATCGCCGGCGTGGCCGACCTCGTCCAGGCGCTGGTGTCGCGGTCGAAGGAGCTGCGGGTCCTGGCCACCAGCCGGGCCCCGCTGGGGCTGAGCTCGGAGTCCGTGTACGCCCTGCCGGAGCTGTCCCTCGCCACCTCGGTCGAGCTCTTCGAGCAGCGGGCGCGGGCGGCCCGGCCCGGCGTGGACCTGCCCGCCGACCGGGTCGCCGAGATCTGCCGCCACCTGGACGGGCTGCCGCTCGCCGTGGAACTGGCCGCGGCCCGGGTGCGGGTGCTCTCCGTGGCCGACATAGCGCGTCGGCTCCGGGACCGTTTCGCGCTGCTGCGCGGCGGCGCCCGTGACGCGCCGGAGCGGCACCGCACGCTGCACGCCGTGGTCGAGTGGAGCTGGAACCTGCTGGAGCCGGACGGCCGGGCGGCGCTGCGCGCGCTGTCGGTGTTCCCGGGCGGCTTCGCCGAGGACGCCGCGGAGTACCTGCTCGGTGAGACGGGGGACGCGCTGTTCCTGCTGGAGCAACTGGCCGGTCAGTCCTTGATCAAGGTGGACGACAGCCCTTCGGGGGCGCGTTTCCACATGCTGGAGACGCTGCGGGAGTTCAGCGCCGCCCGGCGGGCCGAGGCGGGCGAGGAGGAGGTGGTGACCGGCCGGTTCCTGCGCTGGGCCCGGGACTTCGGCCGCGAGCACCACGACGTGCTGTTCAGCAGCGACCCGGCACCCTCCTGGAACCGCATCCGCGCCGAACAGGACAACCTCGTCCTCGCGCTCCGGCACGCGCTGGCCCGCTCCGACGGGCCCACCACCGCCGCGCTCACCGCCGTACTGGCCTCCCTGTGGGCCACCGACTCCCACTTCACCCGGCTCACCGCCCTCATCGCCGACACCGGCGGGCCGCTGTCCCGCTTTCACCCCGGCCCGGAGGACGTCGAGCCGGCCCGCACCGCGGCGGCCGCGTGCACGGCCAGTCTCTTCATGGCCCACGGCCCGCACGCCGTACGGCAGTTGTTGACGCTGCGCCGGCTGCCGCCCGCTCCACCGGACACGCTGCTGCGGGCGCTGGCCGTCGTACTGTGCGCCGTCCCGGACATCCACCCGCCGGAGTACGCGCTGCTGCACGAGCTGTGCGACGCGGAGGAACCCCTGCTGGCGGGTGTGGCGGCGTGCTTCGCCAGCTACGTGTGGGACGCGGCGCACGAGACGGAGCGCGCGCTGGAGTACGCCCGCCGGATGCTCGCCGCGCTGGAGCCGCTCGCCAACCCCGCCATGCAGCTGCTCTGCCACGGGCGGATCAGCGAGCTGTGTCTCCAGTCCGAGCGGGGCGCGGAGGCGTACGACCATCTGCGCGCCGCGCTCGCCGCGCTCGACCGGTTCGGCGACTGGTCGGACTCGGTCGGCGTGCGCTGGGGGCTGGTGCTGGCCTGTCTGCAGCGCGGGGAGGTCGACGAGGCGGAGTACTGGCTGGGACTCGCGGCCCTGGAGCAGCCGCCGGATTCGCCGCAGATCTACACCCCCGATCTCCTGGCCCGGGCGGAGATCGCGCTGGCCCGGGGCCTGACGGAGGTCGGGCTCGGGCTGTGGCGCCGGGCGGCGGAGCGGGTACGGGAGGACAGCCTGCTGCATGCCGGTGATCCGTTCGTGCATCCGTGGTCGCTTCAGGTGCAGTCGGTCGCGCTGGCGGCGCACGCGCAGCACGGGCGGCTGGAGCCGGTGGCGGGGCTGGCCGAGCAGTTGCGGGAGCGGCTTCTCGGGATGCTGTCCGGCTCGTCCGGCGCCGTGACGGCTCCCGATGTCTCCGACGCGTCCGGTCCGACCGAGCCTACGGGCTCCTCCGGTTCGGCCGGTTCTGCCGGTAGGGCCGGCTCCCCCAGCTCGTCGGCCTCGGGGTCCCCGGTGGAACTTCCGGTCTACGGCACGGTGTTGCTGGCGCTCGGTCTCGCCGGGCTGGCCAGGGGCGAGACGGCGGCCGTACGGCTGGTGGCGCTGGCGGAGCGGATGCCGGTGGTGCGGGACTTCCCGACCCTGTCCTCGGCCCGGTCCCGGCAGGCCGCCGAGAACGCCGACAGGGCGGCGTACGCCGACGCGAGGTCGAGGTACGCCGCCCTGGGGCGGGACGAGCTGCGGGCCGCGGCACTGCGGGAGCTGAGCGCCGGGTGAGGCCCGCCGGGCTCAACGCCGCGGCTCCCGGTTGAACTGCGCCTTGGACCACAGGTAGCCCAGCACGGTCAGCCCCAGGCACCAGGCGACGGCGAGCACCGCGTTCCTCGTGCCGATCCCGCTGCCGAGCAGCAGCCCGCGCAGGGTCTCGATGGCGGGCGAGAACGGCTGGTACTCGGCGAACCAGCGGAACCAGCCCGGCATGGCGTCCACCGGCACGAACGCGCTGGACAGGAACGGCAGCATCACCAGGGGCGTCCCGGTGTTGCTGGCCCCCTCGGGGTTGGGACTCACCAGGCCGATGCCGACCGCGATCCAGGTCAGCGCCAGGCTGACCAGCGCCATCAGCCCCGCCGCCGCGATCCACTCCAGCGGCGTCGCGTCGGGCCGGAACCCGATGGCCAGGCCGATGCCCAGCACCAGCACCAGGGCCATCAGCGTCTGGAGCACGCTGCCGAGCACGTGGCCGATCAGCACCGAGGCGCGGGAGATCGCCATGGTCCGGAACCGGGCCATGATGCCCTCGGTCATGTCGGTGGCCACCGACACGGCGGTGCCGAGCGAGGTCATGCTCACCGTCAGCAGGAGGATGCCGGGGACCAGGTAGGCGACGTAGTCGGCACGGTTCGCATGTCCGCCGTTGATGCCGGCGCTCATCACGTCGCCGAAGACGTAGACGAAGAGCAGCAGCAGGATGACCGGGGTGAGCAGGAGGTTCAGGGTGAGGGAGGGGTAGCGGCGGGCGTGCAGCAGGTTGCGCCGCAGCATGGTGAGGTTGTCGCGGAGGGGGTGGCCGGCGGCGCTCATCGGACGGTCTCCTTGTCGCTGGGCTGGGAAGGTACGGGGGCGGCGGTGAGGGCGAAGAACACGTCGTCCAGGTCCGGGGTGTGGACCGACAGCTCGTCGGCCTCGATGCCGGCGGCGTCGAGCCAGTCGAGGATGGCGCGCAGCTCGCGCTGGCTTCCGTCGCTGGGGATCTGGAGGGTGAGTGCCTCGTCGTCCCGGGCGGCCTCGCGCAGCGCGGTGGCCGCACGCTCGTACGCCACCGGGTCGGAGAAGCGCAGCCGCACGTGCCCGCCGGGGACGAGCCGCTTGAGCTGCTCGGCGCTGCCGTCGGCGACGATCTTGCCGCCGTTGAGCACCGCGATGCGGTCGGCCAGTTGGTCGGCCTCCTCCAGGTACTGGGTGGTGAGGAAGACGGTCGTACCGCCGGAGACCAGTTCACGGATGATCTGCCACATGGTGTGGCGGGAGCGCGGGTCGAGGCCGGTGGTCGGCTCGTCCAGGAAGATGATCCGCGGGCTGCCGACCAGGGTCATGGCGATGTCCAGGCGGCGCTTCATGCCGCCGGAGTAGGTGGAGGCGGGCTTCTTCGCGGCCTCGGTGAGGTCGAACCGCTCCAGCAGCTCGGCGGCGACGCGCCGTCCCTCGCGCTTGGGGAGGTGGTGCAGGTCCGCCATCAGGAGCATGTTCTCCTCGCCGGTGATCAGCCCGTCCACGGCGGAGAACTGACCGGTGACCCCGATGGCGGCCCGCACCGCCTGCGCATCGGCGGTGAGGTCGTGCCCGGCGATCCGCGCCTGTCCGCCGTCCGCGGAGATCAGCGTGGACAGGATGCTGACCGCCGTGGTCTTGCCGGCGCCGTTCGGCCCGAGGAGGGAGAAGACGGTGCCGGCGGGCACGTGGATGTCGATGCCGTCGAGGACGGTCTTGTCCCCGTAGGCCTTGCGCAGCCCGGTGGCCGCGATCGCGAGTTCGTCTGCGTCCGTTGTCGTCATGCCGCAGAGCTTGCGGCCCGGGCGGTTCAGCGTGGCTTCAACGCGGTTTCAGTCGCTCGGGGACGGGGTCGGGGCGGTGAAACCGCACGTCGTTCCGCGGTCGGGGGTTCTCGGTGCGGGGTGACCCCGGTCCGGGTGATCGGACCGGGGTCATGGATGGGTCTCGGGGCGTCGGTGCGGGGTCATCGGTCCGGGTCATCGGTGGGTCCGGGGTCGTCAGGCCAGGTCGTCAGGCCCGGGTCGTCCGGCCCCGGGTCGTCCGGCCCCGGGTCATCAGCCTGGGGTCATCAGTCGCGGGGTCGTCAGGCCCGGGGCCACCAGGCCCGAGGTCACCAGGCCCGGGATCAGCAGTCTCGGAGTCGTCAGGCCCGGGGCCATCAGGCCAGGCGTCGTCAGCGTCAGGCCCGAGGTCGTCAGGCCGGGGCCACCAGGCCCGGCGTCGTCAGGCCCGAGGTCGTCAGGCCGGGGCCACCAGGCCCGGCGTCGTCAGGTCCGAGGTCACCAGGCCGGGGCCACCAGGCCCGAGGTCACCAGGCCCGGCGTCGTCAGGCCCGAGGTCACCAGGCCGGGGCCACCAGTCCCGGCGTCGTCAGGTCCGAGGTCACCAGGCCGGGGCCACCAGGCCCGAGGTCACCAGGCCCGGCGTCGTCAGGCCCGGCGTCACCAAGTCCGGCGCCACCAGGCTCAGGGGCATCAACCCCAGGTCATCGACCCAGGGGCATCGCTCCGCGGCCGTCGAGTCAGGGCCTCGGAGTCGCCGCCCCCGTCAGCTTTTCGCCATCAGCCCCTTGAGCGCGATGTTCAGTTCCAGGACGTTCACCCGGGGCTCCCCGATGAAGCCGAGGGTGCGGCCGGTCGTGTGGGCCCTGACCAGTTGCTCGACCTGGGGGACGGGCAGGTGGTTGCGGGCGGCGACCCGGCGGACCTGGAGTTGGGCGTAGGCCGGGGAGATGTCCGGGTCCAGGCCGGAGCCGGAGGAGGTGACGGCGTCGGCGGGGACCTGGGAGGGCCTCACCGGGTGGCCGGGGACCGAGTTGTCCCGCACCACGGCGGCCTTGGCGTCCTCGACCTGCTTCAGGAGCACCTTGCTGTCCGCGGCGAGGTTGGTCGCGCCGGAGAGGATCAGCTTGTACCGCGTGTTGATCGAGTTCTGTCCGAGTCCGTTGGCGGGGCGGGGCTGGAAGTACTTGAGGCTGTAGCCCTGTTGGCCGATCAGGGACGAGCCGACGACCTTGCCGTCCGCCGTGATCTCGGAGCCGTTCGCCTGGTGCGTGAACAGCGCCTGGGCGACACCGGTGACCGCCAGCGGATAGAGGATGCCGGTGAGCACGGTCAGCACCAGCAGGGCCCGCAGTCCCGCGCCGAGCAACCGCGCGGTGTACGCAAAGGAGTGGTTCATGTCCTTCACCGGATCCCGGGGATCAGAGAGATGATCAGGTCGATGATCTTGATGCCGGCGAAGGGCGCGATCAGTCCGCCGACGCCGTAGACGGCGAGGTTGCGCCGGAGCATCCGGTCCGCGCTCATCGGCCGGTACCGCACGCCCCTCAGCGACAGCGGCACCAGCACGACGATGATCAGCGCGTTGAAGACGACGGCCGACAGGATCGCGGAGTCGGGCGAGGACAGCCGCATGATGTTCAGCTTGTCCAGGCCCGGGTAGACCGCCGCGAAGAGCGCCGGGATGATCGCGAAGTACTTCGCGACGTCGTTGGCGATGGAGAACGTGGTCAGCGCGCCCCGCGTGATCAGCAACTGCTTGCCGATCTCCACGATCTCGATCAGTTTGGTCGGGTCGGAGTCGAGGTCGACCATGTTGCCGGCCTCCTTCGCGGCCGACGTACCCGTGTTCATCGCCACGCCGACGTCCGCCTGGGCGAGGGCCGGCGCGTCGTTCGTGCCGTCGCCGGTCATCGCGACCAGCTTGCCGCCGGCCTGCTCCCGCTTGATGAGGGCCATCTTGTCCTCGGGGGTGGCCTCGGCGAGGAAGTCGTCCACGCCTGCCTCCTCGGCGATGGCCTTCGCGGTGAGCGGGTTGTCGCCCGTGATCATGACGGTCTTGATGCCCATGCGGCGCAGTTCCTCGAACCGTTCCCGCATGCCGTGCTTGACGACGTCCTTGAGGTGGATGACGCCGAGCATACGGGCGCCCTTGTCGTCCTGTACGGCGACCAGCAGGGGGGTGCCGCCCGCCGCGGAGATCCGCTCGGCCGTCGCCCCGGCGTCCTCGGCGACCGTGCCGCCCTGCTCCTCGACCCAGGCGATGACCGAGGCCGTGGCACCCTTGCGGACCTTCCGGCCGTCGACGTCCACACCCGACATGCGGGTCTGGGCGGTGAAGGCGATCCACTCGGCGTGCGCCAACTCGCCCTGGTGGCGCTCCCGCAGCCCGTACCTCTCCTTCGCCAGCACGACGATCGAGCGGCCCTCGGGGGTCTCGTCCGCCAGCGACGACAGCTGGGCCGCGTCGGCGACCTCGGCCTCCGTCGTCCCGCGCACCGGCACCAACTCGGCGGCCTGCCGGTTGCCGAGCGTGATGGTGCCCGTCTTGTCGAGCAGTAGCGTCGACACGTCGCCCGCCGCCTCGACCGCACGGCCCGACATGGCCAGCACATTGCGCTGCACCAGCCGGTCCATGCCCGCGATGCCGATCGCGGAGAGCAGGGCGCCGATGGTGGTCGGGATCAGGCAGACCAGCAGGGCGACCAGCACGACCAACGTCAGGTGGGTGCCCGCGTAGTCGGCGAACGGCGGCAGCGTGGCGCACGCGAGCAGGAAGACGATCGTCAGTGACGCCAGGAGGATGTTGAGGGCGATCTCGTTGGGCGTCTTCTGCCGGGCGGCGCCCTCGACCAGGCCGATCATCCGGTCGATGAAGGTCTCGCCCGGCTTCGTCGTGATCCTGATGACGATCCGGTCGGACAGCACCTTCGTACCGCCCGTGACGGCGCTGCGGTCGCCGCCGGACTCGCGGATGACGGGCGCGGACTCGCCGGTGATCGCCGACTCGTCCACCGACGCGACACCCTCGACGACGTCGCCGTCCCCGGGGATCACGTCACCGGCCTCGCAGACCACCAGGTCGCCGATCCGCAGGTCGGTGCCGGGCACCCGCTCCTCACGGTCCCCGGCGATCCGCCGCGCGACCGTGTCGGTCTTGGCCTTGCGCAGGGTGTCGGCCTGCGCCTTGCCCCGGCCCTCGGCGACGGCCTCCGCCAGGTTGGCGAAGAGCACGGTCAGCCACAGCCAGGCGCTGATGGTCCAGCCGAACCAGTCGCCCGGGTCCGTGAAGGAGAACACCGTGGTGAGCACGGAGCCGATCCACACCACGAACATCACGGGCGACTTGACCATCACCCGCGGGTCCAGTTTGCGGAACGCCTCCGGCAGCGACTTGATCAGTGCCTTGGGGTCGAAGAGACCGCCGCCGACACGGCCCTCGGTGGGCTTGTGGCCGGTGGGCACGTCACTGTGCGGCGCCCTGGTGGGTGTGACTGTGGACATGGAGTCCTCTGACTTCTCTGTGCGGGTGGTCATCACGCGAGCCCTTCCGCGAGCGGCCCCAGCGCCAGGGCCGGGAAGTACGTGAGACCGGTGATGATCAGGATCGCGCCCACCAGCAGGCCGGTGAACAGCGGTTTCTCGGTGCGCAGGGTGCCCGCGGTGACCGGCACCGGCCGCTGCCCCGCGAGCGAGCCGGCCAGCGCCAGGACGAAGACGATGGGCAGGAAGCGGCCGAACAGCATGGCGAGCCCGGTCATGGTGTTGAACCAGTCGGTGTTCGCGTTCAGCCCGGCGAAGGCCGAGCCGTTGTTGTTGGCGGCGGAGGTGAAGGCGTACAGCACCTCGGAGAAGCCGTGCGCGCCGGAGTTGAGCATCGAGTGCGGCGGGGTCGGCAGCGCCATGGAGGCGGCCGTGAAGACGAGCACCAGGGCCGGTGTGACGAGGATGTAGGCGGCGGCGAGCTTCATCTCCCGGGCGCCGATCTTCTTGCCCAGGTACTCGGGCGTACGGCCGACCATCAGGCCGGCGAGGAACACCGCGATGACCGCCAGGATCAGGATGCCGTAGAGACCGGAGCCGGTGCCGCCGGGCGCGATCTCGCCCAGCATCATGCTGAGCATGGTGATGCCGCCGCCGAGGCCGGTGAAGGAGGAGTGGAAGGAGTCCACCGCACCGGTCGAGGTGAGCGTCGTGGCCACGGCGAAGATCGAGGAGCCCCCGACCCCGAAGCGGACCTCCTTGCCCTCCAGCGCCCCGCCCGCGGCCTGGAGCGCCGGGCCGTGGTGGGCGAACTCGGTCCCCATCATCAGGGCGGTGAAGCCGAGCCAGATGGCGGCCATCGTGCCGAGGATCGCGTACCCCTGCCGCACCGAGCCGACCAGCACGCCGAAGGTGCGGGTCAGCGAGAACGGGATGACCAGGATGAGGAAGATCTCGAAGAGGTTGGTGAACGGGGTGGGGTTCTCGAAGGGGTGGGCGGAGTTGGCGTTGAAGTAGCCGCCGCCGTTGGTGCCCAGCTCCTTGATGGCCTCCTGCGAGGCGACCGCGCCGCCGTTCCACTGCTGGGAGCCGCCCATGAACTGCCCGACCTCGTGGATGCCGGAGAAGTTCTGGATCGCCCCGCAGGCGACCAGGACCACCGCGGCGACGGCGGCGACCGGCACCAGGATCCGCAGCGTGCCGCGCACCAGGTCGGACCAGAAGTTGCCGAGTTCACCGGTGCGCGACCGGGCGAAGCCCCGCACGAGGGCCACGGCCACGGCCATGCCCACGGCCGCAGAGACGAAGTTCTGCACGGCCAGACCGGCGGTCTGCACGACGTGCCCCATCGTCTGCTCGCCGTAGTACGACTGCCAGTTGGTGTTGGTCACGAACGACACGGCCGTGTTGAACGACTGCGCCGGGTCGACGGAGGAGAAGCCGAGCGAGCCGGGCAGCACGCCCTGGAGCCGCTGGAGCAGGTAGAGGAAGAGGACGCCGACGGCCGAGAAGGCGAGGACCGCGCGCAGGTACGCGGGCCAGGTCATCCCGGCGTCGGGGTCGGCACCGATGCCCTTGTAGATCCATCTCTCCACGCGCAGGTGCCGCGGCGAGGAGTAGACCCGGGCCATGTGATTGCCGAAGGGGACGTAGGCGAGCGCCAGCGCGCCGATCAGGGCGAGCAACTGGAGCACGCCTGCCGTTACGGGACCCATGGGGCGCTCAGAACCTCTCCGGGAAGACCAGGGCGAGGACGAGATAGCCCAGCAGGGCGACGGCGACGACCAGGCCGACGACGGTCTCGGCGGTCACAGCTTCGTCACCCCCTTGGCGACGAGAGCCACCAGCGCGAACGCGGCGAGCACGGTGAGGACGAAGGCCAGGTCGGCCATCGCGGACTCCTGAGTGAGGTTCGGCGGGAACGGACGCTTCGAGGAAAACGCCGGTCCGGCCGGAACACGCCACCCGTTGACGGCCCTCTTACGGCCGCCCGCACGGCCTTGACGCGACTCTTACGCCCCCGGCCCGCACCACCCCTCACCCGCCCCGCACCCCTGGGGCGGGGCCGGTCAGGACGCGGTGCGACGCACGCCCCGCCCGGCCATGGCGATCACGCCGGAGACGGCGGCGGTCCCGGCGAGGCCGCCGGTCGTGACCAGGCCCACGCCGATCACGAAGAGGACGCCGGCGTCGTCCGACCAGTCGTACCGGGCCGCGGCCGTCAGCCCGGCCGTGGTGCCGGGGACCGCGCCCGCGCTGTGCCCCCGGGACACGGCCCAGTACACCGGCACCAGCAGCGTCAGCACCAGCCCGATCACCTGCCAGGCCTCGTACGGGCCGGTCGTCGAGCCGTCCGGGTGCACGTCCCGCCGCTGGTCCCAGCCCAGCCTGCCCCCAGCCTCCCGGTCCGCGCCGGCACCGGCCAGGGCGAACGTGCTCAGGTGCGCCCGAGTACCCCGGCGTACCGGGCCCGGGTACCGGCGGACCGGTGTGCCCGAGTGACCCGGCGCGGCCGGGATCTAGGCTTCCAGACATGAAGGAAGCCCCGTTGAACTTCTGGTCGCTCTACAGCCACGGCTTCGCGCGCGTCGCCGCGTGCACCGGCCACACCGTCATCGCCGACCCGCGGGCCAACGCCGAGGCGGTCCTGCGCCTGGCGCGCGGTTGCGCGGACGAGGGCGTCGCCGTCGCCGTCTTCCCCGAGCTGGGCCTGACCGGCTACTCGATCGAGGACCTGCTGCTCCAGGACGCGCTGCTCGACCAGGTCGAGGCGGCGCTCCGGACGATCGTGGCCGGGTCGGCGGAGCTGCTGCCGGTGCTGATCGTCGGCGCCCCGCTGCGCCACCGCCACCGGATCTACAACTGCGCGGTGATCGTGCACCGCGGCCGGATCCTCGGCGTCGTACCGAAGTCGTACCCGCCGACCTACCGCGAGTTCTACGAGCGCCGGCAGATCGCCGACGGGCACGACGAGCGGGGCGGGACCATCCGGGTCGCGGGCGCCGAGGTGCCGTTCGGGGTGGACCTGCTGTTCGCGGCCGAGGACGTGCCGGGGCTCGTGCTGCACACCGAGATCTGCGAGGACATGTGGGTGCCGGTGCCGCCGAGCGCGGAGGCCGCCCTCGCCGGGGCGACCGTGCTGGTGAACCTCTCGGGCAGCCCGATCACGGTCGGCCGGGCCGAGGACCGCAAGCTGCTGTGCCGCTCGGCGTCCTCCCGCTGCCTCGCCGCGTACGTCTACGCGGCGGCCGGCCTCGGCGAGTCGACCACCGACCTGTCCTGGGACGGGCAGACCATGATCTACGAGAACGGGGTGCTGCTCGCCGAGACCGACCGCTTCCCCCTCGGCGACCAGTACGCCGTCGCCGACGTGGACCTCGACCTGCTGCGGCAGGAGCGGCACCGGATGGGCACCTTCGACGACAACCGCCGGGCCCACGCAGCCCGGACCGGGGACTTCCGGACGGTCTCCTTCGAGCTGGACCCGCCGCTCACCGACCTCGGGCTGCGCCGGCGGGTGGAGCGCTTCCCGTTCGTGCCCGCCGACCCCGAGCGGCTCGCCCTGGACTGCTACGAGGCCTACAACATCCAGGTCGCCGGGCTCCAGCAGCGGCTCGCGGCGATCGGCGGGCCGAAGGTCGTCATCGGCGTGTCCGGTGGTCTGGACTCCACCCACGCCCTGATCGTCGCCGCCCGGGCGATGGACCGGGCGGGCCGCCCGCGCAGCGACATCCTGGCCTTCACCCTGCCCGGCTTCGCGACCAGCGACCACACCAAGGACAACGCCCACAGGCTGATGCGGGCGCTCGGCGTCACCGCGGCCGAGCTGGACATCACGCCGACCGCGCGGCTGATGCTGAAGGAGATCGGCCACCCGTTCGCCTCCGGCGAGCCGGTGTACGACGTCACCTTCGAGAACGTGCAGGCCGGCCTGCGCACCGACTACCTGTTCCGGCTGGCCAACCAGCGCGGCGGCATCGTCCTCGGCACCGGCGACCTCTCCGAGCTGGCGCTCGGCTGGTCCACGTACGGCGTCGGCGACCAGATGAGCCACTACAACGTCAACTCCGGGGTGCCGAAGACCTTCATCCAGCACCTGATCCGCTGGGTGATCACCAGCGGCCAGTTCGACGAGGAGACCGGCCGGATCCTGGCCGCGATCCTGGACACCGAGATCAGCCCCGAGCTGGTGCCGGGCGAGGAGATGCAGTCCACCGAGTCGAAGATCGGCCCGTACGCGCTGCACGACTTCACCCTCTTCCAGGTGCTGCGCTACGGCTTCCGGCCCTCGAAGATCGCCTTCCTGGCCTGTCACGCCTGGCACGACGCGAAGTCCGGCGCCTGGCCGCCGAACTTCCCCGAGGCCAAGCGGGTGGCGTACGACCTGCGGGAGATCCGGCACTGGCTGGAGGTGTTCTGCCGCCGGTTCTTCGCGTTCTCCCAGTTCAAGCGCTCGGCCATGCCGAACGGCCCGAAGGTGTCGGCGGGCGGCTCCCTCTCCCCGCGCGGCGACTGGCGGGCCCCGTCCGACGGCAACGCGGAGGCGTGGCTCAGGGACCTCGCCCGTTTCGACTTCGACAGCGCGACGGCCGAGCGGTAGCCGGGCGCGGCTCAGGTGTTCCAGGTCTCGTCGTACGGGTCGCGCGGTGCCGTGACCGGGCGGGTGGAGGTGACCTTCAGGTAGGGGACGGGGCCGTCGTTCACCGGGTCGTGGGTGAGCCCGGGGGCGTACGTGCCCGTCACCTCCAGCCAGGCGTCCGGGCGGAGGACCGGCGGCAGCGCCCCGGTCAGCGCGATCTTCACCGGCTGGGCGTCCGCGGCACAGCAGTTGAGGGCCATGCGGACCAGGTAGGGCCGGCCCGCGTGGTCCAGGGCGAGGAAGCCGGTGACCCGGACGGCACGGCCGTGCAGGGAGCGGCCGTGGCCGTAGGCCGCGCGGGAGGCGTAGTCGACGACGGAGAGCGGCACCGGGTCGCCGGCGGGCAACGGGCCGTAGCCGTACGGCTTCTGCAGGGCCGTGCCGGAGCGCAGGGCGCTGTAGGAACCGAGGGCCGGCGGGGCGATCAGGATCAGGGCGAGGAGCGGCAGCAGGAGCAGCCAGGCGACGCGCGGCTCGGGGTGCGGGTGCCGCTCCCGGTCGCGTCGGCGCTCGTACCAGGCCGTCGCCAGGGCCGCCGCGATCAGCACCGCGCCCGAGGCCAGCAGCAGCGGGCGCAGGCCCGCCTTGACGTACCGCAGGTACAGGTCGGTGGCGCCCGCGTGCAGCAGCGCGCCGCCGAGCAGGAAGAGGACGGCCGCCTGGGCCTGGCGGTTCACAGCAGCACCGTCCCGGTCAGTACGGCGCCCGCGACGGCCAGCGCGAAGGTGGCGGGCGCGAACCGGAGCGCGAAGGCACGGCCGAAGGTGCCGGCCTGCATCGCGAACAGCTTGAGGTCGATCATCGGGCCCACCACCAGGAACACCAGCTTGGCCGTCGGGGAGAACTGGGTGAGGGAGGCGGCGACGAACGCGTCCGCCTCCGAGCAGATGGACAGCAGGACGGCGAGCACGGCGAGGGCGAGCACCGAGACCAGCGGGGTGCCGGCGGCCGCGCGCAGCCAGTCCGCCGGGACCGCCGCCTTCAGCGTGGCCGCGGCCGTCGCCCCGAGCACGAGGAATCCGCCCGCGTGCATGACGTCGTGCCGGACCGCGCCCCAGAACGCCTCCCCCTTGGTCGCGCCCTCGTGCGCGCCGTGGGCCGGGGGGCGCAGCCAGTCGGTCCGGCCCAGCCGCTGCCACAGCCAGCCCATCGCGCAGGCCACCAGCAGGCTCGCCAGGAACCGGGCCAGGACCATCTCCGGGTGCCCGGGGAAGGCGACGGCGGTGGCGGTCAGCACCACCGGGTTGATCGCGGGCGCGGAGAGCAGGAAGGCCAGGGCGGCGGCGGGGGTCACGCCCCGGCGGACCAGGGCGCCCGCCACCGGCACCGACGCGCACTCGCAGCCCGGCAGCACCGCGCCCGCGACCCCCGCCACCGGCACGGCCAGGGCGGGCCGGCGCGGCAGGGCGCGCGCGAAGAAGGACGCCGGGACGAACACCGCGATCGCCGCCGACAGCAGCACGCCCAGCACGAGGAAGGGCAGCGCCTGGACGGTCACCGCCACGAACACCGTCATCCAGCTCTGCATCAGCGGAGTGCCGAGGGCGCCGCGGATCGGGGACTGGGCGAGCACGGCCAGCACGAGCGTCAGGGTGAGCGCCAGCGGGGAGCTGAGCCGCCGGCCGCGCGGAGGCCCGGCACCGGCCGTGTCCGTGGCGGGCGGGGCGTCTTCGGTGATGGCCACGGCGGTTCCCTCCGGCTGCTGCTCTCCCTCCCCTTCCCTACGCGGTCTCCGGCGCGGACGTTCAGGCCGTTGCTGGAACCACTCAACTCCTTGGTGCACTCTTTCCCCTTGTGGCGAGCGTTCCGTATCAAGGGGGGCCGGGGTCCCCGCCGGCGCACATGGTGGTGTGCGGTGACGACGGGCTCGCGCACCGGCTGGCCGCCGAGTTGCGCGGGGTCTACGGCGAGCAGGTCACCCTCGTCGTGCCGCCGAACGAGCGCACCGTCCGGCCCCCGGTGGTCGGCCGCGCCCGGTCCGCGTCGGCCGCGCTGTTCGACCGCGTGGTCAGCGCCGCCGTGGGCACGGTCGGCCGGACCGGCACGGCCGGGCAGCCCGCCGCCGCGCCCCCCGGCGGGCGCCCCGAGGGCGAGGTGGTGCTGGAGGCCGCCGAGTTGAGCGAGGCGGTGCTCGCCGAGGCCGGGGTGGCCCGGGCCGCCGCGCTGGCCCTCGTGTACGACGACGACGAGACCAACATCCGGGCCGCCCTGACCGCCCGCCGGCTCAACCCCCGGCTGCGGCTCGTCCTGCGGCTCTACAACCGGCGGTTGGGCCAGCACATCGAGGAACTCCTCGACCAGGCGGCCGCGTTGGCCGCCGGGGACGACGGCGGTCCGGGCGCCGCCGTCGAGGCCTCCACCACCGTGCTGTCCGACGCCGACACCGCCGCACCCGCGCTGGCCGCCACCGCCGTCGCCGGCACCAGCAGGGTCGTACAGACGGAGGGCCTGCTGCTGCGCGCCGTGGAACGGCCGCTGTCCGGGGACGGTCCCGGCACCGAGACCGGGCTGCTCACCCTCGCCCTGCTCTCGGGCGGCGACCCGGCCGGCACCGACGGCCCGTTCGGCGCCGTGGAACAGCAGCCCCGGCTGCTCCCCGACGACGAGGAGGTCCGGCAGGCCACCGGACGGCAGGCCGTGGTGCTGGAGCACGTCTCCGCCGGGGCCGGCACCGAGACCGCCGCTCCCGCCCGCCGCGCGATGACCGGGGTACCGCCGCTCGGCTCCCTCTTCTCCCGGCGGCTGCGCTGGTCCCTGGCCGTGCTCGTCGGCTGCGTGGTCGGCCTCGCCGTCGCCCTGCGGGTGGTCACCGGCATCCATCCGCTGCGCGCGTTCTACATCACCCTGCTCGACCTGTTCGCGATCGACGACCCCGCCCTCAGGGAGCCCTTGGGCCGCCAGCTCCTCCAACTCCTCTCCGCATTCGTCGGGTTGCTGCTGCTGCCGGTGCTGCTGGCCGCCGCGCTGGAAGCGTTCGGCACCTTCCGCACCGCCTCCGCCCTGCGCAAGCCGCCGCGCGGCCTGAGCGGACACGTGGTCCTGCTCGGGCTCGGAAAGATCGGCACCCGGGTGCTGACCCGGCTGCGGGAACTGGGCATCCCCGTGGTGTGCGTCGAGTCCGACCCGGAGGCGCGGGGCCTGGCCACCGCCCGCCGGCTGCGGGTGCCGGTGGTGCTCGGGGACGTCACCCAGGAGGGCGTCCTGGAGGCCGCCCAGATCCAACGGGCCCAGGCCCTGCTCGCGGTGACCAGCTCCGACACCACCAACCTGGAGGCCGTGCTCTACGCGCGGTCCGTACGGCCCGATCTGCGTGTGGTGCTGCGGCTGTACGACGACGACTTCGCCACCGCCGTGTACCGCACCCTCCGCACCGCCTACCCGCAGGCGCTGACCCGGAGCCGGAGCGTCACCCACCTGGCCGCCCCCGCGTTCGCCGGGGCCATGCTGGGGCGGCAGGTGCTCGGGGCCGTCGCCGTCGAGCGGAGGGTGCTGCTGTTCGCCGCGGTGGACGTGGACGGGCATCCCCAACTGGAGGGCCGGACCGTGCGGGAGGCCTTCCGGGCCGGGTCCTGGCGGGTGCTGGCGCTGCTGGGCCGCGCCGACACCTCTTCCTCGCACGTGCTGGAGAAGGGCGACCGGGTGGTGGTCGCCGCCACCCGTCGAGGGCTCGCGGAGCTGCGCTGACCCTAGGCCGGCAGGTGCCGTGCCGCGAACTCCAGTTCCAGCCTCACCTGCTTGATCCGCTCGTCCACCACCAGCGACCCGTGTCCCGCGTCGTACCGGTACACCTCGTGGACCGCGCCCCGGGTCTCCAGTCTCTTGACGTAGTTGTCGATCTGGCGGATCGGGCAGCGCGGGTCGTTGACGCCCGCCGAGATGTAGACCGGGGCCTTGACCTGGTCGACGTAGGTCAGCGGGGAGGACGCCTCGAAGCGCTCCGGGACCTCCTCCGGGGTGCCGCCCAGCAGGGTGCGGTCCATGGCCTTCAGGGACTCCATCTCGTCGTGGTACGCGGTGACGTAGTCCGCGACCGGCACCACCGCGATGCCCAGCGCCCAGGCCTCCGGCTGGGTGCCGACGCCGAGCAGGGTCAGATAGCCGCCCCAGGAGGCGCCGGTGAGGATCAGGCGGGAGGGATCGGCGAGACCGGAGGAGACCGCCCAGTCGCGCACCGCCGCCACGTCCTCCAGCTCGATCAGGCCCACCCGGTGCTTGAGGGCGTCCGTCCAGGCGCGGCCGTAGCCGGTGGAGCCGCGGTAGTTGATGCGGACCACCGCGTAGCCGTGGTCGATCCAGGCGGCCGGGCCCGCCGCGAAGGAGTCGCTGTCGTGCCAGGTCGGGCCGCCGTGCAGGTCGAAGACGGTGGGGAGGGGGCCCGTGGCGCCCGCCGGCTTCTGGATCAGCGCGTGGATGCGGCCGCCGGGGCCCTCCACCCACACGTCCTCCACCGGCACCGACGCCGGGCACGCCATGCCCGGGGGGTCCAGCACCACACCGCCGGCCGTGGAGCGGACCGCCGGCGGCTCGGCGGCCGACGACCACAGGTACTCCACGCTGCCGTCGGGGCGGGCGGTCGCGCCGGAGACCGTGCCGGGCGGGGTGGGGATGCGGGTCAGCTCGCGGGTCGTCACGTCGTACCGGAACAGCTCGCTGCGGGCCTCGAAGCCGTGGACGACGAGCAGGGCCGAGCCGTCCGGGTACCACTCGGCGCTGACGTCACCCTGCAGGTCCAGGGCCAGGTCGGTCTCCTCGCCCGTGGCCACGTCCCACACCAGCGGTTCCCAGCGGCCCCGGCGCTGGTGCCCGATGAGCAGCCGGGTGTCGCCGTCGACCGGGGCGAAGCCCAGCACCTCCAGGCCCAGCTCCTCGGTGCCGCCCTTGGTGTCGTCCAGCTCGGCGACCGTCGTGCCGTCCGGGCGGAGCACCCGCAGGGCCGCGTGCATGGCGTCGCCGTGCTCGGTGTGCTCGACGGCGATCAGGGAGCCGTCGTGCGAGAGGTCGCCGACGCCCGCCGACTCGCGGTGGCGGTAGATCTCCACCGGGTCCGCGCCCTCGCGGGCCAGGTGGATCGTCGTACCCTCCTCGTCCGTGGAGCGGCCGACGACCGCCGTGCGGCCGTCGCGGGACAGGGCCAGGCCGGCCGGGTAGGACGGGTCGAGGCCGGGCACGGCCGGCTCGTCCGGGCCGCCCGTGAAGGGCTGGCGGCGCCAGATGCCGAACTCGTCGCCGTCCTTGTCGTCGAACCACCAGATCCAGGCGCCGTCCGGGGAGAGCACGCCGTCCGTCGTGCCGTTCGGCCGGGCCGTGGCCTGCCGCTGCTCGCCCGTCGCTCTGTCCCAGGCGTACAGCTCGTACGTCCCCGTCGCGTTCGACACGAACAGGGCGCGGTCCGGCGCGTCCTCCGCCCAGTCGGGCAGCGACACCCGCGGCGCCCGGAAGCGCTTCTCCCAGTCCGGCATGTCCGGTGTGTGCTGCGTGTCCGGCGTACTGCTCTCGTTCATGGCCCCAGTCATGCGCCCATAGTGCCTGGCCGCGCCGACAATTGGGTGGCGGGTGTGCCCAGCCTGTGGATAACTTCCGCGCCATGAGCGTTTCCGCCACTTCCGCGTCCACACCCGGGGGACCGTCGTCCCCGTCCGTCCCCGAGGGCTGGCGCGAGGACAACCGGGCCATGTGGGACGAGCGGGTCCCCCTGCATGTCGCCGGGACCTTCTACGACCTCGACGGCTTCCGCACCCGCCGGGACGACCTGCGGGACTTCGAGCGGGCCGAGGTCGGGGACGTCACCGGGAAGACGCTGCTGCACCTGCAGTGCCACATCGGCACCGACACGCTCTCCTGGGTCCACCGCGGCGCCGCCCGCGTCGTCGGCCTGGACTTCTCCGCACCCGCGGTCGAGGCGGCCCGCGCCCTCGCCGCCGACCTCGGCTACGGCCCCGACCGGGCCGCCTTCGTCACCAGCGACGTGTACGACGCGGCCGGGGCCGTGCCCGAGCCGTCGTACGACATCGTGTACACCGGGCTGGGCGCCCTGTGCTGGCTGCCGGACCTCAGGCGCTGGGCGGAGACGGCCGCCTCCCTCGTCGCGCCCGGCGGGTTCCTCTACCTCGCCGAGTTCCACCCGATCACCGAGACCCTGGACGACGAGACCGGCACCCGGATCGTGCGCGACTACTTCACCCGGGACGCACAGGTGTGGAACGAACCGGGGACCTACGCCGACCTGGACGCCGTCACCGTCCACAACCGCAGCGTGGAGTGGCAGCACCCCCTCGGGGACGTGGTCTCCGCGCTCGCCGCGGCGGGCCTGCGCATCGAATTCCTGCACGAGCACGACGTGTCGCTCTTCCCGCGCTTCGAGAACTTCGAGGTGCGCGACGGCTACCACCGGTTCCCGGCGGACCACCCGCGGATCCCGCTGATCTACTCCCTGAGGGCGAGCAAGAGCTGACCCGAGGCCGAGGCACGGGCCCGGGCGCCGTACCGTGGAGGGCGTGTACCGGTTTCTGCTGACACCCCGCTGGTGGGGCATCAACGTCTTCGTGCTGCTCGCCATCCCCTTCTGCGTCTTCATGGGGTCGTGGCAGCTGAGCCGGTTCGAGGGGCGGGTGCAGGACCATCGCGCCGCCACCGAGCAGGCCGCCTCCGACCGGGGCGAGGCCGCGCGCCCGCTGGACTCGCTGCTGCCCGTGGACAAGAGCACGTCGGGGCGGCGGGTCACGGCGAGCGGGCGGTACGGGGAGCAGTTGCTGGTGCCCGGACGGGAGCTGGACGGCAAGCGCGGCTTCTACGTCCTGACCCTGCTGCGCACCGGTTCCGGCAAGGCGCTGCCGGTGGTGCGGGGGTGGCTGCCGGGTACGGCGGACGCGGCGAAGGCGCCCGCGCCGCCCCGTGGCGAGGTCACCGTCACCGGTGCGTTGCAGGCACCCGAGACCCCGGGGGACAACGGGGTCAGCGCGCAGGGCGGGCTCCCTGCCGGGCAGACCTCGGCGATCAGCTCGGCGTCGCTGGTGAACCTGGTGCCGTACCGGCTGTACGACGCCTGGGTCACCCTCGACAAGGGCGACGCCGGGATGAAGGCCGTGCCCGCGACCGCGCCGGGTGGTACGGGGCTGGACCTCAAGGCGTTCCAGAACCTCGGTTACACCGGCGAGTGGTTCGTCTTCGCGGGCTTCGTGGTCTTCATGTGGTTCCGCTTGCTGCGCCGGGAGCTGGAGTTCCAACGGGACGCCGCGCTGGGCCTGGTGGCGGAGGAGGCGGACCGGGAGCCGGTGCCGAGCGGCTGACCCCCGCCCGACCCGCGCCCCCGAAGGGGCGCGGGGAGCTGGGCGACCAGCCACGCGGACCCGCGGGCGCGCACGCTTCCCCGGAGGAACGGCGTCGACGCGCCCCTTCTGACAGCGGAGCGTCAGGCGCCCGGGAGCAGCCCGGTGTAGTAGACGGTCCCCGCGCACGCCCCGGACACCACGGCCGTCGCCGTCGGCGAACCCCCCTGTGCCGTGTGGGTCACCGTGACGCTGCCGTCGGCCGGGCCGTCCTCGGTGGCGAGTTGCGGGGTCGTGCCCTCCGAGCCGGTGCTGTCGGTCGTGGCGCCGGAGGCACCCACCTCCTGGCTGGGCGACGGATCGGGCGTCGGGCCGGTCGGGTCGGGGTCGCCCGGACCGCTGTCGCCGCCGGTGGTGGGGCAGGTCTCCGAGGGGACGAAGGCGAACTTCTCCTCGTACGCCGCGCCCGGCTGGAGCACCAGCCCGGCGACCTCCTGGGTCGGGTCGGGCAGGGCCGTCGCCGCGTCCCCGGCCGCATGCCGGGCGCTGAGGACCTTGGCCGGATCGGCGGCGCCCTGGGCGGTGGGCGTGATGCTGCCCGCGCCGGCGACCGCGCAGGCGGTGCCGGAGATGTTGGTGACGCGGAAGGTGCCGTAGACGACCCCCGCGGTGTCGGGCGCGTTCGCGCTGCCGGTGGCGGAGCCGAGCTGGGTCGCCGTACAGAGCGGGACGCCCGAAGCCGCCGTGGCGGAAGGGTCGGCGCCTGCGGTGGTGCCGCCGGCGTTGCCGGGCTTCGTGCCCTTGTCGTCGGGCCGGCCGGACTCCTTGCCGGGCGCGACGGTCGTAGTGCCGGCGTCCTTCGGGCCGCCCTTGCCGGTGCCCTTGTCCTTGCCCTCCCCGGTGCCGCCCTGGGCCTGGGAGGACTGGCCGGCCATCGCGGTGTTGGGGTCAGATCCGCCGGCCTGGGAGACGTGCACGAGGGCGGGGATCGCGGTGCCCATGAACAGGGCCGCCGCGGCCATGCCGACCACGGCCTGCCGCTTGCGGGCGCGGCGCGCGGGGACGGCCCGGCGCAGGTGGTCCAGGGTGCCGGTGCGCGGTTCGAGGTCGTCGACCGCCGAGTGCAGCAGCCGGCGCAGGGCCAGTTCGTCGGAGTCGGGTCCGTCCAGGCTGTGGACTCCGTCGAGCCTCTCCGGGCCCTTGTCGTCGGGGCCGTGGTTCACAGTTCCGTTCCCAGCGTGCGATGGCGTGTGCTGTTGCCCGTTGCGTTCCGTCGGCTCGTGCCAGGCGTAGGGCTCATGACGTTCGTGGGAGTGGCGCTCATGGGAGTGACCGTCATGGGAAGCGCCCCCTTCGGAGTGGTCGCTCATGCCGGTGTCCCCATGGCCACCCGTAGCGCGGCGATGCCCCGCGAGCCGTAGGCCTTGACCGAGCCCAGGGATATGCCGAGCGTCTCGGCGACCTGAGCCTCGGTCATGTCCGCGAAGTAACGCAGCACGAGCACCTCGCGCTGGCGCCGCTGGAGCCCCTTCATCGCCTTGATGAGGTCGCGGCGCTCCAACTGGTCGTAGGCGCCCTCTTCCGCGCTCGCCATGTCGGGCATCGGCTTGGAGAGCAGCTTCAGGCCCAGGATGCGCCGGCGCAGCGTGGAGCGGGAGAGGTTGACGACCGTCTGCCGCAGGTAGGCGAGGGTCTTCTCGGGGTCGCGGACGCGCTTGCGGGCCGAGTGGACGCGGATGAAGGCCTCCTGGACGACGTCCTCGCAGGAGGCGGTGTCGTCGAGGAGGAGCGCGGCGAGGCCGAGCAGCGAGCGGTAGTGCGCCCGGTAGGTCTCGGTGAGGTGGTCGACGGTCGTGCCGGCGGCCTCGGTCGCCACGGCACCCGCGGATTCCTCGGCGCCGTCACGCTGACTGGGTATGCGGGCGGGCCGCGCTGCGGGCATGGGCGCGATCACCGGCATGCCGCCGGGCGGGCGGGGCCGGAGCGCCGCGCGAGGCCGCAGGGCCGTACCGCCGCGGGCCACACTGAGTTCGAGTACCTCTGCCACGCCTGTTGGACACGCTTCCCCCCTCGGGGGTTGTACGTGCCGGGCGTCACATGTGCGACAACCGGCGGTACCTCAAGTGCCGTCATGCGTCCCGCTCTTCCCTTATGTCCCATTTGAACGGGCGCCCCCACGCCCCGATCACGGCGTCCCCACGCCAGGATCATCACGTCCCCGGTCCCGCAAGGGTGACCGCAAAGACGCTCCCCGCCTTCCGTACGGTTGCGGAAGACGGGGAGAGAAATCCTCCGTCGTCGAGAGGGGTGGTTCAAGAGATTTGGACCATGCTCCCGGCCACAGTGCTTACACAGATCCTACAAAGTTCAACGGCTACGCGTGGCCGGAAAACTCCGCCGCGAGCAGCTCCGCGATCTGTGCGCAGTTCAGCGCGGCACCCTTGCGCAGGTTGTCGCCGCACACGAAGAGTTCCAGCGCGGTCGGGTCGTCCAGGGCCCGGCGCACCCGGCCCACCCAGGTCGGATCGGTGCCCACCACGTCGGCGGGGGTGGGGAACTCACCGGCGGCCGGGTCGTCGCACAGCACCACGCCCGGCGCCGTCGCGAGGATCTCGCGGGCGCCGTCGACGCCGACCTCCCGCTGGAAACGGGCGTGGACGGTCAGCGAGTGCGTGGTGATCACCGGCACCCGGACACAGGTCACGGCGACCGGCAGCGCCGGCAGGCCGAGGATCTTCCGGGACTCGTCGCGGACCTTCATCTCCTCCGACGACCAGCCGTCCTCCCGCAGCGACCCGGCCCACGGCACGACGTTCAGCGCGACCGGCTCCGGGAACGGCCCGGTGTCGTCCCCGACGGCCCGCCGCACGTCCCCGGGCTTGGTGCCCAGCTCGGTACCGGCCACCAGGGAGAGCTGGGCCCGCAGCGTCTCCACGCCGGCCCGCCCGGCCCCGCTCACCGCCTGGTACGACGACACCACCAGCTCGCGCAGCCCGAACTCGGCGTGCAGCGCGCCCAGGGCGACGATCATCGTCAGGGTCGTGCAGTTGGGGTTGGCGACGATCCCGCGCGGCCGGGACCGTACGGCGTGCGCGTTGATCTCGGGCACGACGAGCGGCACGTCCGGGTCCATGCGGAAGGCGCCGGAGTTGTCGACGACGACCGCGCCGCGCGCGGCGGCGACCGGCGCCCACTCGGCGGCGACCTCGTCCGGGACGTCGAACAGCGCGATGTCGACCCCGGCGAAGGCGTCCTCCGTCAGGGCCACCACCTCGACCTCCTCCCCGCGCACGGCCAGCTTGCGGCCGGCCGAGCGAGGGGAGGCGATCAGACGGATCTCGCCCCAGACGTCCGCGCGCTGGGACAGGATCTGGAGCATGACCGTGCCGACGGCTCCGGTCGCTCCCACGACCGCGAGCGTCGGCTTGCCGGTCATCGGCGCGTGTCCCGGCTCATCGGCCGGTGCCGCCGTAGACGACGGCCTCGTCGCTGTCGGAGTCCAGACCGAAGGCGGTGTGGACGGCACGGACGGCCTCCGGCACGTCGTCGGCGCGGGTGACCACCGAGATGCGGATCTCGGAGGTCGAGATCAGCTCGATGTTCACACCGGCGTCGCTGAGCGCCTCGAAGAACGCGGCGGTGACGCCCGGGTTGGTCTTCATACCGGCGCCGACCAGGGAGATCTTGCCGATCTGGTCGTCGTAGCGCAGGGAGTCGAAGCCGATGCCGGAGCGGTTCTTCTCCAGCGCGTCGATGGCCTTGCGGCCCTCGGTCTTCGGCAGGGTGAAGGAGATGTCCGTCAGGCCGGTGGACGCGGCGGACACGTTCTGCACGACCATGTCGATGTTGATCTCGGCATCGGCGATGGTCCGGAAGATCGCGGCGGCCTCACCCGGCTTGTCCGGCACGCCGACGACCGTGATCTTGGCCTCGGAGGTGTCGTGCGCGACACCGGAGATGATGGCCTGCTCCACCTTCTTGTCCCCAATCGGCTCACTGCTGACCCACGTGCCCTGGAGTCCGCTGAAGGACGACCGGACGTGGATCGGGATGTTGTAGCGGCGGGCGTACTCCACACAGCGGTGGAGCAGCACCTTGGAGCCGGAGGCCGCGAGCTCCAGCATGTCCTCGAAGGAGATCCAGTCGATCTTCTTCGCCTTCTTCACCACGCGCGGGTCGGCGGTGAACACGCCGTCGACGTCCGTGTAGATCTCGCAGACCTCGGCGTCGAGCGCGGCGGCGAGCGCCACGGCCGTCGTGTCGGACCCACCGCGCCCGAGGGTGGTGATGTCCTTCTTGTCCTGGCTGACGCCCTGGAAACCGGCGACGATGGCGATGTTGCCCTCGTCCAGCGCGGTGCGGATCCGGCCCGGCGTGACGTCGATGATCCGGGCTTTGTTGTGGACCGAGTCGGTGATGACGCCTGCCTGGCTGCCGGTGAAGGACTGGGCCTCGTGGCCCAGGTTTTTGATCGCCATCGCCAGCAGGGCCATGGAGATCCGCTCTCCGGCGGTCAGCAGCATGTCGAACTCCCGCCCGGCAGGCATGGGAGAGACCTGCTCGGCGAGATCGATCAGCTCGTCCGTCGTGTCGCCCATCGCGGAAACGACGACGACAACCTGGTTGCCGTTCTTCTTCGCTTCCACGATCCGCTTGGCGACGCGCTTGATGCCTTCGGCATCGGCTACGGAGGAGCCTCCGTACTTCTGCACGACAAGGCCCACGTGCGCTCCTCGCTCGGTTCGTTTGTGTCGGCTCAGTCTATCGAGCGTCCGAATTCCACCACCCTGCTCCCGCATGGTGAGACATCCGACCGCCCGGTCTCGACCCCTGCCCAGCGATCGGCGCACCACTCGGAAAGTGCCCTGGCTCACAGCGCGCCGGGCCCGGACACCTCCGGGCCGGCTACTGCCCCCGGCGGATTCCCAGGGGGGCGCCGATCTCCTCGGCCATGACGCGGCCCGCCTCGAACTCCAGGGTCTCGTCGCCCATGGCGGCCTGGTCGGTGTCGAGGCCGTCCAGTTCCTCCAGGGGCTGGTTGAGGCGGACGTGGATGAGGACGGACTGGAGGGCGCGCAGCACCGCGGAGGCCGTCGGGCCCCAGTTGGAGAAGTAGGAGAACTGCCACCACCACAGGGCCTCGGTGGTGCGGCCGGCGCGGTAGTGGACCATGCCGTGGCGGAGGTCGGCGATGATGTCGGCGAGGTCGTCGGAGATCCGGGCCGGCACCGGCGCCTTGCGGGGCTCGTAGGGGTCGAAGACCTCGGAGTAGACGTCGATCGGGTCCAGGAGCCGGGCGTAGTTCTCGCGCAGCTCGTCCACGTCCGGTTCGGGACCCGGGTCGGGCTCGTAGCGCTCCTCGGGGACGATGTCCTCGTGGGCGCCCAGCCGGCCGCCGGCCAGCAGGAGCTGGGAGACCTCAAGGAGGAGGAAGGGAACCGCCGATTCGGGCTCGTCGCCCTTCGCCACCTCCGTGACGGCCACCAGGAAGCTCTCGACCTGGTCCGCGATCTGGACCACGAAGTCGTCCGGGTTCTGCGTCGAGGCGTGCAGTGTGGCGTCAGACATCTAGGAGTCGTCTCCCCTCGAAGGCGCGGCCGAGGGTCACCTCGTCCGCGTATTCCAGGTCGCCACCCACCGGGAGGCCGCTGGCCAGGCGGGTGACCTTCAGGCCCATGGGCTTGATCATGCGGGCGAGGTAGGTCGCCGTCGCCTCGCCTTCCAGATTCGGGTCCGTGGCCAGGATCAGTTCCGTGACCGTCCCGTCGGCCAACCGCGCGAGAAGTTCCCGTATACGCAGGTCGTCGGGTCCCACGCCCTCGATCGGGCTGATCGCGCCGCCGAGCACGTGGTACCGCCCCCGGAACTCACGGGTGCGCTCGATCGCGACGACGTCCTTCGGCTCCTCCACCACACAGATGACGGAGGGGTCGCGGCGCGGGTCGCGGCAGATGCCGCACAGCTCCTCCTGCGCCACGTTGCCGCAGGTCGCGCAGAAGCGGACCTTCGCCTTCACCTCCAGGAGTGCCTGCGCGAGCCGCTTCACGTCCGTCGGCTCGGCCTGCAGGATGTGGAAGGCGATCCGCTGCGCGCTCTTGGGACCGACGCCGGGAAGCCGCCCCAGCTCGTCGATGAGGTCCTGGACCACGCCTTCGTACAACGGACTGCCCTTCCTGGAGACCTTTCGGTACGTACGGTAGTTGCCTCGCGCCTCCGCCCGGAAGGCGGAGGCGTCAGAACGGCAGGCCTGGGATACCGCTGCCGCCGCCCAGCCCCTGGGCCAGCGGGCCGAGCTTCTGCTGCTGGAGCGCCTGCGCGTTCTCGTTGGCCGCCTGGACGGCCGCCACGATGAGGTCGGCGAGGGTCTCGGTGTCCTCCGGGTCCACCGCCTTCGGGTCGATCTTGAGCGCCCGCAGCTCACCGGAGCCGGTGACGGTGGCCTTCACCAGACCGCCGCCCGCCTGCCCGTCGACCTCCGTGTTCGCCAGTTCCTCCTGGGCCCGCTGCAGGTCCTGCTGCATCTTCTGGGCCTGCTGGAGCAACTGCTGCATGTTGGGCTGGCCACCACCGGGGATCACGATCAGCTCCTCGCCGTCTTCTCCGACGTTTTTCTCCGTCGGGAATGAGCCTACGTGGTCCACGCGGCCACTGCTCCGCCACTCTTTCGAGTGAGAACAACGTGAGTCCTATACCTGATCAAGGCCCTCTTACGGGCGGAAAAGCCGGGAAAGCCCCCTCTCCGCCACCCGTTGGGCGGTAGGAAGGTGGCCGCGCGTCGGCAGGGAATGTCACGCAACGTGACCGGTCGTGATCAGTAGGGAGTGCCGGGTGGGTCAGCCGGAGATGCAGCCCGAGGGTCCGCCTCAGGACGGGCGGGGCGAGGGTGCGGCCGGGCTGCGGCCGGGCGATCTGACCGGGCGGGCCTTTCCGCTCGGGGACTGGGGCGAGCCCGCCGAGCGCCTGGACGAGCTGTACCGGTGGGTGGAGCGGCGGGCACTGGAGACGGCCGCCTGGTATCTGCGGGACCGGGTGTGGAAGCGGCGCGGGGCGCGCGTGCTGCGGGTCGGGGCGGCGGCCGGGGCCGTGGCCGGGGCGGCGCTGCCGCTGCTGGATCTGACGGGGGTGGCCGGCGGGGTGGCGCCCTGGGGCTGTCTGGCGCTGCTGCTCGCGGTGTCCTGCGTCGGCATCGACCGGTTCTTCGGGGTCACGTCCGGGTGGATAAGGGACGTGGCCACGGCCCAGGCGGTGCACCGGCGGCTCCAGGCGTTGCAGTTCGACTGGGCGTCGGAGTGCGTGCGGGAGGTGCTGGGGCCGGCGGAGGGCACGGCGAGCGAGGCGGCCGAGCGGTGCCTGTCGGTGCTGCGCCGGTTCTCGGAGGACGTCACGGAGCTGGTGCGCACGGAGACGACCGACTGGATGGTGGAGTTCCGCACGGGGTCCGCCCCGCTGGGCATCCAGACGGCGGTGGCGACGGTGCCCCGCCAGGAGACCGGGGGCCCGGGGGCCCGCTTCCCCCTCCCCCCGGCGAACGGGAGCCGCCCCAACATGCCCCGGCAACGGCCACCGGAGCCGCGGTGAGCACCCCGAAAGGGGCGCGGGGACCTACGCGATCAGCCGGAAGCTACGCGCACAGTTTCATCCCCTCCGGTGTCCAGCACGGCACGTGTCCATGGGTGCGGATGATGGACTGGCCGTTCCCCCGGGACAGGTACGTCAGGAAGCTGGAGGCGAGGGAGTCGGCGGGCGGGCTGCCGTAGGTGTAGGCGTACTCGATCTCCCGGTACGGATACCCGCTGCGCCCGTGCTCGATGGCGTCGACGGAGGGCGCGCCGCCGTCGAGGCTCAGCACGCGCACCCCCTTCGCCCGCAGCGCCAGGTTCAGCTCGCTGTAGCCGACGGCGCCGGGCAGTCCGGCCACCTTCGCCAGCACCTGGTCGGTGGAGTCCAGCTCACAGCGGGTCACCGGCGCCGACGGATAGTCCTTGTGGACGCAGTCGACGGACGAGTTCGCCATCTCGCCCCGTCCCAGCACCCGCCGCTGGAAGACCTGCCGGGTCCCGGAGTTGGCGTCCCGGCTGACCAGGTGGACCGGCAGCGACCGCCCGCCCAGCCGCGCCCAGTCGCGGATCCGCCCCTGGTACAGCCCGCGCACGTCCGCGGTGGACAGGTCGCGTACGCCCACGTCGTCGTTGACCACCAGCGCGAACACGGACAGCGCGACCCGGGTCTCGCGCAGCTCGGGCATGTCGCCGGGCTTGGGCCCGTCCGAGAAGGCGACGACCGCCGGCGCCCCCTTCCCCTGCGCCGCCGCCCCGGCCGCCGCCAGCTCCCGGATGCCGGCGGTGGACCCGTGGACGTCGACGGCGATGTCCGCGCCCTCGCAGTCCTCCTCGTACTCCTTCGCCACCTCCCGCAGCACCGGCGCGAAGGCCGTCGAGCCGATCACGGTCAGCCCGCCCTGCTCGCAGCCGACCGGCGGCGGGCTGTCGTCCCGGGCCACGACGATGCCGGCGAGGGTCATCACGCACACCGTGAGCATGATGGTGATGAGCCGGGAGGCACGGCTGAACAGGGGCGGCTTGTCGTCGGGGGTGGCGCTGCGGTTGGGGTGGACCTCGCCCTCCCGGATCCCGCCGATCAGCCGGATCCCCCGGCCCACGTCACCGCCGGACAGCAGCACCAGCAGCTTGAAGTGGTCGCCCTTGTTGAGCGGGACGCGCGGGATGCGCAGGGCGTTGCCCTCGTAGCCGAAGCCGCGCTCGGCGGTGAAGTGGTCCATCAGGTGGTCGGTGTCGGTGGGCTGGGTCACCGAGACGCCCCGGATGGTCCGGTCGGTGAAGACCGCGGTGAGCCCGTGCCGTTCGGGGCTGGTGTAGTCGTCGCGGTCGATGCCCTGCGAGCCGTCGTTCTCGACGCGCAGCAGGACGAGCGTGGCGTCCTCCATGCCGGGCGCTTCGAGGAAGAGCCCGAGCCGCCGGTTGACCCGCCCGGACCGCACGTCGTCGCCTATCGGGTTGTCCATCTGCACCCGGTAGCCGATCCTCTTGCGCCGCGGCACCCGGCGCTCGTACCAGACCATGCCCGCGGACGCGGCGATGCCCAGCACCGCGGTGCCGACGGCGACGACGTTCTCCGCGCTCAGCCACTCCATGTGGGTGCCCCCGCCACTCCCCGGAGCCGGATGATGGTGGAGTCACGGTACGCGCGCGAACGGGCCCCGTCGGGTCCGGTCCACGAACGTTCGCCCGACGTTCAACTACTTTGCGAGCAGCGCTCGTTGCCGGCCGTCACGGTCAGTCCTTGCTGTACGTCAGGCTCTCCCCGCCGCTCGCCTTCGCCCGCTTCAGCCGTCCGTCCGGCAGCAGGGTGACCTCGGTGGCCTCGCCCGGGGTGCAGGAGGAGGCGGGCTCGCCGGTGGTCACGGTGGACGGCCCGATCTCCAACGGCCCGTCCGCACCGGGCTGTTCGGCCAGCTCCGCCTCGAAGACGCAGTGGTACGACCCACCGCCCTCGGTCGGCCCGTCCGCGACCAGCGTCAGCACGGTGTCGCCCACCTCGCCCTGGCGGATGGTCAGTTCACGAGTGTTGGCACCGGCCGCGTTGTCGATGGTCGTCCGCCAGGTGCCCAGATAGGCGTCCGGCACCGCGCCGGCCGTGGAGGCGGAGGGGGACGGCTCCTCCGTTCCGGACGGGGACGGCGTGCCGGAGTCGTCCGGCGAGCCGGAGGTGACGGTGGGCGCCGGGCCGACCGTGCCGCCGCCCTTGTCATCGGTCCCGCCGCCGTTCCGCATCAGCGCGTACACCGAACCGCCCGCGCCCAGCGCGACGACCAGGGCGATCACGACGAGCAGCGCGGTGGACCGCCCGCTGCGCCGCTCGGGGTCCACCGGGACGCCGACGGTGGGCGGCCCGTACGGCGGGGTGGACCCGGGCGGCGGATACCCGTGGCCGACGGGCTGCGGGTGCGGCGGATGCGGTTGCGCGTAGGGCTGCTGCGGATACGGCTGCTGCGGGTACTGCTGCTGCGGATACGACGGCTGGGGCTGCGGCACGCCGTACGCCGGTCCGAACCCGGGGGCCGCGGGCGGCACGCCGGGCGGCGGAGGAGCCTGGGCGGAGACCACGGTGGGCAGGCGGTCGGTGCTTCCGGCGTCCCCGCCGTCGGAGACGGCGGCATGCTCGGGCTCCCCGCCCGGACCGGACGCCGGGCCCGCACCCCCCTCCGGATTCTCGACCTCCAGCAACCGCACCGCGTGCCGCCCGAGCTGCGCGACCAGCGAACTCGGCAGCCAAGGGTCCCGGGACCGCCCCTCGGCCACGGTGTCCTCCACCCCGGTCCGCTCCAGGATCGCGTCCAGCGAGGGCCGGGCTCCCGGCTCCTTGCGCAGGCAGTCCCGCACCAGGTCGGCGATCCCCTCCGGCACCCCGGTGAGGTCCGGCTCCTCCTGGGCGATCCGGAACATCAGCGCGTGCGCGCCGCTGTCGGCGTTGCCGAAGGGCAGCGTCCCGGTCGCCGCGTACGCCAGCACGGACCCGAGGCAGAACACGTCGCACGCCGGTGTGATCCGGTCGCCCCGCACCTGCTCGGGCGCCATGAACCCCGGCGACCCGACGAGCGCCCCGGCCCGGGTGAGCCCCTCACCGCCCGCGGTCGCCGTCTCCCGCGCGCGGGCGATCCCGAAGTCGATCACGCGGGGTCCGTCGATGGTCACGAGCACGTTGGACGGCTTGAGGTCCCGGTGCACGATCCCGGCCGCGTGGATGTCCTTCAGCGCGTGCGCGAGCCCCGCCGCGAGGATGCGTACCGACCGCTCGGGCAGCGCCCCGTGGTCGTGTCCGACGACCTGCTGGAGACTCGGCCCGGCCACGTACCCGGTCGCCACCCACGGCACGGCCGCCTCGGTGTCCGCGTCCAGCACGGGCGCGGTCCAGTACCCGCCGACCCGGCGCGCGGCCAGCACCTCCTGCCGGAACCGCGCCCGGAACTCCTCCTGCGCGGCAAGCTCCTCCCGGACGAGCTTCACCGCGACCGTCCGCCCCCGGTCCGACCGGGCCAGGTACACCTCGCCCATGCCGCCGGCGCCGAGCCGCGCCAGCAGCCGGTAGGCCCCGATCCTCCCCCAGCCTCCGGCCGGGGGTACCCCCAGCGGATCCCCAGCCCCCAGCTTCTCCATCCGCGTCCGCCTTCCCCCCATAGGTCTGCGACGACCGAGAATAGTGCGGTGGTACGACGAGGGCCCCCTCCCCCGGCGATCCACCGTCCATCCACCGCCGTCCATCGACCGTCGACAACCTGTCGCGCTTTCCCCCCGTCCACGGAACAGGACGCCGATAGGCCTTCCGCATCGCGGACATCTACGCTCGGCCGCATGACCCCTCAGCCCAGCCCCGAAGCCGGCGCCGCGGTGAAGGCCGCGGACCGTGCGCACGTCTTCCACTCCTGGTCGGCCCAGGACCTCATCGACCCGCTCGCCGTCGCCGGCGCCGAGGGGTCGTACTTCTGGGACTACGACGGCACGCGGTACCTGGACTTCACCAGCGGACTCGTCTTCACCAACATCGGCTACCAGCACCCGAAGGTCGTCGCGGCGATCCAGGAGCAGGCGGCGAAGCTGACGACGTTCGCGCCCGCGTTCGCCGTCGAGGCCCGCTCGGAGGCGGCCCGGCTGATCGCCGAACGCACCCCCGGCGACCTGGACAAGATCTTCTTCACCAACGGCGGCGCCGACGCCGTCGAGCACGCGGTGCGCATGGCCCGGCTGCACACGGGCCGCCCGAAGGTGCTCTCGGCCTACCGCTCGTACCACGGCGGCACCCAGCAGGCCATCAACATCACCGGTGACCCGCGCCGCTGGGCCTCCGACGGCGCCGCCGCCGGCGTCGTCCACTTCTGGGCGCCGTTCCTGTACCGCTCCCGCTTCTACGCCGAGACCGAGGAGCAGGAGTGCGCCCGGGCGCTGGAGCACCTGGAGACGACGATCGCCTTCGAGGGCCCGGCGACCATCGCGGCGATCGTCCTGGAGACCATCCCGGGCACCGCCGGCATCATGGTGCCGCCGCCCGGCTACCTGGCCGGGGTGCGCGAGCTGTGCGACAAGTACGGCATCGTCTTCGTCCTGGACGAGGTCATGGCCGGCTTCGGCCGGACCGGCGAGTGGTTCGCGGCGGACCTGTTCGACGTGACCCCGGACCTGATGACCTTCGCCAAGGGCGTGAACTCCGGTTACGTCCCGCTCGGCGGTGTGGCCGTCTCGCAGGAGATCGCGGAGACCTTCGGCAAGCGCCCCTACCCCGGCGGCCTCACCTACTCCGGCCACCCGCTGGCCTGCGCCGCCGCCGTCGCCACGATCAACGTGATGGCGGAGGAGGGCGTCGTGGAGAACGCCAAGCGGCTCGGCGAGACCGTCGTCGGACCCGGCCTCGCCGAGCTGGCGAAGCGGCACCCGAGCGTCGGCGAGGTGCGCGGTGTCGGCATGTTCTGGGCGCTGGACCTGGTGAGGAACCGGGAGACCCGCGAGCCGCTGGTGCCGTACAACGCGGCCGGTGAGGCAAACGCCCCCATGGCCGCGTTCACGGCCGCCGCCAAGCGGCACGGCCTGTGGCCCTTCGTGAACATGAACCGCACCCACGTCGTCCCGCCGTGCAACGCGAGCGAGGCCGAGCTGAAGGAGGGCCTGGCCGCGCTCGACGCCGCGTTGAGCGTCGCCGACGAACACACCGTGTGACCGTACCGTGCCTGCCGCCGGGCGGGTCCGAACGCGTAAGGTGACGTGCTCGTAAGCAACAGCGACCCGCGTAGATCGCGAGTCCGTACGAGTACGTCACCCGGACGCGTGAGGAGAGGCACGGACATGCCCGGCAACGGCACCGTGACGCGCAGCACCCTGCGCCAGCAGATCGCGGACGCGCTCCGCGACGAGGTGCTGGCGGGCCGGCTGCGCCCCGGCCGGGCGTTCACCGTGAAGGAGATAGCCGACCAGTACGGCGTCTCCGCCACCCCCGTCCGCGAGGCGCTGGTCGACCTGTCCGCGCAGGGCATCCTGGAGGCCGACCAGCACCGCGGCTTCCGCGTGCCCGAGTACTCGGTCACCGACTACCGGAACATGATCGAGGCGCGCAGCCTGGTCACCGACGGCATGTTCCAGGCCCTCACCGCCGGCCACCCCGCCTTCCGCACCCCGCCCGAGGACCCCCGCACGGCCGCCGCCCTGGCCACCGTGCGCCGCCGCGGCGAGGAGGCCCAGCGGGCCGCGAGCGCCGGCGACCTCACGGTCCTCATCGGCTACGACCTCCGCTTCTGGCGCGAACTGAGCGTCCTCTTCGGCAACCCCTACCTCGGCGACTTCCTGCACCGCCTCCGTGTGCAGTCCTGGGTCTGCGTGGTGCAGCACCTGCTGCGCCTGCCCGACCTGCGCGGCCGGCTCTGGTCCGGGCACACCGAGCTGGTCGACGCGCTCGCCCGGCGCGAGGCCGAGACGGCCCGCGCGATCGTGGCCGCCTCGAACGCCGACTCGCTGGCTCTGCTGGAACACCTGACCAACGGGTAAGTGACCGGTACGGCCCGTCCTGTGCGTACGAGGGGAGCCGCCCCGGGTCCGTACCGACTACCCTTCCCTGACCACCTGCTGCCGTGCGTGACCGCGCGCCTGCCGATGTAGGAGCCCTCTTTTGGCCTGTGACCTGTGGCTGGTACCGCTCGTGGACGTGTTGTGCCACACCCCGGACAACCCCTTCGCCGAGGAACTCGCGCAGTACAACAAGGCTCTCGCCGAGGCCGGCCTGCCGCCGGTGCCGGTGTACCAGTACATGCCGGGCCTGTCCGGCGACGTCGCCCCGGTCGCCGGTTTCGACTACGACGCGCTGCACTTCCTGCGCCGCGCCTACCTGCTCCAGGTCTGCGGCCTGCCGGTGACCCCGGTGGACGAACTCGGCGGCGACTACGAGCAGTTGCTGGAGATGTTCGAGTCGACCGCCCAGCAGTCGCACCTGGTCTGGCACTACGACCACGCGGGCGCGTACGTCCCCGTGGACTTCCCGCACCCGCTGTCGAACGACGAACTGCTCGCGGGCGGCGGCCCGTTGGGCTCGTCGCAGACGCTGCTGCGGGAACTCCAGCTCGTCGCCCCGACCATCGGCATCGACCCGGCGAACCCCCCGGCGCCCCCCGCCGCGCCCACGGCCCCCACGGAGCTGGAGGAACCGGCCGTTCCGGCCCCCTACGACCCCAGCCCCTTCGCCCGCGAACGCCACGTCTGGCTGGGCCTGCACGCGGCGGCGACCCGCTCACTGGCACAGGGCTCGATGATCGTGTTCAGCTGACGTCCGACGCCGGGGGCGGGAAGGCCGGCCCGGGTCACCGCACCGGCCGTCCCGTCAGATCCCCGGGTCCTCGGAAAGCCCCGCTCAGAGGAACGAGTTGATCTCGATCGTCTCGTCGCGGCCCGGGCCCACGCCGATCGCGGAGATCGGCGCGCCGGACATCTCCTCCAGCGCCTTGACGTAGTTCTGGGCGTTCTTCGGGAGGTCGGAGAAGGACTTCGCCTTGCTGATGTCCTCGCTCCAGCCCGGCAGCATCTCGTAGACCGGCTTCGCGTGGTGGAAGTCGGTCTGGGAGTACGGCAGTTCCTCGACGCGCTTGCCGTCGATCTCGTAGGCCACGCAGACCGGGATCTGCTCCCAGCCGGTGAGGACGTCCAGCTTGGTGAGGAAGAAGTCGGTCAGGCCGTTGACGCGGGTCGCGTAGCGGGCGATGACCGCGTCGAACCAGCCGCAGCGGCGGTCACGGCCGGTGGTGACACCGCGCTCGCCGCCGATGCGGCGCAGGGCCTCGCCGTCCTCGTCGAACAGCTCGGTCGGGAACGGGCCCGCGCCGACGCGGGTCGTGTAGGCCTTGAGGATGCCGATGACCCGGCTGATCTTCGTCGGGCCCACGCCGGCACCGGTGCAGGCGCCGCCGGCCGTCGGGTTCGACGAGGTCACGAAGGGGTACGTGCCGTGGTCGATGTCCAGCAGCGTGCCCTGGCCGCCCTCGAAGAGGACGACCTTGTCGTCCTCCAGGGCCTGGTTGAGGACCAGGACCGTGTCGGCGACGTACGGCTCGATCTTCTCCGCGTAGCCCAGCAGCTCCTCCACCACCTGGCTCACGGCGATCGCGCGCCGGTTGTAGAGCTTGGTGAGGATCTGGTTCTTGACGTCGAGGGCCGCCTCGACCTTCTGGGTCAGGATCGACTCGTCGTAGAGGTCCTGGACCCGGATGCCCACGCGGTTGATCTTGTCGGCGTAGGTCGGGCCGATGCCGCGCCCGGTCGTACCGATCTTGCGCTTGCCGAGGAAGCGTTCCGTCACCTTGTCGACGGTCACGTTGTACGGCGTGATGATGTGCGCGTTACCGCTGATCAGGAGCTTTGACGTGTCGACGCCACGCTCGTTCAGACCGCTCAGCTCGGAGAGCAGGACCGACGGGTCGACGACGACACCGTTACCGATGACCGGCGTACAGCCGGGCGACAGGATTCCGGAAGGGAGGAGGTGGAGCGCGTACTTCTGGTCGCCCACGACGACCGTGTGGCCGGCGTTGTTGCCACCCTGGTAACGCACCACATAATCGACGGAGCCACCGAGCAGGTCCGTCGCCTTTCCCTTGCCTTCGTCACCCCACTGAGCACCGAGCAGCACAAGTGCGGGCACGCGCGTACACCCCTTCCGGGCGGGGCATGTCCAAGGTCGGGAGCTTGGGCGTAAGGTTCACCGCCGCGTACCACCGCGACCGCCGTTGGTCGCACAACCGTCGGACCGGATGCCCCGGAATAGACGAAGCCCCTGGCGCAATAGCGCAAGGGGCTCTTGCACAAAGATGCTACCCGAGGAAGCGAGGCAGGACCGAGGTGGCGACTTTCGCGACGTCCGATCAGCTGCTGGTGATCATCGATCCGGCGGCACGGCATGCGGACGGAGAGTCCGTACGGATCGCGAAAGACGTGCTCAGCGCGGGTGCGGCGACGAAGGTGTGCCTGCCGGACGGGCCGGAGGAATTCGCCCGCGCGCTCGGCCGAAGGGGGTCCCGGCGGCCGGTCGTGATCGGTGACGACCGGGCGCTGGTGCGGGCCGTCACCCTGCTGCACCGGCAGCGGGAGCTGGCCGGATGCGCGCTGTCGGTGGTGCCGGTGGGGGCCGCGACGCTCGCCGAGTCGCTCGGGGTGCCCGGCGGGACGGTGGCGGCGGCGCGGGCGGTCCTGGACGGCGCCGAACGGCGGCTGGACCTGCTCGTGGACGACAGCGACGGGGTCGTGCTGGGCGCGCTGGGCATCCCGCCGACGCGGCCGGCTCCCGCCGAGCCGGTCCCGCTCGCCCCGGACCGGCCCTGGTACCGCTCGCTGGTCCGCACCCTCGCGCCCCGCCCCGCCCGCCTGTCCGCCGTACCGTCCCCGCGCGTGACCCGGCTGCGGGTGGAGGTGGACGGGGAGACGGTGGTCGACCTGGACCAGCCGGTGGAGGCGGTGTCGGTGACACCGGGCCGGACCGGGACGGCCTCGGTGGAGGTGCGGCCCCTGTCGGTGGGCGCGGAGGCCACCCCGCTGCTGGCCTCCGGCCACACGGTGACGGTCACGGGAGCGGACTTCCGCTACCGGGCGGACGCGGCGGTCTCGGGCCCGGTACGGAGACGGACGTGGCGGGTGATGCAGGGCGCGTGGGCGCTCACGCTGCCCCGTACTTCTTCTCCCGGTACACCCGCCAGCGTTCCATCATCCCCGCCACGTCCCGCTCGATGAACTCGAAGAAGTCCAGCGTCTCCGCGAGCCGGCGCCCCGCCGGGGTGTCGGCGCCGAGGCTCGTGACGCCCTCCCGCAGGGCGTCCTCCCAGCGCTTGATGATCGCCTCGCGGCTGGTCAGCGCCTCGTACCACTGGTCGCTGTGCACCCGGTACCGCTCCCGTCGGGAGCCGGGCTCCCGCTCGCGTGACACCAGGTGGACCTGGGCGAGGTAGCGCACGGCACCGGAGACGGCCGCCGGGCTGATCATCAACTGGTCGCCCAGCTCGGCGGAGGTCAGGCTGCCGGTGTCCGAGGCGAGCAGCGCGGCGAGGACGCGGGCCGGCATGCGCGGCACGCCCGCCTCGACGAGCTGGGCCGCGAAGTGCTCCACGAACCGTGAGACCGCCTCCGGGTCCCGCGTTGTCGGCTCCGTCATGCCCTCAGCCTATCCGGCGTTCACCTGATTCCTTAACTTCACAAATTTCTGAAAGAAGCGTACGTTCGGTGGCATGACCAAGGCAATCACGGTCTCCGGGCTGCACAAGTCCTTCGGCCGTACGCATGCGCTGGACGGCCTCGACCTGGACGTCGAGGCGGGCGAGGTCCACGGCTTCCTCGGCCCGAACGGCGCCGGCAAGTCCACCACGATCCGCGTACTGCTCGGCCTGCTGCGCGCCGACTCGGGCGCCGCGCAGGTGCTGGGCCGCGACCCCTGGCGGGACGCGGTGGAGGTGCACCGCCGCATCGCCTACGTGCCCGGTGACGTCACCCTGTGGCGCAACCTCTCCGGCGGCGAGGTCATCGACCTCTACGGCCGGCTGCGCGGGGGACTCGACCCGCGCCGGCGCGCCGAACTGCTCGACCGCTTCGAGCTGGACCCGGCCAAGAAGGGCCGGACGTACTCCAAGGGCAACCGGCAGAAGGTCGCGCTCGTCGCCGCCTTCGCCTCCGACGCCGACCTGCTGATCCTGGACGAGCCGACCTCGGGCCTGGACCCGCTGATGGAGGAGGTCTTCCGGCGCTGCGTCGAGGAGGAGCGCGAACGCGGCCGTACCGTCCTGCTCTCCTCCCACATCCTCGGCGAGGTGGAGCGGCTGTGCGACCGGGTCAGCATCGTCCGCAAGGGCCGCACGGTGGAGAGCGGCACGCTGGCCGACCTGCGCCACCTGACCCGGACCAGCGTGACCGCCGAACTCGCCGGGCCGCCGAACGGGCTGGCGCGGCTCCCCGGCGTCCACGACCTCGACGTCCAGGGCCGGCGCGTGCGCCTCCAGGTCGACACCGACCGGCTGGACGCCGTCCTGCGCCAGCTCACCGAGTCCGGCGTGCGGTCGCTGACCTCGACACCGCCCACGCTGGAGGAACTGTTCCTGCGCCACTACCAGGACGCCGGGACGGACGGAGTGCCGGCATGACCGCGCTCGTCGGCACCGGCACGCTGCTGCGCTTCTCGCTGCGCCGCGACCGCGCCCTGCTCCCGGCCTGGATCGCGGTGAACGCGCTGATGGTCCTGTCCATGCCGAAGTCGCTGAACAGCCTCTACGGCACCGAGGCCCAACGCGCCGACCTGCTGCGGCAGATGAGCACCAACAGTTCGCTGCGCGCGCTCGTCGGACCGGTCTTCGACGACTCGCTCGGCGCCCTGACCGCCTGGCGCGTCGGCGTCTACGCGGGCGCCCTCGCGGCCGTGATGAGCCTTCTCGTGGTCGTCCGCCACACCCGGGACGAGGAGGAGACCGGCCGCCAGGAGCTGCTGTCCTCGGGCGCGGTGGGCCGCCGGGCCCCGCTGACCGCCGCCCTGCTGACGGCGGGGGCCGCGAACGCGCTGCTGGCCCTGCTGATCACCGCCGGACTGTCCGCGCAGGGCACCACGGGCGCGCTGGCCTTCGGGCTCGGCGTGGCGGGCACCGGCCTGCTGTTCGCGACGACGGCGGCGATCACCGCCCAGCTCACGGAGAGCGCCCGCCTGGCCCGGGGCCTGACGGCGGCGGTGCTCGGGGCGGCGTTCGTGCTGCGGGCGGCGGGCGACTCGGTGTCGGACGACGGTTCGTCGGCGCTGACGTGGCTGTCCCCGCTCGGCTGGCTGGAGAACGTGCGCCCGTACGCGGACGAACGCTGGTGGGTGCTGGGGCTGTTCGCGGCGGCCGTCGTCGTCCAGGGCACGCTGGCCTACGTCCTCACCGGGCGCCGGGACATCGGCATGAGCTTCCTGCCCACCCGGCCCGGACGGGCCACCGGCCGCCTCGGCACGGCGGGCGCGCTGGCCTGGCGGCTGCAACGCGGCAGCGTGCTCGGCTGGTCGGCGGGCTTCTTCCTCGCCGGAGTGGTCTACGGCGGTCTGACGGACGGCGCGGCCGACCTGGTCCGCGACAACGCGGGCGCGCGGCGGATCTTCGAGCGGATGGGCGGGCACAGCGGGATCACGGACGCGTTCCTCGCCTCCATGACCGGCATGCTCGGCATGGTCGCGACGCTGTACATCGTCGCCTCCGTGCTGCGCCTGCACGGCGAGGAGACCTCGGGCCGCGCGGAACCGGTACTGGCGTGCGCGGTGAGCCGCCTGCGGTGGGCCGCGAGCCACCTGACGATCGCCTACGGCGGCTCGGCCCTGCTCATGCTCCTGGCCGGCGCGGGCTTCACCCTCGGCTACGGCGAACAGCCGGGCCCCCTCCTGGCGGCCTGCCTCGTCCAGCTCCCCGCGATCTGGCTGACCGGCGCCGTGGCCCTGCTCCTCTACGCCCTGACCCCCCGCCTGGCCCCGGCCGCCTGGGCCGTGGCCGTGGCACTCCTGCTCCTCGGCTGGGTGGGCCCGGCCCTGAACGCCCCCCAGTCCGTCCTCGACCTCTCCCCCTTCACCCACCTCCCGAAGCTGCCGGGCGGGGAGATGCGGTGGGGCCCGGTCCTGACCCTGCTCGGCGCGGCCGCGCTGCTGACGGGGGCGGGACTGACCGGGGTGCGACGGAGGGACATGACGGCCTGAGGCAGGGCGCAGGCGTGCTCAGCGCACCTCGACGCTCAGTCCTTCCAGGCCCCGGATCACGAAGTTCGGCTTGCGCTTCGGCTCCTCGGCCAGGGTCAGGGTCGGGGCCTGCCGGAGGAGGGCCGTCATGGACGCCGCCAGCTCCATGCGGGCCAGGGGGGCGCCGATGCAGTAGTGGATGCCCGCGCTGAAGGAGATGTGCGGGTTCTCCTCGCGGGTGAGGTCCAGGCGGGCGGGGTCGGTGAAGACCGCCGGGTCGTGGTTGGCGGAGCCGAAGAGCATGGCGATCTCCGAGCCCCTCGGGATCGTCGTGCCGTCGATCTCGATGTCGTCCAGGACCCAGCGTTCGAAGAGCTGGAGTGGGGTGTCGTAGCGCATCAGCTCCTCGATCGCGGAGGGGATCAGGGAGTGGTCCGCGCGGAGGGCCGCCAGCTCGTCCGGGTTGCGGAACAGCGCCCACCAGCCGTTCACCGTGGCGTTGACCGTCGCCTCGTGGCCCGCGTTGAGGAGCAGCACCGCCGTGGAGATCATCTCCTGCTCCGTGAGGCGGTCCCCCTCGTCGTGGGCCGCGATCAGCCCCGAGATCAGGTCGTCCCCGGGCTCCTTGCGGCGGGCCGCGATCAGCTCCCGCAGACAGTCCGAGAACTCCACCGACGCCCGCACCGCCCGCGCCGCCGTCTCCTCGGACGGGTTCAGCTCGTACATCCCGCAGATGTCCGCCGACCAGGGGCGCAACTGTCCCCGGTCCGCCTCCGGGATGCCCAGCATCTCGGCGATCACGGCCACCGGCAGCGGCTCCGCCACGTCCGTGAGCAGATCACCGCCGCCGTCGCCGACCAGGGCGGCCACCAGGTCGTTCGCCAGGCCCTGCACATACGGCCGCAGCCGTTCCACCGTGCGCGGCGTGAACGCCTTCGACACCAGGCGCCGGATCCGGGTGTGGTCCGGCGGCTCCAGGTCGAGCATGCCGTGGTCGTTGAGGGTGTGGAACGGCTCGTGCTCCGGCGGGGGCGGGGTGCGGCCGAACTCCTCGTGGCCGAACCGGTGCTGGTACGTCCGGCCCAGCCGGCGGTCGCGCAGCAGCGCCGAGACGTCCGCGTGGTGCGGGACCAGCCACTGGTCGGTCGGCTCGTACCGGATCACCCGGCCGCGGGCCCGCAGCTCCGCGTAGGCCGGGTACGGGTCGGCGACGAACGCCGGGTCCCAGGGATCGAACGCGAGGTCGGTGCAGCCTGCCATGCGGGGACGCTAACGCGCCGGGCCCACGTCTGACCAGGGTGCCCGGCCTCCGTCGAGGACGACCTCTGCCCCGGCGCCGGTCCCCGGTCGGATCCCCGTGTCCACGGGTCAGACGACGGGCTCCGTGCTGACCAGGATGTAGATGCCCAGGTCGTCGTCGTACGACACGGTGTGGCCACGCTCCTCCAGCCGCTCCACCAGCTCTTCGCTCGGAGTGCGGAAGACGTCCAGCTTGTCGAACGTGACGGTGATGTCGGCCGCCTCGTCGCGGAAGCGCCACAGCTCGACGGCGGTGAGCGTGCCGCCCTCGGGGAAGGACAGGACGTACTGGAACGCGGAGTCGTCGAAGTCGACGACGTACTTGCCGGGGGCCGCTCGGCTCCCGGCCGGTGGCTGACACGGCCCAGCGTCGGGGCGATCTCCATCGCCTCGTCGAACGGCATACCGAACCGGAACGGCCCGACGCCGGCGTGCGGCACGAGTTCCAGTTCCATGCGCGGTAGTCGTCCTCCTCGTACACCTTCGAACACTGGCCGGCAGCAACAGGGAGCAGTCGCCCCTGATATGACAGCAGGTCAGCCCGGCGTCACCAGCCGCGCCTCGTACGCGAACACCGCCGCCTGGGTGCGGTCGCGCAGGCCCAGCTTCACCAGGATCCTGCTCACATGGGTCTTGATCGTCGACTCCGCCACCACCAGGCGCCCGGCGATCTCCGCGTTCGACAGGCCCTGGGCGATCAGGACCAGCACCTCGGTCTCGCGTTCCGTCAGTTCCCCGTACGCCGCCCGGGCCGCCGGCATCAGCCGGGGGGTGTCCGCCAGGCGGGAGAACTCCGTGATCAGACGCCGGGTGACCGAGGGGGCCAGCAGGGCCTCGCCCGCCGCCACCACCCGCACCCCGTCGGCGAGCTGGCGCGCCGAGGCGTCCTTGAGGAGGAAGCCGGAGGCTCCCGCGCGCAGCGCCTGGTACACGTACTCGTCCAGGTCGAACGTGGTCAGCACCAGCACCTTCGCGGTCTCGTCGGCCGCGACGATCTCCCGGGTCGCCTCGATGCCGTTCAGCTCCGGCATGCGGATGTCCATCAGGACGACGTCCGGGGACAGTTCACGGACCCGGTCCACAGCCTCCCGGCCGTTGACCGCCTCCCCGACGACCTCGATGCCCGGCATCGCGTTCAGCAGCACCGAGAATCCCTCGCGGACCATCATCTGGTCGTCCGCGATCAGCACACGGATCGTCATGCCCCGCCCTCGATCGCGGGGGCCGCCACCGGCACCGGCAGGAACACCGCCACCTCGTAGCCCCCCTCGTCCGTGGCGGCCGCCGTCATCTCGCCGTTCAGCATCGAGACCCGCTCCCGCATGCCCGTGATGCCGTGCCCGGCCCCGGGCGAGGGCTTGACCAGACTCGGCGCCGGGGGCGGCCCGTTGACTATCCGCAGGCCCAGACCGCCCAGGACGTAGCCGATCTCGACACGGGCGCTCGCGCCGGGGGCGTGGCGCAGGGTGTTGCTCAGCGCCTCCTGCACGATGCGGTACGCCGACAGCTCCACCCCCTGCGGCAGCTCCCGCACCGCGCCGGTCACCACCTTCTCCACCTCCAGACCGGCCTCCCGCACGTTCGCCAGCAGCCCGTCCAGGTCCGCCAGGGTGGGCTGCGGGGCGTCCGGCGCCTCGTAGTTCTCGGCGCGGACCACCCCGAGGACCCGGCGCAGCTCGGTCAGCGCCGCCACCGCGTTCTCCCGGATGGTGGCGAACGCCTTCTCCAGCTCCGGCGGCGGGTTCTCCACCCGGTACGGCGCGGCCTCCGCCTGGATCGCGACCACCGACATGTGGTGGGCGACCACGTCGTGCAGCTCCCGGGCGATCGTCGTACGCTCCTCCAGCAGGGTGCGACGCGAGCGCTCGTGCTCGGTCACCGACTGCTGCGCGGTCACCTCCTGCTCGGCCTCGCGGCGTACGTGCCGGACCGTGACGACCAGCAGGGCCAGCGCGGACAGCACCAGCATGGGGCCGGTGTCGGTGTTGTCGTTCCCGTAGCCGAAGAGGGTCTCGGCCCAGAAGCCGTACAGCGCGGTGCACAGCCACATCCAGCCCGCCGTGCGCGGACGGGTCCGGCTCGCCACGATCGTGAGCACCAGCAGGTGGGAGACGAAGCCGCCCGGCGGCCAGGGCCGGGCGCCCCAGCCGCCGCTGAGGACCGAGGCGACCGTCGTGGCCGCGAACGACAGCCAGAACGCGCCGACCGGACGCACCAGGGTCAGCAGCACCGGGGCGAGGGCGAGCAGCCCGCACAGCAGGGACGGTCCGCCGATGTCGGTGTTCACCGTGCCGACGAGCAGCGCCACGAGCCCGCCGGCCACCACCACCGCGTGCGGGGTCCAGGCCGCGCGGGCCCGCATCCGGTCGGACAGGTGGCGGGTGAGGCGGCCGTCCACCGCCATGCGGGGCAGCGGCCGGTAGGCGAAGGCATCGTGGAACAGGTCCTGCCGCAGTCCGCGCAGGGCGTCCACGGCCAGCCGGAACTCAGGACTGCGCGGCCGGCCGGCCGCGCCCTGCGGTGTCGTCTGCGTCTGCGTCGTCTCGGTCACGTGCCACACGGTAGGTCCGAACCGGACTCCTGGTCGTCCCCTTGGAGTGGGGTCCTCGGGGGTCCGTCTCAAGTACTACGGGTCTGCCCGGCACCACGGCTGTCACCAGGCGAGCTGGGCGATCTCCTCCGCCACCACCGCGCAGGCGTCCGCGGCCGGGTCGATCAGCGGGAAGTGGCCCACGTCCTCCAGGAGGGTCAGCCCGACCATTTCGCCCGCCTTCGCCGCGGCGTCCGCGTAGGACTCGGCCACCGGCTGCGGGACGACCAGGTCGCCGCGGCCCTGGACGAGGGTCGTGGCGATGCCCGTCGGCAGGAGCAGGACCGGGTCCGCGTACGGGCGGCGGTCGGCGAAGGCGTCCGGGCCGCCGAGGAGTTGCAGGGACGCGTGCGCGCAGACCTCCAGTTTCTCCGCCACCTCGAAGTCCGCGATGGGGGCGAGCGCGACGACGCCGCGGAGATCGGCCGGGCCGTCGGTCCGCCACGGGGCGTCCGGGGGCAGGACATGGCGGGCCGCCGCCCACAGCGCCAGATGCCCGCCCGCCGAGTGGCCGGTCAGGACCGTGCGGCGCGGGTCCGCCTGCGGCAGCGCCTCGCGGACCAGCGCCGGCAGGGCGTCCAGGGCCGCCGCGACGTCGTCGAAGGTGTCGGGCCAGCGGCCGGCCGGCGGCGTGCCGTCGTCCGGTGCGCCGGCCGGGCCCTCGCCGCCCCGTCTGTACTCGACGTTGGCCACCGCGAAGCCTCTGCGGGCCAGGTGGTCCGCGAAGGGGGTGATGTGGCGGCGGTCGTAGCGGGCGCGCCAGGCGCCGCCGTGCAGGACGACGACCAGCGGGGCGAGGGTGCCGGGAGCGGCGGAGTACGGGCCGGGGCGGGGAGCGTAGAAGTCGATCACCTGGTCGGGGTGGTCACCGTACGCGGCGGTGACGTCGGGGTCGACCGGGGAGTGCGAGAAGGCCGACTCCTCTTCGGCGGCGGCGCGGGCTGCGGCGGCGTCGTCCGGCATGCTCCAACCTCTCAGCGACGGTGGGGTACCTCCCAGGCCTTCGGCACTGGGGGAGGGTTTGGCGGACCAGGGGGGGACCTCGGCCGTTGGCGGGGACGGTACCAGGCCGGTGACGTGCGGGGACACGGGGATGTGACGGGCCGTGAGGTCGCCCGGCTCTCCGGGCCCCCGAAAGGCCCGGTGCGGGGGCCGAGGCGACCGGGCCCGCGCCCGGCGCCCCGCCCCCCGCACCTGCCCTATGCCAGCTCCTCCCCCAGCACCCGCGCCGCCCGCTCCACGTCCCGGAAGCCCACGTACAGCGGGGTGAAGCCGAAGCGGAGGACGTCGGGGTGGCGGAAGTCACCCACCACGCCCCGGGCGATCAGGCGTTTCATCACCTCGCCCGCGTCCGGGCAGCGCAGGGCGATCTGGCTGCCCCGCTCCGCGTGCCGCTCCGGGGTCACGCACTCCACCCGGCCCGGCTCGGTGTACTCCTCCACGCACCGCAGGAAGAAGTCCGTCAGTGCCAGGGACTTGGCGCGGACGGCGTCGACGGACACCCCGTCCCAGACGTCGAGGGCGGCCTCCAGCGCCAGCAGGGAGAGGATGTCCGGGGTGCCGACCCGGCCGCGCACCGCGCCCGCCGCCGGGGCGTACGACGGGCTCATCCCGAACGGCTCGGCGTGGGAGTTCCAGCCGGGCAGCGGGGAGTCGAAGCGGTCCTGAAGCTCCCGGCGCACGTACAGGTACGCCGGTGAACCCGGACCGCCGTTCAGGTACTTGTAGGTGCAGCCGACCGCGAGGTCCACGCCGTGCTCGTCCAGGCCCACCGGCAGCGCGCCCGCGCTGTGGCACAGGTCCCAGACCGCGAGGGCGCCGCAGGCGTGGACCGCGGCGGTGAGCGCCGGGAGGTCGTGCAGCCGGCCGGTGCGGTAGTCGACGTGGTTGAGCAGCACGGCGGCCGTACGGTCGCCCAGCGCGGACGGCACCTCGGCCGGCGTCACCGCGCGCAGGGTGCGGCCGGTCAGCCGGGCCGCCGACTCGGCGATGTAGCCGTCGGTGGGGAAGGTCGTGGCGTCCACCAGGAGTTCGTCGCGGCCGTCGCCCGCCATGCGGATCGCGGCGACCAGCGCCTTGAAGACGTTGACGCTGGTGGAGTCGCCGACGACGACCTGGCCGGGCGCCGCGCCGACCAGCGGGGCGATCCGGTCGCCGATCCGCTCCGGCGCGGTCCACCAGCCGCTCTCCTCCCAGGAGCGGATGCGCAGTTCGCCCCACTGGCGGCGGACGACGTCCGCGACCCGGTCGGGGACGTGCGCGGGCAGGGCGCCGAGGGAGTTGCCGTCGAGGTAGACCACCTCGTCGAGGACGAAGCGATCCCGCAGGGCGGCCAGTTCGTCGGCCTCGTCCAGCTCCTTCGCGAGCAGGGGCAGCTCAGACATGGGACCTCGCCGTCCACAGCTCGGGGAACACGTTCTTGCGGGCGCGCTTCTCCAGCCAGGCCACGCCGGCGGAGCCGCCCGTGCCGGCCTTGGCGCCCATCGCGCGCCGGGTGGCGACCAGGTGGTCGTTGCGCCAGCGCCAGACCAGTTCGGCCACGTCGCTCAACGCCTCGCCGAGGCGGGCGAGTTCGGCGTTCTGGTCGCCGGAGTAGATCTCCGCCCAGGCCGCCTCCACGGCGTCCGTGGGCTCGTAGCGCTGGGAGACGTCACGGTGCAGCACGGAGTCGGGGATCGCGTGGCCGCGGCGCGCGAGGAGCCGTACCACCTCGTCGTACAGGCTGGGCTCGTGCAGCGCCTTCTCCAGTTCCGCGTGGACGCGCGGGGCGCCGCGGTGCGGGACGAGCATGGAAGCGGACTTCTCGCCGAGCAGGAACTCAAGGCGCCGGTACATCGCCGACTGGAATCCGGAGCCCTCGCCGAGGGCGCCGCGGTAGGAGTTGAACTGCGCCGGGGTGAGCTGGCCGAGCGGCTTCCAGGAGGCGTTCAGGGCCTCCAGTTCCCGCACGGAGCGCTTCAGCGCGGCGAGGGCGGTCGGCACGTCGTCGGCGCGGAGGGCCTGCGCGGCCGTCTCCCACTCGTGCACGATGACCGTGAACCACAGCTCCATGACCTGCGTGGTCACCAGGAAGACCATCTCTCCGGGGTCGTCGGAGAGGGTGTGCTGGAGGTGGGTGAGGACGTCCGCCTTGACGTAGTCCTCGTACGGCGTCGTCCCCGCGAAATCGAGATTCGGGGTCTCGGGCTCAGCGGCCTCGTAAGGGGGGTGAGCCTGTTGGGACATCGCTGTCTCCTGTTGTTACTCCGGGTAGCGGTCCGCCCCTGCCGATGCCGGCACGGGGGCCCCGGTCCCCAAACGGAATCCTCCGCAATCACCCCCGATACGGCAAGGCCGATCATTCCTCGTGCCGGGCGCCGCCACCGAGGGGAGCACGTCCGGCGGCGACCAGCGCGGCGGCCAGGACGAGCAGCAGGGCCGCCGCCGACAGCGCGGCGCGCAGACCCAGGGCGGAGGCCAGCGCGCCGCCCAGGAGCCCGCCGACCGGCATGCTGCCCCAGGCGAGCATCCGGTACGCGGCGGTCACCCGGCCGGTGAGCGCGTCCGGGATGCGGGCCTGCCGTTCGGAGACCGTGACCACGTTCCACACCACCACCATCAGCCCGTTGACGGCCAGCAGGGCCGCGGCGAGCGCGGCCGGGCGGGTGACCGTCAGCAGGCCGAAGGCCGCCGCCGAGCCGGCGGCGGAACCGACCAGCAGCAACCGGTGGGGCAGCCGCCGGGCCAGCGGGGCGGCGACCAGGGAGCCGACGACGCTGCCCACGGCGCTCGCCGTCAGAAGCAGCCCGTAGCCCGTGCCGTCGAGGTGCCACTGGTGCCGGGCGAAGAGGACCATGACCCCCCAGGCGGCAGCGCTGCCCATGCCCAGCAGGACCGTCGCCAGGGCGAGCACCCGGACCACCCGGTCGTCGCGCAGCCAGCGCAGCCCCTCGGCGACGCTGTGCCGCAAGGACGGGGCGCCCTCCGGCGACGACGTCCGAGGCGGGCGGAAGCGGCCCCGTACGCCCGCCAGCAGGGCCACGCCCAGCAGGTAGCTGACCGCGTCGACGCCGGCCGGCAGCCAGCGTGCGACCGCGAACAGGGCGGCACCCGCGGCCGGCCCCACGAACTGGACGAGCACGGTGGAACTGCCCTGGAGGAGGCTGTTGGCGCGGACCAGCGAGCCGGTCCCGGCCACGGCGGGGATCACCGCCTGCACGGAGGTGTCGAAGAAGATCTGCGCCGATCCCAGGGCGAACAGCACGACCAGCAGCAGCCAGATGTTCCCCACGCCGAGCGCCACCGCCGCCGCCAGGGCCGCCACGAGCAGCGCGCGGCAGGAGTCGGCGATCAGCAGCACCTTCCTGCGGTCCCAGCGGTCGACCAGCCCGCCCGCCGGCAGCCCCAGGAACAGCCAGGGTGCCTGCATGGCGGCGGCGGCCGCGGAGACGAGCACCGGGTCACGGGTCCAGTGCGTGGCCAGCAGGGGGAACGCGCTCAGCTCCAGCCCGTCGCCGAGCCCGGAGACCGCCGCCGCGGTCCACACCAGCCAGAAGTCCCGGGACAGCCCCATGGGCCCCGGCCTCCGCGCCCCGGCAGAGGCGTCGTGGCACGGGGCCAGGGCGGACTCGTGCGTCACGTACGGATCAGCCCAGGGTCTGGGCCGCCGTCGGCGAGGAGTCCTTCAGGAACTGTGTGCAGCGCTCGTACTCCTCCTGCTCGCCGATCGCCTGGGCGGCGCGGGCGAGGGCGTGCAGGGCGCGCAGGAAGCCGCGGTTCGGCTCGTGCTCCCACGGCACCGGGCCGTGCCCCTTCCAGCCGTTGCGGCGCAGGGCGTCCAGGCCACGGTGGTAGCCCGTACGGGCGTAGGCGTACGACTCCACGACCGAGCCCCGCTCGAACGCCTCGTCGGCCAGCTGGGCCCAGGCGAGGGAGGAGGTGGGGTACTTGGCGGCGACGTCCGCCGGCGCGGTGCCGTTCGCCAGGGCCTCGCGGGGACCCGGGTCGTCGGGGAGGTGGGTCGGGGGCGGACCGCCGAGAAGGTTCTCGTGAATCGTCATGACCTCAGTTTCGCGCATGGCCCCGACAACCGGCTCAGCACGGGGTGCAAGCGCCCGAAGGGGCGCGGGGAACTGCGCGACAAGCCCCCACCAAGCCGCAGCCGAAGACCCACACCGACCACGCCCCCAACCGCCCACAGCCGAACCAGCGCCCCGAAGGGGCGCGGGGAACTGCGCGACCAGCCCCCACCAAGCCGCACGGAGCAACGCCACCAGCCCCACCGAGCCGCAGCGAACCACGCCGCCAGCCCCACCGAACCGCGGCCGGAGATCCACCCGGCGCTCACCCCGGCCGGTCGGCCTCCAACGGCGGAGCCGTCACGTTGCCGTGGGTCCGGCATTCCGGCCGCGGGCATCCCGGCGCCGGCCGGCGGACCAGGGCGAAGGCGATCGCCGAGCCCAGCAGCAGCACCCCCGCGCAGATCGGCATCGCCCGGTCGAACGCCGCGTCGAACGCCGTGGGCGACCGGTACGCCTCCGGCCCCATCCCCGCCAGCAGCGGCAGCGCCGCCACCGCCACCAGCCCCGCCGCCCGCGCCGCCGCGTTGTTGATGCCGCTGGCCAGGCCCGCCCGGGCGGTGTCGACGGAGGCGAGGACCGTGGCCGTCAGGGGCGCGACCAGGGTGACCATGCCGGCGCCCATCACGAGGAGGGCCGGGAGCACGTCGGTCAGGTAGTCCGCCCCCTTCCCCACCCGCAGCATCAGCAGCATCGCCACCGCGCACAGCAGCGGACCCACCGTCAGCGGCAGGCGCGGCCCGGTGCGGTCGGCCAGCGCGCCGGAGCGGGAGGAGAACAGCAGCATCAGGGCCGTGGTGGGCAGCAGGGCCGTACCGGCGGCGAGCGGCGAGTAGCCCGCCACCACCTGGAGCTGGAGCGCGGTGAGGAAGAAGAAGCCGCCGAAGGCCGCGTACACGCACAGGGTGACGAGGTTGACCGCCGTGAACTGGCGCGAGGCGAAGATGTCCGGCGGAAGCATCGGGTCGGGACGGTGCCGCTCGACGTGTACGAAGGCCACCGCCGCCGCGAGGCCCGCCGCCCCGGTCAGGGCGACCGCCAGGGAGCCGCCCCGGGCCTCGATCAGCGCGTACGTCAGCAGGGCGAGGGAGAGCGCCCCGAGGGCCGCGCCCAGGACGTCGAAGCGGCCGTGGGCGCGGTGGTCGGCGGATTCCGGTACGTGCCGCAGCGCGATCGGCGCGCACAGCAGCGCCACGGGCACGTTGAGGAGGAACACCCAGCGCCAGCCGGGCCCGGCCACCAGCCAGCCGCCGAGGAAGGGGCCGACGGCGGCGCCGATCCCGCCGAAGCCGGACCACAGGCCGACCGCCCGGCTGCGGTCGTCGGGGTGGAAGGACGCCTGGATGAGGGCGAGCGAGCCGGGGGTGAGCAGGGCCCCGCCGATGCCCTGGAGGGCGCGGGCGGCGATGAGGATCCCGGAGGTGGGGGCCAGGCCGCACAGCAGGGAGGCCGCCGCGAACCAGACCACCCCGAGGACGAAGACCTTCCGGCGCCCGTAGCGGTCGCCCAGCGAGCCGCCCAGCAGGATCAGCCCGGCCAGCGTGACCATGTACGCGTTGACCGTCCACTGGAGGGCGGCGAGGCTCGCGTCGAGGTCCTGGCCGATGCGCGGCAGGGCGACGTTGACGACGGTGGAGTCCAGCATCGCCATGCTGGAGCCGAGGACGGTGGTCAGCAGGATCCACTTGCCCTGGGGCGAGGCGAGCCGGACGTCGGGCATGCCCCCAGGTATACAGCGGGCCCGGCGGCAGGGACAGCCACCGGGCCCGCTGGAACGCCGTACCGCTTACTTGATCTTGTTGCCCGCCGAGCGCAGGTGCTGCGTGGCCTCGACGACGCGCGCGGCCATGCCGGCCTCGGCCAGCTTGCCCCAGGTGCGCGGGTCGTAGGCCTTCTTGTTGCCGACCTCGCCGTCGACCTTCAGGACGCCGTCGTAGTTCTGGAACATGTGGCCGGCGACCGGACGGGTGAAGGCGTACTGGGTGTCCGTGTCGAGGTTCATCTTCACCACGCCGTTCTCCAGCGCGGTCAGGATCTCCTGCTCGGTGGAGCCGGAGCCGCCGTGGAAGACGAAGTCGAACGGGGAGGCCTTGCCGAACTTGGCGGCGACGCCCTCGCTCAGCTCCTTCAGCAGCTCCGGGCGCAGCACGACGTTGCCCGGCTTGTACACGCCGTGCACGTTGCCGAAGGAGGCGGCCAGCAGGTAGCGGCCCTTCTCGCCCAGGCCCAGGGCCTCGGCGGTGCGGATCGCGTCGTCGACGGTGGTGTACAGCTCGTCGTTGATCTCGTGGGAGACGCCGTCCTCCTCGCCGCCGGTCGGGGTGATCTCCACCTCCAGGATGATCTTGGCGGCGTGGGCGCGCTCCAGCAGCTCCTGGGCGATGGAGAGGTTGTCGGCGAGGGTCTCGGCGGAGCCGTCCCACATGTGCGACTGGAACAGCGGGTTGCGGCCGGCCTTGACGCGCTCCTCGGAGATCGCGATCAGCGGACGCACGTACCCGTCGAGCTTGTCCTTCGGGCAGTGGTCGGTGTGCAGGGCGATGTTGACCGGGTACTTCTCGGCGAGGACGTGCGCGTACTCGGCGAGCGCCACGGCGCCGGTCACCATGTCCTTGCTGTACTGCCCGCCGAGGAACTCGGCCCCGCCGGTCGAGATCTGGACGATGCCGTCGCTCTCCGCCTCCGCGAAGCCGCGCAGGGCCGCGTTCAGGGTCTGCGAGGAAGTCACGTTGATGGCCGGGTAGGCGAACTTGCCTGCCTTCGCCCGGTCGAGCATCTCGTTGTAGACCTCGGGGGTTGCGATGGGCATCCTGTCCGCTCCTTGTGTTGCGGGTTGGCGTTCTGCGTTACGGCCCTGACCTAGACCTGGGGTGCGACGTCATCGTCGGCCCCATCTTTCCAGACATGGGGGGCTGGGTCGGCGCCCCGGTCAAGTGCAGGTCAAACCGCCCGGTCAGTCCAGACCCAGTTCATCCTTCGAGAAGGCGAACCGGTACGGAACGCCCGCTCCGGCCTCGATCTTCTCGGCGGCGCCGGTCGCCCGGTCCACGATGGTCGCGACGGCGACGACCTCGGCACCGGCCTCGCGGACGGCCTCGACGGCGGTCAGCGGGGAACCGCCGGTGGTGGAGGTGTCCTCCACCACCAGGACCCGGCGGCCCGCGATGTCCGGGCCCTCGACGCGCCGCTGGAGCCCGTGCGCCTTGGCGGCCTTGCGGACGACGAACGCGTCGAGCCTGCGCCCGCGCGCGGCGGCGGCGTGCAGCATGGCGGCGGCGACCGGGTCGGCGCCCATGGTGAGCCCGCCGACCGCGTCGAACTCGAGGTCCTCGGTCAGGTCCAGCAGCACCTGGCCGACCAGCGGGGCGGCCTCGCCGTCGAGGGTGACGCGGCGCAGGTCGACGTAGTAGTCGGCCTCCAGACCGGAGGAGAGGGTCACCTTGCCGTGCACCACGGCCTTGTCCTTGATCTGCTGCAGCAGCGCGCCACGTACATCCGTCATGCCGACCAGCTTAGAGCCGCCGCCAGCTCCAGGTGGTGCCGGCTTCCAGCGGGTCCAGGGGGGTGACCAGGCGCGGGAGGGTGTTCAGCCCGTTGGGCGGACCGGTCTGCGGCTCCACGCAGACGGCCTCGGCCTGCTCGTCGTAGACCACCACCCACTCCTCCCGGCTCGCCACCTTCAGCTCGAGCTGTCCGGGCCAGGTGAGGGTGACGTCGACGCCGCCGGGCATGCCGAAGCAGTCGTCCCAGGGGCCCGGCCGCGGGTCGACGCGGTTGCCGGTGGGCAGGTGGTCGGCGCCGCGCTCCTCCTGCCAGGCGGGCTTGAAGTCCAGCCGGACGTCCTCGCCGCCGAGGTTGCGGTGGAACCACGGGTGCCAGCCGAGCTGCGCGGGGAAGGAGTCGTCGTACGTCTCCACGGACATCGTCAGCGTCAGGCCGTCCTCGGCGAGCGCGACGATCTGGGTGACGCGGGCGGGGTGCGGCCAGGGGTCGGTCAGCTCGTACGTGATCACCGCCTCGTTCTCCGTGACGCGCGCGGTGCGCCAGGCGCCGTCGCGGGCGGTGCCGTGGATGGCGTGCGGCGGGGAGTTGAGCGGCATCTGGCGGACGGTGCCGCCGTCCAGGAAGCGGCCGTCCCGGATCCGGCCGCACCAGGGCACCATCGGGAAGCAGCCGTAGCGGGGCCCTTGCCTCAGCAGTTCCAGGGAGCCGACCCGGAGGCTGCTGATGCGGCCGCCGTTGGCCGGGCTGACGCGTGCTTCCGCTTCGCCTGCGGTCAGCGTGATGTCTTCGTTACTCACGGGACGACAGTACTGGGGGGAGAAGGGTGCCGACGTGGCCGCGGGGCCGTCGTCGTCGCTCAGCGGCGCTTGCGCAGCGCTCTGCTCACGACGATCGCCGACGCCACCGCCAGGGCCGCCGCCGGTGCCGCCCAGCGCAGCGCCGAGGTCGCCGTGACGGTCTGCGGCGCCGGGACCGGGGCGTAGCGGCCGCGCGGCGGGGCGTGGTCGACCTCCTCGGCGCTGCGACCGATCATCGTTCGGCGGGCGTGCGCGGCCTCGGCGGGGGGTTCCCCGGTGTCGGCGAAGTCGCCGGAGGGGCGGTCGGTGGAGGCGGTGACGATCCCGGGGTCGGCGTCCGTGCCGGCGTCCGGGTCCGCGCCGAGGTCCGTGTCGAGGTCTTCGTCCGCGTCCGGGTCCAGGGAGGGCGGGGGGACCTCGGTCTCGAAGACGGAGCTGCGGGTGGCGCCGGCAGGGGGCTTCGGCTGCTCGTCGGCACCGGCGTCGGCGTCGGAACGGGCATCGGCACCGGCGGCCAGCGACTCCAGGAAGCGGTTCAGCAGCCGGGTCGCCGCCGCGGTCACCGTCTCCGCCGGCAGTTCCGTGATCCGGCCGGTCGCGTCGGCGGTGCCCTCCGCCGTGACCGTGCAGCCGCCCTCGGCGTCCGCGAGGCGCAGGGTCAGGGCGAGCTTGACCGCGCCGGTGCCGCGGGCCTCGGTGGCGTCGCCCACGACGGCGTACGTGCCGTCCTCGCGGGCGGTGACCCGGGCCGTGCCGCGGTAGGTGACGGAGTGTCCGCCGAGCCGCAGCTTCAGCCGGCCGGTGATCGGTTCGGCACCGGCGTCCTGTTGCAGGCCGGGGATCGCCCGGGCCACGCGTGTCTGGTCGGCCAGTGCCGCGCCGATCCGCTGGGCGGGGGCCGGGACGAAGACCTGGTGCTCCATGTCCGAGGAGCCTACCCAGTTGCGGCCGGAACTCACCCGGTCGTGAACCCTCTCAGTACCTCGGATGCACCAGTGTCGACACCGGCATCCCGGCCACCCGCGTCCGTTCCGCCGCCCGCGCGTCCGCCGTCAGCTCGGCCTGCGTCAAGGTCCCCGCGCGCTCGCGGCCCACGCGCAGGGCGGGCGCGGCATCCCCGCGCGCCGCCAGCAGAAACCCCCAGTCGTGTGGTGCGCGGGACGCCCCCGTCGAGCGGTCGGGGCCGGCCGCGAAGGCGGAGTCGTGGCCGGGCACCCGGTAGGGCGAGGCGGCGAAGCCGGCGGCGCGCAGGGTCGCGGCGACGGTCCAGAAGGCGCGGGGCCGGGCGGTGACGGGCCCGGCGTGCACCACCAGCCGGCCGTCCGGCGCCAGGACGCGGCGGGCCAGTCCGTAGAACTCCTGGGAGTACAGCTTGGTGCTGGCGGTGATGCCGGGATCGGGCAGGTCGCTGATCACGACGTCGTACGCCGGTCCGCGCGCCTGCCGCAGCCAGCTGAGCGCGTCGGCCGTGGTGACGCGCACGCGCGAGTCGGCGAGCGCGTGCCCGTTGGCGGCGGACAGGCCGGGGTCGCGGCGGGCCAGCCGTACCAGGCCCGGGTCGAGTTCGACGATGTCCACGCGGCGCACCCCGGGGTGGCGCAGCACCTCGCGGGCGGCCAGGCCGTCGCCGCCGCCGAGGATCAGCACGCGCGCGTGCGGGCCGGTCAGGGCCGGCCGGACCAGGGCCTCGTGGTAGCGGTGCTCGTCCCGGCCGCCGACCCGGAGGCGGCCGTCGAGGAAGAGGTCGAGGGGCTCGCCGTGGGTGCCGCCGGCGAGGACGACCTCCTGGACGTCGGTCCGCACGGCCACCCGGACGTCCGTGCCGTAGACGGCGCGCCGGGCGGCCCGCTCGAAGTCGCCGGCGAGGGCGGCGGCGGAGGCGAGGACACCGAGGACGACGAGCCCGGCGAGGAGCAGGGTCCAGCGGGCGCGGCGGGTGAGGTCGCGGCGGAAGAGGCCGAGGACCAGGGCGCCGCCCGCCACGACGTTGACCGTTCCGGTCAGCAGGGCGCCCGTCAACTGGCCGAGGAACGGCAGCAGGAGGAAGGGGAAGGCGAGGCCGCCGACCAGCGCGCCCACGTAGTCCGCGGCGAACAGGTCGGCCACCGCGCCGCCCGCGTCCTGCCGGCGGATGCGCTGGATCAGTTCCATCAGCAGCGGCACCTCGGCGCCGATGAGCAGGCCGATGGCGAGGGAGAAGGCGACCAGGAGGCAGCGCGGCCCGTCGGCCCACATCCCGCCCCAGCCGGCGGTCCAGGCGAAGACGGCGTACAGGGCCATGGCGCTGCACCCGCCGATCAGCGCGAGGGCGGACTCGACCGCGCCGAATCCGGCCGCCGCGTGGCAGCGCAGCCGCTTGGCGCCGAGCGAGCCGATGCCCATCGCGAACACCATCACGGAGAGCACCACGGAGGCCTGGGTGACCGAGTCGCCCATCAAGTACGAGGCGAAGGCGACCAGTTCGAGTTCGTACACGAGTCCGCAGGCCGCGCAGACGAAGACGCACACGAGGACCAGGAACCGCCCGGTGCCGGGCCGGACGGGCAGCCGTGCGGGGCCTGTCCAGGAGGGCGGGGCGCCCGGGGGCGCTGGGGCGTGCGGTTCGATCACGCTGCGACGTTACGTCACTCGTGCGGCACGCTTCGTCACCCACACGTGTGGATCTGAGGGCGGTTGACGCCGTGCGGGTTTATGTCGCCGCGGGGTGCCGAGCCGCCGTCCGCGTCCGTGCCCCGACCCGGGTCCGGGTGGCCACGAGCTGGCCGTCCTGCGGGTAGGCGTGCCAGGTGCGCCAGTGCACCTGGCCCTCATGGTGCTGGGCCAGCATCGCGGTGAAGGCGTGCGGGCTGCCCGGGAAGACTCCGGCGAGGCCGTGCGGATGGTCGGAGACGAGGGCCAGCAGCTCCTGGGCGCGGCCCGCGAACGAGCCGGGGGTGAGCACCTCCACACGGGCGGCGAACTCGTACTCCCAGTCGCCGACGCGCTTGGCGACGCCCAGCGGCAGCGGGGTGCTGGAGCCGGGGATGCAGGCGACCGTCTCCGAACAGCGGCCTCGCTCTTCCTCCAGGAGCACCTGGTGGGACGCGCCGAGCAGCCTCAACTGCAGTTTGGCGCCCGTGAGTTCGAGATCGAGGGTGGCCAGGGCGGGCAGCGGCTCGCGTCCCAGGGCCCAGGCGAGGTCGGCCGCGCGCGTATCGGTGTAGGTGGTGTTCAGGGTCGTGAGCATGGATCGGCTCCGCTAACACGCAAGGAGGGGGAGATCGGCCATGTCAGCCCAGCCGGCCCGGCCGGGGTGGGGAGCCTGGGGGACGTCCGAGGGGCTGCGTTGGCGTTTTAGAGGGAATCATGAACAGTGGCGCCGCCACAGCGTTTTTACCCAACTTCGTGGGGTTTCCATCCCTCAGAGGGCTCCACAGCTCAACTGTTCAACCACAGCGTGCGCCGGGCGCGGGAAACGGACGCGGCCGAGCGCCCGCCGGGAGGTCTCCCCCGGCGGGCGCCCGGCCGTGTGCGGCCCGGATGCGGATCCCCCCGTTCCGGAAGCTCGGCTGCCCCGTGTCAGCCGCCTCCGCCGCATCCGCCCCCGCCGCCGCACGACGAACCCCCGCCGCAGGACGAGCCCCCGCCGCAGGAGTGACCCCCGTGCCCGCCGTGGCCCCCGTGCCCGCCGTGGCCCCCGTGCCCGCCCGACGACCCCGAGTCCCCGCCGCCGGCCCACCAGCTGGTCTCGCCCCCACTGCCCGCGTAGGCCGCCGAGGACGACGCCGACGACGAGCGGTACGCCCGGTTCCGCCGGCCGCCCTTGCCGAGCGACACTCCGCCGTGCCGGTTGCGGCGGTTACGGCCCGCCGCCGCCGCGATGACCAGAACCACGGCCACCGCCAGGATGATGCCGACGGTCATGGCGTCACCCTCCTTCCGTTCCCCCGAAGCGGCCCCCCGTGGGCGCCTCGCCGTTACCGCGTCCTACCGCGGTGACCGGGGGATGCCCGGCCGCGCCGGACCGCAAAGCAGAGTTGAGGAACTTCTGAGGGTCAACGCACGAAAAAGGCCTCTGACCTGCAAAGACAGAGAGGTCAGGGGCCTACGGCGGCTGGGCCGCCCGCGGGCCGTCATCTTCCTCTCAAGCCCGCCCCGGAGCGGCGCGGTTCACCGACCGCCGCGGGTCTCGATGTGGACCCTCGTCAGCGCGAACAGGATCAGGAGGTCGAGTGTCATCACGGGGATGGCCCACAACGGGTAGTACGGAACGAACATGAACTGGGTGATCAGACTGATCGCCGCCACCGCTACACCGGCCCCGCGGCCCCAACTCCGACCCGCCAGGACGCCCAGGCCGGCCATGACGAGGGCCACTCCGATCACAAGGTGGATCCAGCCCCAGGACGTGATGTCGAACCGGTAGGCGTACCGGGACGCGGCGAACAGAGTGTCGTGTGCGATTCCGGCTGCGCCCATCAGGATGCTGAGGGGTCCGCTGACCATCAGCATGATCCCGGCCAACTTGGACGCGTCGTCGATCGTTTCGCTGCCGCCGAGCCCCCCGAGCCCTTGCTGTCTCCTGTTTGGCACCGTTGTCATGCCAGCAGCCTTCCTGTGCAACGCGGTCACCGATGCACGCTACCCGCGCGAAGCCACCCACTTGAAGCCACCCACGCTTCCCTACCAGCATGGCCGCAATCCTCCGGGGTCGCGACTGCAACCCGCGCCGCCGGCAGGGAATTGCCGCGGGTGCCGCGTAGGGCTGGAAGCCACGGGTCCCAACGCCCTTGCGGAGCCGACGGTTCACGCACAGGGCGCCCAGGCGGCCCGGCTGCAGCTTGAGGAACTCCAGAGCTTGAGCGCAGGATGACCGGCATGACCTCCAGCGCACGCCCCCACCTCAACCGCCGGCTCGCCGCGTTCGGGACGACGATCTTCGCCGAGATGTCGGCGCTCGCCGTGGCGACCGGGTCGATCAACCTGGGCCAGGGCTTCCCCGACACCGACGGGCCCGAGGAGATCCGGGAGGCCGCCGTACGGGCGCTCCGCGACGGCCGCGGCAACCAGTACCCGCCCGGCCCCGGCGTCCCCGAGCTGCGCACCGCGATCGCCGCCCACCAGCTGCGCCGCTACGGCCTGTCCTACGACCCCGACACCGAGGTGCTGGTCACGGCGGGCGCGACCGAGGCCATCGCGGCCGCGTTGCTGGCCCTGGTCGAACCGGGCGACGAGGTGGTGGCGCTGGAGCCGTACTACGACTCGTACGCGGCGAGCATCGCGATGGCGGGCGGCACCCGGGTGCCGGTGACCCTGCGGCCCCACACCGGCGAGGCGGCCGGCTTCCGGCTGGACCTGGACGAGCTGCGCGCGGCGGTCACCGACCGCACCCGGCTGCTGCTGATCAACACCCCGCACAATCCGACCGGCACCGTCCTCACGCGCGCGGAGCTGACCGCGATCGCCGAGCTGGCGGTGGAGCGGGACCTGCTGGTGGTGACCGACGAGGTCTACGAGCACCTGGTCTTCGACGGCGCCGAACACCTGCCGCTGGCCTCGTTCCCCGGGATGCGCGAGCGGACGGTCAGCATCGGTTCGGCCGGCAAGACCTTCTCGTTCACCGGCTGGAAGGTCGGCTGGGTGACGGCCGCGCCGGAGCTGGTCAGCGCGGTCCGCGCGGTGAAGCAGTTCCTGACGTACGTCTCCTCGGGCCCCTTCCAGTACGCGGTGGCCGAGGCCCTCGCGCTGCCCGACTCCTACTTCGAGGAGTTCCGCCGGGGCATGCTGGCGCGCCGGGAGATCCTGGCGGAGGGGCTGACGGCGGCGGGCTTCGAGGTGTTCCGGCCGGCCGGGACGTACTTCATCACCACCGACATCCGGCCCCTGGGCGAGAAGGACGGCTTCGCCTTCTGCCGCGCGCTGCCGGAGCGGGCGGGCGTGGTGGCCATCCCGAACGCGGTCTTCTACGACGACCGGGAGGCTGGGGCGCCGTTCGTGCGGTTCGCCTTCTGCAAGCGGGAGGACGTCCTCAGCGAGGCGGCGGAGCGGCTGCGGCGCATGTGAGGGCGGGGATCCGGTCCGGGAGCGGAAGGCCCCCGGACCGGCCGGGACCGCTTACTCGCCGTCGTCCTCGGGCTGCTCGGAGTCGTTGACCTCCTGCTCCAGGCCGAGCTGCTCGACCAGCCACTTGTCGAACTCGATCGCGGCCCGCACCCAGCTGACCGTGGAGGAGACGAAGTGGTTGATGTCGACGCCCGTGCCGATCAGCATCTGGGCCTCGCCGATGAGACGGACGGTGCCGTCGTCATGGGTGTGGGTGTACACCTTGGGCCACAGGGTGCGGCGGTTCCAGTCGTCGATGGACTCCAGCAGCTGCGGCTTCTCGTCGATCTTGTGCGGCCGGTCGTAGAAGGTCCGCACCGAGAAGATCGCCTGTTCGGCCTCTCCCCGGAACATGAAGTAGGTGCGGAACTGCTCCCACGGCGCGGCGAGGTCACCCTCCTCGTCGACGACGTACTTCAGCTCCATCTGGTCGAGAAGCTGCTTCACCAGGTCCTGATCCGGGAGGACGGGGCCCGCCGGTCCTTGGGGCTGCGGTTCGGGCTGGCCCCCGAAGTTCGGAATCGAGGACGGGTCGATGCTCACCGTGTTTTTCCCTTCATGCGGATGCGGCCATCCTCCCCCAGGAGGGGCGGGGGATGGCAACCCCATGCCGCCTGTCAGCCGAGGGCGGAAAGGGAACCGGCGGGGCCGTGCCGGGTGATGATGCGGTCATGCGCATACCCGGAGCGGTGCGATGGGCCCTGTGGGCCCTCTGGTGGGGCTGTCTGGCCTTCTCGGTGTGGTTCTTCTGGTCCCTGTACGACGCCCTGAGCAGCGTCTGAGCGGCCCGCACGGCACGACGGCCCCCGCCCGGCGGCCGGCCGGGCGGGGGCCGTGGTGCGGCCGCGTGCGGTCTACAGGGTCTTCCCCGTCGCGGGGCCGACCAGCAGGCCCTCGCCGAAGCGGTCCACGCGGACCGTGTCGCCGTCCTTGACCTCGCCGGACAGGATCTCCTTGGCGAGCCGGTCCCCGATGGCGGTCTGCACCAGCCGGCGCAGCGGCCGGGCGCCGTAGGCCGGGTCCAGGCCCTCCTCGGCCAGCCAGGCCAGCGCCTCGGGGGTGACCTCCAGGGTGAGCCGCCGCTCGGCCAGCCGCTTGGCCAGCCGGTCGATCTGGAGCCCTGCGATCCGCTCCAGCTCCGGCTTGGTCAGCGAGGAGAAGACCACCAGGTCGTCCAGCCGGTTGAGGAACTCCGGCTTGAAGGAGGACCGGACGAGCTCCAGCACCTGCTCCTTCTTCTGCTCCTCCGTGGTCAGCGGGTCCATCAGGAAGTGGCTGCCCAGGTTGGAGGTGAGGACCAGGATGGTGTTGCGGAAGTCGACCGTCCGGCCCTGACCGTCCGTCAGACGGCCGTCGTCCAGCACCTGGAGCAGGATGTCGAAGACCTCCGGGTGGGCCTTCTCCACCTCGTCCAGCAGGATCACGCTGTACGGGCGCCGCCGCACGGCCTCGGTGAGCTGGCCGCCCTCCTCGTAGCCCACGTACCCGGGGGGCGCGCCGACCAGCCGGGCCACGCTGTGCTTCTCGCCGTACTCCGACATGTCGATGCGGACCATGGCCCGCTCGTCGTCGAAGAGGAAGTCCGCGAGCGCCTTGGCCAGTTCGGTCTTGCCGACACCGGTCGGGCCGAGGAAGAGGAACGACCCGGTGGGCCGGTCGGGGTCGGCGATCCCGGCCCGCGAGCGGCGCACGGCGTCCGCCACGGCCCGTACGGCCTCGCTCTGGCCGATGAGCCGCTTGCCGATCTCCTCCTCCATGCGCAGCAGCTTCTGCGTCTCGCCCTCCAGCAGGCGCCCGGCGGGGATGCCGGTCCAGGCGGCGACGACGTCGGCGATGTCGTCGGAGCCGACCTCCTCCTTGACCATGGTGTCCCTGGCGACCTCCTCCTCGGCGGCGGAGGCGGCCTCCAGCTCCTTCTCGAGCTGCGGGATCTCGCCGTACAGCAGCTTGGCCGCGGTGTCGAAGTCGCCGTCGCGCTGGGCGCGTTCGGCCTGGCCGCGCAGGTCGTCCAGGCGCTCCTTCAGCTCACCGACGCGGTTGAGGGACTGCTTCTCCTTCTCCCAGCGGGCGGTCAGGCCGCGCAGCTCCTCCTCCTTGTCGGCGAGGTCGCGGCGCAGCTTCTCCAGCCGGGCGACGGAGGCCGGGTCGGTCTCCTTGCTGAGGGCCAGCTCCTCCATCCGCAGCCGGTCGACGGCGCGCTGGAGCTCGTCGATCTCCACGGGCGAGGAGTCGATCTCCATGCGCAGCCGGGAGGCCGCCTCGTCGACGAGGTCGATGGCCTTGTCCGGCAGGAAGCGGGAGGTGATGTACCGGTCGGACAGGGTCGCGGCGGCCACCAGCGCGGAGTCGTTGATCTGCACCTTGTGGTGGGCCTCGTAGCGGCCCTTGAGCCCGCGCAGGATCGCGATGGTGTCCTCGACGCTCGGCTCGCCGACGAAGACCTGCTGGAAGCGGCGCTCCAGCGCCGGGTCCTTCTCGATCCGCTCGCGGTACTCGTCCAGCGTGGTCGCGCCGATCATGCGCAGCTCACCGCGGGCGAGCATCGGCTTCAGCATGTTGCCCGCGTCCATGGCGGAGTCGCCGCCGGCCCCGGCGCCCACGACGGTGTGCAGCTCGTCGATGAAGGTGATGATCTGCCCGTCGGACTCCTTGATCTCCGACAGGACGGCCTTGAGGCGTTCCTCGAACTCGCCGCGGTACTTGGCGCCGGCCACCATCGCGCCGAGGTCGAGCGCGACCAGCCGCTTGTCCTTCAGCGACTCGGGCACGTCGCCCTTGACGATGCGCTGGGCGAGCCCCTCGACCACGGCGGTCTTGCCGACGCCCGGCTCGCCGATGAGGACGGGGTTGTTCTTCGTACGACGGCTCAGCACCTGCACGACCCGCCGGATCTCCTGGTCCCGCCCGATGACCGGGTCGAGCCGGCCCTCGCGGGCGGCGGCGGTGAAGTCGGTGCCGAACTTCTCCAGGGCCTTGTACTGGCCCTCCGGGTCGGCGGTGGTCACGCGGCGTCCTCCCCTGGCCTTCTGGAAGGCCTCCTGCAGTTTCTTCGCATCGGCACCCTGCCCCTTGAGCACGTCCCCGGCGGCACCGCCCTTCGCGGCGATGCCGATGAGCAGGTGCTCGGTGGACAGGTACTCGTCGCCGAGCGCCTTGGCGCGCTCGGTGGCGTCCGCGATCACGGCCAGCATCTCGCGGTTCGGCTGCGGAGGCGCGACGGTGGACCCGGTCACGCTGGGCAGACCGGCGAGGATGCGCTCCGCGCCGGAACGCACGGCGGCCTGGTCGGCGTCGACGGCCGCGAGCAGGTCGGTGATGTTCTCGTTGTCCTGCCCCTGGAGCAGAGCCAGCAGCAGGTGAGCGGGGGTGAGGTCCGGGTGCCCCTCGGTGAGGGCACGATTGCTCGCCGCGTTGATCGCGTCCCGGCTCCTGTTGGTCAGCTCGGCGTCCACGTGTGCGTTCTCCTCCTACCCGACGGTCCTGCCTCAGTCAACGTACACAAAGTTGAGTCTATTCCACTCAAGGCAGGCCGCGCACGGGTCCCGGCGGTGTCGGTTAGGTTGCACGGCATGGCCTCGTACTCCCAGGATCCGACTGCCCCGGACGAGCCGTATCTCGCCTTCTGGCGCGAGCGGCATCTGTGCACCCTGACGACCCTCCGCCCCGACGGCAGCCCGCACGTGGTGCCGGTGGGGGTGACCTACGACGCCCCGGCACGGCTGGCCCGCGTGATCACGAACAAGACGAGCGCGAAGGTGGCCCATGTGCTCGCGGCCGGGGCCGAGGGGGCGCGGGTGGCGGTGTGCCAGGTGGACGGCCGGCGCTGGGCGACGCTGGAGGGGCGGGCGCGGGTGCGCGCCGAGCCCGAGCGGGTCGCGGAGGCGGAGCGGCGGTACGCGGAGCGGTACGAGCGGACGCCCTCGCCGAACCCGGCCCGGGTGGTGATCGAGATCGAGGTGGAGCGGGTGCTGGGGCGCGGCTGAGCGCGCTCCGCCCCTGGCGGTTTCCAGCCACCGTGACGTACCGCCATACCCCGAAATATCCCCGCAAACTGCAGCGGCGTCACCGTGTTCAGGTCACGGTGACGCCGCTGCGGGGGGAAGCACCTGAGCGATCTGTTACGACGGGGGAATCGCGTCAGGCACTGCGGGGGGTGGCCGAGATGGTTCGCACGTCGGACGGCGCCGGCTCGGACAGCCGGTGGTCCCGCTGGTCCAGGTTCACAAAGATCATTCCGTACCGGATGGCACAGCGCACCGGCTGCGGCGCCCCACGCGGCTTGCGCAGGCACCGGTACGCCCGCACGTCTCCGTCCTCGTCCCGCGTGACGACGACCGGCTCACCGAACACGGTGACCATCAGGGAGTCACCGCTGTGCGGGATGGCCGTGACCAGGTCGATGAAGTGCCAGCCCGAGCGGTAGGCGGTGGCCATTTCACGACGGAAGGAGCGGTCGTCGGGTGGAGTCGTCACGTCAGCTCCCAGCTCCGCTTGCCTCTGGCTCCGCCACCGGTGCCAGAGGCCAGACACTGTCCGCCAGCACATGCCCCTTCGGAGCCAGTGGCCAGACACTGTCGCCAGCGTCGACACCCCTTCCGCCGGACCCTCCTACGAGAACCCCGACGGTCGCGACGGCGGCGAAGGTGGCGACAAGCACCGAGCGAAGCATTTTGTTACGCATAGTCGGCTTCGTCCTCACTTGAAGGTCCCCTCTTCCCCCGTCGGGTACGACGATGGCTCATTCGGGCACATCAATGCCACACGATCGGTGCATCATGTTCCTGCATGTTCAGGACCCTGGGGGGTGGAGATTTGGTGGCAAATCGGACTAAGGCGACACATCCCCATGCGATGACCGAGATGTGCGACGTAGGCGGACAACTTTATGCTGCCGCCCTGCGTACTGGGCGAATCGCTCGGGAAGATGTGACGCCGGCTCCCTGCCTGATGGAGTTCGCCCTCCTCCACCCCGACCCCGACGACCCGGAATGGCTGCGCCCGGTGCCGCCCGCCGTCGCCCTCGCCCAACGGCTCAATCCGATCGAGCACGAGATCACCGAACGCAGGCGGCAGTCGATCCAGTTGTCCGACGCCTTCGCCCCCTTCATGGCGCTCGGCGCCCAGATGTCGGTCACCAGCGACTCGATCACCGTGCTGGAGGGCAGCGAGCGGATCAACGCGGCGCTGGACCTGGCCACCTCGCAGTGCCAGACCGAGATGCTCACGGTCCAGCCGAGCGGCCACCGGCCCGAGCGCAGCCTCAAGCAGGGGCTGGGACGCGACCGGCCGCTGATCGAACGCGGGGTGCGCATCAGGACGCTCTACCCGCACACCGCCCGGTACAGCTCGGAGCGGCTGGACTACGCCGCCCGGCTCTCCGACGGCAAGGTCGAGCAGCGCACCATCGACGGACTGGTCGAACGACTCATCATCTGTGACCAGACCGTCGCCTTCATCCCGACCCGTGACGACCAGAAGGTCGCCCTGGAGATCCGTCAACCGGGCCTCGTCAGCTACCTCATCAAGGTCTTCGAGTTCATGTGGGACCACGCCGTGCCCCTGAGCGCGGGCAGCCCCTACGAAACCGCCCCCGACGGCATCACCGAGATCCAGCACTCCATCGCCAAGCTCCTGGTCGAAGGACACGTGGACGAAGCCATCGCCCGCCGCCTCGGTATGAACGTCCGGACCTGCCGAGCCCACATCGCCAAACTCGCCCAGGCCCTCGGCAGCGGCAGCCGCGCCCAGCTCGGCTACCTCATCGCCCAGTCGGGCATCCTGGACCGGGATCACTGAGGCGGCGGCTCCGGTGACGCACCAGGAACACCGCATCGAGGATCTGTGCGCCGCCGGCCGGGAGCTGTACGAACGCGCCCTGCGGGAGGGGCACATCCCCGCGGCGGACGCGGCCGACGTCCCCTGCCTGGTCGACGCCGGGTTGTTGCACCCCGCTGTGGACGACCCCGGACGGCTGGATCCCGTCTCCCCCGCCGCCGCGCTTGAGCGCTTCCTGCGCGCGTCCCGCGCCCGCATCGCCGACGAACGGCAGCGCGAAGGACGGCTGCTGGGGCTCCTCCAGCCGCTACTGACCGTCGGCGGCCAACCCGGCCCACCGGCCGAGACGGCCCACCTCCGGCTCCTCCAGGGCGTCCCGCGCATCAATGACGCGATCGACGCAGCGATGGCCGAGGCCGTCGCCGAGGTGCTCTGCGTCCAGCCCAACACCCACTACGCGGACGACCGCGGCCAGGTCGGCCAAACGCGCTCCATGCCGCGCGACCAGGCATTCCTCGACCGGGGCGGCCGCATACGCACGCTGTACCAGAGCACCATGCGACACGTACCGATCACCCTGGCCCGCTACGAGCAGCTCCGCGGCCGGGCCGAGGCACGCACCCTGGACGAGCTGCCGGAGCGACAGATCATCATCGACCGTACGGTGGCCTTCATTCCGGCCGACAGTGACATCACGATGGCCCTGGAGATCCGTAACCCTGCCCTGATCGCTCACTTCACCACCACCTTCGACCGCCTCTGGCACCTGGCCACCCCCATGTACCCCCAAGCCGTCCAGACCCGGTCGGTCAACGGCGTGACCCCGCGTCAACGGGCCATCGCCGCGCTGCTCGTGGAGGGACACACCGATGCCGTCATAGCCGACCGGCTCGGGATGAACGTGCGGACCGCACGGCTGCACATCGCCAAGCTCGCCGCCACGCTGGGCAGTGAGAGCCGGGCGCAGCTCGGCTTCCTCATCGCGCGGTCGGGGGTTCTTGATCCGGACCGGTGAGGGCGGTGGCCGGCGCCGACGGGCGATGCCCGTCGAGCCCCACCTGGGCGATCCGGACGCCGAGTTGGGTACGGCTGGCCGCGCCCAGGGTCTCCGACAGACGGGCGATGTGGGCCCGGCAGGTGCGCACGCTGATGCCCAGGCGTTCGGCGATGACCGCGTCCTGGTGTCCCTCGGCGAGCAGCGCGGCGATGGACTGCTCGCGGTGCGAGATGCCCTCGATGCCGGTGTCGGGGAGGGGGGCCGTGAGCGGGATCGCCAGACGCCAGAGCCGTTCGAAGACCGTCACCAGGTAGGCGACCAGGGCCGGGTGGCGCAGCTCCAGGGCCATCGTGCGGTCGGAGTTGGCCGGGATGAACGCCACCGTGCGGTCGAACAGGATGAGCCGGTCGATGACCTCGTCCAGGGTGCGCGCCTCCACCGCGTCGCCCATCAGCTCGAGGTAGTTCAGCAGGCCCTGGCCGTGCCGGGCCACATGTGTGTAGAGGTCCCGCATCCGCACGCCCCGGCCGCGCAGCGCCAGCGCCCGGTGCAGGCCCTCGGAGAGCTCGGCCTCCCGCCGGATGCCGCCGGGCTGCACGGTGAGCACCTCGGTGGTGCAGGCCTCGGTCGCCTCGTCCATCGCGGCCTGGATGCGGGAGAGTCCGTCCAGGACCCGGATGGCGCTGCCCTCTGTCGGCGCCGCCAGCGCGTCCAGCTGCCTCCCCAGGCCCGCGTACCACTCGAACGCGGCCACCGCCGAGCCCACCCGCCGCTGGCTCGCGCTGACCTCGTCGTGGACCCCGCGCAGCAGCCGGGTCATGACCTCCTGCGGGGAGGTCGGCACCAGCCAGTCCATGTCGTCCGGGTCGGGGTGCAGCAGGGCCAGTTCCAGCAGGCAGGGCACCGGTTCGGCGTCCGTGCGCGGCACCCGCCCCCGGCGTACGGCACGGGAGTACACCCGGTCCCCGGCTGCACACAGCCGGTCGGCACCGTGAGGATGCTCCTCCGCCCCCTGCCCGGCCATCGCCCATTCCACCCCCGGTGTGCTGCCACTTCCGTGGCGCAACTATGCGCGGCGCCGAACCGGGTCCGCAACACGGCTCTCTCCACGGCGGCCACCGGAAAACCCCGTTCTGTCGGGGTTTCGGCGCCCGTCCGCACCGCGTGCCGCGGCCCGCCGGGGGTGGGATGCGGGCGTCCTACTTCAGGCCGGCCGCCGCGCAGGCCGCCTTGTACTTGGCGGTGCAGATCTCGCCCAGGGTGTAGATGCCGTCCGCGACGACCGTGTCCTTGACGGTGTGCTTGGTCAGCGCGGTCACCTGGACCAGCTTGGCCGGGATGTCCTTGGTGGTGGGGCTGTCCACCCGGTCCTGGGTGAGGGCGTCGAACTGGATGTCCTTGCCCTGGAGCTTGGTGACGGCCATCTGCGCGGCGGCCTCGGCCTCGTCCGGGTAGGACTTGAAGACGCTCATGTACTGCTCGTCCGCCACCACCCGCTGCACGGCGTCCAGTTCGGCGTCCTGGCCGGTGATCGGGGGCAGCTTGGTGACACCGGCCGCCTTCAGCGCCTTGATGATGCCGCCCGCCATGCCGTCGTTGGCGGAGTAGACGCCGGCGATGTTGTCCTTGCCGAGCTTCGCGATGGCCTCGGCCATTTCGGCCTGGGCGTTCTCCGGCTTCCACTTGACGGTGTCGTAGCTCGCCGCGATGTCCACCTTGCCGTTCAGCTCCGAGAGCGCGCCCTCCTTGAACTGCTTGGCGTTCGGGTCGGTGGGCGAGCCGTTGACCATGACGATCTTGTCGGACGTGTCGACGTCCGGGCCCAGCGCCTCCAGCAGGGAGCGGCCCTGCACCTCGCCGACGAGTTCGTTGTCGAAGGAGATGTAGGCGTCGATCGGGCCCTCGGCGAGACGGTCGTAGGCGATGACCGGGATGCCCGCGTCCTTGGCCTTCTTCACCTCGCCGGCGATGGCGTGCGCGTCCACCGCGTCGAGCAGGATGACGTCGACCTTGCCGTCGATCATGTTCTGCATTTGCTCGGACTGCCGGGCGGAGCTCGCGTCGGCGTTGGCGTACTCCACCTTGCCCTGCTTCTTGGTGAGTTCGGCCACCTTGTCCTTGATGATGGGGTAGTCGAACTTGTCGTAGCGGGTGTTCGCCTTCTCCGGCAGCAGCAGGCCCACCGTGATGTCGTTGCCCTTGGTCGGGCTCGCGCTCGCGCCGTCCCCCGTCACGTTCAGCACGCCACAGCCGGCGAGCGAGAGGGTCATCGTGGACGCGGCCACGGATATGGCGATACGACGCATGCGAGGGCTCACTTCAGGTGCGTTCCGGACGTGGGCGTTGCTATACGGCCCAGGTGTCTGAAAAGACAACGCGGAGGCCGCACCCGGCGTCAAGAAGAATCACTTAACGAGTGCGCAACACCACGCTCCGCTGCACCTGTGGAGGTCACGCGAAACCCCCTTCAAAGACTCTTTACGGACCGCGCACGTCAAGGGAGTTCATGGGAGCGGCAAAGATCCGTACAACCACGGCGGTTCGACACGAGTCGTGATCACGACGGCCGCGTGCCGCGCACCGACTCGATCAGAGGACCGAATGAACTCGGCCAGACGTACGACCGTCACGGCCGTCGTACTCGCCGCCTCCGGCGCCCTGTTCGGCGCGGTCCCGCTGGCCATGTCGCCGAGCGAGCCGGCGTCCTGACACGACGAAGAGGGGCCCGGAATCCGGGCCCCTCTTCGTGTGCGCGTGTGCGCGTCAGTCCTGCTGCTGCCGCTTCGGCCGCCACACCACCAGCGCGCTGGTCTGCTGGACCTCCTGGTACGGGACCAGGTCGCGCCGGTAGGAGGCGTGCACGGCGGCCTCGCGCTGCCGCATCGCCGCCGCCGCGCCGTCCAGGGCCGCCTCCAGCTCCGCGACGCGGGACTGGAGCGCGGCGACCTGGTTCTCCAGTTCGATGATCCGCTTGATGCCGGCCAGGTTGATGCCCTCGTCCTGCGACAACTGCTGCACCTGGCGGAGCAGTTCGATGTCACGGGCCGAGTAGCGGCGGCCCCGGCCGGCGGTGCGGTCGGGGGAGACCAGGCCCAGACGGTCGTACTGGCGCAGCGTCTGCGGGTGGAGTCCGGAGAGCTGGGCCGCCACCGAGATGACGTAGACCGGGGTCTCCTCGGTCAGTTCATACGGGTTACGTCGACGGCCGTCCATCACTCTCAAGCTCCCTTCGCGGCCTCGAACAGCTCCGCCCGCGGGTCCTCCCCCGCGGTCGCCTCGCGATACGCCTCCAGCGCGTCACGAGCCTTCCCCGACAGGTCCGTGGGAACACGCACCTCCACGGTGACCAGGAGGTCGCCGCGGGTGCCGTCCTTGCGGACCGCGCCCTTGCCCCGGGCGCGCATGGTACGGCCGTTGGGCGTGCCGGGCGGCAGTTTCAGGGTGACGGGCGGGCCGCCGAGGGTCGGCACCCGCACCTCGCCGCCGAGAGCCGCCTCGGGATACGTCACCGGCACGGTGACGGTGAGGTTGTCGCCCTTGCGTCCGAACACCGGGTGCTCGCCGACATGGACGACCACGTACAGGTCGCCGGCCGGGCCGCCCCGCTCGCCGGGCGCCCCCTTGCCGCGCAGCCGGATCCGCTGCCCGTCGGTCACGCCCGCCGGGATGCGGACCTGCATCGTGCGGGACGACTTGGCGCGCCCGCTGCCCTTGCACTCCAGGCAGGGGTGCTCGGCGATCAGGCCGCGGCCCTTGCAGTCGGGGCAGGGGTCGGTGAGCGAGAAACCGCCACCGGAACCCCGGGCGACCTGGCCGGTGCCGACGCAGGTCGGGCACACGCGGGGTGTGCCGTTCTTGTCGCCGGTGCCCGAGCAGGCCTTGCAGGGCGCCTGGGAGGACATCCTCAGGGGCACCGTGGCCCCCTCGATGGCCTCCGTGAAGCTCAGCGTGACCTCGGACTCGACGTCCTGGCCGCGCCGGGGCTGGGTACGCGTGCCCGCGGTGCCACCGCGGTTGAACAGGCCCCCGAAGACGTCACCGAGTCCGCCGCCGAAGCCTCCGCCCTGGGCGGTGCCTCCGAAGAGGTCGCCCAGGTCGAAGTTGAAGGAGCCGCCGGCCGCGCCCGGCCCGGGGCGGAAGCCGCCGTTGCCGAACAGCGCGCGCGCCTCGTCGTACTCCTTGCGCTTCTTGGGGTCGCCGAGGACGTCGTTCGCCTCGGAGATCTCCTTGAAGCGCTCCTCCGCCTTGGCGTTGCCCTTGTTGGCGTCCGGGTGGAACTCGCGGGCGAGCTTCCGGTACGCCTTCTTGATCTCGGCCTCGGTGGCGTCCTTGGGGACGCCGAGGACCTTGTAGTAGTCCTTCTCGATGAAGTCCTTGGTGCTCATCCTCGACGTCCCTCCTTCCCGTCGGTTTTCACGTCAGCCCTCTTCCGGGCCACCGCTCTCCTTGTCGTCGGCCGCCGGGGCCTCCTCGGCGCCCTCGGCCTTGACGGTCTGCGCGCCGGGCTGCGGCTCGGCGACGGCCACCCGCGCGGGGCGGATGGTGCGCTCGCCGATGCGGTACCCCGGCTGCAGGATCGCCACGCAGGTCGTCTCGGTGACGTCCGGCGCGTAACTGTGCATCAGGGCCTCGTGGATCGTCGGGTCGAAGGGCTCGCCCTCCTTGCCGAACTGCTGAAGGCCCATCTTGGCCGCGACGGTCTCCAGCGACTCGGCCACCGACTTGAAGCCGCCGACCAGCTCACCGTGTTCCCGCGCGCGGCCGATGTCGTCGAGCACGGGCAGGAGCTCGGTCAGGAGGTTCGCGATGGCGATCTCCTTGACCGCGACCCGGTCACGCTCGACGCGGCGGCGGTAGTTCTGGTACTCGGCCTGGAGCCGCTGGAGGTCCGCCGTGCGCTCGTTCAGCGCCGTGCGCACCTGGTCCAGCTGGGCGACCAGACCGGCGTTCTCTGCGTGTCCGTCCCCGGCCGGGGCCGCCCCCTCCTCGGGGGCGGCCTTCGGCTCGGCGTCGTCGGAGGTGGCGCCGGAGGGGACGTCGGGCTTCTCCTCGAAGCCCGGGGTCTCCTCCGTCATTACGCGGCACCGTCCTTGCGCTCGTCGTCCACGATCTCGGCGTCCACGACGTCGTCGTCGGCCTTGGCCTCACCGGCGCCGGCGGAGGCACCGCCCGCGGCCTGCGCGCCCTGGGCGTCGGCGTACAGGGCCTGGCCCAGCTTCTGCGAGACGGCGGCGACCTTCTCCGTGGCGGAGCGGATCTCGGCGGTGTCCTCGCCCTTGAGCTTCTCCTTCAGCTCGGCGACGGCGGACTCGACCTCGGTCTTGATCTCGCCGGGGACCTTGTCCTCGTTGTCCTTGAGGAACTTCTCGGTCTGGTAGACGAGCTGCTCGCCCTGGTTGCGGGTCTCGGCGGCCTCGCGGCGCTTGTGGTCCTCCTCCGCGTAGCGCTCGGCCTCCTCGCGCATGCGGTCGACCTCTTCCTTCGGGAGCGAGGAGCCGCCGGTGACGGTCATCTTCTGCTCCTTGCCGGTGCCGAGGTCCTTCGCCGTGACGTGCATGATGCCGTTGGCGTCGATGTCGAAGGAGACCTCGATCTGCGGGACGCCACGCGGCGCCGGCGGCAGACCGGTCAGCTCGAACATGCCGAGCTTCTTGTTGTACGCGGCGATCTCGCGCTCGCCCTGGTAGACCTGGATCTGCACCGACGGCTGGTTGTCCTCGGCCGTGGTGAAGATCTCGGAGCGCTTGGTCGGGATCGTGGTGTTGCGCTCGATCAGCTTGGTCATGATGCCGCCCTTGGTCTCGATGCCGAGGGACAGCGGGGTGACGTCGAGCAGCAGGACGTCCTTGACCTCGCCCTTGAGGACACCGGCCTGGAGCGAGGCGCCGATGGCGACGACCTCGTCCGGGTTCACACCCTTGTTGGCCTCCTTGCCGCCGGTCAGCTCCTTGACGAGCTCCGCGACGGCGGGCATACGGGTGGAGCCACCGACGAGCACGACGTGGTCGATCTCGTTGATGGAGATGCCGGCGTCCTTGATGACGTTGTGGAACGGCGTCTTGCAGCGCTCCAGCAGGTCGGCCGTCAGCTGCTGGAACTGAGCCCGGGTGAGCTTCTCGTCCAGGTGCAGCGGGCCCTCGGCGGACGCGGTGATGTACGGCAGGTTGATCGAGGTCTCGGTCGAGGAGGACAGCTCGATCTTGGCCTTCTCCGCGGCCTCACGGAGGCGCTGGAGGGCCATCTTGTCCTTGGACAGGTCCACGCCGTGACCGGACTGGAACTGCTTGACCAGGTAGTCGACGACGCGCTGGTCCCAGTCGTCACCACCGAGGTGGTTGTCACCGTTGGTGGCCTTCACCTCGACGACGCCGTCGCCGATCTCCAGGAGGGACACGTCGAAGGTGCCGCCACCGAGGTCGAAGACGAGGATCGTCTGGTCGTCCTTGTCGAGGCCGTAGGCGAGCGCGGCCGCGGTGGGCTCGTTGACGATACGAAGGACGTTCAGGCCGGCGATCTCACCGGCCTCCTTCGTGGCCTGGCGCTCGGAGTCGTTGAAGTAGGCCGGGACGGTGATGACCGCGTCCGTGACCTTCTCGCCCAGGTAGGCCTCCGCGTCCCGCTTCAGCTTCTGCAGGATGAACGCGGAGATCTGCTGCGGGTTGAAGTCCTTGCCGTCGAGCTGGATCTTCCAGTCGGTGCCCATGTGGCGCTTCACCGAGCGGATGGTCCGGTCCACGTTCGTGACCGCCTGGCGCTTGGCGACCTCGCCGACGAGCACCTCGCCGTTCTTGGCGAAGGCGACGACGGACGGCGTGGTCCGGGCACCCTCGGCGTTGGTGATGACGGTGGGCTCGCCGCCCTCCAGAACGCTGACGACGGAGTTAGTCGTGCCCAGGTCGATGCCGACCGCACGTGCCATGGTTGATTCCTCCAGCTGACTTGAGTGGAACAGGCTCAAGTGTGCATGAGGAGACCCGCTGGGTCAACAGACCTGAGCCAGCCAGACTCAACTCTTATCCGTTCCTTACACGCAAGTGCCCGCTGACCTGCGTCGATGGCGGGCGTCGGCCCTGCGGGGCAGGAATCAAAAGGAGGACGAGAACGGCGAAGAGCACCCCACCGGCCACCCAGAGCACGGCCGAGTCCCCCGTCCACCCGGTGTGCACGAGCACCCCCACGAGCACCGAGGAGAAGGCGCCGGCCCCCAGCAGCACCACCGACCCCTGCGGGGTGAGCCCGGCCCGCCGCAGCCGGTGCGCGAGGTGGTCGGGGCCGCGCCGCAGCAGCGGGCGCCGGGCCACCCCCCGGGCGAGGACCACGAGCAGGGCGTCGGCGAGGGCCACGGCACCGAGGCAGAACACCACCGCCGCGCTCGGCCCGATGTCGTACCCCGCGCGCGTGAAGACCACCGCCGACGACAGCACGAACCCGGTGAACAGCGAGCCGCAGGCGCCGAGCCCGACCCGCGCGGGATGCCAGTTGTGCATCAGGAAGCCGGTGAGCGCGGCGGCGACCACGCTCAGCAGCACGGCGAGCCCGTCCATCACCTCGGCGGCGGCACAGGCCCCGGCACCGAAGGCGGTGACCACCCCGACCGTCCCGGCCAGCCCGTCGGCGTGGTCGAGCCCCTTGAAGGCGAGGGTGGCGAGGACGATCCAGCCGATGGCCAGCAGCCCGCCCGGCACCCCCGTCTCGTCGTACGGCACCACGCAGACCGCCGCCACGGCCGTACCGGTGACGAGCACGCGCGCGCGGAGCCGCCACACGTCGGCCACCAGGCCCAGCCCGGCGACGGCGGCGGCCGCCACCAGCAGCCGCCCGACCCCGTCCCCGAGCGGGGCGACCCGGGTCCACTCCCCCGTTCCGGCGACCAGACAGGTGACGACCACGACCGCGAGACCGCCGAGGAGGGGCAGGGGCCGCTGCCGGCGCCGGTCCAGGATCCCGGCCCTCCGGGCGGGCAGCCGGAGCGCCGCCGCGAGCACGGCGGTGAAGAGAAGGGCTGCGGTGGCGGCGGCGATCCCGTAGAGCACGGCTCTAAGGTAGGGGCGAAAGTATCAATTCGGTACGAATAACACGATCCGATTGGCTGGCGGCGACCCAGATCACCCCGCGCTCTGCTGCATCCCGGCGGAAGATGGGGGTAGTCTCAGACGGACTACATAAGTTACCGCTTAGTAATGTCGATCAGCTCAGACAGCTCGTTCAGACCGAGGCCGCCTCAGGAGCCCCAATGCAACTCGCCGCGATCATCGTGTCGCTGGTCCTGATCGTGGTCGGCGTGGCACTGTTCGGCCGCGCCCTCCTGCAGATCTACAACTTCATGCGGCTGGGCCAGCCGGTGCCGGCCGGGACGCGGACCAACGATCCCACACAGCGCACCCTCACCGTGGTCAAGGAGTTCCTCGGCCACACGCGGATGAACCGCTGGGGCATCGTCGGCGTGGCGCACTGGTTCGTGGCGGTGGGCTTCTTCACCCTGCTGCTGACGATCGTCAACGCGTTCGGGCAACTGTTCGAGGCGGACTGGCTGCTGCCGGTCCTCGGCGACTGGGCGCCGTACAACGTCTACGTCGAGTTCATCGGCACCATGACGGTGATCGGCATCCTCGCCCTGATCGTCATCCGCCAGCTGAGCCACCCGCGCAAGCCGGGCCGCAAGTCCCGCTTCGCCGGCTCCAACTTCGGCCAGGCGTACTTCGTCGAGAGCGTCATCCTCATCGTCGGCGTCTGCATCTTCATGCTGCACGCCCTCGAAGGCGCCCAGCACCACGTCGACGGCTACGAGGCCTCCTTCTTCATCTCGTACCCGGTCGTGAAGTGGCTGGGGGGCATGGACGTCTCCACGCTCCAGAACCTCACCTACTTCTTCGCCGGCCTGAAGATCGCGACCTCCTTCATCTGGATGATCACGGTCGCCCTGAAGACCGACATGGGCGTGGCCTGGCACCGCTTCCTGGCGTTCCCGAACATCTGGTTCAAGCGCAACGCCACCGGTGAGACCTCGCTCGGCGCCCTGCTGCCGATGACGTCCGGCGGCAAGCCGATCGACTTCACCGACCCCGGCGACGACGACGTCTTCGGCGTCTCCCAGGTCGAGCAGTTCTCCTGGAAGGGCCTGCTGGACTTCTCCACCTGCACCGAGTGCGGCCGCTGCCAGTCGCAGTGCCCCGCCTGGAACACCGGCAAGCCGCTCTCCCCGAAGCTGCTGATCATGTCCCTGCGGGACCACGCGCACGCCAAGGCGCCGTACCTGCTGGCCGGCGGCGGCAAGACGATGGAGGGCGAGGAGAAGGCCTCCGAGGAGCAGCTCAAGGACGTCCCGGCCGCCGCCCTGGCCGAGGCCGAGCGCCCGCTGATCGGCACCGCCGAGGAGAACGGCGTCATCGACCCGGACGTCCTGTGGTCCTGCACCACCTGTGGCGCCTGCGTCGAGCAGTGCCCCGTGGACATCGAGCACGTCGACCACATCGTGGACATGCGCCGCTACCAGGTGATGATCGAGTCCGCGTTCCCGTCCGAGGCGGGCACGATGCTCAAGAACCTGGAGAAGAAGGGCAACCCCTGGGGCCTGGCCAAGAAGCAGCGCCTGGAGTGGACCAAGGAGGTCGACTTCGAGGTCCCGGTCGTCGGCAAGGACATCGAGGACCTCACCGAGGTCGAGTACCTGTACTGGGTCGGCTGCGCCGGCGCCCTGGAGGACCGCGCCAAGAAGACCACCAAGGCCTTCGCCGAGCTGCTGCACATCGCGGGCGTGAAGTTCGCGATCATGGGCGGCGACGAGAAGTGCACCGGTGACTCCGCCCGCCGCCTGGGCAACGAGCCCCTGTTCCAGGAGCTCGGCATGGAGAACGTCATGGCCCTGAACACGGCGTTCGGCGAGGAGCTGGACGACGACGGCAAGGTCGTCCCCGAGTCCGCGAAGCCCAGGTCGGCGAAGAAGATCGTCGCCACCTGCCCGCACTGCCTCAACACGATCGGCAACGAGTACCCGCAGCTCGGCGGCGACTACGAGGTCATCCACCACACCCAGCTGCTCCAGCACCTGGTGGACGAGGGCAAGCTGGTCCCGGTCACCCCGGTCGAGGGCATCATCACCTACCACGACCCGTGCTACCTGGGCCGTCACAACAAGATCTACACGCCCCCGCGCGAGATCATCGGCAAGGTCCCGGGCCTGCGCAACGAGGAGATGCACCGCCACAAGGAGCGCGGCTTCTGCTGCGGCGCCGGCGGCGCCCGCATGTGGATGGAGGAGCGCATCGGCAAGCGCATCAACAACGAGCGCGTCGACGAGGCCCTGTCCCTCAACCCCGACATCGTGTCGACGGCCTGCCCGTTCTGCCTCGTCATGCTCACCGACTCGGTGAACGGCAAGAAGAACGACGGCAAGGCGAAGGAGTCCATCCAGGTCGTGGACGTCGCCCAGCTCCTGCTCGACTCCGTCAGGACGCCGGTCGACCCGGCGGGCGAGGCCGAGGCGGAGAGCGAGCCGGAGCCCGAGCCGGTGAAGTAACCGGCCCTTCGGACCCGACGGCGCCCCCTGACCCGCACAGGCAGGGGGCGCCGTCGTGTCCGCCGGGCGTCTCGGGCGCGGCCCGTCGTGTCCGCTAGGCGTTCTTGGGCGCGGCCTGCTGCACCACCTCGAAGGACCACAGGGTCGAGCCGGAGGCCGCCGGCTTCGGCCGCTCGCCGCCCTCGCCGCCGCCCTGGTGCGCGGACTTCATCGGTCCCTCCATCCACGCCTGGAAGGACTCCTCGTCACGCCAGCGCGTGTACACGAGGTACTGGTCGGTGCCCTCGACGGGCCGCAGCAGCTCGAACCACTCGAAGCCGTCGGAGTTCTCCACGGCGTGGGCCCGCGAGGCGAACCGCTTCTCCAGGACCTCCCGCTGCTCGGCGGGAACGGTCAGCACGTTGATCTTCACTACGCTCATGCCACCATCCTGGCCCACGACACGGCCGGGGCAGGCGTGTCGCCGCCGTGCCTCGGTGCCGGGTCGCCGAGGGGGCCTCGCGGCCGACGGGTGCCGATGCGGGCGACGCCGCGGTGGCCGTACCCGTTCCGCCGCTCCGCCGACGACAGCCGTGCCCTCGACGACGGCTTCACCGCCCCGATCGTCGCGCCCGGTCCGCCGCGCGACGGCCAGGGCAGCGCCCGGTGCCGCTCGCCGTCTCCGCCGGTGCGCGGCGACTTCGATGGTGACGGGAGACGGCCCGGCGCCGCACGCGTCCGGCTGCGGACTGCCGTACCCGCGCGGCCCGTTCAGCCGGCAGGGCGTCCCACGCGCCCCTGCCCTCACCCGGTGGGACGTCCGGGGCCGAGAGGCCGTAGCCCACCGACGGTCACAGCGGTCCCGGAAAAAATCACCGAACTCACGTACAACCTTTACCCCCTGGCGCAGGTCTCCTGATCGCCGACCTCCGGTGAACCGCGGGGCAACTCGCGTCGAACACGGGAAGTCCGCACCCCATCGACTGCGGATGCCCGCCAGGCATCCCCCGCATGCCGTAGGAGAAACCGCATGCACAAGCACCGCCGACTCGCCCTCGCGACGGCCACCGCGGCCGCGCTGACGGGCGGTCTGCTCACCTTCGCGGCCTCGCCCGCGACCGCCGCCGACTCCGTCAAGGTCGCGAAGGCCGACTTCAACGGCGACGGCATCGGCGACGTCGCCACCTCGGCAGCCGGCGCCTACGTCAACGGCCGCAAGGACGCCGGTCAGATCGTCGTGCTGTACGGCACGTCCACCGGCGTCTCGTCCGCCAAGCGCACCGTCATCAGCCAGGACACCACCGGCGTGGCCGGCACCGCCGAGATCGGCGACGGCTTCGGCCGGGAGACGGCCTACGGCGACTTCAACAACGACGGCTACGACGACCTCGCCGTCGGCTCCCCGTTCGAGAAGGTCGGCACCGACACCAACGGCGGCGACCTCGTCATCCTGTACGGCTCCAAGAGCGGCCTGACCGGCAAGTCCGCCCACCTGGTCGACCCGGCCGTCTCCTCCCACGACTACTGGGGCAAGGACCTCGCCGCCGGCGACTTCGACGGCGACGGCAAGACGGACCTGGTCGTCGGCAGCTCCTCCGCCACCCTCTACCTCTACAAGGGCGGCATCAGCAGCTCCGGCACCGCGGGCAGCGTCACCACCGTCAAGCCGCCCATCCTGACCGGCAGCAACGACTACCCGTACGGCCCGATGAGCCTGACCGCCGGTGACGTCAACGGCGACGGCCGCACCGACCTCGTGGTCGACGGCTACGAGACCTCCACGCAGTACGGCTGGAACACCAACTACTGGCTGCCCGGCACCGCCAGCGGTCTGAGCGGCTCCTCCGCCAAGGCCCTCAAGCCCGGCATCATCACCGCGATCGGCGACATCAACGGCGACGGCTTCGGCGACATCGTCAGCGGCGCCGGCTGGGACGCCACCACCGAGGACGGCACCCCCGTCCCGGACGCCTCCAACGGCGGCCGGGTGAACGTCACCTACGGCTCCGCCTCCGGCCCGGCCGGCACCACCGGCATCAACCAGAACACCGGCAGCGTCCCGGGCAGCTCGGAGAAGGGCGACTCCTTCGGCTGGGACCTCGACCTCGGCGACGTCAACGGCGACGGCTACCAGGACCTCGTGGTCAGCGCCCCGCTGGAGGACATCGACGGCGTCACCGACACCGGCGCGGTCACCGTCCTGTACGGCTCGGCGTCCGGCGTGAACACCGCCTCCGCCACCCAGGCCTTCAACCAGAACACCACCGGCGTCCCCGGCGGCAACGAGAAGAACGACCTCTTCGGCGCCGACGTCAAGCTCGACGACGTCACCGGTGACGGCAAGGCCGACCTGGTGATCGGCGCGTACGAGGACAGCGGCGACGGTGCCCTCACCTACCTGCCGTCCAACGGCACGAAGATCACCACCTCCGGCAGCCGCTTCATCGGTGCCGGCACCGCCGGCGTCTCCACCTCGGGCACCCCGCAGTTCGGCGCCCTCTTCGCCGACTGACCAGCCCGCGTCCCGTTCATCCCCGGCCGGGCCCGCACGTCGCGGGCCCGGCCTCCTTCCACCCGGAGCCCCGCCTTGCGCAAGCGCGTCCTCCTGCTGGCCGCCACCCTGACCACCGGCCTGTTCACCGCCCTGCCCACCACCCCCGCCGCCGCGGCGCCCTCCCGTCTGACCGGCGACTTCAACGGCGACGGCTACCTGGACATCGCCCTGAGCGCCGCCAGCCACCAGGTCGGCACGGCGCAGCAGGCCGGTGCGGTCGTCGTCCTCTACGGCTCGTCCTCGGGCGTCTCGGCCGCCAAGCGCACCGTGATCACGCAGAACTCCGCAGGCGTCCCGGGCACCGCCGAGGCGGGGGACCTCTTCGGCCAGAGCCTGGCCGCCGGCGACCTCGACGGCGACGGCTACTCCGACCTCGTCGTGGGAGCCCCGAGCGAGACCATCGGCGACCGGGACGCCGTGGGCAGCGCCACCATCCTGTGGGGCGGCGCGGCCGGCCTGTCCGGCGGCGCCCTCGTGCCCCAGCCGTCCACCCTGGACGAGTGGAACAACTTCGCCACCGGCATCGCGGTCGCCGACTTCGACGGGGACGGGAAGAAGGACGTCACCCTGACCGGGCGGACCGAGACCCGCGTCTACAAGGGCCCCTTCACCCGCACGGGCACCCCGGTGAGCAACCTCCGTGTCGGCGAACTGGGCACCACCACCAACGTGTTCGCGGGCGACCTGAACGGCGACCGCGCCGCCGAGCGCATCTACCCGTTCCTCGTCGACGGCGACGAGGGCGGCGACATCAGGTACTTCACCTGGAACGGCTCCAAGCACGTCATGAAGGACCTGCCGAACGCCGACGGCCTGCCCGGCTCGATCGGTGACGTCAACGGCGACGGCTACGGCGACGCGGTCCTCGGCGACCCCACGGACCCCGGCACGTACAAGAAGTCCGGCCACAAGGGCGGCCAGATCTCCGTCTGGTACGGCAGCCCGAACGGTCCCGACCCCGCCCAGAAGCCGACCGTGATCCACCAGGACACCACAGGGGTGCCCGGGACCGGTGAGACCGACGACCTGTTCGGCTCGTCGGTCAGCACCGGTGACATCAACGGCGACGGCTACGCCGACGTCGCCGTCGGCGCGCCCGGCGAGGACCTGGGCAAGGCACGCGAGGCCGGCGCGGTGACGGTCCTGTTCGGCTCCGCCTCCGGCCTGACCACCAAGGGTGCGAAGATCTGGACCCAGGACACGGAGGGCGTGCCCGGCGGCTCCGAGACCTGGGACCAGTTCGGCCAGTCGGTGCGGCTGATCGACATCAACAAGAACGGCAAGGCCGACCTGGTCACCGGCGCGGGCGGCGAGAACGGCTACGGCGCCGTCACCGTCCTGCGCGGCACCGCCTCCGGCCTGACCACCGACTACGCCAAGTTCATCAGCGCCCGCGACGTCTCCGTGCAGGGCCTCGGGGACTTCGCCTGGGCCATCGCGCAGTGACACCTCCCCGTCCCAGGCCTCCCCGAGGGAACTCCATGCGTACACGCGTCCTCGCCGTCGCCCTCGCCGGCGCGCTGGCCCCGCTCGCCCTGAGCGTGCCCGCCGCCCACGCGGCCACGGCCGCCGCCCCGTACGACTTCAACGGCGACGGCCGCGCCGATCTCGCGATCGGCGCCCCCGACGCGACCGTCGCCGGCCAGTCCAGGGCGGGTGCCGTCTCGGTCGTCTACGGCAGCTCCGCCGGGCTGAGGACGGCCACCCGCACCCTGATCACCCAGAACACGGCCGGCGTGCCCGGCGCCGCCGAGGCGGGCGACGCGTTCGGCAGCGCCGTCGCCTCCGCCGACCTGAACAAGGACGGCTACGCCGACCTCCTGATCGGCGCGCCCGGCGAGGACGTCGACGGCGACACCAACGGCGGCACGGTGGTCGTCGTCTGGGGCGCCAAGTCCGGTCTCTCCGGAGCCCGTACGGTCATCAACTACTGGCAGCAGGAGACGGACCGGTACGGGCAGTCCCTGGCCGTGGGCGACCTCGACGGCGACGGTGACCTCGACGTCGTGATCGGTTCCACCGGCTCCAGCGCCCTGAACTTCGTCAACGGCCCCGTCACCCGGTCCGGCTCCTTCCAGGGCGGCTCGGGCGCGGGCTTCCCCGCCCCCTACTCCCCGTCGTACGGCGTCACCTCCGTGTCCGCCGGGCGGATCTCCCCCGCCTGGTCCACCAGCCTGGTGGTGCACGGCCGGCAGCCCCGCACCGGTGCCGCCGTCACCCACCTGGTCACCGACCCGTCCATCGCCAACTTCACCGACTGGTGGCAGGAGCTGCCCGCCGGCACGGTCTCGGCGATCGGCGACATCGACAAGGACGGGTACGCCGACATCGCCATCGGCAATCCGGCCGAGACCTCCGCCGACCCGGCGGGAGCCAAGGGCGGCAAGGTCACCGTGGTCTACGGCGGACCGGGCGGCGAGGACACCTCCCGCGCCCCGCTGGTCCTCGGCCAGGACACGCCGGGCGTGCCGGGCGCGGCCGAGACCGGCGACGCGTTCGGCGGCAGCGTCTTCCTGGGCGACGTGGACGGGGACGGGTTCAAGGACCTGGCGATCGGCGCGGCCGGCGAGGACTCCGGCACCGGATCGGTCACCCTCCTGCGGGGCACCGCCTCCGGGCTGACGACCAAGGGCGCGGTGTCGTACACCCAGAACACCGCGGGCGTTCCGGGTACCGCCGAGAAGGGCGACCGCTTCGGCGCACGGGTCCTGCTCGCCGACCACTCCGGTGACCACCGCGCCGAGCTGACCGTGGCGGGCCCGGGCGAGAACGCGGGCGACGGCGCGGTCTGGTCGCTGCGCGGCGCCTCCGGCGGACCGACGACGGCCGGGGCGCTCTCCTTCGGCCCGTCGGCCACCGGGGTCTCCACGGCGGGCACCCCGCGGTACGGCTCGGTCCTCAACAACTGACGCCGCGCGGCACCACCGGGGCGACGCCCGGGGGAACCCGGGCCGGACCCTGAACCGTCCCCCTGACGCCCCCTTAGGGGATGTCACAGGTCGGCCGCAAAGCCGGGCCCGGACCACCGGGCCCGGCCCGTCGGCCTTCAGGACCAGGTACGTTCGTTGACGTGGCTGGATTCAGGATCGGACGCGGGGGCCGTGACAACCGCACCCCCCAAGGACAGCAGGCGCCGCAGGGACCCCCGCACGGGCACGGACACGGGCGCGGGCATGGCCCGGCACAGCCCGGAGGGCCGTCGTACGGTCAGCAGCCGTACGGCCGGCCGGGCCCGTCCGGCCCCTCGTACGGCTACCCGTCGGCGCCGCAGCCGCCGTACCAGCGGCAGGCGCAGCCGTACGGGTACCCGGGGGCGGCCGACGACGGACCGGAGTACTTCGGCGACGGCGCCCACCCGGGCCACGGGCCCGCCGCGCACGACCCCTACGCGGCCAACAACCCGGGCCACACCCAGGCCTTCTCGGTCGACGAGGCCGCCGGCTACACCCAGGGCGCGACCTACCAGGCCGGCTCCGCCGCCGCGCCCGCCGCGCCGCTCGGCCCGCCCCTGCACTGGAAGGAACTGCTGAAGGGGATCGTCCTGTCCCCGAACGACACCTTCCTGCGCATGCGGGACTACACGATGTGGACGCCCGCCCTCGTCGTGACCTTCCTCTACGGCCTGCTCGCGGTCTTCGGCTTCGACGGCGCCCGCCAGGACGCGATCAGCGCGACGCTCTCCAACGCGGTGCCGATCGTGCTGATCACGGCGGTCGTGATGGTGCTCGGCCTGTTCGTCCTGGGCGTGGTCACCCACACCCTGGCCCGCCAGCTCGGCGGCGACGGCGCCTGGCAGCCCACGGTGGGCCTGTCCATGCTGATCACGGCCCTCACGGACGCGCCCCGCCTGATCGTCGCCATGTTCTTCGGCGGCGACGCCGGCTTCGTCCAGCTCCTCGGCTGGGCCACCTGGATCGGCGCGGGCGCCCTGCTGACCCTGATGGTGTCCCGCTCCCACGACCTGCCGTGGCCGAGGGCGCTGGGGGCCTCGGCGATCCAGCTGATCGCGTTGCTGTCGATCGTGAAGCTGGGCACGTTCTGACGCTTCGCCCACGCTGAAGGCCCCCGGCGTGGAGCCGGGGGCCTTCCGCATGTGACCGGGGTTCTGACCGGGGTCTCTCAGGCGTCCAGAACCTGCCCCACCCGCTTCACCACGGGCGGTTCCACACTCCACGGGAAGTTGATCCAGTCGTCGGTCCGCTTCCACACGTACTCGCACTTGACGAGGGAGTGGGACTTCTCGTAGATCACCGCGGAGCGCACCTCGGCGACGGTGTCGAGGCAGAAGTCGCGGACGAGCTTCAGGGTCTTGCCGGTGTCCGCGACGTCGTCGGTGATCAGCACCTTCTTGTCGGAGAAGTCGATCACGTTCGGGACGGGGGCGAGCATGACCGGCATTTCGAGGGTCGTGCCCACACCGGTGTAGAACTCCACGTTGACGAGGTGGATGTTCTTGCAGTCGAGGGCGTAGGCGAGCCCGCCCGCGACGAAGACCCCGCCCCGGGCGATGCTGAGCACGATGTCGGGCTCGTACCCGTCGTCGGCGATGGTCTGCGCCAGCTCGCGGATGGCGGCCCCGAACCGCTCGTAGGTCAGGTTCTCCCGCACGTCTGCGCTGCTCATGCTGTCGTCGCCCTCACACCTGGGTCCGATGGAAGTTGAGGTAGGACCGCGAGGCGGTCGGCCCGCGCTGCCCCTGGTACCGGGAGCCGTAGCGCTCACTGCCGTACGGCGACTCGGCGGGCGAGCTCAGCCGGAACATGCAGAGCTGCCCGATCTTCATCCCCGGCCACAGCTTGATGGGGAGCGTGGCGAGGTTGGACAGCTCCAGGGTGACGTGCCCGCTGAAGCCGGGGTCGATGAACCCGGCGGTGGAGTGCGTGACCAGCCCCAGCCGCCCGAGCGAGCTCTTCCCCTCCAGCCGGGAGGCGAGATCGTCGGGAAGCGTGATCACCTCGTACGTGGAGGCGAGCACGAACTCCCCGGGATGCAGGATGAACGGCTCATCGCCCTCCGGCTCCACCAGCCGGGTCAGATCGGCCTGCTCGACGGAGGGGTCGATGTGGGGGTACCGGTGGTTCTCGAACACCCGGAAGTACCGGTCCAGCCGTACGTCGATGCTCGACGGCTGCACCATGGTTTCGTCATAGGGATCGATCCGTACCCGCCCGGCGTCGATCTCGGCCCGGATGTCCTTGTCTGAGAGAAGCACGTAGCGAGGATACGCAAGGCGCGCGGGGCCGTCGCAATCACGACGGCCCCGCGCGCTCGCTGTCACAAGCCGACTACAGCCGGTCCTCTCGCGCCGCCCTCACCTCTTCTGCAGGGCGACGGGGACCGCGCTCCGGAGCCGGGCACACCGCGGACACCTCACGAGCCGGCCGGGGCCGAGCCGGCCGGCCTGCTGCATCGGGAACGAAGCGGTGCTGAAGACGTGCCCGTCCGCGCATCGGACGACGGTGCGTTCCATCAAGTCCCTCAAGTCCCTTCCCCAAGAGCCTCGTCCGGCGTTGCTGCCCGGACGACAAAAGCCACATTACGGGATCAAAGAGATGACTCTCCAGGCGGCACTCCGGCCCCACCGGACGCCCCCACGGTACGCCCCAACTCCTGCCGTCCGCAGCCGGATACCCCCTCTGAAACGACTTCAGCCCCCGGGGTCCGAACACCGGGGGCCGACGATGATGTAGAGTGAGCAAGCGTCCGGACACCGGACCCTCCGGGGCCGTTCCGTCCGTATTACGCGGGTGTAGTTTAATGGTAGAACATCAGCTTCCCAAGCTGAGAGCGCGAGTTCGATTCTCGTCACCCGCTCCATGAGAAACCCCCAGGTCATAGGCCCGGGGGTTGTTTGTTGTCTGGTCCAATTTCAGGGTGGCGGGCCTCCCCCTTGCGTCTCGGGTCACGAGACGCCATTGGTGTGACCTGCGCCACCGCAACGCCGACGCCCGCGAAGTCGCTTCCGTGACTCTGCCGGTTCACGGCACAGTTAACGGATCGCGCGCAGGCGTCACACTCGACCGCCCGGACGATCACACCAGCCGGAGCATCCCAGATGGTGTGGTCGGCTGCCGCGCTCGGCGCGGCGGAGGCGGGGAACCCCCTGTCGGGAGCCTCCCTCCGCCGCGCCAATGCATGGACGTGCGCGGACCCCACGCTGGGGGCTACTTGGTGAAGGTGATGTACTTCCAGGCGCCGTGCGTGGTGGAGTTGACGGTGTCGCCGGAGGAGCCGTTGATGTACGACGAGCGCATGCGGGCACGGATGCCGGACTCGCCTGGTGCCTCCAGACTCACGGCGGACTTGCCGTTGACGCCCAGGGCGAAGTATTCGGAGCCGGCATCGCGCCAGGCGCCCTGGTAGTAGACCTGGAGCTGGAAGCGCTGCTTGCGCCCCTTGTAGTAGGTCATGGTGGTGGTGAACACCGGATCGGTCTTCTTGTGGAAGTAGTAGTACGTCGTGGAGCCGATCTTGCCCGTCTTGTAGTGCTTGGAGACGGCGGTGGACACGTTGACCTTGGCGTACCCCGTGGACGTCACGGTTTTCGAGGCGTAGCGGGCGTCGCCGGTGAAGACCGCGGAGACGGTGGTGTCACGGGTCATGGCGACGATCGCCGACAGGTCGCCCTTGGAGTTGACCTTGGCCGTCTTCAGCAGCTTCTTCGGCTTGTCGGAGCCGAAGGGGTCCGCGTAGATCGAGACGGTGCGGTTCTTGTACGTCGTACCGAGGTGTGCGGTGAAGGTGACGTTCTTGCCGTACGAGTACAGCTTGCCGTTGTTGTTCAGGCTCAGCACGGTCGCCTTGCGCGAGACGTCCACCGCGTCCGAACCTGAGGCCGGGGCGTGCGAGGCGTCGCCCGCGTAGGAGACCTTGTAGGTGACCTTGCCACCGGCGGGTGGCGTGTCCGTGAAGGAGAAACTGCCGTCCGCCTTCGTCCTGACGGCTGCCAGCGCCTTGCCCTTCGGCGACTCGACGTCCGTACGTGTCACCGTCAGGCTGGTGCCGGCGGCGAGGGGCGTCCTGCAGGTCAGCTTGCCGGTGACGGTGAGCTTCTTGGCCCGCTCCGACTTGGCCGGGGCCGACACTTTGAGGGCGGGCAGTTCCTTGGTGGGGTCGGTCAGGGCACGCAGAGTGTAGGTGCCGTAGGTGTTCACGGAAATGGCGAAGACCCGGCTCGAGTCCGGCGCCCAGGCGAGCGCTCCGTCCACCAGGGTGTCGGCACCGCTGCTGTTGCCGGTGTTGGGGAAGTCGTACTCCCGCACCGGCACCGGGTCACCGGGCCGGTGAATGTGAACGTCGGGGTCGTACCAGGAGAAGCTGCCCCCCGCGACGCTGCCGTCGGGCGCGACACGCACGGCATTCGGATAGGCGTCGATGGAGTAGCCCGTCCGCTGGGCGAGGTCGGCTGTCGAGTAGGCGCCGATGCCGTAGCCGTAGGCCGGGGTACCCCACGAGGTGAGGACCTCCTTGCCGTCGGGCGTCAGGTCCAACTGCTTCACAGCGGTGTCCATGGCGCCCTTGACGCGCAGCGTGGCCCCGTCCGCCGAGACGTCGTAGACAGCGAGGGCGTCACCGTTGCCGGCCACCAGGACACCCGGGACGGCCGGGTCGGACGCCAGGAACATCCCGAAGGCGCCGGAAAAGCCGACGTCGCCGCGCTGGGCGAGGTGGACGACACGTTCGGGGCCGGAGGTGTCCAGCGAGCCGAAGTTCGTGCCGTAGGCGAACCAGATTCGGCCGTCCACCACCTCCAGATCGCCTGGAGCCACACCCACCGGGTAACTCGCGGTCTGGGTGTACGTGCTCGTCTCCACCGAGACGATCCGGTTGCCGCCCTTCACGGCCGCGTACACCTGCCCGGAGTCGGCGGACAGCGCCAGGCCTGTCACGCCGGAGAGGCCGGTCAGCGTCGCCTTCACGGTGCCGCTGTAGTCGGTGACGACGATCTTGCCACCGGTCGGATCGGAGACGTAGACCCGCTTGTGCGAACCGTCGACGACGACGTCGCCGACCGATTTCACCGGAAGGCCCTTTGCGGAGTCGGCCGATGCCGGACCCGCCGCGCCCCCTACCAGGGCCGCGGAACCGAGGACGACCGCGAGTGCTGTCGCGGTCGCGATGCTGCGCCTGCGCACAGTGATGTGAACCCCCCAGAAGAAGCCCGGTGTTCACCGGACGAGAACGAACCGGCCGCACGTCCCCCCTCACCCTGCGACGGGTGTTCGGACGCTGCCGTAGACGCAGCGTATGACATGTGAGCGACGACTGAGCACCGTATTAGCGCGACTCGGCGAGACCCCTACGGCCACGCGAACTCCGTGGCTTCCCGAGCTGGGAGCGCGAGTTCGGTTCTCCCCGCAGTGTTGAGGCTCAGGGCCCTTGACGAGAGATGGGCGCTGCGGCTCGAGCTTGCAGACGACGCGGCGGAGACCGGGACCCGGGGCTACTTCGGCGCGCCGTCGGGGGAGCGGGTGTGCGCCGAACCAGAGCGGTCGGTCACGGCTCTTGCCGCGTTCGAGTCGGCGGCGCCGGGGGGCGAGGACGCACGGCGCTTCGACGGATGGCCGTCGCCTGTTCCCTCGCAGGGGCCGCGGCCTGTGATCAGGGCGGAGAGCGCGAGCGCGGCGGACGCCGAGACGGCGCCGGCGAGGGCGAGGCTCGCCCTGGCACCGAGGGCGTCGGACACCAGGCCGGTCAGCGGGGCGCCGACGGGGGTGCCGCCGAGGAGGACGAGGAAGTACACGGACATGACGCGGCCCCGCAGGTGGGGGGCCGCGTGGAGCTGGGTCAGCGCGTTCGCGGTGGTGGTCACCGTCACGGCGGCGAAGCCCGTGGGGACCAGCAGCGCCATGAAGGTGCCGTAGCCGGGCATCAGGCCCAGCGCGGCTTCCAGCGCTCCGAAGACGACCGTGGTGGTGACGAGACGTCGGGTGCCGGGCGGTTTCCCGTGGCTCGCACCGTGGATCGCGCCGATGAGGCTGCCCACGGCGTAAGCGGCGGAGAGGCAGCCGAAGGCGGCGGCACCCGAGTGGAAGACCGTGACGGCCACGAGCGAGATCGTGACCTGGAAGTTCAGGCCGAAGGTGCCGACGACGGCGATGAGACCGATCGGCAGGAGCAGGTCCGGGGTGGTGGTGATGTCGCGGAAGGCGTCGCGCAAGCGGGTGCGGCCGGGTGGCGGCTGGCCGTGAGCGTCCGTGCAGCACCACGTTGCCGAGGGCGCAGCAGGCTCCCAGCCCCCTCAGGGTGACGTCGCCGGGGGAAATGGAGTTCATGGTGACTCCAGCGGTTCGGGTGTGAGTGGCAGACCGGCGGAGAACCGGCGGTCGCGAGCGGTGACCACGTCGCACCGCTCACAGGTGCGGCTCGGGGGAGGTTTTGCCTCCTGTGACTCATACGAGAACGGCGCTCTTCGGGATTGCCCCCGGCGGCACGGGCCGCCGACCGGTGCTTCGGGTGATCGGCGTTGAGCTGGTCACCGCGAACGACACGCGGCTCTGCCCGCGCAGCGGCCGGCGTACGCCGGTCCGGGCGCCGGACACCCTCGCGACGTCGTCACGCGGGGGCCGCCCACTCCTCACGGAGCATTCCGAAGAGCACGCGGTCGTAGCGCTCCCCCTCCACCAGCACGGCCGACCGGCGGCGGCCTTCCTCACGGAAGCCCAGCCTGGTGAAGGCGCGCACGGCGCGCTCGTTGCCGCTCCAGGTGTCCAGCTCCAGTCGGGTCAGGCAGTACGCACCGAACAGGTGGCCGACGAGCAGCCGCAGCGCGTCACTGCCGTGGCCTCGGCCCCAGAACTCCCGCTCGCCGATGGTGACTCCCAGCGTGGCCACGCCGGCGTAGGGGTCGAGGTCCCGGTAGTCGGCCATGCCTATCACCGTCCCCCCTGCCAGGTCCTCGACCGTGAACACGGCCGACTCCCTCGGGTTCAGTCGCAGCATGGTGTCGAAGCCGAGCCGGATCGCCTCCGCCGTGACGGGGCCGAACAGTGGGTCACCGCCGGCGGCCCAGCGAACCACTTCCGGGTCATTGCGCCACCGGAAATGGTGTTCAGCGTCTTCGGAGCGCAGAGCGCGCAGTCTCACCAGCTTTCCTTCGAACATTGAGGAACCCTATTCGACCGAGCGCGAAGGGTGTGTCTTCCGAGTGGCCGGGTCACGGGCGCGGGAAGCGGGCGCGCATGGCGTCGATGCAGGTGTCCCGGGACGTGGGCCCGCCGAACCGGAGGCGGTCGTAGGAGGTGAACGCCGGTTCCAGGGCGTCGAGTTCGTCGACCAGGGCGTGCAGCCGCTCGGCGGACCGCGCTGAACCGGCGTCCAGCTCGTTCGCTGCGGCGGCGATCGCGGTCGTCAGGTGATCCTTGCGCTGAATGGTCGCCGGGGTCACCGAGTGCAGACACACGTACTGTCCGCTGAGATACGCGTTCCACTCCGCCTTCCCGGTGACCGGATCGGCCCAGTGGGCGGTGAACCACGCTTCGAGCAGGTCCACGCCGCCTGCCTCGTCGGCGAGGGCGAACAGGTCGGCCGGCACCATCTCGGCACCGTCCGAGCGCAGATATCCCGGAAGCGGCAGACGCTGCTCCAGCATCAGCCGGCGGACCTCGTCGGTTTCTCGGCCATGGACCGCGCAGAGGTCCTCCAGGGCGACGAACTGCGCGCTGACGTACGCGTCGTCCGCGTCGGTCATCGGATGGTCGCCGTTGACCTCCTTGAACCGCTCGACGAGCTGCTGCTTCGGGTCCGTATCCGGCATGGGGGCCTTCCGGTGTCTTCGGCGCGGGCGTCTCCCGCACGGGACTCCGACGCTAGGGGCGGAACGGTTCGGTGCCCACCGAACCGTCCCGGCTCCGGGGGTGGTCAGTCGTCTGAGCGGTGGCGCTTGCCCGTTCCCTTGCCGTGCTTGTCCCCGCGTTCCTCGTGCTGGTCACCGTCTTGTTCCCGTGTCTGCCGAGGTGTGGGCGCCGAGGCCGGTGTGGGTGTCCCGGTCGCCGGTGCGGACGTGGCGACCGTGGCGGAAGCGGAGGCGGGCGGGGACGGAGGGGTGCCCGCGCTGTCCTCACCGGAGTTCAGCGACGCTCCGAGGGCCGCCGCCGCGGCGAAGAGGGCCAGGCCGGCGCCACCGACCGCTGCCCTGGTGGTCGGTTTCCGGCGGGCCCGCGGACGGGAGTGCGTCGCGGTGCGGGACACGGGGGTTCGCGGGGCGGATGCCGAAGTGGCGGGCACGGCGAGGGCCGGAGCGGTGGCCGGGGCCGGCGGAAGAGCGGTGGCGTCCGGTCCGGGCGCGGGGGAGACCCGGCCGTACGACGCGAGCCAGTCAGCCGCCTCGTCGGCGGTGGGGCGGTGTGCCGGTTCCTTGGCGAGCAGGAGCAGTACGTAGTCGGAGAGCCGCTGGGGGATGCCGGGGCGCAGCCGGGCGGGCGGCGCGGGCGGGGCGTCGACGTGCTGCTGCACCACGGCCAAGGGGGTCGACCCGCGGAACGGGGGCCGGCCGGTGAGGAGTTCGTAGAGCACGCAGCCGAGGGAGTAGACGTCGGACGCGGAGTGGGCGGGGCGGCCGAGGGCCCGTTCGGGGGCGAGGTAGTCGGCGGTGCCGACGATCTTGCCGGTGGCCGTCAGGCCGGCGGCCGCTTCGTCGGCGAAGCGGGCGATGCCGAAGTCGGCGATCTTCGCCGTGCGGCCCGCGCTCAGCATCACGTTGGCGGGCTTGACGTCCCGGTGGATCACCCCCTGCCGGTGCGCGGCGGCCAGGCCGGAGGCCACCTGGGCAGCGAGGGCCGCCGCCTCCTGCGGGTCGAGGGCGCCGCGCAGCGAGCGCTCCTGCGCCAGACTCCAGCCGTCGACGAGTTCCATGACCAGGTAGAGCCGGCCGTGGTGCGAGCCGAAGTCGTACACGCCGACGACGTTGGGGTGGTTGAGCCGGCCCGCGGTCCGGGCCTCCAGCCGGAAGCGCTCCGCGTCGGCGGCCTCGTCGGTCCGCAGCAGCTTGACCGCCACGGTCCGGCCGAGCAGACGGTCCTCGGCCCGCCACACCTCACCCATCGCGCCGCTCCCCAGCAGGTCCTGCAACTGGTAACGGTCGGCCAGTAACCCCTGCGCGTCCACCCCGATCACCACGACACCGTACGTCCCCGCACGCCCGTGGTCCGAACGGGCAGGCAGGCCACGGGGAACGGGCCTGCCTGCCCCATGCACGCGAGCGCCCGCTCGGAAGGGGGAAGCGTGCTGGTCCGGGAATCTGCGCAGGAGCACCACACAGGCTGCACACAGCCTTTCAAAGGGGTCGTTAGCGTTGCTGGCCGCTCGACTCCCTGTACGAGTGTGACCAGGCCGTGGCCCGGGCGGGCCGACGGCGCAGTCAACCGAGGAAGACCACAGATGGACTACTGCTCCACGTGTCGTCGGCATCTCAATGGCGCCCTGGTGTGTCCCGGGTGCGGTGCGTACGCCCCGGACATCGCGCCGCCGGTCCTCACCGACCGCCTCGGCCCCGACCGGTCCGCCGAGCCGACGACCACGGGCGCGTCCGCCGCCACGCCGCCCGGGACCCGCGGCGACGACGGATTCCCCTGGGACAGCGAGTCCCGGCCGGAGCCGGACGCGGGGTCCGCCACCGGGCCGTCCGCCGACACCGCGGGCATGTCGTCCGCGCGGCCGGGCAGGGCGGCACGCCGCCGCCAGCTCGCCCGTCTGAAGAAGCACCAGCGGCGGGCCATGGTCGCCACCGCCTTCGCACTCGTCGGCGGCGGTCTGTCGCTCGCCACACTGGACCGGCACACCACCAGCCAGGCGCAGGCGGCCACCGCACCGGAGGACCGCAGCATGGGCGCCGCGCAGGAGCAGGTCGAGACGGATCCCCCGCAGCCGGACCCGCAGGCCCCGCAGGCCCCCGGGCATCGCGCGCCCGGCACCGCACCGGAGAGGCACGCACCGGCCGGCGCCGCCCCCCGGCACCGGACCGTCCCGGCCACGCCCGGCACCGCGGCCCCGGTGACCCGGCCGGACGCCGTTCCCCCGCCCCTCCCGGCCGTCACGTCGTCCCCGCGGCAGCAGACCACCGGGGCCGCGCCCTCCGGCGGCACGGCGAGCGCGGACGGACCGGCCCCGGCCCACACCGACCCGGCGACCCCGCAGGCCCCTGCCCCGACGACCGGCGGCACGCAACCGGACACCTCCGGGACCGCACCCGCCCCGGCGGCGACGTCACCCACCCATCTGTGCCTGCTGGTCCTCTGCCTCGGTTGACGTACCGGAGCGACTCCGCCCGGCACGGCTGAAGAACCTCCACGGCACCGGCCCCGACGCGGGTGGCGGGCGACGGGATCGCCATGGGCCGGTGCTTCACGGGCGACAGCGCGGGCGCCCGCTCGCGCATCGGGGAACAGCCGTGGCGGGCCCTGGAGTTCGGTGTGGTCGTGGGTCATGTCACCGACTCCCGGCCTGCCGCGGATCAATCCTCCCGCGTCGCCCCGCGGGACCCAGTACGATCCCCTGGCCGCTCGTACAGCAGTGCCTATACGGGCACCGCGTGCGGGCAACCAAGGGGAGGGATCACTTGACGATGTCCTTCGGCGCGAGACCCCGTGCGGTCCTCGCCTCTCTGGGAACCCTCGGCCTCGCGCTGGTCGCCGCCGCCTCACCCGCGGGCGCGGCCGACGGGACGCCCACCACACCGACTCAGCTGTTCAACGGCTACCGGCACTGCTCGACCGACGCGGACCGGCCCTCGTACCGCTGGGCCGGCGAAGGCCTCGTCGTCGAGGGCGTCCCCGGGGTCACCGGCACCACCGGCACCTCCCTGGTCGGCGTCCGATACCAGGCCTGGCCGGTGACCGACCCGGCACGGATCACGACCGCCGGCCGCGACCGCGTCGTCGCCGGCTCCGAGGCCCCCGCCACCCTGCCCGCCAGTGCGCTGGCCGACGGGCAGACCTACGCGTGGCAGGCGCGGACGGTGCTCGGGGACGCGGCCTCGGACTGGTCGGCCCCCTGTTACGTCACGATCGACAACACCCGCCCGGCGAACGCGCCCACCATCACCTCGCCTAACTACCTGCCGGACGTGTGGAACGAGGGCGGCGAGCCGGTCGAGTTCACGCTCGGCGCGGGGGGCGCCGACGACGTCGAGGGGTTCGAGTTCTCCTGGCAGCAGGACCTGCCGGTCATCGGCACGAGCATCGGTGACCACGGCGTCCCGGAGCCCGTCGACCCGTACTCCGACACGCGGTACTTCAAGCGCGCCGACGCGCTCGGTGGTTCGGCCACGCTCAGCCTGGTCCCGCCGGCCGGCTCCGGTCCGATGACGCTGTGGGTGCGCAGCCTGGACCGGGCCTACAACGGGTCGGCGATCACCAGCTACACCTTCCGCGTCAAGTCCGCGGCGCCCACGGTCACCCCGGCCGTCCCGCACCCGGAGTTCGGTGAGCCGACCCGGTTCACGCTCAGTCCCGACCCCGGGCTCCAGGCGAAGAGCCCGGTCGTGAGCTACTCCGTGCGGACCTCGGGCGGTCGGAACGACAGGACCTACGAGGTCGCGGCGGGGGCGGACGGCACGGCGGCCGTGGATCTCACGCTGGACGGCATCTACGGCGAGAACCTCACGGTGACCAGCAAGAGCGCCAACGGCTGGGTCAGCGACGGCGCTTGGTGGGGCACCGGCTACGACACCACTCCCACCGTCGCCTCGGACGTCTACCCCGAGAACGGTTCGGGCGGCGGCGCGGGGGTGCCGGGCACCTTCACGTTCACGCCGAAGGTGAAGGATGTCGTGAGCTACACGTACACCTTCAACGACGGTGACCCGGAGGTCACGGTCCCGGCGGACGCCGACCACACGGCGAGCGTCGACTGGACCCCGGCCGCGGACGGCTGGTACGACCTCACGGTCTACGCGACGACCCGCTCCGGCATCCAACTGGCGCCCTACGACTACATGTTCACGGTGAACTGAACCACCGGCCCCACAGCGAACCGGGCACGGCCACCGCTCGCGCCATCGGCGGGCGGCGGCCGTGCCCACGAGGACGGACGACCACGGTCGCAGCCGGTCGTCCGGGTCCGGGCGCTTCCTCCTCACGCGGGTGCTCCGCCCGTGGGCGGACTGGTGGGTCAAACGGTGCGGTGCGCTGTGCCGTGCTCCGCCGCACCTGCCGTCTCGTCGTGGTGCGCGGACGCTTCCGCGACCTGCCTGAGCGCCGACGCCGTGGCGGAGTCGCCGACCTTGGCGGGTTGCTCATGGGGATGGCTTCCGGGGTGGTCGTGGCGGAAGTGGGAGGACTCCAGCCTGTCGCCGGGGCCGTAGCGCTCGGACAGGGGCTCCTCGGTTTCCGCGGGAGCGGGACCGGGTTCCGCGGCAACGGTCCGGGCCGTCTCGTCCGGGGTGTCCCGTCGGGGGCCGTGCGGCTGGGTCAGCCAGGCGACGGCCGCTCCGGTGAGGGCCACGGGCCATTCCACCACTCCGGCGACGCCGAGCACGCCGGCACCGGCGTACACCGCCATCCGGCGGCCGCGCGGAGAGACCGCTCCGATCCAGTCCAGCGCGCTGTCGGCGGCCTTGGTCACCTGCTCGGCTCCGGGCAGGCGGCGGAGCCCCGAACCGACGGCCCGCAACGGCTGAGGAAGATCCTGTGACCTCGTCCCGTTCTGGCTCATGTCGATCTCCTTCCGCGCGCCCTTCAGGGGAGTGCGAACCCCGAGTTTCCCGATGTCGTAGGGCATATGCCACGAAAAGGAACTCGGCGCGTTCCGCGCCGGGTCCGGGGAACTCGTCACGGACGGGCGAGGAGGTGGCCTCGTGGACGATGCGGGTCTGGGGCTGGACGAGGTGCTGCGGGCGGCGGAGGACGCCCTCGCCCGTGGCGTCGGTCGACGTGGTCGCCCGGAACCTGGAGGAGCGGTTCTCGGCGTGCGAGGTGGCGTTCTGGTTCGTCGACCTGGTCGGGCGGGAGGCCGTACGGCTGCCCGACGCCGGTGCGCAGGACCGGGCCCGGGGCGAGGCGGAGCGGGTCCCCCTGTCCGGCAGCGTGTACGACCGCGTGCTGCGCTCACAGCGCCTGCACCAGGAGGAGGACGGGTCGGGCGGCTGCCGGCTGGTGGCGCCGGTGACGAACCGCGGCGACTGCATCGGCGTACTGGACCTGTCGGTGCCGTACGCGGACGACGCGGTCCGCGAGGCGGTGGCGCGGGCCGCGCACGCGCTGGCGTACATCGTGGTCACCGACCGCCGCTTCACCGACTTGTACCACTGGGGGCGGCGTACCACGGCCGTGAGCCTGGCCGCCGAGATCCAGCACCAGCTGCTGCCGTCGGCGTCCTGCTGCGAGGCGGACCAGTTCGTCCTCGCGTGCGGCCTGGTCCCGGCCGACGAGGTCGGCGGCGACACCTACGACTTCGCCCTGGACCAGGGCGCGCTGCACCTGTCGATCACCGACGCGATGGGGCACGACACCGCTTCCGCCCTGCTGGCCACGCTCGCGGTCAACGCCCTGCGCGGAGCGCGCCGCGCGGGACTCGGCGTGCTCGACCAGGCCTACGCCGCCCACGAGGCGCTCCGCGAGCACGCCCGCGGCATGACCACCGGCCAACTGCTGCGCGTCACCCTGGAGACGGGCGCCTTCGACCTCGTCAACGCCGGCCACCCGTGGCCGCTGCGGTCGCGCGGCGCGCACGTCGAGGAACTCACCGTCCGGGTCAACCTGCCGTTCGGCGTTCCCGTCCCGGTCCGCTACGAGGTGCAGCGGTTCGACCTCCAGCCGGGCGACCGCCTGGTCCTGGTCACCGACGGCATGACCGAGCGCACCGGCCACCTCGACCTGCCGGCACTCGTCCGCGACACCCGCGACGAACACCCCCGCGAAGCGGTCCGCGCCCTGACCGACGCGGTCCTCGACGCGTACGGCGGCTCCCTCCCGGACGACGCCACCACCATGGTCCTGGACTGGCACGGCTGTTCCGGCCGCCGGCGCAGTGACTGCGGCGCCGACAGCCGCCCCGCCCCGGCCGCGCGGATCCACCGTCCGTCGGGACAGGACCGCGGCGGGGCGTGAGGACGGCGGCCTGCGTCCTGCCTCACTGCGCGCGGTGTGGCTTGTGGCGGGCGACGCGCAGGCGGACCCGGGTGGGGAGCTGGTCCGTGGCCGTGGAGCGGCGGGCATGGTCCAGCGGGCCTTCGCAGAGCGCGGAGAGGGTGTGGCGAGGGCTGCTGTGCGGGCCGAGCGTGAGGTCGATGCGGGCGCCGGGGTGGCGAGCGGTGCCGGTGACCCGGGCCCGTGCCCGCTGGACGCCGGGCAGGGTGCTGGTCTCGGTGGCGATGGCGTCGCCGAGGGCGCGGTCGCGCAGCTCCACGCCCTGGGCCGGTGGTGTGCCGCCGACGGGGATGGCGCCGGGGCGCGGACGGAGCAGTTGGAGGACGAGCCACCACAGCGCGAGGAGGGCGATCAGGGCCAGGGCCGGGTAGGGAAGGTCCAGACTCAGGTATGGAGCCTCGCGGAGCCGCCGCGGGTGGTCGCCGACGCGTCGGGGGCGGTGCCCTGTCCGCCCGGTGGCAGAGCGGCCCGCTGTGCCTGGGCCGCGCGGGCCGCCCGGGCGGCGATGCGAGCCACCACACGGTCGGGGATGATCGTGGCGCCGCGCTCGGCGGGCGGCGGAAGGCGCCCGCGTCCGGGGAGACCGGAGACGCCCGGGGCGTCGGCGGGGCGGGGTTTCACCGCTGCCGTCGCAGATCGATGTCGCCGCGCAGGACGAGGCCGACCAACAGGCCGATCCCGCCCAGGAAAGCGACCAGGAGGAAGGCCCAGAAGCCTCCGAAGTAGCCGGCGAAGCCGAGGGCCATTCCGGCTGCCAGCCCGGCGATTGCTGTGTCCATCACTGCTGACCCGTCCAGGTCTGCCGCGCCCCGCGCCGTCGCCTCCGGGCGGGCCCCGGCGGCGACCGCCGGGCTCAGCTGACGCGGCCCTCCGGTGTCTCTGATTCGTCCTCGGGCAGATGTACGTCGTCGACGGTGAGGTTGACCTCGACGACCTCCAGGCCGGTCATCCGCTCGACGGCGGAGATGACGTTGGTGCGGACGTCCCCGGCGACGTCGACGATGGAGATGCCGTATTCCACGACGACGTCCAGGTCCACGGCCGCCTGCCGCTCCCCGACCTCCACCTTGACTCCGCGTGTCAGTCCGGTGCCGCCGCCCGGGACGCGTTCGCGGACGGCTCCAATGGCGCGGGCGACGCCCGCCCCCAGGTTGTGGACGCCCGGCACCTCGCGGGCGGCCATGCCCACGATCTTCGCCACCACGGTGTCCGCGATGGTGGTCTTTCCCCGTGTCTCGGCAGGAGCGTCGACGCCACTGCGCCCCTGCAGTGTCGTGCTGGTCCTGGCGGACGGCCCGCCCTGGCCGTAGCCGCTGCGGGCGGATGCTGTGTCGGTCACGGCAATCGCCTCGATCGGTCCCGCGGACATCGCAGTAATTCCTGTCAGGACACGGCCACCGGACGACCCCTCACCCCTAACCAATGTGACATGAATCACAGCCTTCTCGGGTGGGTACACAGGGGGGCGAAACGCACGCCGGTCTCGGAGACGGCGGACGCCACACGCTCCGGGGCAAGGGCCGGGAGCCGAAGATGACAGACCAGGCCCGGCCGGCCGCACCCACGGCCGGCCCCTCAGACGCACTCCTGGCGGTACGGGCCCGTGAAGGCGACGAAGACGCCTTCGCCACCCTGGTACGACGCCACGGAAAGAACCTGCTCCTCCTGGCCACCCACATGCTCGGTGACACACGCGACGCCGAGGAAGCCGTACAGGACGCCTTCGTCAGCGCGTGGCGGCGGCTGCCCGAGTTCCGCTGCGAGGCCGCGTTCTCCACGTGGGTGTACCGGATCACCGTCAACCGCTGCCTGAACGCCCGGCGCCACCGGCTCCCTCCCCTCCCCCTGGACGTGCTGCCCGACCCCGCCGCCGACGAAGCCCGCACCTCCCCGGGCCGGGCGGCCGAGGGCAACGCCACCGCGGCCGCCCTGAGGGCCGCGCTGGGCGAACTCGAAGCCGAGCAGCGCGCCTGCTGGATCCTGCGGGAAGTGCACGGCCTGTCCTACGGGGAGATCGCCCACGCCACGGCGACGGGCGAGGACACCGTGCGGGGAAGGCTGTTCCGAGCACGCCGGTCCCTGAAACAGGCAATGGCGCCATGGCGCTAGCGGACAATATCTGTGGTGGCGACATAAGAAATCGGCGCGGGGCGCGGTGAATATTCCTGCGACCGCAGTCGGCGTGGAATTGCTCACCGCGCAGGGACGACCTCGACGTGCTACTGTCGTCATCAGTTGCAGGTGTGGTTGCCAGAAGGTTTTTCCGACGGCTGATCATCACGGCGACACGGAATACGCACAGGGCGTGTTCCTGGCACCGTCTCCGAAGGAGAAACAAAATGGCTACCGGTACCGTGAAGTGGTTCAACGCGGAAAAGGGCTTCGGCTTCATCGAGCAGGACGGCGGCGGCCCCGACGTCTTCGCCCACTACTCGAACATCGCCACCCAGGGCTTCCGCGAGCTGCTGGAAGGCCAGAAGGTGTCGTTCGACATCGCGCAGGGCCAGAAGGGCCCGACGGCCGAGAACATCGTTCCCGCCTGACGCACCGGCACTGACGCATACTTCGCAGCTGGGGCCCGCACCTTGGGGTGCGGGCCCCAGCTCGCTTTATTCCCAGGGTGATTTCGCCCTGTCATTTTCGGCTCGTTCTCGCGATTCTCTGCGCCGCTCATTCTGCTGCGGAAACTCCTTGATACGTGCCCGCATCGAGGAAGGTTCCGCATGAACCGCACCCGCACCACTCGCGCACGCACCAATCGCACGTACGACCGCTTCGGCGGAAGTGCCGCCGCGGGCCGTTCCGGCGTTCCGCGGCGCTCCGGCGGTCGCGGAAACCGGCAGCCCGCGCAGGGCGAGTTCGCTCTGCCGAAGACGGTCACGCCCGCGTTGCCCGCCGTCGAGTCGTTCGCCGCTCTCGCCATGCCGGCGCCGTTGCTGACCACGCTCGGCCAGGAAGGCGTGACCGTACCCTTCCCGATCCAGGCGGCGACCCTGCCGAACTCCCTCGCCGGCCGTGACGTACTCGGCCGCGGCCGCACCGGGTCGGGCAAGACCCTCGCCTTCGGCCTCGCGGTACTGGCCCGTACGGCGGGCCGGCGCGCCGAGCCGCGCCGGCCACTGGCCCTGGTCCTCGTGCCCACCCGTGAGCTGGCCCAGCAGGTCACCGACGCGCTCGCTCCCTACGCCCGCTCCGTGCACCTGCGGCTCGCCACCGTGGTCGGCGGCATGTCCATCGGCAGGCAGGCCGGTGCGCTGCGCGCCGGCGCCGAGGTGGTGGTCGCGACGCCCGGCCGGCTCAAGGACCTGATCGACCGGGGCGACTGCCGGCTCGCCGACGTCGCCATCACCGTTCTCGACGAGGCCGACCAGATGACCGACATGGGCTTCATGCCCCAGGTCACCGCCCTGCTCGACCAGGTGCGCCCCGAGGGGCAGCGGATGTTGTTCTCCGCCACCCTGGACCGCAACGTCGACCTGCTGGTCCGCCGCTACCTGACCGACCCGGTGGTGCACTCCGTCGACCCGTCGGCCGGCGCCGTCACCACGATGGAGCACCACGTGCTCCACGTCCACGACGCGGACAAGCACCGCACGACCACCGAGATCGCGGCCCGGGACGGCCGGGTCATCATGTTCCTGGACACCAAGCACGCCGTGGACCGGCTGACCGAGCACCTGCTCAACAGCGGTGTCCGCGCCGCGGCCCTGCACGGTGGCCGGTCCCAGCCGCAGCGCACCCGGACCCTGGCGCAGTTCAAGGACGGCCACGTCACCGTCCTGGTGGCCACCAACGTCGCGGCCCGCGGCATCCACGTCGACAGCCTCGACCTGGTCGTCAACGTGGATCCGCCCAGCGACCACAAGGACTACCTGCACCGTGGCGGCCGTACGGCCCGCGCCGGGGAGTCCGGCAGCGTCGTCACCCTGGTGACCCCCGCGCAGCGCCGCGGCATGACCCGGCTGATGGCTTCCGCGGGCATCACCCCGCACATCACCCCGGTCCGCTCGGGCGAGGCGGAACTGAGCCGCATCACCGGCGCCCAGGCGCCCTCCGGCGTCCCGGTGGTCATCACCGCGCCTGTCGTGGAACGCACCCGCCGGACGTCCTCGACGTCCAGGAACCGCCGGGGCCGCAGCGGCCAGGGCCGTCCCGTCGACGCCGGGGTGCGGCGCGGGGCGCGGCGGCGGCCCGGGAACGAGTCGGCCGCTTAGTCCGGCGCGGCCCCGCAGTCACCGAGCCGACCGGCCTCACCGAAGGAGACACCCTTGACCTCAGCGCGGACGCAGCACCGCATGCCGGACCCCGCCCCCGTGACCGTGGCCGGGGACCCTGAAGGACACGGGCCCCGGGTGAGTGACGACATGACCGTCGAGGTGGCTCTGGCCGTCATGGCGGGTGCCCGGGTCGAGTACCTGACCGTGTGCGACGGGGACGACCGGAGCACGGGCCTGGTCACCCTGGCCCGGCTCGCCGTTCTCCGCGACAGTTCCGCGTACACGGACCGGATTCGTCTGCGGGACGTCCTCGGCGGACCGCTGCCTCCGTCCGGCGCCCGCCCCGGCGGCGTCGGCGAGTACGGCCGGGTTCCGGGCGCACTCGCGCTCTCACGCTGATCCGCTCCACCCCGGGTGGGGGCCCTGCCGACGCGCGTCGGCAGGGCCCCCACCGCTGTGTCGCCAGCCGCTCGGAAACCGCCGGCCGGGCAGCGGGGCGGGGCCGGCGTCTCACCGGTCGAAGTAGCTGAGGTCTCCTACGGTCCAGGCGCTGACGTCCTTGATCGCGACTCGGTACATACCGCCCGTCTCCGGGATGCCGAGGCTGCCCTGAAGGATCCGGGCGAGATGGAAGTGCAGATGCGTGGGCGCCTCGCCGCGGGCGGCCCGGTTCCCCCGGGGGCCGCCGGCGAAGACGTCCGAGAACGGGCCGAGACGGTCCGAGTCCTTCAGGACCTCCGCCACTCGCTCCCTCCACACGGCCTCGGGCGCGAGCCGACCGGTGATGACGGCACCACCGACGACCACGGTCAGCGACATCTGATTGCTTCGCTCCGACTCCACCGCGGCGGAGATGGCGACGAGCAGCTCATCAGGGTTCGACATGACAGCAGAGCTTATGCGGCCCGCCCGTACCGGAACCCCCCGCGGGGCGTGAAGCGGTCGCGCGGGCGGCAGGAGGCGGCTCCCGACGACCGGTGACGGCCGGGCGCGCCGGGGTTCTCATCCACCGAAAGGATGAAATCTACTCTTGTGGGAGTAGATTTTCGGCCCTGGCTGGGTATGCCACTTCCCGTAGACACGGTCGAACGAGACCCGGCAGACACGAACTGGCGGGTGGCTGAAGACGAAGTACGCAGTACCGGACCATTCAGTGGTTGACCCGAAAGGAGCGGAAGAGCACACGCCGTCGGGATCGCCCGGCCCGGGAAGCACTCGGACCGGCGGCCGGCAGATGGTGTTGAATTTCCCTCGGGGCCCTGGTGCCGTACGGCACCAGGGCCCCTCGACGCGTTGCACAGCGAGGTGACATGACATCGGACAACCCACTGAATGATCGTCTGGACGACGACGACTACCCCGCGTACACCATGGGCCGGGCAGCCGAGATGCTCGGCACCACCCCGGCCTTCCTCCGAGCCATCGGTGAGGCCCGTCTGATCACTCCGCTCCGCTCGGAGGGAGGACACCGCCGGTACTCCCGCTACCAGCTGCGGATCGCCGCGCGCGCCCGCGAGCTCGTGGACAAGGGGACCCCGATCGAGGCCGCGTGCCGCATCGTCATCCTCGAGGACCAACTGGAGGAAGCGCAGCGCATCAACGCCGAGTACCGCCGTGCCGCCGGTGAGTCGGCAGGCAGGGCCGGCTCCGGCTGAGCACGCGGGCGCGGACCGTGTCCGGGACGCCGGCCGCCGGCCGAGGCTCCCCGGGCCGGCCGGCGGGAACAGCGGCGGCGGGCGTGGGTCAGGGGTGGGCCGGGAGCCAGCGCTGCTGGACGGCGCGTACGCCGGCCTCGAAGCGGCTGCGGGCGCCGAGGCGGTCCATCAGTTCGGAGGCGATGCGGCGGGCGGTGCGATGGGACACGCCGAGGCGCTTGGCTATGGCCTCGTCGGTGTGGCCCTCGGCGAGCAGACGCAGGGCGGTCGCCTGCTGGCCGGTGAGGCCGTGCGCGTCGGTGGGGACGACCTGGCCGAGGGGCTGGGCGGACTCCCAGGTGGTCTCGAAGAGCGCGCACAGCGCGGTGAGCGTGCCCTGTCCGGTCAGGAGCACCGCGCCGGCGGCGGTGTCGTCGCTGCTGACGGAGACCATGGCGATCCGCCGGTCCATGAGGATCATCCGGGTGGGAAGCGACGGGACCGTGCGGACCTGACCGCCCAGCCGGGCCAGCCAGTCGGCGTGCTCGACGGTGGGGCGGTTGGTGCGCACGCTGTCCAGGTAGATCGTGCGCATCCGCACCCCGCGGCCGAGCAGGTCCTCGTTGAGCGGCCGGGACGCGGCCATGTTCTCCGCGGTCTGCGGCCCGCCCGGCGCGAACGTCAGGAACTCCTCGCGCACCTCACGGGTGAGCACGGCCAGCCGGTCGCGGATCTGGTCGAGTCCCACCAGTTGCTCCACGCTGGGGTGACTGGTGGCGGGCCGCAGCTCGGCGTACTCCGAGATGAGCTGGGCCGCGGCCACCCGTGAGGCCTCCAGGCGCTGCTGCTGCGCCGCCAGCCGGGCCTGCTGCCGGGCCATCAGGATCTCCATGCCGATGTCCGGCGACACCGCCCGCAGCCGCCCCGCGTCCCCGGCGGCGGGACGCACCAGCGCCAGCTCGCTCAGGGTGTCGAGGGCGTCGCGCACCTCCTCCTCGGACAGCCCCACGGTGTCGCGGAGGTCCGCGACACCGGCGGCCGGGTGTCTGAGCATGGCGCGGTACACCGTCTCCGCGACGGAGTCGAGTCCGAGTTCGGTCAGCACGCGGGTCCCCCGTTTCTGCACCCAACATCCCCTGTTTCCGCGTTGATCCTCGCAGAACGGCAACGTTTCGTCACAGGGTCAGGCCGGAACGGGCCAGGGACACAACCGACCACCCGGGAAGCGCACTTGACGGCACCGACCGTTGAGACGCTGGAGCGCATGTACCTCGTCCACGCGCATCTGGAGCTCCCAGCCGGCAGCCACCTGCCGCCGGACCTCCGCGAGTTGGTGCGCTCGTCCATCGTCCCCGGTGACCGCGTCGAGCACGTCGCCGTGCATGCCCGCTCGCCCTCCCTGCTCACCCTCGGCTTCTACACGCTGGCCGACGGGCTGGAGGAGGCCGAGGAACGGGCCGTCCGCGTCTGCGGCCGACTGCTGCGCGAGGTACCGCAGTTGGCGACGGCGCGACTGACGGGTGCCGAAGTGCCGCTGATCCCCCTGGCGTTCGGGTCGCGGTCGGTGGACTGAAGCGGCGCCCGTGGACCGATGCGGCCCCCGTGGACCGAAGCGGCCCGTGTGGTCCGAAGCGGCCCGTGTGGACCGGGGCGACCCCCTGGACGTATCGGTCCAAGGCCCTTTCCGTCCACCGGGGAGCCCTTCTCACGGGCCCGGGCGGCGGCGAACCTGGTGATCACCGGCCAGGGCGCGCGTCACCGCGGGACGCGACAGCGGGCCGGAGCCCGCACCTCGTCCCGGAAGGAACGGACAGCCATGTCTCGCACCCGTATCGCCAAGGCCGCCGCGGTCGCCTCCCTCGTCGTCGCCGCGGCCCTCGCCGCCCCGGCCGTCACCTCCGCGTACGGGACGGACGCCGCCGAGTCCTCCTCCGTCCTCGCCGGCGACGCCGGCTGGCAGGTCACACCCACGGACGCCGGCTGGCAGGTCACGCCCACGGACGCCGGCCGGCAGGCCGCCGCGGCCGACGCCGGCTGGCAGTAGGCCGCCCGCCGCCCCTGACGGCGGCTCCCGGACTTCCACGGCCGGCCCGCGTCCCACGCCGGCCAGCCGTTCACGTCACGGCCGCCGACTCGCCGTCGAGCACCGCCCTGTTCGCCGCCCTGCCCGACCTCAACCACTCCCGGGGGGAACCACAAGTGAAGAACGTCCGCACCACCAGCCGTAGAGCCGCGGGCCTGCTGGCCGCCGCCGCCCTGAGCACCGGACTCCTCACGGTGACCGCTCCCACCGCCGACGCGGCCACCACCTGCTCGGGCAGCGTCAACATCTACGGCGTGCTCTCCGACGGCAGGCTCACGTTCAGTCAGATCAACCCTGCCACCGGCGACCTGGCCAAGGTGCTCGTCGGGCCGGACCTCGGCTTCGAGCCGCAGGCCATGGCGACCCTCAACTTCAACACGGTCCTGGTGACGTCGACCAGCGGTGCCCTCTACCGCATCGACATCAAGACCAACAACACCAGCCTCGCGCTGCTGAACCCGCCGGTGAAGATCGCCGACAGCGGCTGGACCCACGACAAGCTGACCTACGACGGTCACGGCCACCTCTACGGCACGACCACCTCCGGCCTGCTGCTGCGGTACAACGTCACCGAGGACAAGCCGGCCGGCTCCCAGCACATCGGCGTGCGCACCGAGATCGACACCGGGTTCGTCCTGAAGACCCTCACCGCCACCGGCGACGACCGGCTCGGCGCCACGACCGAGGACGGGCGGCTGCTCGACTACACCGTCGCCGGCGCCGGTTCCTGGAAGAGCAACGCCCTGAAGTCCTCCGGCTGGTCCGGCTTCAACCAGCTCGTCTCCCCCGGTGGCGGGCTGTACTACGGGCGGCTCTCCACCGGGGCCATGTACTGGTACAAGGACGCCAACCCGACGGACGGCTCCGGCGCGGACATCACCTACCACCTCGACGACCCGGTCAACACCAGCGGCTGGACCCAGAAGCTGCTGTCCGCGCAGCCGGGCACCTACACCTGCACGACCTCCGTGGACACCGTCGACCGCAGCGACATCACCGAGGTCAAGGCCGCCGGGCGGCAGCTCATGAACGAGAAGGACGCGGCCTGGGCCAACACCACCCAGTGGGCGTGCCTGGAGACCCTCTGGGACCACGAGAGCGGCTGGCGCTGGAACGCCACGAACCCGTCCTCCGGCGCGTACGGCATCCCGCAGGCGCTGCCCGCCTCCAAGATGGACGTCGCGGGCGACGACTGGCACGAGAACCCGCTGACCCAGATCCGATGGGGCCTGAGCTACATCGACGGCCGCTACGGCTCTCCGTGCAACGCGTGGAACTTCTGGCAGGCGAACAACTGGTACTAGGCCTACGGACACGGCCCCAAGGGCGGCGCCCCCTCGCAGGAGAGGGCGCCGCCCTTCTGTCGTGCGTGCGCACGGTCCCGGCCGGTCTCGCACACGGGCACGCGGGCGGTCGTACGGAAGCGGCCGTGGGCGCTCGCGGACGGCCAGGGTGGACGACGAGCCCGCCGGCCCCGGCGGTCGGGCGACGGTGGGGGCGCGGGACCGGGCGGGAAAGGCGGAGACCGCCTGCCGGTACGGGGCGGCTCCGGCCGGCCCGGCGGCCAGGAGGGACGGCCTCCTCGGGCCGGACGGTCGCCGCGTGCCCGCGGTGGGACGACGCGGGAGGGCCCCGCCGGTGTCGGCGGGGCCCTCCGGGGCAGCGGGCTCGGGTGTCAGGCGATCTTGTCGTAGCGCAGGGCGATGTACGACGAGGCCGGGTGGCTGTCGATGGTGCCGCTGTAGACGTTCGCGTACGTGTAGTTCATGTCCGAGCTCGGGCTGCCCTCGGAGTAGTAGTAGAAGGTGCCGGCGTCCTGGTCCTTCCAGCCCGCGAACAGGACCGCGTGCCCCTCGCTGCTGGAGTTCAGCGCGTCACCGGGCCGGAGGTCGGCCTTGGAGATCTGCGTGCCCGCGCCGGGGAGGCTCTGCGTGGTCAGCGAGGAGGTGAGGTGCCAGGCCATGGAGACGAACCCGGAGCAGTCGGTGCGGTAGGAGTCGTCGCCCTCGATGTCGGTGGCGTAGGCGGTCTGGCTGTACTGGACGTTGCGGCTGTACCAGTCCTTGGCGCGGGTCATGACCTCGCTGCGGTAGATCGTGCCGCCCTGCACGGAGTGCGGCGGGGCCGCCGGTACGTAGGCGCAGTTGTTCGCGTAGGCCGACAGCAGCGTCTGCGTCCAGCCGGAGGCGTCCACCGGGTCGCTCGGGTGGTAGGCGATGTCGGAGCCGTCCCCGTCGGTCGGGTCGGCGTCGTGGTACCAGTACATCCCGCCGTTGGTACGGCCGTAGTAGAGGCCCCCGCCGGGAGAGGACAGCGAGTCGACCGCGGACCAGCCGCTCGTCTTCAGCACCGCGCGGTCCCAGTCGTTCGCACCGTTGATCTTGTAGCTGAGCAGCCGTCCGTCCGAGGTGGAGGCGATGATGCGGTCGTCGCCCGCGGCGGCCAGCGTCTTGAGGACGAAGCCCGTGTCGATCACGACGTGCTGGCCTATGTGGGCCGACCCGGAGGGCTTGTCCTGCGACACCAGGTACTGGTGGAGCTGTCCGTCGACCGTGCCGTAGAGGTGGCCGGCGCCGTCGTAGACCATCTTGTCGAAGGTCCAGCCGCCGTCCCAGATCTTGACGACCCCGGCGAGCCCCAGGGACGTGTTGTTGGTCTGGATGTCGACGCGGTAGAGGTCGCCGGAAGTCGACGTGACCAGCACCGTGTTGAAGTTGAGCGTGGCCATCGCCTTCGGGGTGAAGCCGAGGTTCGGGCCGATGAGCGTCTTCACCCGGTCGCCGGTGTTCGGCTCGATCTGCGTGTACGTCAGTCTGCCGTCCGAGAGCGTGCCGTAGATCGACACGTCTCCGGTGCACGAGGCGACGGCCTGCGCGGCCCCGCCGGCGATCGTGACCAGGCCCAGGGACATCGCCCCGACGGCGAGGGCGGCGGACGTACGGCGAACGGCATTGCTCAGCTTCATGGTCTCTCCTGCGGCACGGAAGTCGAGCGGGCGAACGCACGTCCCCGGCCCGCGCAGCCGCTCTGCAGGTACGGCTGTGCGGGTTGTTCGTGGGTGTGGCGCCCGGTGGCAGGAACTACTTTTGCCGCAGGTCAGGACCGCCGGAAGAGAGACTCGGTGGCCGCAAGGGTCCCTGGCCGCTTACGTCCTGACGGGTGTTCACGGCGTGGGGGGACCGGCACCGGCCGGTAGGGGTACAGGGCCGGCGGCGACCCGGGACCGGGCCGCGTCACCGGCTTCGGCGCCGCCCCGCAGGCCGGCGTGTACAACCGCAGGGTGCCGCTGCCCGGCCGGACCGGCACGTCGTCGCAAGGTGCCCGTTCAGGTCACCGACGGGCACGGGACGGATGCGGGCCTTCCAGCCACCGCCGCCGGCCTTCCCGTCGAACGTGCCCTTGCCCGTGCTCCGGCGGAACGTCGGCGCGCCGGAGGAGATCAGGGCGAGCGGGTCGCCCATATCGCCCGCCCCGTGTGGTCGCGCGCACCCGCACCGCGAGGGATCCCGCGGTGCGGAGGTGGATGCGCGCGTCGGCGTCCACGAACGCCACCCGGTTCCCGTACGGGTCAGGCCCGCGTGCGGCGGCGGCGCAGGGCCACGATGCCCAGTGCCCCTGCTCCGGCCAGGAGGAAGGCGCCGGCCGCCACGGCGATCGTGGACGTCCCGCCGCTTCCGGTTGCGGCAAGCTGCGTGCTCGCCCCGGACGTGCCGGAGGTCGTGCCCGAGGTCGCCGCCGGGGCCTCGGCCGAGGCGGACGGCGAGGCGGAGGGGGCCGGGGTCGCGGAGGCGGTCGCGGTCGGGGCCGGGGTCGGGGTGGGCGTGCCCCCGGTGGAGCCCGCCGCGAGCACCGTCAAGGTCGACTCGTTCCCGCAGAAGGTGGTGCCGCGGAACGGTAGCGACCCCTGGTTGACGAATACGCAGGACTGCACGGTGGTCTTCCCGGTGGGCGTGTCCTTGCGGTAGCTCACCCGGACCTTGGCGACCGTGCTGCTGTGCGCGGCGAGGGAGGCGTCCTTGCCGATCACGTCGAACCCGTACACATCGGGCTCGGCGTCCGAGACGACCGGCGTGAGCGTCTCCCAGGTCCCGGAGCGCAGCACCTGCACGGAGGCGTACCTGCTGGTGATCAGCGTGTCCGTCACGTTCTCGTACCCCGACGCGGTGGGGTTGGCCACGGTGGCCTCGAAGTCGACGGCGGGGCCGCCGGCGGTCACGGTGGCCGGGACGCCGGACAGCCCGGTGCCGAGGCCGTCGACCTCGACGGTGTCGTCGTCGGTGGCGGTGGCCGCTCCGGAGGCGCCGTAGGAGACGAGAGTGGTCATCTTCAGCTGCTGGGTGCCGCCGTTGCTGTCGCCGTTGTGCGGGGTGCCCATGGGCACCCCGATGCGCAACTGCACGGTGCGGGACTGGCCCGCGGCGAGCGGGAAGGTCTCGGGCATCTCGCCGGAGAACTTGCCGTCGGCGTACGTCAGCGGCACCGTCTTCCACTCCGTGCCGCTGAGCCGGTACTCCAGGCCGACGGCGTTCGACGGCAGGCCGGCTCCCCCGTCGATCCGGTAGATCAGCCGCGCCGACGAGGCGTCGGAGGCACCGGTGTTGGAGACCTTGGTGGTGAAGTCGACGGGCAGGCCGGCCAGTCCGACCTCCGCGGGCGCGGCGGTGTCGACCGCCAGCACCGGCGGCTGCGATTCGTCCGCGGAAGCGGCCGGCGCGAGGCCGAAGCCCGCGGCGGCCAGCAGCAGGGCCGTCCCCGAGACCGCGACCGAAGAACGGACTCTGTGTGCGAACGTGTCCAACGTATCCCCCCGGATGCGTGTGTCGCGCGGTGTCGCCGCGCTCGGACGGCGGGCAGTGTGCCGTCGTCACGTGCAGTTGGACCCACCGAGGCGGCAACCGGTTGCGGGCTGTTGTGTGACGGTTCTGTCACCGGCGGAGGGGGAAGCTCGCGCTCTCGCGACGCGGGCCGTCCGAGGACCCTGGGGTCCGGGAAGCGCCGGCCGGTGTGGACACGGGGCGACCGGGCCGGGCCCGGCCGGCTGCGGTGGTCAGCCGGTGAAGAAGCGCTTGTCCAAGGCGATCGCCAGCAGCTCGTCCATGCTCAGGGCCGGGCGCGGGCGCGTCACGGGGCCGCTTTCGGCGTACGAGTTGACCTCCCGCACGGCCACCCGGCGGCCGTCCGGACGCAGGGTGTCGACCAGCCACACCGCCGCCGAACCGCCCTTTTCCGAGCGTCCCTTGACCTTCTTGACCTCGGTGCCGTCGGGCAGGGTCGTGGCCTCGCACTCGCCGGGGACACCGGCGCAGCCCATGTGCCCGGCCAGGAGGAACGTCATGTCGTACTGCGCGTCGACCTCCACCATGTTCCTGCCGCGGCCGTCGTCGTGGACGAGCTGGACCAGATCGTCGCCCGCGTTCAGGTCGGACGTGGTCCCGCCCCGGGGCAGGTGCGACGTCAGCACCCGGGTCATGCGTGCGCCGGGGACTCGCCGTACCGCGGCAGGGGTGCCGGTGGAGGGGGCCGTCTCCGGAGCCGGCAGGGCGGCGATCGCCTTGTTCCACGCCGGGCTGCGCACGATGGAGGTGAGCTGGGCGATCGACAGCAGCGGGTCGGCTCCGTCGGCCGAGCCCTTCTCGCCGCCGCCGAACTCTTGCACCGTCAGCTCCGCCCCGCCGGGGGTGGTGAGCACCACGTACCAGCGCTTCTGACCGGTGTCGCTGTTGGGGTAGGTGAACGACTTGGTGGTCGTGAGCACCGCGCCTCCCGGGAGCTTCCGGGTGGTGCACGTGTCGTACGGGCGGACCTCCACCGGAAGGCAGCCGCCCTGGCCCGCCTGGCCGGCGGAGGTACCGGGATCCAGCCGCGCGACGGAGATGTCGATGCCGGTGGAGCCGTCAGCGGTGGAGTAGGTGAGCTTGGCGGCCGGCCAGACGGCGGTGCCGCCCCCCTCGGAGCCTCTGCCCGAGGCCGCGGAGACGGTGCCGCCGGGTGGCAGCAGGCTGCGCAGCGTACGGACCATCTCCTCCCCGCTGACGGCCGCGGGTGGCCGGGAGGCCGACCGCACGGTGGAGTGCGCGGGCCCACCCGCCCTCGACTGCCCGGACGTGCCACCTCCGCCGCCGAAGGCTGCCGTGCCGGCCAGGGTGCCGCCCGCGGCGACCACGGCGAAGGCGGCCGCGGCGGCGCCGACCCGGGCGGCGCGGACCAGCCGCATCCGCCGTCCCCGGGCGACGGAACGCCGCACCAGGTCGGCGGAGTGGGGCGGGAACTGCTCGGCGGCGCCGGACATGGCGCGGGCCAGCCGTCGCTCCAGGTTCTCGTCGAGTGGCATGGTGGATCTCCGTTCGTCTGGGGGCGTCGGCCGGCCCGGGCGGGGAGCGCGCCGCCGGGCCGTGCTCGTCATGCGGTCAGGTCGGCAAGCTGATCGCCGAGCAGCGCGCGCAGCCGCTCCAGGGCGCGCATGCTCCGGGCCCGGACGGCCCCCGGCGAGAGCTGCAGGACCTGTGCGGTCTCCTCCACCGAGCGGTCCTCCCAGTAGCGGAGCACCAGTACGGCACGGTCCTTGGCCGACATCCGGGCCAGTCCGTCCAGCAGGGCCATCCGCAGCTCCGCGTCCCGCGCCGGGGCCGCCGCGTCGGGCAGCCGGTCGCTGGGGCGCTCCGTGGAGCTGCGGCGGCGGCGCTGGGAGAGGAAGCTGCGTACGAGCACGGTGTCGGCGTAGGCCACCGGTGACTCCACCCGGCTGATCCGCCGCCAGGAGCGGTACATCTTGGCGAGGGTCTCCTGGACCAGGTCCTCGGCGAGGTGCCAGTCGCCCGTGAGCAGACAGGCGGTCCGGAACAGCGGCCCGCTGCGGACGGCTGCGAACTCCAGGTAGTCCGCGGGTGCTTCCCCCACCGTGTGTCCCTTCGTGGTCGGACGTCACCTCTTACACGCGGTGGGGGTGCTCCCGCGTTACGCCCCCGGCGGCATTCGGAGCCGTCGGCCGTGGAGGAGGTGCCGCGGTCCGTGCTGGTCCATGCCGGTATGCGCCGGTCTGTGCCGGACCGTTGGGGGGGACGGAGGTCTGCCGTCAGGCGGCGTGGGACGAGTGCCGGCCTGCCCGGGAACGGGGGGCGGTCTCCTGCCGGCCGCCCACGATCAGACGCAGATGACGCGCTCCGGCATGGCGGGGCGGCTTCGGTGAACGCGTCAGCCAGTCCTCCACACGATCCATGCCGTACAGCATCAGTCCCACAAAGGGCAGCAGAAGGCAGGCAACGATGACCACGGTCGGGCTCCCTCCCGGCAGGCGACCGTGGACGGGTGCCCACAGGGGCGCCGGCCACCGGGCGTTCGCGTGAACATGCTGTGTCCGCCCGCCGCGGGCGCACGGAGCGATGCCCCCGGCCGCACGGACCGGGGCATCTCCGCGACGCCGTGCACTCCGGTGCTCCGGCTCAGGCGTGCCGCGCGTGGCGGACCGGGCGCCCCGCGGTGGCCGTACCGCGCAGTCGCCGGGCCGCGGCCAGCACCAGCGCCCCGCTGACCAGGGCGTAGACACCGATGACCTGCGCGATGGTGATCGCGCCCACGTCCGGCCGGGCCCAGGCGAGCACTCCGGCGGCGACCGACACCGCACCGGCCAGGAAGAGCGCCCACTCGTGGTGCAGTTCGCGCCGGAAGCGCACCGCCGCCCAGATCTCCGCGATGCCGGTGACCACGGCCCAGGCGCCGATCAGGGCGGCCAGGGCCAGGGCGGTGACTCCGGGCCAGCCGATGCCGATCACGCCGGCCCCGACGCCCAGGACACCCCCGATCGCGTGCGCCGCGCGATGGCTCGTGTCCCCTCCCCGGCGGAAGGCACTCGCCAGGAGCGCGAGGCCGTCGGCGAGCGCGTACACGCCGAAGAGCAGGGCCAGCGCGAGGACGGTCACCCCCGGCCACACCAGGGCCACCACCCCGAACAGCAGGGCCGCCGTACCCCGCGCCACGAGCATCCACATGAGCTGCCGCCGCACACCATCACCCCTTCGACCGCTGGACAGAGTCGTCTCAAGTACCCAGCGAAAGGCGCACACCGCCCCCCCCCGGACAGGTCGTTTCACCCGCCCGTTGCGGGTTAATCGAGATGTCCCGGACATTACGACCCTGAAGGAGGACGAGTGGCCACCACGGCACGGGACATCATGACCAAGGGCGCGGAATGCGTGGCCGCCGACGAGACCGTTCTCGACGCCGCCCGCAAGATGACCGGACTCGGCCTCGGAGCGCTTCCCATCTGCGGCACCGACGACCGTCTCAAGGGAGTTCTCACCGACCGGGACATCGTCGTCAAGGTCCTCGGGGCCGGGAAGGACCCCGCCACCGTCAAGGCCGGTGACCTGGCGCAGGAAGAGGCCGTCACGATCGGCGCGGACGACGACGCGGAAGAGCTTCTGCGCACCATGGCCACCCACAAGGTGCGCCGTCTGCCCGTCGTCGACGGCCACCGCCTCGTCGGCATCGTCGCCCTGGCGGACATCGCCCGGGCCCTGCCCGACCGAGCCGTCGGCGACCTCCTGGAAGTCCTCTCCAGCGACTGAGTTCCGGCGCTTTCCGCCCGCATGACGGAAAGCATTTGAATGCTCTTCGGGCAGCCCCCACGGATTCCCCCGCATTTCCTTCACAAACAAGGCGTCTTCGAGGAATGTGGGAACCGACCGAGGGCAAACGGTGGTGCAGGAGGTAGGTAACTATGGTTCCTTTGCTGCTTGTTCTGCTCCTCGCGCTGATTCTCTTCGGCGCCGGATTCGCCATCAAGATTCTCTGGTGGGTCGCCGTGGCCGTCCTGGTGCTCTGGCTGCTCGGCTTCGTCATGCGCTCCACCACCGCCGGTGGTGGTCGCGGACGCTGGTACCGATGGTGACCTGACCCGCAACCCCTTCCGCATACAGGGACCGGCTGGATCTCAGCCGGTCCCTGCGTGCGTGTCCTATGCGACGGTCGAGGGCGAGGGCGGCTGGAAGCACGCGGTGACGTCCTTGCCGTAAGGGCAGCGGTGGACCTCCACGGTGTCGGCCAGGGCATCGACCAGGAGCAGACCCCGCCCTCCCGGCGAATCGGCTCCGGGGTCACGCTGCTCAGGCAGCCGGGGAGAGGCGTCGTGGACGGTGACGTGCAGACACGCCTGGTCCCAGGTGAGGATGAGCTGCGCTGTGCTGCGGGCGTGCACATGGGCGTTGGTGACCAGCTCGGACACCGTCAACAGCACCGAGTCCACCAGGTCCGGCGCCGTATCGGTCCAGCCGAGCGCCGCCAGGTGCGCACGCGTCCAGTCGCGGGCCGCCTTCACCCCACTGCTGATCGGCAACGAGCGCGCCCATCCCACCGCCCTCACCGAGGAGTCCTCGGCCATGTTCTCCTCCTTCGTTCGTCCCGCCGGTGTCCCCCACGTCTGCCCCGGATCCGGGAAGAAGAGCACGATCTGCCGTATCCGCCGCAAAGGCTCCTGGCGCGCACGTCCCTCGGTCCGCGCCCGGCCGCCCCCCGGTTCGTCCGGTCAGGGGTGTACGTGCAAGATGAGCGGGTAGCCGCGCGATGACGCCGACCGCATGGGTCGGCGTCGCGGACAGTTCGATCGCGGGAGGGGAACAGCATGGTGCTCACCAGCACGACGGCAGCCGACACGCAGACCACCGAACTGCCCGAAGTCGCAGATCCCTCCCAGGTGGCGCCCAAGGACGCCCGGGAGCTCTCGCGGCTGTTCTTCGAGCAGCTCGCCGTCCTGGAAGAGGGCACCCAGGAGTACAGCTACGCCCGCAACACGCTCATAGAGATGAACATGTCCCTGGTCCGCTACGCGGCCGGCCGCTTCCGCAGCCGTGGACCGGAGGAGATGGAGGACATCGTCCAGGTCGGCATGATCGGCCTGATCAAGGCGATCGACCGGTTCGAGCTGTCGCGGGAGGCGGAGTTCACCTCCTTCGCCATCCCCTACATCGTCGGCGAGATCAAGCGGTTCTTCCGCGACACCACCTGGGCCGTCCACGTGCCCCGCCGCCTCCAGGAAGCCCGCGTCCAGCTCGCCCGCGCCACCGAGGAACTGCGCAGCCGGCTGGGCCGCACCCCGACCGACAAGGAACTGTCGGAGCTGATGAGCCTGTCCGAGGAGGAGGTCCGCGAGGCCCGCCTGGCCGCCAACGGCTACAACTCCTCCTCCCTCGACGCCACGATCAACGGCAGCGAGGAGGGCGAGGCGGCCCTGCAGGACTTCATCGGCGCCGAGGACGCGGCCCTGGAGCTGGTGGAGGACTTCCACGCCCTGGCTCCCCTGATCGCCGAACTCGACGAGCGGGACCGGCAGATCATCCACATGCGCTTCGTCGAGGAACTCACCCAGGCCCAGATCGGCGAACGCCTCGGCGTCTCCCAGATGCACGTCTCCCGGCTGCTCTCCCGCTGCCTGGCCCGCCTGCGCGAGGGAATGCTCAGCACCCGCTGAGAACTCCGCGCCGACGGGCGGACCCGGCCGGACCCGGCCGGACCCGGCCCGGTCACGGCGGAGGCAGCACCGAGCGCAGGTGCCGGCGGGAGGGGACGCCGAGCTTGGCGAAGACATTGCCGAGGTGCCATTCGACTGTGCGCGGGCTGATGAAGAGCTGGGCGGCGATCTCCCCGTTGGTGTGCCCGGCGCCGGCCAGCCGGGCGATCTGGGCCTCCTGGTGGGTGAGTCCGGTGTCGGCGCCCACCGTCCGCCTGCGTACGGTCTCCCCGGTCGCCAGAAGCTCCCGGCGCGCCCGCTCGGCGAAGCCGTCGGCTCCCATCCGGCTGAACGCCTCGTAGGCGGCGCCCAGTTGGGCGCGGCTGTCCTGACGGCGGTTCTGGCGACGCAGCCACTCGCCGTACAGCAGACGGGAGCGGGCCAGGTGGACGGCCATACGCGAGCGCCCGAAATGCTCGATCGCCTCCCGGTGGAGCGCGTCGGCGGCCCGGTCGTCGCCGAGCAACGCGCGGGAGCAGGCCCCCACGCCCAGGGCCCACTCGGTCCCACTCGCGCGGGTGCGTCCGGTGAGCTCCTCCAGCGCGGCGCCGGCGGCCTCCGGGCACCCGCCGCGGGCGGCCGCCTCGACCAGTTCGGCCAGTGCCCAGCCGAAGATGCCGAGATCCTCGTACGCGCACGCGCGCGTCGCGGCGGCCAGCGCGGTGTCGTAGCGGCCGAGGCCGTTGTGCAGCAGTGCGGTCGCGTACTCGGCGAGGCCGAGGGCGCGGCCCTCGCCCCGGACGCGCACTTCCGCGGCGGTGGCCTCGATGAGGTCCCGTGCCTGCGCTTCCCGGCCCCGCCAGGCGGCGAGCAGGAGATCCGTGTGCATCATGGCCGCGCCGCCCGCCGCCTTCGAGATGGCCGTGGCCTCGTCGATCAGGGCCGCCGCGGTGTCGAACGCGCCGGCGTGGCGCGGGCTTCCGGTCGCTGCGCTAGGGCACGGGGGCGGCCGCGGGCCTCACGGCGGCGGGGCGGTTACCGGTGAGTCACAAGGGTTTGTAAGATCCACACGACCAACTCGAGTCGTACCCGTGCGACCAACTCGAGTCGTACCCGTGCGACCAACTCACGCCATAGCTGGGGGAATCAACTCATGACCAAGCGCTTTTCCGCCCTGGCCGTCTCCGCGGCCGTCGTCGGAGGCTTCCTCGTCATGTCGGTGCCCGCTCACGCCGCCACGCCGGCCGGGCAGGGCGCGGTCTCCACCAAGGCCGCCATCACGTGCAACAAGAACCAGATGCGCCAGCAGATCGCCACTCTCAAGGACAAGGCCGCGCAGCTCAAGCGGCTGGGCGAGACCGCGGCGGCCAAGAAGGCGCTCAACGAGGCGGCCGCCATCCAGAAGAAGCTCAACGCGTGCATCAAGGCCGAGGAGGACGCGAGCAAGCCCTTCCCCGGATAGGTTTCCGAAGTTCCCGGTCCGATGTGTGGCGCCGTCCGGCCCGTTCCACGGGTGGGTGGCGCCACGCGCTTGTCCGGCCCGGTGACGCCGGTTCCGCTCGGGGCCCGGGTCGGGCGCACGCATCGCACGCATGGCACCCCCTGGGGTCACGACCCGTTCGGCTGGCACTGCGGGCACCACACCGTGCCGCGGCCGGCCATCCGGGAACGGCGCAGGTGGGAGCCGCAGCGGGGGCAGATCGGGTCCGGGTCGTCGCGGTGGCCGGTGAGCCAGGAGTCGCGTGGTGGGACGCAGCCGGCGGCGACCGCGTCACGGAGGGTGCGGCGCATGTGGGTGTACAGGCGGCGGCGGTCGGCCTGGGCGAGGTCGCTCGCTCGGCTGTCGGGGCGCAGCCCGGCACGCCACAGGATCTCGTCGGCGAGCAGGTTGCCGAGGCCGGCCAGGACGGACTGGTCGGTGAGGGCGGTCTTGAGGTGGCCGCGGCGCGAGGCCAGCGCGGTATCGAACTCCTCGCGGCTCACCGCCATCGCGTCGGGACCCTGGTGCTCCAGCCGCCGGGCGACCTCGGAGTCGTCGTGGGCCAGCCAGAGGCCCTGGAGTTTGCGCTGGTCGCGGTAGCGGAGCTGGCGGCCGCCGCTCAGGGTGAACAGGACCCGGTCGTGGGCCTGCACCGCGTCGTCCGGACCACCGCAGACCAGCCTTCCCGTCATGCCGAAGTGCAGCAGCACGGTGGGGCCGTCGCCGGTGTGGGCCAGCAGCCACTTCCCGTGCCGCTCCGGCTCGGTGAAGCGCCGGCCTTCCAGCGCGTCGCGCAGACCGCGCGGGCCGACCCCGTGCAGCACCCCCGTGTCGCGTACGTCCACGCGCCGGATGACCCGTCCTGTCGCGCAGGACGCGAGCACCTTGCGGAATCCCTCGACGTCCGGCAGCTCAGGCATGGCGGCCGTCCTCGCGGCGGCTGAGGCCCGAGATCCCGGGGGCGGGCTGCACCGAGGCGGCCGAACCGGCCTCCGACGCGCGCTTCTTCGTACCGGGCCCGTCCCGGAGACACCGCAGGCGTCGGCCCCGACTGCGTTCGAGCGGCGGGGCCGCCGGGTACGGCCGTGCGGGCGGGACCAGAGCGCTCACGTCCACATCGGCCTCCTCCGTCGCCGCCCGCACGCCCCGTCGGCGCCGACGGCCCGGCGCCCTGCCGGGGCTTCCGTCGGAAGGCTTCCCGCGTGCCGGCCCCCCGCGCGCCCTGCTCCACCGGACGGCGCAGGCCCACGCCCCGGCGACGCCCGCCCACCTGGCTCACCGCCCTCACCGAGGCCCTCGGCGACGCGGCGTGAAGCGGCCGGGGCGCCCGGGGTCACACCGGCTCGGAGACGGCCGACGGCTCCTCCTCGAAGGTCATCTCCGGCGGGGGTGTGCGGAAGCCCCGGGTCAGGTAGGCCAGGTAGCAGATGCCGAGGGCGAGCCAGACGACGCCGAGGACGAGGGCCTTGGTGTCGAGGTGGGTCAGGAGCCAGATGTCCACCGCGGCGCCGATCGCGGGGGCGATCACATGGCCCAGCCGGCCGGGGCGGCGGCCCGCGCGGCGTTCGCGCACATACGTGGCGATGACCGAGAGGTTGACGAACGTGAAGGCGATGAAGGCGCCGAAGTTGATGAAGGAGGTCGAGGTCGCGACGCTCAGGCGCAGGGCGATCAGGCCGACCGCGCCGGTGAGGAGGATGTTGAGGACGGGGGTGCGGTAGCGGGGGTGGATGTGGCCGAAGATCCGGCGCGGGAGGACGGAGTCGCGGCCCATGGCGTACAGCAGCCGGGACGTGCTCGCCTGGGCGGCGATGCCGGACGCGAACTGGGCCACCACCAGGCCGGCCAGGAAGACCGAGGAGAACAGGTCGCCGCCGATGGTCCGGGCGATCTCGAAGGCGGCCGAGCTGGGGTCGTCGAAGGAGCTGCCGGGGTGGGCCAGCTGGGTGGCCCAGGCGACGGCGACGAAGATGCCGCCGCCGATCAGGGCGATCAGCAGGATGGCCCGGGGCATGGTGCGCTGCGGCTCGATGGTCTCCTCGGTGAGCGTGGTGACGGCGTCGAAGCCGAGGAAGGAGTAGGCGGCGATCGCCGCTCCGGCGGAGATCCCCGCCAGGGTGGTGGCGTGGTTGGCGAAGGGTGCCGTGCCGGCCAGCGCCCCGGCGCCCCCGATGTGCACCACGTGCCGCAGGGACAGCACGACGAAGATGCCGATCACCAGCACCTGGAAGGTCATGAGCAGGTCGTTGGCCCGCTCGGCCGTCTTGATGCCCCGCACGTTCAGGGCGGTGGTCAGCACGATGAAGCCGATGATCCACACCCAGAACGGGACGCCCGGGAACTGGGCCTGGAGGTAGGCCCCGCCGATCAGCCAGATGACCATGGGCAGGAAGAAGTAGTCGAGCAGGGTGGCCCAGCCGATCAGGAAGCCCACCCGGGAGTCGATGGCCTTGCGGACGTAGGTGTACGCCGATCCGGCCACGGGGTGGGCGGCGGCCATCTTCCCGTAGCTGTGCGCGGTGAACAGCATGGCGAGCAGGGCCAGCAGATAGGCGGTGGGCACGGTGCCGCCGGTGCTCTCGGCCACGACGCCGAACGTGCCGAGCACGATCAGCGGGGTCATGTAGGCGAGGCCGAACAGGACGACGGATCTGAGCGTCAGCGCACGGGTGAGGCCCTGAGCGGGGGCGTTCTCCATAACGGGCTCCATAGCGGGCTCCATGGCGGGCTCCAGAGCGAGCCCCGGGGGACGGACGAGCGGGTGGGGAGGATCAGCCGGTGGCGGGGCGCCAGCGGCCGGGGTCGATACGGCCGCCGTACAGCGGCAGGTCGATCGGGGTGTCGGCGTCGGTGAACTGGTCCCACATGCGGTTGAGCCCCGCCGTGCCGAAGGTGCGCACGCGCGTGACGTCGTCCAGGTCGAGCACGTCGGTCAGCACGGTGGCGGCCGAGTCGGGGGCCTCGGCGCGCACCCGCCCCTCGGGGTCCACCACCACGCTGCGGCCGGTGCCGACGGGACCGGCGGTGTTGACGCTGACCACGAAGACCTGGTTGACGATGGCGTTGGCCCGGGCCAGGACGAGTTCCTGGGCGCGGTCCGCCGTGGTGGTCATGACCGGGTTGACGATCACCTCGGCGCCCAGCCAGGCCAGTTGGCGCGCCACCTCCGGGAACCAGGCGTCGTAACAGATCGAGATGCCGATACGGCCGTTGCCCGGCAGGTCCGCCACGACGAAGCGGTCGCCGGGGTCGTACGGCTCGTGCGGCCGCCACGGGAAGATCTTGCGGTACGAGGCGACGAGGCGGCCGTCGGGGGAGTAGACCGGCGCCGTGTTGAACAGCTCGCCCCGCTCGCCGCGCTCGCACACGGTGCCCGGCACGAGCCAGATGCCGAGGTCGCCGGCCAGTTCGGCGAGCTGCCGGGAGCGCGGGCCGTCCAGCGGCTCGGCGGCCTCCTGGAGCTGCTCGGTCGACGACGGCGGACCCTCGACGCCGCACAGGTGCAGTTCCGGGTAGACCGCGAGGCGGGTCTGCGGGAAGCGGGCCAGCAGGTGCTCGACGTCCTCGGCGAATCCGGACAGGGGCGCTGTCGCCGGGCGGGGAGGTGCCTGGACGAGGGCGAGGGGGAGGGGGCGGGACATGGCAGGAAATTAGCTCAAGGTGAGCTGTTAATCAATAGGCTCATTTTGATTCGTTTTCCCGTCTCGCTACATTGACGGCATGCCTCACCCCCAGGACGGCCCCGACACACAGCCGGTGGGCACGCGGTCGGTCGGCACGCAGCCGGCCGACGCGGCGGCCCTGCCGTTCAACGCCCCCGCGCTCGACGGCATCCGCCGGCTCACGGCGCTGGAAACCGTGCGCGCGCGCATCGGACTCGCCGTCGACCTCGGACTGCTCGCCCCGGGCGAGCGGCTTCCGTCGACCGACCGGATCGCCGCGGCACTCGACGTCGGGGAGATCACCGTCCGCCGGGCCCTGTCCACGCTCTGCCAGGACGGCGTCCTGGAGCGCCGCCGGGGCCGCAACGGAGGCACCCGGGTCGCCGAGCGCCCGGCCCGGGGAGTGGTGGGCGCGATGGACTCCTACCGCGCGCAGAACAGCGAGGTGCACGCGCTCGTCGACCAGCGGCTGGTGCTGGAGTGCGGCATCGCCCACCTGGCCGCCCGCAACGCCGACGCGACCGCCGTGGCGCACCTGGAGCGGCTGGCCGACGAGATGGACCAGGTCCCGACCTGGGCGGAGTTCCACGGCTGCGACGAGCGGTTCCACCTCGCCGTCGCCGCCGCCACCGGTGTGCCCGCGGCGGCCGAGGCCTACCGCGGCGTGCTCCAGCGGCTCTACCCCTACTACCTGCCCTACCCGATGGACGCCCTGCGCGAGTCCAACCGCGAACACCACGCCCTGGTCGACGCCCTGCGCGCCGGAGACACCGCGGCGGCGGCCGACATCGCGCGCCGGCACGTGGAAGTGCTCCACCGGACCATGTTCGTGGGGCTGCTGGAGACGGCCGAGGGCCGCGCGACCGACTGACTCACCGTGTCCGGGGCGCCGCGGGGCCCGGGTTCGCCGGGGGCGGTGTGCGCAGGGCGAGGAGGGCCACGTCGTCGAGGCCGGGCGGATGGACGCGGCGCAGGAGCTGGTCGGTGAGGGACGGCAGCGGGCGGTGGGCGAGGGCGGCGGCGTGCTGGCGCAGCCGGCTCAAGCCCTCGTCGAGGGTGTGGCCCGGTGCCTCGATCAGGCCGTCGGTGTACAGCAGGAGGGTGCAGCCCGGGGGCAGCAGCGTGGTGGCGTCGGGGCGGACCGTGCGGACTCCCGTTCCCAGCAGGAGGCTGTGGCCTTCGGTGAGGTAGTGGGCCAGGCCGTCGCGGGTGACGAGCAGGGGCGGGGGGTGGCCGGCGTTGGTCCAGGTCAGCAGCCACTGGTCGTCGGTCGTCCGGGTGAGCCGGGCGAGGATGAGGGTGGCCATGGTGACGTCGGTGATGGGCATGATCGCCTCGTCGAGCCGCTGGACGATACGGCTGGGCGGTTCCTGCTGGGACCAGGCGTAGGCGCGGAGCATGTTGCGCAGCTGGGCCATGCCGGCCGCGGCCTCCAGGTCGTGGCCCACCACGTCCCCGACGGCCAGGGCGGTCGCACCGTCGGACAGGGTGAAGGCGTCGTACCAGTCGCCGCCGACCTGGGAGGCGTCCGGGGCGGGCAGGTAGCGGACGGCCATCTGGAGACCGGGGACCCGCGGCATCTGCGGCAGCAGGTGGTTCTGCATGGTCTCGGCGACCGCGCGCTGGCGCTGGTAGAGGCGGGCGTTGTCCAGCGCCACCCCCGCGCGGCGGGCGATGTCCTCCAACAGGGGGAGGTCGGCGGTGGTGAAATCCCCCGGCTTCTCGTCCCGGCCCAGGGTGAGGGCTCCCAGGACCTCCCGGGTGCCGCGGATGGGGGCGATGGCCGCGGAGTGGATGCCGGTGGCCTCGAACAGACGGCGCTGCTCGACGGCGATGCCGGAATCCGGGGCGCGCCGGTAGGTGGCGGGCCCGGCCAGGGCCGAGGCCACTCCGCGCAGGGCCCGGGACAGCGGCATCGGCGACTCCTCGGGCACCGGCGGCATCGGCCCTTCGAGATCCTCGTGGTGCACCAGGCGGTCGCCTTCGGCGTGCACCACGGCGGTGCGCCACACCTCGTCGTGCTCGGTGATCAGGTCGATGACGACCCAGTCCGCCAGCCGGGGCAGCACCAGGGACACCAGCCGGCGCAGCGCCTCGTCGACGTCGAGGGTGGAGGTCAGCCGGGTGGTGGTCTCGGCGAGCAGGGCCAGCCGCTCGAAGTCGTTCAGCGACTCGGCGGCCCGCTCCGGGCGGGCCTCAGCGGGGGCCTCCTGCTCGGAGGTGTGGAAGACGACGAGCGTGCCGGTCCGCCGGTCGCCGGTGTCGCCGAGGTCGTACGGGGTGATCAGCCAGGAGACGGGCAGCAGGGAACCGTCGCCGCGCAGGAAGTACTCCTGGTAGCCCTGCGCCGGGTTCCCCGCGTGGAACGCCTGCCGCATGGCGCACTGCGTCGTGGGCAGCGGCTGGCCCTGGGGCCCGCGGTGCAGCAGGTCGTGGGCGTCGTGGCCGAGCAGGTCCGCGGCGGACCGGCCCAGCAGGTGTTCGGCGCGGGTGTTGGCGGCGAGGATGTGGCCCTGTTCGTCGACGAGGTACACCCCGGCGCCGATGGCCTCCAGCGCGTCCACGAGCCGGGCGCGGGCACGGGGTTCCGCCCTCTGCCGCTGCCGGTCGGTACCGGTTCTTTCCGCCCCTGCCATGTCGTGGCCTCCTGTGCTCGCGGGTCGCCGCGCGTGTACGTCGCCTGCTGTCGTCGGCGCCTGCTCTTCCGTATGCCCCGTCACGGCCGGGAACCCTCCTGACCCCGGCGCACCGGCCCGGACAGCCGCATGCACCGGCTGCCTGGGTACCCGGGAACGCGGGGAGCACCGGCAGCCGCCGTCCGGCCTCACGCGAGCGGGAAGCCGCCCCGCACGTGCCGCCCGGCTCACACGGCGGGCGGGGGCGAGCGGTGGGCCCGCCCCCGCCCCGTCTCAGGCGGACGGGTTGACGACCACGCACAACCCACCGGCACCGGGCGCCCGTTGGACGGCCCGCCGAGACGGAAGGTTGTGGCGGAGGGATGCGGGGAGCGTGGTTCTCACGATCTTCTTGATCAGCCGGCTGACCGGCTTCCTCCCGTCCAGTCGGCTGACCGGGACTACGCGGCGATGACGGCGACGCTTGTCCTGCCCCCGTCGACGTCCACCACCGTTCCGTGCACGAAGGCCGCCTCGTCGCTGGCCAGCCAGACCGCGGCGTGGGCGATGGCGTCCGGCGTGCCCATGCCGCCGGCCGGCGTGCCCTTCATCATGACCTCGCCCGGATGCGGCTCGCCGCCCTCCGGCGCCGGGGGTGCGATCACGCCCGGTGAGACGGCGTTCACCCGCACGCCCAGCGGGCCGAACTCCGCGGCCCACGCCCGTGTGAGCGTCTCCATGGCTCCCTTGGTGGAGCTGTAGAGCGCGGCGACGGGAACGGCCATGCGCGTGATCCACGAGCCGAGGTTGATGATCGCCCCGCCACCGGCCTGCGTCATGCCCGGGACGACGGCGGCGGTGAGGAAGAACGGCGCCTTCACGTTCACCCCGTAGACCTCGTCGAAGGTCTTCTCGTCGGTGGCGGTGGTGGCCGGGGCGGGGTAGATGCCCGCGTTGTTGACCAGGATGTCGATCCGCCCGCCCAGGGTCTCGCGGGCCCGGGCGGCGAGGTCCTGGGAGGCCTCGGCACTGCCGTCGAGGTCCGCCACCAGGAAGTCGGCCCGGCCGCCGGACGCGCGGATCCCTTCGACGACCCGTGCCCCCCGTTCCCGGTTCCGCCCGGACACGATGACGTGGGCCCCCTCGGCGGCGAACGCCTCGGCGATGGCCTGTCCGATGTTGCTGGTCGATCCCGTGACCAGTGCCGTCTTGTTCCGCAGCCGTCCGCTCATGGCCCGATCTCCCTTGTCTCGCGGTGTGCGGACCACTGTGCGCCGCAGAAAATGGACCCGCAAGTCCAGAATTGCGGCCGACAAGGGAGGGGGCCAGGAGGGATCAGATGGCCGCCGTCCGAGCCTTCAGCGGGCGCAGCCGCGTCCGGGTGTCACCGGTCCGGCCGCCCGGACCGCGGGCCGGACTCCGTGAACAGCGGTCCGAACTCGTCCGGCAGGGCGCCCCGCAGGTCGGCCTCCAGGCCGGTGTCCGCGGCCGTGATCCGGGAGACCACCGTCCGCGCCAGGAACAGCGCCTGCTCCGGGGTGGCGTCCACGGGCCGGGCCACGTCGGCCAGCAACTCGTCGAGCGGGTCGGCCGAGCCGTGCGGCGCCTCGCCACCGGGCCCCGCCGCGTCACCGTGCCGCAGCGCACCGATGTCCAGCGCGCCGCGTTCATGGGGCGGTACGGCCTGCCGCAGGTGTTCCCGGTGCGAGGGGTCGAGGCGACTGCTCAGCGCCGCGAGGACGAGGTGCACGGCGGCGTCGGCGGCCTCCTCGTCGCCGAGACGGGCCCGTGACGCCACCTCTTCCACCAGATGCCGATGGCTGATCATGCTTCCTCCCGCTGGTGCGGTCAGGTGTTGTGCTCAGGGGTGGGAGTGGCTGACGGGTGCCCATGAGGAAGATGCGTACACAACGCCACATATCGCCCCGAAGCAGACATGGATCGTCGTATTCGTGGTAGTCCGGCTAGCGCACCGGCACGAACGAGGGCCGGCACGACGAGACACCCATCGGAGGTTCTGCCATGGCGACAGCACACATGGTGCGGGAAGTGATGACCGCCCCGCCGGTCGAGGTCAGCCCGCAGACCTACGTCGCCGACGTCGCCCGCCGCATGCGGGACGAGGACATCGGCGCGGTCCTGGTGACGGAGGAAGGCCACCCGCGTGGCCTGGTGACCGACCGGGACCTCACCGTGCGGATCCTCGCGGAGGGCGGTGACGTCAGCGGTGTGCGCGTGCAGGACGCGTGCAGCACCGACCTGACCACGGTCACCCCGGACGACCCGGTCGACCGCGCGGTCGACCTCATGCGGGAGAAGGCGGTACGCCGTCTGCCGGTGGTCGACCCCGACCGGGACCGCGTGGTCGGCATCGTCTCCCTGGGCGACCTGGCCGTCGAGCGGGACACCGACTCCACACTGAGCGAGATCAGCGCGGCGGAGCCCAACACATAGCCGAGCCGGCGATCCCGTCCCCGGGCCGGCCGCCCGGGGACGGGGACGGGGACGGGGCGAGCGCGCACCCCGTCCACCGATCGGTCACGGGGTGTGGCTGGGGATGACGCAGTTCTTCGGCTGTTCCCGGCCCGTCGGCCAGCCCAGCCCGACATACTTCAGCCGGCCCCGGCCGTCCGCGCCCGGGTCCAGTTCGACCACCGCGACCGGCTTGTCGTACGCGTTCCCGCCGCTGGTCAGACAGATCAGGCCGCTCGTGCCACGCACCCGGTGCCGGGACTGGAGCTGAGACCACTCCCTGCCGACGTCCTCCAGGCCGGGCAGCCGCTTGGCGTCGCCGCTCTGCATCTGGTGCAGTGCCGTGCCGATGGTGACCAGGCCGTCGTACACGAGCATGGTCCGCGAGTCCTCCAGATCCGGGACCGAGCCGAGGTCCGTGCCCCTGCCGCGCGTGGTCCCGATCAGCTTCTCCAGGCCGTCCAGGGCCTCGTTCGGCTCCGTGAGGTACTGGGGCAGCTCGTTCCGGGCGGGTTCGCGGTCGTGCGAGGCCTCCCACTTCTTCTTCCAGGCCGTCAGCTCGGTGCGCCAGGCGTCCGGGTGCGCCGGCGCGGCGTACTGCACGGTCACCTTCGCCCTGCCGTCGGCGCCGCGCAGCCGCGCCCAGTCCTCCTTCTTCATGTCCTGCCGCAGCGAGGCCCCGTCGGAGCCGCTGATGACGGTGTAGTGCCGGTTCCCGCAGCCCACCTGGGCGAGCTTGAGCGTGAAGATCCGCAGGTGGAGGGCGCGGCCCGCGAAGTAGACGGTGTCGGCCTCGGAGTCGCAGATGTTGTTGGCTATCTGGGTGAACTGGTTGCCGGTCGAGCCCTCCTCGTCGATCGCCGGGGACTGGAAGGGCATCGCGGCGGGGCCGGGCGCACCCTTCTCCTCGATCCCGCTGAACGCCTTCGCCAGCGACTCGTTGTAGTCGTCCGGCCGGGTGTCGTAGACCAGGACCGTCTTACGGTTCTCCCGGCCCCGTTCGCCGTTGAAGCCGGCCAGCGCCTGCGCCGCGTCGCCGTTGGTGGGGATGATCCGGGCCAGCCCGGGGAACTTCGGCTTCGCCATCCCGTCCGCGCCGTCCTGGTTCGCGATCTGGTCCCCGGTGATCCGGGAGGCGAGCACCGGGATCCGGTGGTCCGTCAGGCGCTTGACGGCCTGTTCCGTGCTGTCGAGGCTCAGGTTGAAACCCGTGACGGCGCGCAGCCGGTCCTCGCCGGAGCCGGCCATGTCCAGCAGGGTGTCCACGACCTTCGCCTGCTGCCGGTAGTCCCGCCCGGGGTTGGCCAGCACCAGCCGGATCTTCGGGGGCTCGCCCTCGCCCTCGTTGGCCTTGAGCTGCCCCAGGTACGCGCCCTGGAGGTCGCTGCGCATCTGCCGCCGCAGCGCCGCCCGGTCCGACTGGAGCGGCAGCATCATCGCCACCGTCACATGGGGCTGGCCCTCGATCCTCTTGTTCTCCTGGGCGATGGCCCGGGCGACGGCGCGGATCTCGGGGGTGCCGAAGTCGTAGCCCGTGCCGTTGACGCCGACGCACTCGCCGCCGATCCGTTCGACGCCGTCGCCGCACATGTCCGGCTTCATCAGCAGGGACCAGCCGAACAGGCCGACCGCCACGGCCGCGACCACGGCCAGGAGCGCATAGAGGATCTTCTTCCACCTGGGCATCCCCGTTATCTCCTTCGCCCGAGCTGTTCGGTGCAGGCGCAGCGCAGCAACGGCTGCTCGTTCTCCGCGAGGCCCCTCCAGTCGGTGGCCGTCCTGCCGAGCTGCCCGGCCCCCTCGAACTCCATGATCGAAAGGAGGTTCAGCAGCTTGGCCAGCGTGCGGGCCGTCTCCCTGCCGGTCGGCCTGGTCCGCTCCTCGCACAGCCACACCGCGTGCAGCAGTTGGTCGACCGTGCGGCGCAGCGCCGGTCCGTCCACCGGCACGAGGCCCTCGGCGCGCTGCCGGCGGGCGTCCGCCCCGCCCGGATACGGCGCCTGGGCGATCTCCAGCAGCTCCGCGCACCACTCCTGGGGCCGGCCGGGCAGCGTGGCGGTCAGATGGCCAACCACGTCGTCCACGCCCCCGGACACCAGGTGGTGGTTCATCCGGTGCGCCATGACCGACCGGAACGCCCCGCCGCTCGGCCCGGTCCCGTCCGCCATGCGTACGGCGTAGTGGTCCCGCAGCAGGTGGTGGTCGGCGTACCAGGCGGCGCCGTCGGGGCGCAGCCGGTACAGCCGGTGCACCAGCAACTGGCGCAGCCCGAAGTCCCCGATGAAGTGCCGCTCGCAGCCGGGCCACCCGGTGTCGGTGAGGAGCTGCGCCACCTGATGCGCGGTCAGGCGGTGGACGCGGCCGGACTGGTGGTGCCGGAGCAGGACGTCCGCGCACTCCTCGTCGTGCGCCACCGACAGATGGGTGAGCAGATCGAGCCACTGGTCGTGGTGCTCGGCCGGCAACCGCACCGGGAGCTGTTCCAGGACCAGCTCCTCCAGCAGGACGTCCGCCACCGGCCGCTCGGGGCCGCCCTCGCCCGGGTGCCGCAGCGGGGCGTCCAGGATGTCCCGGTCGTTGTCGTCCGCCGCCATCCGGAAGGCGGCGGCAGCGGCGGCCAGCCGGATCACCGTGTGCGGTCGCCCGCCGCTCAGCCGGGCCACGGCGGTGTCGATACGACGGCGGTTCGTGCCGCCCTGCGGCCCTGCGCGCCGCTGCCTGCGCTCGGTCTCCTTGCGGAGCTGGTCGCCGGTGAGAAAGGGCATCCGCAGCAGGAGCACGCCGTCGGCCAGCGGGGCCCGGACCGGTCCCTCGTCCGCGCGCCGGGACCAGGTGGACGGCACGCCGTCGGCGGGGCGGAACTCCGCCGGGGCCTGCACCTGCCGCGGTGGCAGCCCCTCGTACAGGAAGGCCCCGCCGTCCGCCCGGCGCGCGGTGCCCACGATCACCACGCGGTCGCGCTGCCCGTCCCGGCGGTCGGCGAGCGCGGCGCGCAGGAGCTGCTCGCCGAGGGGCGTGTCGGCGTGGTCCAGCAGCAGGGCCGGCCGGCCGACCCGGCGCAGCCAGCCGACCGCGCCCGCGTACGCCGCCTCCAGGTCCTCGCGCAGCGCCCGGAAGAGGAAGCGCTCCGCCACCTCCCGGCCCTCCCCGCCGCCCCGGAAGTCGGTCGCGAGGTCGCGCAACCCGTGCTCGGCCTGGCCGGCCGCGCCGGGATAGGCGCCGTAGAGCCGGGTCAGCTCGGCCCGGCCGCGGGGCCCCAGGCCGGCGAACAGGGCGTCCAGCAGGGCGTTGCTCACCGAGGCCGAGTACGGGTCGAGCGTCTGCCCGGCCAGCGTGGTCAGCAGATTGCGGATGGCCTCGCGGAGCACACCGCGCCAGAAGTCGCCCGTGCCCAGGCCGCGGAAGCGCTGCCGCTGGGGTAACTCCTCGTACCTCTCGACCTCCGTCGCGACCGCCTCGGGCGTCCCCTCGGTGACGCCGGTCGCGATCATCGCGAGGCCCGTGAAGAGACGCGGAAAGGCGAAGGACCCGCCCGTCCCCTGCCAGGTGGACAGCCGCAGGGCGGCCTCGAAGAGCACCTCGGTCGCGGCCGAGCGGGCGTCCGGCTCCGGTTCGGCCCGGTCCGCGTACACCGGCGAGCCGCAGTCCAGGTAGATCACCGGCACCTTCGGCGCGAAGCGGTCCCGCACCGCCCGCAGCAGTCGCGCCTTGCCCATGCCCGGGCCACCGGTGAGCAGCACCACGGGAAGGTCGGGGCCGTACAACGGTTCACGACCGGCGCCCGACGGTGACCGGCCGAGCAGACGCGCGAAGAAGCCGCCCTCACTGAGGAGCCTTTCGAACCCCAGGTCTTCACACACGGATCCCTCATGGATGCTCGCCGCCCGGGAGCGGGTGATCGTTGTGGCGGAAGGAGATTAGTGGAACACGAAGAGTTGCGTTCGGACAATGGACGTTCCACAGAAGGAAGTTGGCGAAAGGGGGCGCGGTGGTCGTGTGACGTGGCGGACGGAGGGGGCGGGGCGTCCGGTCGTCGTCACGGCCCGATGACGAGGGCGCGCCACCGCACCGAACGGGGCGTGGCCCGGGCGCCGGCCGGGACGGAGCGCCAGCCCCAGGACCGCAGGGCCCGGAGGGTCGCGGTGTCGCTCCGGTCCGCCAGCGTGACGCCGAGCACGGCGGGGTGGCCGGCGAGTCCGGCCGCGTGATCGGCGAGCAGCCTGCGCTGGAGGCGCCGGGCGAGGTTCCAGTCGCGGCCCTGGTCCCGGGTGCGCACCCCGGAGTGGACCACGAGCCCGGAGACCGCGAAGAGCCTCCCGGTGGCGGCGAGCCGCAGCAGCTCCGGCGGGAGGTACCCGTCCAGCCCCCGCCACCAGGGTCCCTGCCCGTGGACCGGGAAGCCGTAGCCGCATCCCGTCACCACGACGCCTTCCCGGCGGCGGGTGACGTCCCCGGTCCCGGCGGTACGACCCGGCCCCGGCGGCTCCCCCAGCACGTTCCGCTCGGCGACCAGCAGGGCGAACCCGGGGCGCTGCACCTCGGCCGCGAGTCGCCGCAGGAACAGCCTCCGGCCCTCGTTCCAGTCGCCCGGACCGCCTCCGGACGTCTCCGCGTACAGGTCGCCCAGCTCCTCCAGCCGGTCCTCGATCTGCCACCGGGACAGCGGGCGGATGCGCTCCCCTTCCAGGGGTGACGGCCCCTGCCGGCTTCCGTGGCCGGGCACGTTCACGGTCATGAGGCGAGTCCTGCCCCGGTCCGGACGGGCCGGCCCGGCGTCGTCGTGCGCCGAGAACGGCACCGTGCGGGACGGGCGCGCGAAGAACTCTCGGCGCTTTTCACCGTACTCCGCGCGCCCTCGCGGGAATGGCTCGCCGAGGGCGGGTGCCGGGGCGCGCTCCCCGCGCGAGGGCCGCGGCACGCTGACCCGTGTCCGCCCCGGCTCCGCCACTCGGGGCGGGCCGCCGAGGCGCGGGGCGGTCGGCGGCCCGAGGCGGGTGAGGAGGAAGTCTGTCGTGGTGAGGACAGATCTGCTGGGCTGCCGGAGTTAGGGTTGTCGGACGACGCGGAGGGCGCCGAACGCCTCGGAGCACGGGTGCCGCGCTTGCCCGGGCTCTCGCCGCGTCCCCGAGACGAAGGTGCCATGCCCGCCGAGAACGCCCCCGCCGCCGGCAACCTGGACGACGACGACTACCCCGCCTACACGATGGGGCGCGCCGCCGACGTTCTCGGCGCCACTCCCGCCTTCCTCCGCGCCATCGGCGAGGCCGAGCTGATCACCCCGCTGCGCTCGGAGGGCGGCCACCGCCGGTACTCGCGCCGCCAGCTCCGCGTCGCCGCCCGCGCTCGGGAGCTGGTGGACCAGGGCACGCCCATCGAGGCGGCGTGCCGCATCGTCCGGCTGGAGGACCAGCTCGACGACGCCCTCCGCGTGAACCGGGACATGCGTCTGCGGCTCGGTGAACGCGGTACGGATACCTAGACCCGCCGCTACAGAAATCCTGATCGCGACGGCATGAGAATTCCTGGACGATCGCGAAAACACATGGGGCTTCCGGCCTGCCTGTGTTAGCGTGATAGCAGTTGCAGTTTTGGTTGCCAGAGATTTTTTCTTTGCAGAGCTTTCCGGATTCTTCCGGAGGGGTGATCATCGCGGCGACTCGACTCCGTAAAGTGCGGAGTCCGGCATTGCCCCAAAGGGAGATTCAATATGGCATCTGGCACCGTGAAGTGGTTCAACGCGGAAAAGGGCTTCGGCTTCATCGAGCAGGACGGCGGCGGCGCTGACGTGTTCGCCCACTACTCGAACATCGCCACCTCCGGCTTCCGCGAGCTTCAGGAAGGCCAGAAGGTTACCTTCGACGTCACGCAGGGCCAGAAGGGCCCGCAGGCCGAGAACATCGTTCCCGCCTGACGCTGACGCGCCGCATGGTGCTGGGGCCCGCGCTCTCGGGGTGCGGGCCCCAGCCCATTGCTTTCCCGGCCCAGCTCGGATTTTCGCATTTCCGTCGGCTCATTCTTGTGAATCCACACGCGGCTCATGCACCGCTGAGCGGAATTCCTCGATACGCCGCATCGAGGAAGGTTCCCTCATGAACCGCACCCGCCGCACCGGCGGTGACTCAGGTCGTTTCCGCTCGGACCGGGCGTCCGCCCGGACGGCCGGCGGCACGCGCGGCGGCCGCTCCCGCACGCAGGAACAGGGCCGGCAGAGCCCCCGTCCGGTCACCGGACGCAGGAGCGGCGCGGGCGCCCGCTCCGGCACCCGCCGGCAGGAGTTCGCCCTGCCGGTCACCGTCACCGAACCGCTGCCGGCGGTCGAGACGTTCGCCGAGCTGGACATGCCGGCGCGTCTGCTGGCCGCGCTCGGCGCCGAAGGCGTCTCCGTACCCTTCCCGATCCAGGCGGCCACGCTGCCGAACGCGCTGGCCGGCCGGGACGTCCTGGGCCGCGGACGCACGGGCTCGGGCAAGACGCTCGCCTTCGGCCTGCCGCTGCTGGCCCGCCTGGACGGGCAGCGGGCCCAGCCCCGGCAGCCGCTCGCCCTCGTCCTCGTTCCCACCCGGGAACTGGCCCAGCAGGTCACCGACGCCCTCACCCCCTACGCCCGCGCCCTGCGGCTGCGGCTCGCCACCGTGGTGGGCGGCATGTCCATCGGCCGTCAGGCGAGCGCGCTGCGCGGCGGCGCCGAGGTCGTCGTCGCGACACCCGGCCGCCTCAAGGACCTCATCGAGCGGGGCGACTGCCGGCTGGACCAGGTCGCCGTCACCGTTCTGGACGAGGCCGACCAGATGGCGGACATGGGCTTCATGCCGCAGGTGACCGCCCTGCTCGACCAGGTCGCCGACGGCGGCCAGCGGCTGCTGTTCTCGGCCACCCTGGACCGCAACATCGACCTCCTGGTACGGCGCTACCTGCACGATCCCGTGGTGCACTCGGTCGACCCCTCCGCGGGAGCCGTCAGCACCATGGAGCACCATCTGCTGCACGTGCACGACGACGACAAGCACACCGCCGCCACTGAGATCGCCGCCCGCGACGGGCGGGTGATCATGTTCCTGGACACCAAGCACGCGGCCGACCGGATGGCCAAGCACCTGCTGTCCGTCGGGGTGCGCGCCTCGGCCCTGCACGGCGGCAAGTCCCAGCCGCAGCGCAACCGCACGCTCGCCCAGTTCAAGGACGGCCACGTCACGGTACTGGTGGCGACCAACGTCGCCGCCCGCGGCATCCACGTCGACGGCCTCGACCTCGTCGTCAACGTCGACCCGCCCGGGGACCACAAGGACTACCTGCACCGGGGCGGCCGTACCGCCCGGGCCGGCGAGTCCGGCACGGTCGTCACCCTCGTCCTGCCGCACCAGCGCCGCGCGATGGACCGCCTGATGGCCGACGCCGGCATCACCCCGCGCACCGTCCGGGTCCGCCCGGGCGAGGCCGAACTGCACCGCATCACCGGCGCCCGCACCCCCTCCGGCGTACCCGTCACGGTCACCGCGCCGGCCGCCGAACGGACCGAGCGCACCGGAACCGCCGCGCGCGGTCGCCGGGGCCGGTCCGCCGGCCGGGGGGCGGCCTCCCGCACCCGTCGCTCCGTCCCCAGGAACAACTCGTAATCCAGGTACCGGGATTCGCTCCCCGCGTCCGGGGCGAGCCTACGGTCGATCCCTCGCTGTCTGCCCCCCAACCCTGTGGAGTCCGCCATGCGCTGTGTCATCGCCCGTTTCCCCTTCGACCTGATCAAGAGCGAGGTCGAGCAGTCGATGAGCGGCATCTCGCCCGAACCGGTCACCGGCGTCTCCGTGAGCATCGGCCGCCGCGTCTACCCCGTCATGCAGGTCGGGGAAGTGATCACGAAGCAGGACCGCCGGGACTTCACGTCGGGCGAGATGCGCCGGGCACTGACCCGGCTCGGCTTCACCTGCCACGACGCGCCCCCGGCCACGCCGGCCGCGCCGGCCGCGCCCGCCCCGGCCACGCGCGCCGACGAGGACGCCTGGCGCTGGTGACGCCCCGGTCCGCGCGGTGGACGCCACCGGAACACCGGCCGGGGAAGTCCCCCCGGACGAGCCCCGTACCTACCGGATGCCGGCCGCCCGGCTGACCCTCGCACCGTGGGTCGGCCGCGGTCCCCTCGGCGGGGCCTGGTGGCCGCGCTGCGACCTGCTGGAACTGGAGCTCCCGGCGCTGGTCGGTGCCCTGGACCCCGGTCTCGGCACCGTCACGCGCGTGTCCGTGGACGCCGTCGCCTGGCCCGACGCCCCACGCCTGGTCCGGGTGCCCGGACACGTGATCGAAGTCGCCCTGTCGGCCGTGGACGCGGAGGCGCATGCCATCGTCCTGGGCCACGGCACGGCGGGCCGCCGCGAACTGCTGGTCGTCCCGCCCGGCTCGTCGGTCGCGGCGGCGACCTGGTTGCTGAGCACGGCCGCCGACCCGGGGAACGCTCTTTCGGCCGCGCACATGCTGGCACTCGCCGAGGCCGGATTCGACGACGACGGCACATGAGTCACGGTCCACGGGTGTGGAACGGCGTGCATCACGGTTCGCGGGTGTGGGTGACGCCGGATGTGGCACCCGGAACCGGAGCGGGCCGGACACGCGCACCGCGTCCCGTGCGGCACACGGTTCGGCCACGAGCCGCGTGCCGCACGAGGCCGCCACGGCCCGCGCCGCCCGGTTGTCGCCGCCGAACCGCCGACGACAACCGGTGTGGTGCGCGCGGCGGCCGGCGCCGGACGCCTTCCGGCCGCCCATGGCGGAGCCCCGTGCCGAACGCCGGTCTCAGGCCGGCGCGTTCGCCGGTGCCACCGCATCCGCCCGCTCCCGCACCACACGCCGCCGCGGGGCCGGAACGAGGAGGGGGTTGGCGACGCCCCAGGCCGCGCCCTTGCAGACCAGTTCCTTGTAGAAGGCGGCGATCCGCCCGGTCAGGGCCGCCCGCACCGCGCGGTCGTCCGCGGTGACGTACTGGATCAGGCCGTCCTTGCGGCCGAGCGAGATGCACTGGTTGAAGTAGCGCAGCGGCACCTCCGGGAGCTTGCCGCCGGTCAGGCGCGCCGCGATGGCGTCGGCGGCCTGCCAGGCGGTCGGGACGCCCGAGGCGCACGACATCCGCAGCGGCTTGTCGCCGGGGCCCATCGCCAGGGCCGCGTCGCCGACGGCGTACACGTCCGGGTGCGAGACCGAGCGCATGGACCGGTCGACCACGATCTGCCCGGTGCCGGTGACCTCCAGGCTGGTGGCCCGCGCGATCGGGTGGACGGCGAAGCCGGTGGTCCACACGGTGACCGCGGCCGGGACCGAGGTGCCGTCGGCGGTGGTGACGTGGTCGGCCGCCACGGCGGCGACGGCGGTGTGCTCGTGCACCGTGATGCCGAGCCCGGCGAAGACCTTGCGCACGTGAGCGCGGCCCTTGGCGGAGAGCCAGTCGCCGAGGCCGCCGCGAGCGGCGAGGGCGACATCGAGGTCCGGACGGGCCTCGGCGATCTCGGCCACCGCCTCCAGACCGGTGAGACCGCCGCCGACCACGACCACCGGCTGCCCGGCCGCCAGCCCGGCCAGGCGCTCGCGCAGCCGCAGCGCTCCGGCACGGCCGGCGATCTCGTGGGCGTGCTCGGCCACGCCGGGGACACCCTGGTCGTTCCAGCCGCTGCCGAGGGCGTACACGAGGGTGTCGTACTCCAGTTCCCCGGCGCCGTTGGCGTCGGTGACGGCGACGGTCCTGCGGTCGACGTCGACGCCGGTGACCCGCGCGAGCCTCAGCTCGACACCGGTGCCCGCGAACATCTCGCCGAACGGCCGGGGCTTGAGGTCCTGGCCCGTCGCGAGCTGGTGCAGCCGGACGCGCTCCACGAAGTCGGGCTCGGCGTTGACGAGGGTGATGGCGACGTCTTCGCGGCGCAGCCGCCTGGCGAGGCGCCCGGCGGTGATGGCTCCGGTGTATCCGGCTCCGAGGACGACGATGCGGTGCTGCATTTCCTGACTCCTGTCTTGAGCGGATTCGCCCCTTGAACCGGGCGGCCCGCCGTTTCCTGACAGGAACGCGGTGTGAAGCACCTCACATCGGGATCAGGAGCGTGGTCGAAGAGCGTGGAGCCCGGGATCAGAAGGCGTGGAGCAGGGGTTCGCCGTGGTCGGTGGCCGCCCAGTGCCTGGTCGCGCGTTCGAGCTTGTCGGGGTTGGCCTGGCCGCGGAACGCGCGGATGCCGTCGGCGGTGACCTCCAGGCAGATGACGCCGATGACCCGACCGTCGAGGACCGCCACGACGGCCGGCTCGCCGTTGGCGGTACTGGCGTAGACCTCGGGCGAGCCGCCGACCAGGTTCTGCTTGGCCTTGCCGGGCTTGAACAGGCCCCGCATGAACTTGGCGACCGCGAGCGCGCCCTCGAAGGCCTTCGTGCGGGCCGGGACCTTGCCGCCGCCGTCACCGATCGAGATGGCGTCCTGGGTGAGCAGCCGTACCAGCGGCTCGGTCCGGCCGCTGGTGGCGGCGGCCAGGAACTCCTCGACGATCCGCCGGGCGGCGGCCTCGTCGATCTCGGTGCGGGCCTTGCCGTCCGCGACGTGCTTCTTGGCCCGGTGGAAGATCTGCTGGCTCGCGGCCTCGCTGATGTCGAGGATCTCGGCGATCTCCCGGTGCGGGTAGTCGAAGGCCTCCCGCAGCACGTACACCGCCCGCTCGCCCGGGGACAGGCGCTCCAGCAGGGTGAGAACGGCGTACGACACCGACTCGCGCTGTTCCGCGGTGTCGGCCGGGCCCAGCATCGGGTCTCCGGCGAGCAGCGGCTCGGGCAGCCACTGGCCCACGTAGGTCTCGCGCCGCGCGCGGGCCGAGGTGAGCTGGTTGAGGCAGAGGTTGGTGAGCACCTTCGTCAGCCAGGCCTCGGGGACCTCGATGTGGTCGGCGCCGGCGGCCTGCCAGCGCAGGAACGTCTCCTGCACCACGTCCTCGGCCTCGCTCGCGGAACCGAGCAGGCGATAGGCGATGGCCTCCAGCCGGGGCCGGGCCGCCTCGAACCGCTCCACGTCGCTCAGAGTCAGGGCCATGCCAGGGATCCTAGCCGCCAGGGCCCGCGTGGGACCGGGGGATCACGGCCATCGGTCCCCCGGCCCGTACCGGGGTCTTCGGCGACGAGCACCGGCGTGGCGGCCGTCAGCCGCGGGGCGCCACTCCCAGGTCGGCGAGCAGGCCGCGGACGCGGTGCTCGATCTCGTCGCGGATGGGGCGTACGGCGTCGACGCCCTGCCCTGCGGGATCGTCCAGCCGCCAGTCCAGGTACGTCTTGCCGGGGAAGACCGGGCAGGTGTCGCCGCACCCCATGGTGATCACCACGTCGGACGCCCGCACCGCGTCGGTGGTCAGGACCTTCGGGGTCTCGGCGGAGATGTCGATGCCCGTCTCCCGCATCGCCGCCACGACGGCCGGGTTGACCGTGTCGGCGGGCGCCGACCCGGCCGACCGCACCTCGACCGCGTCCCCGGCGAGGTGGGTGAGGAAAGCGGCGGCCATCTGGGAGCGGCCGGCGTTGTGAACACAGACGAAGAGGACGGAGGGGCGGGTTGGGGCGGGGGCGGGGGTGCTCATGGCGGTGTCTTCCGGGTCGGTGATCGATGGGGGGCGGTGGTCACGGGTGGGTGGGGGCGGCGATTCCGGGCTCGCCTCGCGGAGCCGGGGCCGGGGCCGGGGCATCGGCGCGCGGGAGCGGGGCATCGCCCTGGACGACGGGGACATCGGCACGCGGAACGGCGGCGCCCTGCACGACCGGAACATCGACGCGTGGGACCGGAGCACCGCCCTGCACGACCGGAACATCGGCACGCAGGACCGGCGTACCACCCTGCACGACCGGGGCATCGGCGCGCGGGACGGCGTCGCCGCCCGCGCCCGTGGCCTGACCCCGTGCGGCGGCCGGACGGCCGAAGACCACGGACACCAGCGCCACGCCGAGGGCCGCACCCACCACCTGCGCCGCCACGAACGCCCCGACCGAGCCGGGCGCGATGCCGGCGAACGTGTCCGTGAACGCCCTGCCGATCGTCACCGCCGGATTGGCGAAGGACGTCGAGGACGTGAACCAGTAGGCCGCCCCGATGTACGACGCCACCGCGACCGGGGCAAGGGGGGCGCGGCCGGCCCGGGACAGGCCGAGGACGACGAGGACCAGGCCGGCGGTGGCCACGACCTCGCCCAGCACCAGGTGCCCGGCCGAGCGGTCGTGCGTCGACCACCGCACCAGCGGCTCGCCGAACATGGCGTCGGCCAGGACCGTGCCCGCCACCGCTCCCGCGATCTGCGCGGGGACGTAGGCGGCCACGTCCCGCGCGGCGGGCCCGTCGCCGGTGCGGCGGCCGGTGGACCAGGCCGCCAGTGTGACCACCGGGTTGAAGTGGGCGCCGGAGACGGGCCCGAGCAGGGCGATGAGCACGCCGAGGCCGAAGACGGTGGCCAGCGAGTTGGCGAGCAGTTGCACGCCGACGTCCCGGGACAGTCCAGTGGCCTGGATGCCGGAGCCGACCACCACCGCGACTAGCGCGGCCGTTCCGACGGCCTCGGCCAGGGCCCGTCGCCCCAGGGAGGCGGTCACGTGTGCGCCCCGGCGGCCGTGGGCGTCGCCAGGAACGCCGCGAGACGGTCGAGGGCCCCCGGCAGCACCCAGTAGTAGACCCAGGTGCCACGGCGCTCGCAGTCGATGAGGCCGGCCTGGCGCAGGAGCTTGAGGTGGTGGGAGATCGTCGGCTGGGACAGCTCGAACGCGGGCGTCATCTCGCACACGCACACCTCGCCGCCCTCACGGGAGGCGATCATCGACAGCAGCCGCAGCCGGACCGGGTCGCCCAGGGCCTTGAAGACCTTGGCCAGCTCGGCGGCCCGCTCGTCGTCGAGGGGGGCCGTGGACACTCCCGCGCAGCAGGCGGTGCCCTCGTCCTGGCCGATCACCTCAAGCTCTTGTTTCGACATGCGTCTATGTTGACGTTTTTCGAACCAAGGCGCAAGGTTGCATCAACGAACGTCAATACAAGCCGTTCCGGGGCACCGTCGTGCCCCGTCACCCAGGAGTGAGTCATGCCTGAGCAGCCCACCGACCTGCGCGAAACCGTCCGCCGGCGCTATGCCGCCGCCGCCCTGGAGGTCACCGACGGCGGCACCGCCTGCTGCGGGCCCGGACCGATCGAGGTGGACGAGCACTTCGGCTCCGCCCTCTACGCCGCCGACGACCGCGAGACGCTGCCCGCCGAGGCCGTCGCCGCCTCCCTCGGCTGTGGCAACCCGACCGCCGTGGCCGAGCTGCGCGAGGGCGAGCGGGTCCTCGACCTCGGCTCCGGCGGCGGCATCGACGTCCTGCTGTCCGCGCGCCGCGTCGGGCCGACGGGGAAGGCGTACGGGCTGGACATGACCGAGGAGATGCTCGCCCTGGCGCTGTCCAACGCGCGGAAGGCCGGGGCGACGAACGTGGAGTTCCTCAAGGGCACCATCGAGGCCGTCCCGCTGCCGGCCGGCACCATCGACGTCGTGATCTCCAACTGTGTGATCAACCTGTCCGTCGACAAGCCGGCCGTCTTCGCCGAGACCTTCCGTGTGCTGAGGCCGGGCGGGCGCATCGGCGTGACCGACGTCGTCGCCGACGACACCCTCACCCCCGCGCAGCGGGCCGAGCGCGGCGACCATGTGGGCTGCATCGCCGGCGCCCTGTCCTTCGCCGAGTACCGGGCCGGGCTGGAGGCCGCCGGGTTCACCGACGTCCAGATCACGCCGACCCACCCCGTGGCCGACGGGATGCACTCCGCGGTCGTGCGCGCGGTCAAGCCCTGAGAGGCCGTCGGCCGCGCCGGGGCGCGGCTGATATGACTGCTGCATGCTGGAAGAAGCCGCGCAGTCAGCGATCGACATGTTCCTCTCCGCGTTCAACGCCCGGGAAGACGGTCAGGTGATCTCCCTGCTGTCCCAGGCCCTGACCTCCGACGTGGTGTTCTGGGGTCCGCTGGGACGGAGCGAGGGGGTGGAGGCGGTCGAACGGTTCGTGCTGGACATCCGCCGCCACCCCGCCGGCGCCGGCACGATGGTCCGCTGTTCGGCGGTGGACATGCCGGGTGAGTGGGCCCGCTACCAGTGGGTCTTCACCACACCGGACGGCGGACCGCGGCTGGCCGGGACGGACGTGGTGCACCTGCGGCCCGGTACGAACCGCATCGACCAGATGATCGTCTTCGCGGGGGACATCGAACCCGCCCCCTGACGGGCCCCTCGCTGGGGAGAGGGTGCGCGGCCGGCGCTGACAGGTCGTTCCCTGGCCATCGACGAAGCCCGGCCGTGGGTTGGGTCCCGGACAACCTCTCCGGGCCGCCCCCGCACAGACCGGGGATGCAGCCATCCCCTCCAGAGCTGGAACCCCCGGAAACCGGCCGCGCGCCGAGGACCATAACCGGGGGCACTGACAACGCCCCCGCCGGTCGTCGACGCGCCCCGCCCCCGGCGTTGCCGAGCCCCGGGGGGTCCTCCCTCGACGGGGGCAGGGGCCTCAGCCGTCCACGTCTTCCGGGCCTTCAGGGTCTTCCCGGCCCATGTCCCGGAAGACGCTTGTGTACGAGCCGTCGCGGACGAGGTCGTCCACGGCGTCCACCATCTCGGGTATGCCTCGGTCGCGGACGATGAGACCGTCCCAGACGTAGAAGTACCGGCCGTCGAGGCATTCACCGGTCTCTCGCCAGCGGTCCATCGTGCGGCGGACGTTGTCCAGGGTGTAGATCGTGCCCGACCAGCGTTCCCCGTTGTCGAAGAGCACCCACATGTCGACGTCGTCGATCTCGTCGAGGGGTACCCCGGCGTCGGGCACGAAGCAGATCTCGTATCCGTCGCGTCGAACGCGGTAGAACGCGCCGTCCCACATCAGGCTGGCTCCCCCCTCGTTCCCGCGGTGCCGGCCGGCACGGGAAGGGCGATCGTAACGGGCGGGGGCGGGACGGTGTCGGCCGGCCGCGCGGTCGTGGCTCGTTGGGCCGGTCGGGTGTATCCGTCATCCGAATGGCCGCACGTCGCACGCTCAGGGGCCCGGGGGCGGGCTCGCGTGGTGAGGATGGCGGGTGACCGACGTCCTGTCGTGGGCGGACGGCGAGCATCGGGAGACGGACGACTTGTGAGCATCCTCAACGAACCCCAGGGCGGTGGCGCGGCAGCCGAGGACTCGTACGAGAACGAGTTGCCGGTCCGGCGCAAGCAGCCCGGCAATGTCGTGGTGAAGTGGCTGACGACCACGGACCACAAGACGATCGGCACGCTGTACCTGACGACGTCGTTCGGGTTCTTCCTGGTCGGCGGGCTGATGGCGCTGATCATCCGGGCCGAACTGGCCCGCCCGGGGCTCCAGATCATCTCTCCCGAGCAGTACAACCAGCTGTTCACGATGCACGGCACCGTGATGCTGCTGATGTTCGCCACCCCGCTGTTCGCCGGATTCACGAACTGGATCATGCCGTTGCAGATCGGAGCGCCCGACGTGGCGTTCCCCCGGCTGAACATGTTCGCCTACTGGCTGTACCTGTTCGGCTCGCTCATCG
>NZ_JNWV01000015.1 GCF_000716535.1 Streptomyces flaveolus | reverse complement strand
TTGCCGTCCCCGTTGAAGTCGCCGGTCGCCAGGTCCTTGCCCATGTAGTTGTTGCGACCCGGGTTCTTGTTCGGCAGGGACGTACCCGTGGACAGGCCGGAGGGTGACCCCCACAGGATCGTCACGGCGCCCTGAAAATGGTTCTCGCCGGTCGCTGCCACCGCGAGGTCGCCGTAACCGTCGCCGTCGAAATCCGCGGCGGTCCGCACCTCGCCGAACATGTCGTCGGCCTCGTCGGATCCGGGCACGCCAGGGCTCGCCTGAGTGATGCGCTGCTGCTTGGGGCCGGGCCCGGTGGCAGTGCCGAAGACCACGGTGACACCGCCGCCCCCTCTTGCGCTGAAGCTCGAGTACGCGTAGTCGCGGTACCCGTCGCCGTTGAAGTCGTCGCCGTGCCGCGCGGGCGCGGCGCTCGCTGCCGCGGTGGGCAGAGCGAGGGGGATGAGGCCCGCTACCACGAAGGTGGCGAGCGTAGCCGTTGTGCGGACGGGCATGAGTATCGGGGCTCCTTGTGATCGCGCAGGCAGGGGGCTCAATCGGCGGGCGAACGGGGCGCGCGGCCGCTGGTTCGCAGGGCCCCACGCCGTTCACCGAAAGTCTCCTGAGTGACGCGTGGGGTCCACCAACAGGAGACCAGCAGTGGGGCCGAAAGGTTGCACGTTGACGCAGAAGAACCTGGCAGGTGAGCTGGACCTCATGTACCCGGCCGGCCAGCAGTGGCGGCCCAGGGAAGCCACCCGTCAGCGGGTGATCGAGCAACTCGGGTTCGATCCCTTCGAGGGGCTGCAACATCACAGAGTGTCTGGAGAACCGTCCGGTTTCTGCTCGAAAGCCAGCCCGCCCGGCAGCGCCCGCTCGGGCGGGAGCTCGGAGCGGGCCTCGGCGAGCATCGGCTGGATGGGAGGAGACAGCACAGTCTTCGGTCACCTCCAGGCCGAGGTGGATCTGCTGTAGGGGGAGCGGCTGCTCCTCGGCGCGGCCTGCTGCCGGATTTGTGATCGCATGGCAGGAGCCGCGAGCACGAGCGCTGCGTTCGGGGGCGTCGTCCCGGCAGCCGGCGCCCTCGGGGTGCAGCTTCACTCTTTCTGTGTCCCGCGAGCGCCCCGGCTGGTTCCTGGCTTCTTCCCTCGGGGGCGTCAGGGGCGCGGGTGATCTTCCTGGCATCGGTCCTGCCGGAGGAAGTGCCCGTGCCACAGTGACCTTGGCAGTGCAAGGGCGGGGAGGGCGGGGGCAGTCGTGCGGCGTGAACGAGGACTTCCGGTGCTGCGGGGGAAGGACCTGGTACGCGCCGGGGTGGACATCGCGGCGCTGCGGGAGATCACCGTGGTGCTGGGGCGTTCCGGCAGTGGTAAGTGGCACGTTCCCGCGACAGGTTCGAGTTGGCGCAGTCACTGCCGGTACGCAGAGCGTCTGACTGGTACTGCGCTGGTGCTTCTTGATGTCGTGGACCAGGTGTGCCGGCATTGTGCGCCGCTGGTGGTGGTTGCGCCGGGCGGGGAGGCACGGTTGCGTCCTGAGAAGTGGTGTACCGGCTCCCACCTGATCCGGGCGTTTGTCCCGGCGTCGGAGTGAGGGTCCGGATATAAGAACGGCCACCGGCTGATCTTCGAGTTGTCGAAGGCTCGAAGGAGATCAGCACGATGACCGCACCAGACAGTCTGCCCCTGCACGTCCTCGCCGAGGACAACCTCGCTGCGGCGAGTTCCGATCTGCTGCGCGCGATGGTCAAGACGTTCGCCGACGCGCTCATGTCCGCGGAGGCCGATGCTCTCTGCAACGCCGAATACGGGCAGGTCAGCGAGGAGAGAGTCAACCACCGCAACGGTTATCGCCCGCGCGAGTGGGACACGAGGGCCGACACCGTCGAACTCGCCATCCCCAAGCTCAGGTCCGGCAGTTACTTCCCGCACTGGCTCCTCGAACGCCGCCGCAGGGCCGAGCAGGCCCTCATCAGCGTGGTCGCCACCGCCTACCTGCTCGGCGTGTCCACCCGCAGGGTCGAGAAACTGGCCGAGTCCCTCGGCGTCACGCAGCTGTCGAAATCACAGGTCAGCGCCATGGCCAAGCATCTGGACGAGCAGGTCACCGCGTTCCGTAACCGGCCACTGGACGCCGGGCCGTATGCCTTCGTCTGGGTCGACGCACTGACCCAGAAGGTCCGCGAAGGAGGCCGGATCATCAACGTCCACGCCCTGATCGCGGTCGGCGTGAACGCCGACGGGCACCGCGAGATCCTCGCCCTCGACGTCGCCACCGCCGAGGACGGCGCCGGCTGGCTCGCCTTCCTGCGTTCGCTGATCGCCCGCGGCCTGAGCGGGGTCCAGCTCGTCGTCTCCGACGCCCATGCGGGCCTGGTCGACGCGATCGGCGCGGTCCTGCCCGGCGCCTCCTGGCAGCGATGCCGCACGCACTACGCACGAAACCTGCTCTCGCAGGTCCCGAAATCGGCTCAGCCGTGGGTGGCCACGCTCCTGCGGACCGTCTTCGAGCAGCCCGACACCGACGCCGTGAAAGCCCAGATGCGTCACGTCCTCGACGCCTTGGAGGCCAAGTTCCCCAAGGCGGCAGCGCACTTGGACACCGCCCAGCACGACCTTCTGGCCTTCACGACCTTCCCCCACGAGATCTGGCGGCAGATCTGGTCGAACAATCCGCAGGAACGGCTGAACAAGGAGATCCGCCGCCGCACCGACGTCGTCGGGATCTTCCCCGACCGCACCGCCGTGATCCGCCTGGTCGGCGCGGTCCTGGCCGAGCAGAACGACGAGTGGACCGAGGCCCGCCGCTACATGGGCCGCGAACTCCTCGCGAAGGCCCGCCTCCGCCCGATCGAGTCAGAAACCGACAACACCGACCTGGCCACCGAACTCACCGCATAGCCTCGAAACGAGATCACCGAGTGGCCGTCGATACACCACTCCAGCGGACGTGACCCACTCAGGCTGCCCGTCTGTCCCGACCTGACACAGTTCCCAGCCGTCTGTCGCGGGCCCGTGCACGTTCCATCTCTGGTCGCGCAGACACGGGGGAAACAGCGGCGATAACGAAGGCAACAGTTCTCGAAACAGACAGCTTTGCAACCACCTTGCGATCGTTCCGGATGCGGGCCGGGTATTCCCAGAAGGAACTGGCCGACTTCAGCACGCCGAGCGTGCGGGCCATACGGGACCTGGAGCTGGGAAGGGTGCGGCGGCCCCGCCGCGAGACGATTCGCCTGCTCGCCACCTCCCTCCGCCTGAGCGCCGATCAACTCGCCTCCCTGGAGACGCTGGCACTCGGCTCACTGTCGGACGAGTCCCTGATGGTGATCTCCGGCTGGGACGCATCCCGGCTGCCCGCCACCGACACCCGGCTCGCCGTGAGAGCAAACTCTTCGGTGCCGATCGCATGGATCACCCAGCCCGCCGGCACCATCACGGGGCGGGCACGGCGGAGCTCAATCGCTGCTTCACCAGAGTGGCCACCTGCTGCTCATGGGTGTCAAGGAAAAAGTGCCCGCCAGAGAAGACACGGATCTCCGTGTCCCCATCAGTGTGCTCCGACCACGCAGCGGCCTCGTCGACGGGGGTCAGCGGATCGGAGTCACCCACCAACACTGTGACGGCCGACCGGAGCCGGGGGCCGGGCTGCAAACGGTAGTTCTCAGTGGCCCTGTAGTCGTTGCGGACCACCGGAAGGATCATTTCCTGCAACTCCTCGTTGTCGAGGAGGGCCGGGTCCGCACCCCCGAGGGACACCATATGCGCGATCAGCGCCTGGTCGCCCTGGGTGTGCACGGACCCCGGGGCGTACCGGGACGGAGGGCGCCGACCAGAGGCGAAGAACGCCCGCAGCGACAGGCCTCGGGTGGCCTCGTACCTGCGCGCCGTCTCGAAGGCGACGAGCGCGCCCATGCTGTGCCCGAAGAACCCCAGCGCGGCGCCAGAGCGTCGGCCGAGGGCCTCGGCTATCGGGGCAGCCAGCAGCCCGATGTCGTCGACGAGCGGCTCTCGCCAACGATCCTGCCGTCCGGGGTACTGGACGGCGAGCACCTCCACCTCGGGTGCCAGCGCCGCCGAGAGGCCGAAGTAGCTGCCTGCTGACGCGCCGGCGTGCGGGAAGCACACGAGCCGTGCGGTGGCATTCGCGCTCGGATGAAAGATGCGGAACCACTTGCTGTCGGGCCTGCTCACAGGCTGTCTCCGCTCAGTTGGAAGAGTGGGGGACGAGGACGGTGCTCGGACGGCTCAGGCCCCTTCGGACCCACCGATGAAGTCCGCCATGGCGGCTACGGTCGGTGCTTCGAACAGTGCGCGCATCGGAATGCGTGCCGAGAGCCGCTTACGCACCAGCGACAGCAGCTGCACCGCGACAAGGGAGTTACCGCCGAGATCAAAGAAGTCGTCGTCCGCGCCGATCCGGTCGACCCCTAGCACCTCGCTCCAGATCTGGGCGAGCGGTGCTGCGAGCCCCTCCAGGACGACGGGGCCCTCGCCCTGTCGGCTGACACCGCCCTCCGCGGCGGCGCCCACCCCGAGCTCCGCTTCGACGATGCTGTGCGTCACATCCCGGATGTGCGGGATGAGCTCGTTCATGGGCACTGCGGTGATGGACGCCTGTTCGCCCAGATCCGTCGCCAGCAGCCGGTGAAATGCCTCCGCGCCGTCGGTGGGCCGCATCAGACGGTCGGCGTCCGCTTCGGCCGGCGGGCGGGTGGCGCTCGCGGCTGTTCCGCGCGCGACCGATGACGAGGCGGTGTCCGGGTCGACGCGGCGCAGCAGATAGTCGGTGACGGCGAGGACCTCGGTGCCCGTCTCGTCCACCAGCGACAGCTGTGCCGTAAGGAGTTCTCCGCCGCTGTCGGCCAAACGCTTGTGGCTCCACATCCGCTCCGGCAGAGGCCCTCGAACGAGGATCCTGCCGTATCCCATGGGCATGTACTCGCCGTCCGTCTGCCCGAAGGAGGTGGCCTCGTCCAGGAGGGCGGGATGCAGGCTCCATTCACCGAGTTCGGCCGCGACGGGCCCTGCCGCGACGAGCCGAGCCAGGGCCTCGGAACGGCCACGGTGGACGGTGCGCAGGCTCGCCCAACGGGGACCGAAGGTGATCAGACCCGAGTTGGACACCTCACCGGCGCCGTCGAACTCCCGTGCGCTCAGATCGCAGCGCTCCCGCACCCGGTCAAGGTCGATCCTGGCCGACTCGCCGGGCTCCACCCAGGCGGCCGTTCCTCTCGCATGCATCCGTTTGACGCCGCCCGCCAGGCTCAGGATCTCGAACTCCAGGCCCTCGGCACACGGCGCAAACATGACGCGCAATTCGACCGCGGAGTCCTCCTGCACCCCAAGCCAGTCCAGGAACGCGACATCGCGCAACTCGACCACATGACCGGGGCTCGGCCTGGGCGCGACCTCCTCGAAGGCCGCGTAGGCGAGTTCCAGGTAGCCCGTACCGGGCATCAACGGGGTTCCGGAGAGGCGGTGTTCGTCAAGGATCCAGTGCGTGCGGGGCAGGATCACTCCGCTGCACCAGGGCAGCCGGTCGGCGTCGCCACTGTGCACGCCGGTGAGCACGGGATGTTTCATCGGGGTGACATGCTCACCGCGTTGCAGGCCACGGAAGCTCTCCGGCGCGGCGATCTCCGCGGACATGCCGACCTCGGCCCAGCCGCTCCAGTCGATCGAGAACACCCTGGTGCCCCACCGGTGGTCGCTGTGCGCATACGCGTCCAGGAACGAGTTCGCCGCGCAGTAGTCCACCTGGCCGAAGCCGCCGGCGGCTCCTGCCACCGAGGAGCAGATAGCCACGAAGTCCGGTTTCAGGTCGGCGAAGACATCGTGCAGGGTCAGCGGCCCGAGCAGCTTGGGGGCGAAGACGGCCTCGGCAGTCTCGCGTGTCTTGACGGCCGCCATGCCGCCGCCCGCTACGCCGGCCGTGTGCAGGATCCCGTCCAGGCGGCCGAACCGGTCCAGGACGAGCTGCCGCACCGAGCGCAGGTCCTCGCGGCGGCTTACGTCCGCCGCGGCCACCAGCACCTGCGCGCCGCTCCTCTCCATGCGCTCGATGGCGGCGATCGCCCGCCCGGCCCGGTCAATGGTCCCGTGGACGGCGACGTAGTCCGCCCATTCCTCCCGTGGTGGCAGACCCGTCCTGGACACCAGGACCAGGCGGGGACGCACTCGGCGCGCCAGGTCCTCCGCGATGCTGATGCCGATGCCTCCGGTGCCCCCGGTGATCAGGTACACGCCGTTGGAACGCAGCCCGGCCACCGGATCGGTGGGGGCCGGCACATGTGTCTGGGCGTGTCCCTCCACCCAGCGCTTGCTGCCGCGCAGCGCGACCAGTTCGTACTCTCGGGCGGCGGAGAGTTCCGCAACTGCGGACCGGCTCAGCTCGGTGGCGGCCGACCGCGGGTCGAGGTCGATCTGCCGGGTGAGCAGCCACGGCGCCTCGAGCGGCAGGACGCGTACGACGCCTGCCACCGTCGCGTGTTCGGGGTGGACGACATCTCCGTCGGCGACGGCCTGGGTGCCCTTGGTCAGCACATCCAGCCGGACCGGCTCGGCGGGCTCGGTCACGGCGAAGGCCTGGGTCAGGAAGAGCAGGCTGAAGAAGCTCGTGTCCTGTGCCTGCCAGACGGCCTCGGCCGCGTCGCGTTCCGCGCTGGGGGTGACAGCGGGCGCGATGCGGTCCACGGTCCAGGCGTGCACAATCTGGTCTGGGAGTGCGCCCTGTTCCAGCAGCCCCGCCACCAGGGCGTCGTAATCCTCCCGAGCACCGGGCCGGACCTGGTACGAACCGTCGTCGAGGCGCGCGAAGAACTCCCCGGGCCACACCTCGGTCACCTGGGCGTCACGCGCGCGCAGAGCGGCCGCGAGCTCGGTGCCGGGTCCGGAGGCGAACAGAAGGCAGCCGGTGATCGGTTCCTGTGCGACGGACGCCGGAGCGCGACGCCAGCTTGGGACCTGGAACCACTCCTCGACCGGCCGCTGCCCAGACTCCTTCTGCGATTGACCGGCTTCGTCGGTGGTGGTCGGTTCGACCCAGTAGCGCTTGCGCTCCCATGGGTAGGCGGGCAGCGGCACCCGGTGCGCGGACCCGGCCTCGTCGGCCGGGTCACGCAGCCGCGCACCCGCCACCCACAGCGCCGCCGTGGCGGTCGCGAACTGCACCGCGTCCGTGTCCCGCTGCTTCAGGACGGGCAGGCTGTGCAGCGGCCGTGCCCCCGCGGGAGTCTGCGCCCCGGCCAGGTCGGCCAGCTGCCGGCCCGGACCGCACTCCAGCAGGAGCCACTCTCCCTTCGCCAGCACAGTCGCGACGCCGTCGGCGAACCGGACGGGCTCCCGCAGGTGGCGGACCCAGTACCCGGGGTCCTGCGCCTGCTCATCGGTGATCCACCGGCCCGTGAGGTTGGAGACGAAGGGGGCGCTGGGCGCCTTGGGTCCCGCGGCCCGTACCGCCGCATGGAAGTCCGCCAGCAGGGGGTCCATCATCGCGGAGTGGAAGGCGTGGGACGTCCGCAGCCGGGTGTGGGCGATCTCCCGTGCGGTGAGACGCCCGGCGAGTTCGTCCACCAGGCCGACAGGGCCGGACACCACACATGACCCCGGCGCGTTCACGGCGGCGAGGGCCAGACCCTCGTCGAGGTGCGGCAGCAGGTCGTCCGGGTCGCAGCGCACCGCGAGCATCGCCCCCGACGCGGTCTGCTGCATCAGGCGGCCACGCGTGGCGATCAGCCGTAGGGCGGCGGGCAGTTCGAAAACGCCTGCCAGGGTGGCGGCGACGTATTCGCCGACCGAGTGGCCGATCATCGCGGCGGGGGCGACTCCGTACGACTGCCAGAGCCGGGCCAGGGCGTACTCGACGGTGAACAGGGCGGGCTGGGCGAGTTCGGTGCGGAGCAGGCGGGCGTCGGCGTCCTGCATCGCGTCACCGCTCGCCAGCAGCACCTCGCGTATGTCCGCTCCCAGTTCGGGGACGAGCAGGTCCGCGCACCGGTCCACGGCGGCCCGGTATGCGGGTTCCGTATCGTACAGGCCGGCTCCCATGCCCGCGTACTGGGAGCCCTGTCCCGAGAAAAGGAGTGCCACCTGGGGCTGCTGACGGGATGTGACCGTCGTGAGCAGCCGTCGCGGGTCCGCCAGGCCCGCCGTCGCGTCGGCCGGGTCGACTGCCACCAGGGCGGCACGGTGGGCGAAGGCCCGGCGGCCGACGGACAGGGTGTGAGCCACGTCGGCAAGCTCCAGCTCGGGGTGCTCCCGCAGATGGCCGGCGAGCCGGTCGACCGCCGCGGTGAGGGCCGCGCCGGTGCGGGCCGAGATCCGCAGCACCTCGGGGCGCTGCGGGCCGGCGGCCCCGGTGTCCGGTGCCGGCCGCCGCGGGGCCTCTTCGAGGACCAGATGGGCGTTGGTGCCGCCGATGCCGAAGGAGCTGATCCCGGCCCGCAGCGGAAGCGCCCCTTCCGGCTTCCAGTCCCGGAGCCGGGCGTTGACGTAGAACGGGCTGGAATCGAAGTCGATGCGTTCGTTGGCCCGTTCGAAGTGGAGGCTCGGCGGAAGCTGGCCGTGCTCCAGGGCCAGCGTCGTCTTGATCAGGGCCGCGACACCGGAGGCCGGTCCCAGGTGGCCGATGTTCGTCTTCAGCGAGCCGATGCCGCACCAGCCGCGCTCGTCCGTGTTCTGCCCGAAGACCCGGGACAGCGCCGCGACCTCCACCGGGTCACCCAGCGGTGTCGCGGTGCCGTGCGCCTCCACATAGGTCACCGTGCGCGACGAAACCCCCGCGACGCCCTGGGCCTGCGAGATCACCGCGGCCTGGCCGTCCTCGCCCGGAGCGGTGAAGCCGACCTTGTCGGAACCGTCGTTATTGATCGCGTTGCCCAGAATGACCGAGCGGACGTGGTCGCCGTCCGCGAGGGCGTCCTCCAGTCGTTTGAGCACGACCACGCCGCCACCGCTGCTCCAGATGGTGCCGGAGGCCTGGGCGTCGAACGTCCGGGTGTGGCCGTCCTCGGACAGGACGCCTCCTTCGTCGTGCAGGTACCCGTGCCCCACCGGCAGTTCGAAGGAGACACCGCCGGCCAGGGCCATGTCGCATTCCCCGTTGCGCAGTGCCTCCACCGCGAGGTGCACGGCGACGAGCGAACTCGAACAGGCGGTGGAGACCGTGAGACTCGGGCCGCGCAGGCCGAGCTTGTAAGAGGTGAAGGTGGACAGGTACTGCGGGTGCGAGGCGATGGTGACCGCGAGCTCCCCGGCGGCGGCGTGCACACGCGAGTTGCGCCGGACGTTGCGCCACTGGTAGTCGTCCGCTCCGATGCTGCCGTACACACCGATCTCGCCCTCGTAGCGGGTGTGGTCGTAGCCGGAGTCCTCCAGCGCGGTGTGCGCGAGTTCGAGGAAGACGCGCTGCTGGGGGTCCCGCAGTTCCGCCTCCCGAGTCCCGATGCCGAAGAAGGCCGCGTCGAAGCGGTCGAGGTCGTCGAGGAGCGCGGTGGCCCGTACGAAGCGCGGATCGTCGAGTGTTTCCTGCGGCACCCCGGCGGCGGCCTGTTCCTCGGGCGTCGAGAACGTCACGGACTCGACGCCGTCACGGAGGTTGCGCCAGAACTCCTCGATGTTGCGCGCGCCGGGCACCCGGCACGACATGCCGATGACCGCGATGGGCTCGACGGCGCCGGGTGCGTCGTCGCCTGCGAGGGACGGGGCGTTGCTCGTCACCGTGAATCGCCTTCCGATCGTTTTCTGCTATGGGGGCGCGGCCAGTCGGACATCCGGGCGCCGGCGAGTCGGCCCCGTCGACGGGCGCGGATACGACGCTCGGCCTGATCCAGCCCCGGATCGGCGCCCGCGTCCTGAAGGTGTGCGGCTAGCGCGCGCACGGTGGGGTGTCTGAACAGGTCGACGACGGGGATGCGCCGCCCGAGCCGGGCGCTCAGTCGCTCCTGGACTTGGAGGATGGCGAGGGAGTGGCCGCCGATGTCGAAAAAGTTGGTGTCGGGCCCGATCGTTACCCGCCCCAGGACTCCACGCCATACCTCGGCCACCAACTGCGCGGCCGTACCGTGGATTTCACCGTCGGCAAGGGCCGGTGCCGGGTCCACGGGAGAAGCGCTGCGCAGCGCGTGGCGATCCGGCTTGCCGTTCGGGGTGAGGGGCAGGGCGTCGATCAGCCGGATCTGCGCGGGGATCGCGTAGTCGGGGAGCTTGCTGGTCAACTGCGCGCGCAGCGACTCGGCCGACACGCCGGGGTGCGCCGGTACGACGTAGGCGACCAGGGTGGTCTCGCGCTGTTCCGCGTCGGCCAGGACCTCCGCGTCGGCGACGTCCGCCAGCGTGGTCAGCATCGCCCGGACCTCGTCCGGCTCCACCCGGAAGCCACGGATCTTGACCTGATCGTCGCGCCGTCCGGCGATCACGACCGCTCCGTCGGGTCGGTGCCTTCCCAGGTCCCCGGTGCGGAAGAGGCGCTCGGACGTGTCCCCGAGCCCACCGGCCGCGTCCGTGCCGATGGGGTCCGCGCCGAGGTACTCGGTGGCGAGGTGGGAGCCGAGCACGGCGACCTCGCCCAACTCGCCGACCGCCGCGGGACGGCCGAGGGCGGAGAGCACCAGCAGCTGGGTGCCCGCCGCGCCGTGGCCCACGGGGACGCTGTCCGGCCCGTGGGCATCAGCGTCAGTGACCACGTGGAAGGACTGCAACTGCGGTGTCTCGGTGGTGCCGTAGCCGTTGACCAGCCGAGCCCCGGGCGCGAGTCGGCGCAGCCGGGTCACGTCCCCTCGGGTGAGCCGGTCCCCGGCCAGCACGACGAGCCGCACCTTCGGCAGCCGGGCCCGCCCGGCCGAGGCGAGCAGGCGGCCGTGCTGGGGAGTCAGATGCAGCACGGTGACGCCGTGCGTGTCGAGCCACTCGGTCAGGCTTTCGGGATCACGCAGCAGACCCCGGTCGGGGACGAACAGCCGGGCACCCAGGGTCAGGGGGGTGAAGATGTCCCTGAGTGCCGGATCGTGTCCCAGTCCGGACAGCAGGGCGAAGCGATCGTCCTGCCCGAGACCGAGGACGTCCGGATACCAGGTCAGAAAGTAGGCGAGCGGGCCCTCCGCCGCGACGACGGTCTTCGGCACGCCCGAGGTGCCCGACGTGAACGAGAGATAGCCGCGCTGCGCCGGGTCGTGCCCGCGTGGCGGATCCCCGTCGGCGTCGGCCAGGTCGATCGTCGGCAGCCCGGAGAGTTCGTCGGCGCTCCGTGCTCCCGGGGTGACAAGCAACGCCCTGGCCCGTGCGGCCCGTGCCTGGCGCAGCAGGTGGGACGGCGGATGCGCGGCATCGAGGACGGCCCAGCGGGCCCCTGCGGCAAGGACGCCGAGAAGAAGCGCCGGAAAGCGGACATCGTGTCCCGCGAGGACAGCCACGCTGTCCCCCGGACCGATCCCGGCCCAGCCCAGTCCCCGGGTCGCCTGTCGGGCGAGTGCGGAGAGCTCCGCCCGGGTCAGCTGCCCGCCGCTGCCCTGGACGGCGATCTCATCCGGGGCTTCGGCGGTGCGCTGTTCGATCCGTTCCACCACGCCCTGCGCCGGGCGCCCGCCGGGCGCGCAGGGAACGGTGGCGCCCCGCGGCCGGCTCGTCGCGACGGCCCGGCTCGCCGACGCCGCACCGACCCTCCGCTCGGGAGCGGCCAGCAGGTCGGCCAGGAGGGTCGTGTAGCCGGACAGGAAGGCCTCGGTCCGTTTCCCGGAGAACAGGTCCGGGTTGTACACCGTCCGCAGCTTCAGCCGGTCATGGCCCTGCTCCGCGTAGAGGGTGAGGTCGAAGAGGGCCCCGGGCAGGCCGGCGGGGAGCGGGCGCGTGGCGAGTCCGTCGAGGTGCAGCGGCACGCCGTGGAAGTCGTGGAGGTTGAAGAGCACCTGGACCAGGGCACCGCGCGCCGGATCGCGGCCGAGTCCCATGGCGCGGACGATCTGCTCCAGCGAGGTGTCCATGTGGTCGCGCGCGGCGGCGAGTTCGGCGTGGGCGCGCCGGACGTGTTCTGTGAAGTCGGCCTCGTCGTCGACCACGAGCCGCAGCGGCAGAATCTCCACGCAGGGGCCCACGAGCGACTCGAAAGCGGTGTGCCGCCGGTCGGCGAAGGGCGCGCCGATCACTAGGTCGCGCTCCCCGGTGAGCCTGCGCAGCAGGAGGCCGAAGGCGGCGAGGAGCACCGCACCGGGCGTGGTGCCGAGGCGCTCGGCCAGCTCCTGTACCCGGCGGGCGGTCTTCTCACCGGCGTCGGAGTGGGCCTGGGCGCCCCGGAACGTCTGTACCGGCGGACGCACATGGTCGCGCGGCAGGTCGAGCACGGTGGAAGCCCCGGCCAGATGCTCCCGCCACCACGCGGTGTCCGCGGCGGAGCGCTCGGCCCTGCGCTCGCGCAGCCAGGCGGCGTAGTCGGCGAACGTGGTCGTGCCCACCGCCGGGCGGCGGGCTCCGGGAACCTGACGTTCGGCGGCGTAGTGGGCCCCCAGTTCGTCCAGCAGGACCTCCTGGGACCAGCCGTCGAAAACCGCGTGGTGGAAGCTGAGGGCCAGCACATGGTCCTCGGGGCCCAGGCGTAGCAGTCGGGACCTCCACAGGGGCCCCGCAGCCAGGTCGAAGGGTGTCCCAGCCTCCTGCTCCAGGACGGCCGCGAGCACGTCCTCACCGGTGCTCTCCCCGGGTTCGGGCAGCAGCTGTTCGGCTTCGGGCGGCGACAAAACCGTGGCGTAGGGGATCCCGTCGTCGTCCTGGACGCGCCAACGCAGGACTTCATGCCGTTCCACGACGGCGCGCAGCGCACGGCGCAGCGCGTCGAGGTCCGCCGGGCCCGTGCACCGGTAGGCGAGGGAGATGGTGTGGACCGGTGCGCCGCCGGCGAGTCGCTCCACGAACCACATGCGCCGTTGCAGGGACGTGAGTCCTGGATGGCTTCCCGAGGGCAGCGCACGATGGGCGAGGGGTGGGCAGGTGGCGACCCGGGCGGCGAGACGTTCCAGGGTGCGGGCGGTGAAGACGTCCGCCACCGACACGTCGCGCCCCAGCTCGTGGCGGAGCGTGGACACCAGTCGCATGGCCAGCAGGGAGGTGCCGCCCTGCTCGAGGAAGTCGTCGTCGAGGGCCGGCTCGGGGTCCCCGAACAACCCGGCCCAGACACCGGCGACGGCACGCTCGTCGGGGGTGTAAGGCGGGCGCCCGCCCGAGGACCGTATGCGTTCGATGCGGCGCAGCGCGGCCATGTCCGTCTTCCCGGCGGCCGTCAACGGCAGGGTGGCGAGCAGGACCACCCGGGTGGGGATCATGTACGAAGGCAGTCGGCCCGCGCAGTGCCGCACGGTCTCCTCGAAACCCGGAGCGTCCAGGGGAGTCACGTACACCGTGAGGTTGTCGTCTCGGACGTCCGCGACGACCTGCCCGACCTGCGGGTGGGCACGCACCACACTCTCGACCTCGCCCAGTTCGACACGCTGGCCGCGGATCTTGACCTGGCGGTCGCCGCGGCCGAGGTACAGGAGCTGTCCCCGTTCGTCGAGCAGCACGCGGTCGCCGGTGCGGTACAGGCGCTCGCCCGGCCGGGAACCGAAGGGGTCCGGGACGAAACGCTCGGCCGTGAGCCCGGGGCGGCCCAGATAACCCCGGGTCACCTGCGGGCCGCCGATGCACAGTTCGCCGGGGACGCCCGGCGGGCTCGGTCTGAGGTCCTCGCCGAGGACGTGCGTGGTGGTTCCCGGCAGCGGCATGCCGATGGGGAGCGGGCTGTGCCACTCGCCGCTCAGTTCGGCGCCGGTGACACAGACGGTCGTCTCGGTCGGCCCGTACCAGTTGTGGAAACGGCGGCCGTGCCGCCGGGTCCAGCGGGCCACCTGTTCCGGATCCGGGGGTTCGCCCGCGGTGATGACGTCGGCCAGGGCGGGGAGCCGGTCGGGCTCCAGCAGGGGCAGCAGAGGCGGTGCGATGGCGCCCCATGTCACCTCATGGGCCTCGAGGAACGCCTGGAGACGGCCGGGATCCGTCCGATCACGGTCCGGTACGAGCTGGACGCAGCCGCCCCGTGCGAGGGGCACGAACACGTCCAGGACGGACACGTCGAATCCGAAGGACGAGAAGGCCACCGCCCGTCCGGCAGGACCGTCGCCGAACCGGCCGCCTGCCATTGCGACGAAGCCGGCGGCGTTGCGGTGGGTGACCACGACGCCTTTGGGCCGTCCCGTCGAGCCGGAGGTGTAGAGCACATAGGCGGCGTTGGTCTCCCGCGGCGCCGCGGACACGGGGTGCGCGCCCCCGTCCCCCGAGGGGCGAGCCGCAGCCGGACCGCCGGGTCCGTCGAGCCGTACACGGTGCGATACCAGCCCGTCGAGTCGGGCGTCGCCGGCCTCGTCCACGAGTGCGACGGTGATGTCCGCGTCCGCCACCACCTCGGCGAGGCGTCTCCGCGGGTGAGCGGGGTCGAGGGGCACGTACGCGCCCCCGCTCAACAGGACGGCGAGGACGGCCGTGAGCAGAGCCGGCGTGCGGTGTCCGCAGACGCCCACACGGATCTCGGGCCCGGCGCCCAGTCGGCGCAGTTGCTCGGCGAGACCGGCGGCGCGGTCCGTCAACTCGCCGTAGGTCAGGCGGTCGTCCCACTGCCGGACGGCAGGGGCCGTCGGCGTCAGCGCCGCCTGGTCGAGCACCGGCGTGTGCAGCAGTTGCCGCCGTGTGCGGTCGTGACCGGTCATCCCTGGCAGAGCGGATGTCCTCAACGGACCCTCCTGGTTCGGTGACGGGTGATGAGCGATCCCTGGACGCGGCGCGGGTTCTCGCCCTGTGCGATCGCCTGCGGCCTCGGACCGCGGGGCCGGTTACCACCAACCGGAGATGAGAATGATCTCCACGGCTGCCCCTCCCTCCGCTCCGGTCGCCGGCCCCGGACGGGCCGCGTTCGGTACGGCAATGATCGGTTCGCCATGATCAGCCAGTCCAGAGCCCTCGTGCGCCGGGGGCCTGCCATGACGGGAGCAAGCCAGAGCCGCCGGTCGTCTCAGGGGGTGAGACGGAGAAGCTCCAGTGCGCGGCTCAGCCCATGGCCGAATGTCACGGCGCAGTGCACCGGCTCGCAGCCGTGTGTGATGGACCGGGCCATGTCCTCCAGCCCGGCCTGCAGCAGCGCGGGCCCCGACGACAGGGTGAGCGACTGGGAATGCCGGTCGTCGCTGTAGTGAAGGCGCGTGCCGTCGAGGACCAGCCGACGGTGTACGTCGAGCAGCGAGAGGTCGGCGCGGTGCACGGGGGAGTCGGACGTCGCGGCCAGGGCCAGCTGGGCACCGGAGGCGAAGTGCAGCACCCCGGTGATCCTGCCCTGCTCGATCCCCTTGGTCAGGGCGGCTACGGGCGCGCCGAGGAGCCTGCAGGCCAGATCGAGGTACGGGGCCAGTGCCCGGACGGAGCCGGCGTTCGCGGGCTGCACCGCGGTACCGGGCGCTCGGGCGGCGGCGCCGAAAGGCCAGAAGGACGCACGGTATGCCTCGGCGGGCCTGAACTGAGAGACGTGGAGCGTACCGGTCGCCCTCCGGGACCAAGGAGCGGTGATGGGGCCCTCCTCCAGGAGGACCCCGGGTGCCGGAAGCATGCCGAGCCGGCCCGTCCCCCGCCTGGCCAGCGCGGTGAGCGCCTCGAACTCGGCGACGGACAGGGGCGGTGGCTCGTCGAGGAGAACCGACTTGCCGGCCTCAAGGGCCGCGCGACCCAACATCATGCGCTCCGCGTGCGGTGCGCAGAGCAGCACCAGATGGAGCCGGTCCGCCTCGAGGATCCGGCGCACCCGGTGCCGAATCAGCTCGGATCGGCCCAGTGGCGGGTGGTCGTCGAGATCCACTGTGCTGTGGACGTCGAAGAGCCCGCTCTGTTCCAGGGCTGCGGCCGAACTCCACACGGCCGGGCCGCTTCCGAGCACAGCCGCTACGAGACGCATCGTCGTCTTTCCATTCCTGGGGAGGGCAGTCCGAGAGAGAGAACCTGAGAGAGGGTAATGACCGACCGGTCCTGGGGTCGGCGGTGCGTCCACTGTGCGCGCGGTACGCGGAAGACGTAGCACGCCGTGAAGGCTCGGTACGGCACACTTCGGTGACGAATAATCGCACATATTCCATGCGTATTGCTCTCGCACGGCCCGAACGTCTCGGCATCCGAGAATCGCGGCAGCGGCGGCCGTCACTCGCCATGACGCCCACTCGCAACGCCGATCCCTGGACTGCGCCGGAGACGGGCGAAAGCATGATCCATCGTCGGCGACCTCGCCGTCAGGCATCTCTTGAGTCGAGCAAGTGCCTTGCGAAACAGGTGAGTTGATGAGTATCCCCAATGAGTACGCCGGTCCTCGCGGCCCCTTCGTGCGTGCCGTTGTCGAGGCGCTCCAACTGCGCGGCAAGCGGCAGGCGATCGTCGCTTCGGCCGATGTCTGGACGGCCGAAGAAGTTCTGCTATCCTCCGCCGAACTGGCCCGCCGTCTCGTTTCCGAGATCCAGCCCGGACGTGTGGTCGCCGTCCTTGCCGAGCGCCGGGCGGAAACCATCGTCGCATTCCTTGCCTGCCTCAGGGCGGGAATTCCTTTTTTCCCTCTGGAACCCGGTCTCCCGAAGACTCTGGCAACTCGGCGGATCAATTCGCTCGACGTTCCCGCACTGATCTGTGCGGCGGGGGCGGAAGCCGTCTTCGGGCCGACGGGACCGGAGCGCGCGAGGGTCCTGTCTGTGGCACAACCGGAAGCCGGGACCCTGCCCGGAGCAGCGCCGACGACCGTCCTCGACACCGACGGCGACATCGCGTACGTGCTCGCGACCTCCGGCACCACCGGGGCGCCCAAGCACGTGGCCGTCCCGGTCGACGCACACGCCCGCTACGTCCGGGACTTCGTGGCGTTCCTCGGTGGACCGGCACAGTTGCGGGGCCGGAAGCTGGCAGCGGTGACCACGTTGGCAGCGGACCTGTCGTACACCGCCGTCTTTCCGGCACTGTTGTGCGGAGCCGAACTGCATCTGGTGGCGGAGGACGTCGTCCGCGACCCCGTGGCGTTCACCGCCTATGTGGACCGGCACCGGCTCGATCTGGTGAAGACCACACCGAGCCAGCTCAGGGCCCAACTGGCCCTGAGTACAGGCCGTCACGGGCTTCCGCGCCGCCATCTCATCGTGGGGGGTGAGCAGTTCACCGCGGAACTCCAGCGCGAGCTGGCCGCCCGTCGCCCGCTGTGCCGGGTGTTCAACCACTACGGCCCCACCGAGACGTGCGTCGGCGTCGCCATGCACGAGCTGCCGACCGACGCCTTGGCGGGCAGCGGCCCTCTCCCCGTGGGCCGCGGTCTCGCGGGCGCACGGCTGAGTGTCGTGGACGACGCGTTGCGCCCCGTCCCGGCCGGACAGCCCGGCGAACTCCTGGTCGGCGGCGTTCCCACCGCGTGGGGGTACCTCGACGATCCCGGCCGCACCGCGGCCGGCTTTGTCCCCGACCCCGCCTCCGGCGTCCCGGGGCGCAGGGCGTATCGGACCGGAGACCGGGCCGTGGCCGACGAGGACGGCCTGATCGTCGTCCTGGGCCGCACCGACGGGCAGCGCAAAATACGCGGTCACCGAGTCGAGACGGCCGCGACGGCGTCCTTGCTGCGTGAGCTGCCCGGCGTGCGGGACGCGCACTGCGAGGTACGACAGGTCGGCGAGCTGGGCGACACACTCGTCGCCTGGATCGCCACGCAGGACGGTGTCACCGCGTCCACGGCGGCCGCATGGCTCGCCGACCGACTGCCGCCGACGCACCTGCCGGGCCGCATCATCCCCCTGGGGCAACTGCCCCGCACGCCGAACGGCAAGGTCGACGCAAGTCGGCTCCAGGTGCCCGGGGCCGACCCCACGCCGGTACCCGAGTCCGGCCCCACAGCCAAGCCCGGCCCCACACCCGAGTCCACACCTGCACCTGATGGCGCCCCCATACCAGAAGCCGCCCCCACTCCCGAACCCGCCCCCGACGCCGACCTGATCGGCCGCGTGAGCGCGCTCCTCGGTCGGCTGCTCGCCCTGCCCTCGCTCGGGCCGGACGACGACGTCTTCGCCCTGGGCATGCACTCCCTCGCCGTGGTGCGCGCCACCCAGGCGCTGCACGCCGAACTCGGCCTGATGGTACGAGTGGGGGACGCGTTCCGGGCCCGCACCCCGAGGGCGCTCGCCGCCCTGTGCGTCACGGACCAGGACCCGGCCCCCCTCGGTGGGAGCGCCGACGGCAACCGCGGTCTGACGCCCGAACAACTCGCCCTGTGGATCGAGCAGACCCGGCAGCCGGACAGCACCGTGCACAACGTTCCCCTGCGTCTCGCCCTGCACGGGCCACTGCGTCCGGGGCAGGTGCGGGCAGCGTTCGAGGAGGTCGTCCGCTCCCAGTCGGCCCTGCGCACCCGGTTCGTGCCGACGGCCGGCGGCCCCCGGCCGGAAGCCGGCACCACGGCCGACTTCGCATGGAGCGACGCCTCCCTACCGGGGCTCGGACCGGCCGATCGCGAGTCCGTCGTCGTCCGGGAGCACGAACGGCTCTGCGCCGAACCCTTCGACCTGGAGACCGGCCCGCTCCTCAGGGTCCGCCTGCTGGAGTGGAGCGCCACCGCCCACGAGGCTCTGATCTGCGTTCACCACACCGTCTTCGACGGCGAGTCCGCACATGTGCTGGCCGCGGAACTGCTCCGTCGGCTGACACAGGACGCTCCCCGCTCCCCCGCGTACGGCCGGGCCCCGTCGTCCGGCCCCCCGACGGACGCGCCGACGCTGCCCGGCGTGCGGGGCCCCGCACGCCGGCTGCCCCCGCCCGCCCGCTTCGGCCTGCCCGAACCGGCCGACGCTGCCCCCGCCCTGCTCCATACCGAGGAACTGCCGGACTCCCTGTGGCAGTCGGTGCACACCACGGCCGTCCGCGAGGGCGTCACGCCCTACGCCGTGCTGCTCGCCGCCTGGTCGCTGGTGCTCGGCCGACAGGCCGGCGAACGGGAGTTCAGCGTGGCCACCCCGGTCGATCTGAGAACCGGTGGCGGGCCCCGGATCGGCTGTCTGATCAACACCGTCCCCGTGAGCCTGCGGCTGCCCACCGACGACACGGTCTCCCAACTGCTCTCCGCCACCGGCCAGGCGGTCGCAGCGGCCGTCGAGGACCGGGGCCGTCCCTACGCCGAACACGCGGCCACCATGCGTCGGCTCCATGGTGTGGGCCGGCCGGCCCGGACCATGCTGTCCCTGGAGCGGGAAGAGACCTACGAGGCGCAGGGGCTCGTCGTACGGCAGCACTCCGCCGCGCTCCCCCGGGCGGTCACGGACCTCGATCTGGTGGTCACGGCCCACGGTTCGTCCGGGGCGAGGGTCGCGCTCCACGCCCATGCCGGGATCTGCCCCGCCGAGCGCACCGCAGGGCTGACCGAGCAGTTCCTGTGCGCCCTGCACGAGATCACCGGCGCGCCCGGACGGCGCGTAGACGAGCTCAGCCTGCTGTCGCCGGCCGCCCGCGCGACCGTTCTGGCCTGGGGCGAGGGCGACTTCGAGGACGAGGACCCCGGCCTTTCGGACCGCTTCCGGTACTGGACCCGGCGTGCCCCGGAGCGGGTGGCCGTCCGCGTCGGCGGGCAGAGCCTCACCTACGGTGACCTCGCGGACCGGGTGACCCGCTGCCGACAGGGCCTCGCCCGGCACGGGGTACGCCCCGGTCACATCGTGGGCCTGAACCTGCCGCAGGGCCCGGATCTGCTGGTGCTGTGGCTCGCCGCACTGGAAAGCGCGGCGACCGTGCTCGCCCTGGACCCCGCCTGGCCACCGGCCCGCACCGCCCAGGCGGCACGCGGTGTCCGGGCCGACCTCGTCGTCGCCGCGTCTCCCGACGCCTTCGGGTGGCACCATACGGTGACCGTGGCGGATCTCGTCGATGTGTCGACGCCGTCCGCGCAGCAGCCGGGACCGGCCCCGGACCTGGACCGCGACGGAGCCAGGGCCGCCTATCTCATCCTCACCTCCGGATCGACCGGCACCCCGAGGGCGGTGCCAGTGCCCCGACGAGGCGTCGCGCGGCATGCCGCCTGGATGCAGAAGCAGTTCCCGCTCGGCGCCGACGACCGGGTCCTGGTGCAGACCTCGCCCGGCTTCGACGTCGCCGCCTGGGAACTGCTCGGCCCCGTGGGTGCGGGTGCCACGGCCGTCTTCCCCGAGCGGGCAGGCGCCCCGGTACGTGATGTGTCCGCCCTCGCCGAGCTGATCGCGGCCGAGCGGATCACAGCGTTCCAATGCGTTCCCGCGCTGCTCAAAGCCCTGCTGGCGGAGCCAGCCCTGCGTGGGACGTCCTCGCTGCGACGGGTGTTCTGCGGCGGCGAGGAACTCCCGCCGCAGCTGGCCGAGGAGTTCCGTGCCGCTTTCCCACAGGCGCGGCTGGTGAACATGTACGGCCCGACGGAGACGTCCATCGACGCCAGCTGGTACCCGGTCCCCGCGCGAACGCCGGCGGGGCAGGACCGGCTGCCCATCGGCCGGCCCGCCGCCTCCGCCTCGCTGCGGGTCCTCGACGGCGCCGGCCGGCCGGTGCCCCCCGGTACCGCCGGCGAACTCGCCGTCGGAGGCCCCGGGGTGGCCCACGGATACCTCGGTCACCCGGGCCGAACGGCAGGGCGGTTCGTACCGGATCCGTTCGGAGCCCGGCCCGGCGGCCGCCTCTTCCTGACCGGGGACCGGGCGCGCTGGCGGACCGACGGGCTGCTGGAATTCCTCGGCCGGACCGACCACCAGATCAAGCTCCATGGCCACCGGATCGAACTGGCCGAGATCGAAGCCGCCCTGCTCGCCCAGCCAGGCGTGGCGGACGCGGTGGTCGTGGTGGAGGCACCGGGCCAGCCTCATGCGCGGCTCGTGGCCCGTCTGGAGATGGCCGCAGGAGCGGCCGTGACCACGGGAGAGCTGCGGAAAGCACTGGCCGGACGGCTGCCGTCCGCCATGCTGCCCACCCGCTACCTGCTGGTCGACGCCCTGCCCCGGCTGCCGAACGGCAAGGCGGACCGTGCCGCCGCGGCCACCCTGCCCGGACGGGAGCCGGCCGTGAGCGGACCCGGTTCCGGTACGCCCCGCGTACCGCTCTCCGCCGCCGAGCGAGAGGCCGAACAGGAGGTGGCGAGTGTGTGGGAGTCGCTCCTCGGCGTCCGTGATCTCGACCCGGACCGCAGTTTCTTCGACGTCGGGGGCAATTCCCTTCTGGTGACGCGGTTGCGCGCGGGGCTGGCCGAACGGTTCGACGTGAGCCTGGCCATCGCCGATCTCTTCGAATACCCCACCGTGCGCGCCCAGGCGCGTCTACTCGCCGGTCCACGGCCGGCCGAGGAGCCACCGTCCCCACCAGCACCGGGCGCACGCCGCCGCGGCCTGGTCCAGCTCGGCAAACGACGTAGAAGGGTGCGCTAGTGGAGGAGCATGGACAGGACGATCTCGCCGTCGCGGTCGTCGCGATGGCCGGGAGGTTTCCGGGAGCTGCCGACATACCGGCTTTCTGGGCGGCCCTGTGCGCCGGTACCGAAGCGGGCCGGCGTCACTCCCGCGAGGAACTGATCGCGGGCGGTGTCCCTGAACCCACTGTCACAGACCCGCGGTTCGTACCCGTGTCGGCACCTGTCGACGGCCCGTACGACTTCCCCGCCGATTTCTTCCGCATGTCGCCCGAGGCGGCGCGCGGCACGGATCCCCAGCACCGCCTGTTCCTGGAGTGCGCCTGGCAGGCCCTGGAAGCCGCGGGCCTGCTCGCGGGCCCCGGCCCGCGCCACGTGGGCGTCTTCGCGGGAGCCAGCGAAGGCACCTACCTGCCGCTGGTCGGCGGGAACAGCGGGGACGGGCTCGAGCAGCTGGCCCTTGACCTCGGCAACAGCCAGGACTTCCTGGCCACGAGAGTCGCGCACACACTCGATCTGCGGGGCCCGGCCCTGTCCGTGCGCACCGCCTGCTCGACCTCTCTGGTGGCCGTTCACCTCGCCGTGCAGAGTCTGCTGGCCGGAGAGTGCGAGGCGGCGGTGGCCGGTGGCTCGGCGGTCAGGCACCCGCTTCGGCGCGGTCACGTCCACGAGGCGGGCGGTATCTATTCGCGCGACGGCCGCTGCCGTCCGTACGACGAGGAGGCCTCCGGCATCTTCAGCGGTGACGGCGTCGGCGCCGTCGTGCTCAAGCCGCTGGCGTCGGCCCTCGCGGACGGAGACCACATCCACGCGGTCGTCCGCGGCTCAGCGGTCAACAACGACGGCGGCGACAAGAGCGGGTTCACCGCTCCCGGGCTGCGCGGTCAGGCGGCCGTCGCCCGGGCGGCCTTGGAGGTGGCGGGCGTCGACCCACGCACGATCGGCTATCTCGAAGGACACGGCACGGGCACCCCGCTGGGGGACCCCATCGAGGTCAAGGCGCTCACCCGGGCCTGGCGGACCCGAACCGCTGACCGGGGCTACTGCTCGCTCGGTTCGGTGAAGGCGAACATCGGGCACCTCGACGCCGCCGCGGGCGTGGCTGGGTTCATCAAGGCGTGCCTCGCGGTCGAGCACGGCATCCTGCCCGGTCTTCCCTCCTTCACCCGCCCCAACCCCGAACTCAGCCTGGCGGACAGCCCGTTCGTGCTGCACCGGCAGACGCGGCCGTGGCCCGCGCAGGACCGTCCGCGGCGCGCGGCCGTGCACTCCCTGGGCCTCGGCGGCACGAACGCGCACGTCATCATCGAGCAGGCGCCCGCCCGTACCGCCACGGCCGGCACGGGCCCGCTGATCCTGCCGCTCTCCGCGCCCGACGGCGGCTCGCTGAGCCACTACGCGCGTGCCCTGGCCGACACCCTGGACGGCACGGAGAGCGGCGCGGCGGCGGCAGCCACGCTGCGCGAGGGCCGTACCGCGTACTCCAGTCGCCGCGTCGTCGTGGCCACCGACACCGTCGACGCCGTGCGCGCCCTGCGCGTCCCCCACGAGCCGCGTCCGAGCGCCGGGGATCCCTCCACCGTCTTCATGTTCCCGGGGGGCGGGGCCCACCGCGCGGGCATGGCCCGTGACCTTGACACGACGCTGCCGGCCTTCCGTGCCGCGCTTGACGCACTCGATCCGCTGGTCCGCCGGGTGACGGGCCACGCGCTGCGCGCGCTGCTGTGGGGTGCGGAGCAGGAGTACCTCGCCCGGCCGGCCCACGGTTTCCCGGCCACCGTCGCGGTGTCGCTGGCCATGGCCCAGACCCTCGGCTCATTCGGCGTGTCCCCGGACTCGGTCCTGGGCTACAGCCTCGGCGAACTGCCCGCAGCGGCGGTGGCCGGGGTCTTCGAGCCCGAGGACGCGTTGCGCGTCGCAGCCCTGCGTGGCCGGATCTTCGAGCGCATGCCGGCGGGCGGATCCCTGCACGTGGCGGCCGCACCCGCGTGGGTGGAACGCGAAGCCCCGCCCGGAGTGCTGGTCGCTGTGCGCAACGGCGACGAGGACTGTGTGGTGTCCGGGCCGCTGGAACCCCTGCGCCGGTTCGAGGAGCGGCTCGCCGAGCGGGGCGTCGATCACCGCCGCATCGCCGTGCCCGGGGCCGTGCACTCCCCCTTGCTCGATCCCTTCCTCGCCGAGTACGCGCAGGCGATCGCCGAGACGGCACCCCGCCCGCCGCGGGTGCCGCTCCTGTCCAACGTGACCGGCACCCGTCTCACCGACGAGGAGGCGCAGGACCCCGCCTACTGGGCCCAGCAGTTGCGGCAGGTCGTGCGGTTCGACGACTGCCTGCGGACAGCTGCCCGGGACGGCGCCGTACTGGTCGACCTGGGTCCGGGCCGCGGCCTCGAGGCCATCGCCCGGGGCATCCCCCGGAGCGCGGATCGCTGGACCGTGACCGCGGCCATGCCGTCCGGCAGGGATCCGCGCAGTGAGACGGTGGTCCTCGCCCACTGTCTGGGCACGCTGTGGGAGCGGGGCGTCCCGGTCGACTGGACGGCCGCGCCCGGTGGCAGGGTACGACGCCTCGCGCTCCCGATCGCGCTGCCGGCCAGGTCGACGTACGCACCGGAGTCCCCAGCCCCCGCCCGGCCCGGGCCGACCGCCGCCACCACCGCGACGGCGCCCGCGCTGTGGAGCCGGTCCTGGCGCCGGCTGGAGTCCGCTCCGGCCCAGCGGCGGCAGGACGGCGCGCTCGTCGTCCTGCTGGCACCGGACGCCGGAACGGCACGGCCCTACGCCGCCGCCGCCGCCGACGCGGGCATCGAGTCGCGCGCGGTCACCCGGGCCTCGGACGCCCTCCGGGAGATCCGGCGGGCGGCACCGGGCGGTCCGCCGCCGGCCGTCGTCGACCTGCGGCCGCTGGCCGGGGGCACGGCGCTCGACTTCCTGGAACTGGCCGCGGGGACGGGCGAGGCCCGGGCCCGTCTGTACGCCGTGGGCGAGCGGATGTTCGACGTGCTCGGCACCGAGACGATCGATCCCTCTTCGGCGATGCTCCCGGCGGCAGTCGCGGTCGCAGCCCACGAACGCCCCGAGCTGACGGTGTGCTGCGTCGATGTGACCGCGGCTGACGCTCCCGGGACGGCCGTGGTGGCCGCCCTGTCGCACCCGGAACTCCACGGACAGTACGCGGTACGCGGAAGGCATCTGTGGACGCCGTTCATGGAACGGCGACAGGAGCCCTCGCACTCCCGGTCGCTGGCCGTACTGCGCCCCGGCGGGGTCTACCTGATCACGGGCGGGCTCGGACGCTACGGCCGGTGGCTGGCCGAATGCCTGGCGCGGGAGAGCCGGGCCACCCTGCTGCTCGCTCAACGCGGGAGGCTCCCCGACCGTTCGCTCTGGGACACCGGCGACCTCGACGACGAGACCGGTCGACGGATCGCCGCGGTCCGCCGCATCGAAGCACTCGGCGGCACCGTGGAACTGCTCACCGTGGACGTCACCGACGAGCCCGCGTTCGCCACCGCCTTGGCCGCTGCCGAGTCCCGGCACGGACCCGTGACCGGAGTCATCCATGCGGCGGCCGACTTGAACGCGCCCTCGGGCTTCGCCGCTCTGGACGAACTCAGGGCCCGCGGATTCTCACGCGGCTTCGCCGAGCAGGCGGCGGCCAAGCTCGACGGCACCCGGGTGCTGGACAGGGTGCTGGGCGACCGGGACCTCGATTTCCGGGTGCTGATGTCGTCGAACGCCGGAGTGCTCGGCGGACCCGGACTCGGCCTGTACGCGCCGGTGAACGCCTACCTCGACGCGTTCGCGCGGCGCGGCGACGGTGACGGCGGCCGGGGCTGGCTGTCCGTCGGCTGGGACGGATGGCGTCTCCCCGAGGACCCGCGGGAGGCCGGTGCCCGCAGCTCGCTCGAGCAGTACGCGCTGAGCGGGGAAGAGGCGTTCGCGGCACTCCTGCAGGCCGTGCGCTGCGGGCTGCCGGCCGTGTCGGTCAGCCGCGGCGACTTCCAGGAGAGGTTCGCGGCCTGGGTCCTGCGGCCGTCCGCCTGCCCGACCGCACCGCCCGCGGCGGCACAGGACACGCTGGAGGCCCCCGACGAGCGGCTGGCACCCCGGGATGCCTCCGCGCTGGTGCGGGAGATCTGGCAAGAACTGCTCGGCACACCCGACCTGGCGGGCGACGAGGACCTCTTCGCGATGGGGGGCACCTCGTTGACGGCGATGCGCATCCGTACACGCCTGCGCCGGCACTTCGGCGTCGACGTCCCGGTGGCCGACCTCATCAGGAACCGCACCGTCAACGGCATGGCCCGGCTGCTCGAGGAGGGACGGGCCGACGGGCGGCCCGCGTACGCCCCGGCCGGCGCGGGCGAGGCGGGTCCGGCCACGGTCGACGGCTCCTCGGGAACCGACATCTTCACCCTCCTCGACGAAATCGAAACCGCTACGGCCGGTGGGAAAGGCGAACCACGATGAGCCTCAGGAACCGGATCGACCGGTTGGACGCCGCACAACTCGGGCGGCTCGCCGAGACGCTGCCCCCGCTGCCCGCGTCCCTGCGACGGCTGTGGACGGCCGACCGACTGGCCGAGGGCGTGCCCGTCTACAACGTGGCGGAGGGCTTCGACCTGCGCGGCCCGCTGGATCCGAGCAGACTGCGGCAGGCTCTGGACCGGCTGTGGGACCGTCACGCCGCGCTGCGTACCGTGGTCGCGGCGCTGCCCCCGGGGCCGTACGCCGTCACCCTGCCGGCCGACTCGCCCGTACCGTTCGACGAGGTGGACCTCCGCTCGCACGGACCGGCACACGCGAGGCGACTCGCCCTCGAGGCGGCGCGGGAAACCGCCCGGGAGCCCTTCGATCTGGAAGAAGGACCGCTGCTCCGGGCGCGGCTGATCCGGTGGGACGACGAGGGCTGGGTCTTCACGGTGGTCCTGCACCACCTGGTGTGCGATGGCGCGTCACTGCGGGTCCTCTTCGGCGAGCTGGCCCAGCTCTACGCCACCCCGGACCTGCTTCCCCTTCCTCGGGCGGCTCAGACCCCGCCCACAGGGGAGGGCGACAGCGCGCGGCGCGCGGCCGACCTCGCGTACTGGAGGAACGCGCTGCACGACATCCCCCGGACACCGGGGCTGCCAGTGGACCGTGTCCGCCCGCCCCACTCCCGGCAGAGCGGGGCGCGGACGCCCCTGCCGCTCGACGCCGACTGGTACGCACGGGTGCGGAAGTCGGCGCAGACCATCGGGGTGTCGCCCTTCGACGTGCTGCTGACCGCGGTGGGAGTCGTCCTGGGCCGGTTCGGCGGTGTCGAGGACATCGTGGTGGGCACCACCGTGGACGCCCGCTCGGAGACCGGGGACGAGGACAGCGTCGGCTTCCGGATGAAAACTGTGCCGCTGCGCCTGCGGCCCCGCCCGTCCGACACCGTCGCCGCTCTGGCCCGCGTGGTCCACGAAACCGTCCTCGCCGCCATGACACACACCGAGGCGGAGTTCGACGAGATCGTCGCCGCGGTCGGCAGACCTGGACCGGTGCACGCGCCGCTGTTCCAGGTGGCCGTCGAACTCCATCATGACGCCGGGACACTGGACCTCGCCGGTCTGCGCGTCGAACCGCTGGCCCTCGATACGGGCACTTCGAAGTTCGATCTCACCTTCCATGTGTCGTCGTCCCCGGGTTCCCCCGGTTTCCTCGAATACTCCACCGAGCTGTACGACGCCCACACCGCACGCGGACTGGGCGAGGCACTCGCCGCCGTGCTGGCGGAGCTCGACCAGTACCTCGATCTTCCCCTCACCGATCCTCCGCTGACCCGCACCGCCGGCGACCGCGACCCGGCCGGCCCGCGGCGGGAGCCCGCAACGGTGACCGGGCCCGGCGCGGAGGCGCGACCGCTGCCAGAGGCGCTGCGCGAGGCCGCGCGCAGGCATCCGGACCGCCCGGCCCTCACCTGCCCCACCGACGGCGGGACCTCGTCCTACTCGTTCCGGGAACTGCGGGAGCACACCGACGCTCTGGCGGCGCTGCTGGGCAAGGCGGGCGTCGGCCGGCAGCAGCCCGTCGGCGTGTGCATGGAGCGCTCCGTCGCCCAGGCCTCGGCCGCCTTCGGCATATGGGCAGCCGACGCGGTCTTCGTCCCCCTGGACCCGGCATCGCCCGCCGAACGCCTCACGGCCATGCTGGACGCGGCCGGCATCCGTACGGTGCTCGTCGACCCGGGGACCGAGGGCCACCCCGCCCTGGCGGGTGTCCGGCGGATACAGGGCGATGTGCTGTCGCCCGCTGCCGACCGGGTCACGGGTACGCCCGCCGGCCCCGGTGGTGATGACATCGCGTACGTCATCTTCACGTCGGGAACTAGCGGCCCTCCCAAACCGGTCGCGGTACGCCACCGCAGCCTCGCGGCCCTGGCCGACGCCATGCGGGAACTGGCGTTCCACACGCTGCCGGACGCCGCGCCGGTCGCCGTCAACGCCCCGCCCTACTTCGACGCCTCGCTGCAGAATCTCTCCCTCCTCGCCGACGGACACCCCGTCCATCTGATCCCCGACAGCCTCCGCACCGATCCCCACGCCCTGGTGCGGTATCTGGCCGACCACCGCATCCACGCCGTCGACGGCACCCCCACCCATGTGGCATCCCTGGTGGAGGCCGGACTGCTCGACCGGCCGGCCGAGCCCGTGCTCACCGTCGTCCTGGGCGGCGAACCGGTCCCCCCGCAGCTGTGGAGACGGCTGAAGGACAGCCCTGTCCGCGCCTACAACGTCTACGGCCCCACCGAGTTCACCGTGAACGCCACGGGCTGCCGGATCGACGACCACCCCGAGCCCGTCATCGGACGGCCCCTGCGCGGGGTCACCGCCGAGGTGCTGGACGAACGACTCCGGCCCGTCCCGGCGGGGTTCCCCGGCGAACTCCATCTGTCCGGCATCCAGTCGGCCCTGGGATACCGGGGCCGACCCGCCGCGACAGCCGAGCGCTTCCGGCCGGGCCCTCGCGGCGACGTGCGGTATGCCACCGGCGACCGGGCCAGATACCTGGCGAACGGCACCCTGGCCTTCCTCGGGCGCCGCGACGAACAGGTCAAACTGCGTGGGCACCGCATCGAACTGGGCGAGGTGGCCGACAGTCTGCGGACCGCACCCGGGGTCGTGGAAGCGGCGGCGGCGCTGGTCACGGCCGAGAACGGCAGCCCGGTACTCGCCGGGTTCCTGGTCACCGACGGCGCTGGAACAGACCTCGCCGCGGTCCGGGCCCACGCGGCCGGGCAGCTGCCGGCGGCGATGATCCCCGCCGTACTGCGCGTGGTCGACGCGCTGCCCCGCACCCCCAACGGCAAACTGGACCACGCCGCCCTGGCGGAATCGGTACGCCGCACCGCCGCGGCCCCGCCGGACGGGGCCGTCGACGCCGATCCGCGCGAACCCGTGCACCCGGCTCTCGCCGCGATCTGGCAGCGGCTGCTCGGGGTCACCGACGTCCGCCCCGACGACGACTTCTTCGCCCTGGGCGGGCATTCGCTGCTGGCCACCCGGCTCATCCGGGAGGTGCGGGAGCACATGGGCGCTGGACTGTCGTTGCAGACCGTCTTCCGCACCCGGACCCTGGCACGGATGACCGCGGCCCTGCCCCCGGCCGGTCCGCCACCGTCGACGGGCCAGTCGCCCGCGCCGGGCCGACAGGACGAGGACACCGCGCTCGTCGTCCCTCTGGCGGAAGGCGGCGACGGCCTGCCCCTCGTCGTCCTGCACCCCTTGGGCGGCACCCTCTTCGCCTACGAACCCCTGCTCCGGCTGATCCCCGACAGCCACCCCGTCTGGGGAATCCGCTCCCCGTCGGCGGCCGGCGCCGACGAGGACGCGCGGGACGTGCACGCCCTCGTGGGACGCTACGCGGACGAACTCCTGCGCACCACGTCCGCCCGTCGGCTCGCCGTCTACGGTTGGTCGCTGGGCGGGCTCCTCGCGCTGGCCCTGACCGCCGAACTCGAGCGGCGGGGCGTCGACGTGGTCTTCACCGAGGCGTGGGACTGCGGGCTGAGCACCGCCAATCCGCTCACGGACCCGGACCTGGCGGCCCTGGCCGTGCGGGCCGTCCACGGGGAAAGCACGGCACTCTCCGTCAAGGACCGGCTGGCCGGGCTGTCCGGGCCGCTCACGCCCGAACACACGGGGCTCCTGCACCTCGCGCGATCGCTCGCCGAACCGAGCCGAGCCGAGCAGGACACCGCGGCCTTCGTCCGAGAACTGAGCCTGATCCGCGCCCAGACCACGCTGCTGCGCGACTGGGTGCCCGGCCCGATACGCGCCCCACTGCACGCAGTGCTCGCCGAGAAGAGCCTGCGCACCGGCGCGGTGACCCCATCCGACTGGGGCACCGTCACGAGCGCCGAATGGACCGTGCACACAGTCGACTCCGATCACCACGGCATGGTCCGCCCACCCGCCGTGCGGACGGCGGCCGCCGGGCTTCTCGCCCGGTTGTCGACCGCCGCACCGTCCAGCAGGACCACCCCAGAAGTGGAGCCGAACCTTGCAACCGGTTGACACGCTGGAGCTGTACCGGCGTTTTCCCTACCCCTCCCCCGATCCGGACGCGGATCTGATCCCCGACATCGCGAACGGGATCGGGCTGCTGCTCAAGGACGAGAGCCTGCGCGAATGGCAGGTGCTGGACGCCGGCTGCGGCACCGGGCACCGCCTCGTGGCCCTGGCGCTGCAGTATCCGCAGGCCCGCTTCACCGCTGTGGACCCCTCCGCCCACTCCCTCAAGGTCGCACGAGGGCTTGCGCAGCGTCACGGCGCCTCGAACATCGAGTTCGTCGAAGGCGCCCTCCCCGACCTGGAGCTGCCCCACGCCTACGACCTGATCGTCTGCTCGGGCGTACTACACCATCTGCCCGATCAGCGAGCCGGACTCCGCTGGCTCACCGAGCGCCTGGCCCCGGACGGACTGCTCTTCCTGTGGCTGTACAACGCCCTCGGGGAACACGACCGGATGCTGGAGCGCGAACTCGTCCGGATCCTCGCGGGAGGTGCCGTGGACGAGTCCGGGCTGGACATCGTCAGGGCCCTGGGACTCGCCCTCTCCCGCACCCGCTACGGCGCCACCGCCCAGGGAGGCGGGGACACCGACACGGTCCAGGCGACCGTGGACGCCGACGCCTACCTCAACCCCATCGTGCGTCCCGTGCGGTTCTCCGACGTCCCGGACCTCTTCGAGTCGCTGCCCGTCGACTGGGTCGCGGCATACGGCATCAGCACCGAGGGCGGGGGCCAGCTCCTCGACCTCGGTCAGGTCGAGGAGGAGGGCTTCCCGGTCGTTCGCCCCGACGACTTCTTCGACCAGCCCCGTCTCAAGGCGCGCCTGAGGGAACTGCCCCCGATCGAGCAGGCCCGGGTGCTGGAACTCGTGCGGCGACCGACCGGGTTCAGCCTGGTCGCGGGCCGCGGCACCGGACTGGAGGAATGCGTGCCCCGGCTGCGCGGCAGCCTGCTGCTCGGCGAGGCGGCGGGCCGGGTTCCGGTGCTCGGCCAGTCCGCGGGAGACCGCCGGCGGCGGCGCATGGTCCGGGTGGCTCTCGGAGACGAACTGACCGGCGTGGGCGAGAAGATGGTGGAGCGCTGGGGCGCGGCAGCCATGGAGCGCGTCACGGCGGGCATCGACATGGCCGTCGGGCGCCGACCGCGCATCCTCACGGACCCGGAGCAGCGCCCCGCGCTGTTCCATCTGCCTGGGCTGCCCGCCACACCCTGGGTGGACACGCATCGGCTGCCGGGGCTGGCCGGACTCGCCGCGAGGCTGGAGTCCGCCTGGCGCGAGATTCGGGGGGAACTCGACGCGCTCCGTGCGGAGCCGGCCGGCGGCCTCGACAACTACGTCGACGGCGCCTACATGTCGGCGAAGTTCGCCGACCGGGGCCGTGCCGACTGGCGCAGTCTGACCCTGTACACGCAAAGCGAGGTCCAGGCCGTGATCGCCGACCGGTGCCCCGCGACGGCGGCGGCGCTGGGGGACATCGGCCCCGGTCTCTCCGGTGACGTGATGTTCTCTCAACTCCTTCCCGGCACCGAGTTGGCCGCCCACCACGACGACAACACCTACAAGCTGACCGTTCATCTGCCGCTGCGCGTCCCCAGCGACTCCGGTATCAGGGTGGACGGACAGACACGTCGGTGGGAGGAGGGCCGGTGCCTGGCCTTCTCCGACGCCTACCGGCACGAGGCGTGGAACCACGGTGCGCATCCCCGGGAAATCCTGCTGCTCGACGTCTGGCATCCCGAGGTCACGGAGGCCGAACGAGACGCCCTGGAGGCCGTCCGCGCTGTGCTGGCCCCCGCGTGCCGACCGGGCGTCTTCGACCGTTTCTGAACCCATCCGCATCCAGTGAAAGGGCCCGTCCCGATGACACCAACCCGTGAACTCACCGTCTCCGGGCGTCGCTTGTACCTGTTCGACGACGTCCTCGCACCGCACCGGATCAAGGAACTCGGGGCCCGATTCGAGCAGGCCTCCTACCGCCGCGACGAGGCCGACGGACCCGAGACGGCACACGCGCGCACCTTCAACGTCGACGTACCCGACGGCGAACTCGACACCGACGTCGCGGACCTCGCCACCACCCGGGTCACCACCCTGTTCCCCGACCGCGAGCTGCAGCTCTACCGGGCCCACTGCAACCTCGTGGTCTACGGGGACATGGGCTACCCGCACCGGGACTGCGCCTCCGACCGCGACGACGTCACCGCCCTGCTGTTCGTCAACGCCACCTGGCGCCGTGAATGGGGAGGGGAGATCACCTTCTACGACGACGACGCGGACGCCGTGCTCGCCGTGACACCCCGGCCGGGCCGGCTGCTGGTGTTCGAGGGCGCCATCGACCACCGGGTGGGCATCCCGCTGCGCGACTGCTACGAGCCCCGGCTGACGCTGGCGGTCAAGTTCAAGACTCCCGGAGAGTGGCGATGAGCCGGTCCGGTCGCCGACATCTGCTGTCCATCGCGGATCTCTCCGACGACGACCTGCAAGTCCTGGTCGGACAGTCCCGTGACTACGCGCGCGGTGCACCGGACACGCAGGCCCCCCTGCGCGGCACCACGGTCGGCGTCTACTTCCGGCGCACCTCCACCCGCACCCGGACCGCGTTCTCTTCCGGCGCTCTGCGGCTCGGAGCGCAGATCATCGCGTACGGACCGAACGATCTGCAGGAGAACACCGGAGAGACGATCGGCGACACCGGCCGGGTCCTGTCCCGGATGCTCGACGGGTTCGTCGCCCGCACCGCCGGCGATCCCGGGGAACTGAGGAACATCGCCGGCCAGCGCCGGATGTCGGTGATCAACGCGATGACCGCGGACGAGCACCCGACGCAAGCGGTCACCGACCTGTCCACCATCCTCACCCACCTGGGCAGGCTGGAGGGCACGCGGGTGCTCTACGCGGGCGAGGGCAACAACACCGCGGCCGCGCTCGCCCTGGCCCTGGCACGCGTACGACGCACCCGGCTGCACCTGCGCACCCCCGAGGGGTACGGACTGGAACCGAGCGTACTGGAACGCGCGGCGGACACCGCGCGCTCCCACGGTTCCGTGGTCGAGGAGAGCCACGATCCCCGGGAGACGCCCAACGGCATCGATATCGTCTACACGACCCGTTGGCAGACCACCGGCTCGGTGAAGGAGGACCCCGACTGGCGGCGGAAGTTCCGGCCTTTCCAGGTGGACGCCGCCCTCATGGCTAGACACCCCGGGGCCCGCTTCATGCACGACCTCCCGGCGCACCGGGGCGAGGAGGTCACGGCCGACGTCCTCGACGGGCCGCGCAGCATTGCCTTCGAGCAGGCCGGGCACAAGCTGTTCGGTGCCATGTCCGTGCTCCGCTGGTGCCTCGCCGGGACACCGGCATGACGCTCACCAGGGCCTCCGTGGCCCTGCCGCTGAGCAGGGCCAGAACCAACACGCCCCTGGTGCCGGTGCGGGTACACCTGGCGGGAGCCTCCGGGGGGGGTCCGGCTGAAGCTGGAGATGCACAACCCGACCGGCTCCGTGAAGTACCGCACGGCCGTGGGCCTGCTGGCCGACATGCACACCCGGCGGCCGCTGGTCCCCGGCACCGAGGTGATCGAGTCGACCTCGGGCAATCTGGGGCTTGCCCTGGCCCGGCTGCTCGGCGAGATCGGCTGCACATTCACGGCCGTGGTCGACCCGAAGCTGCCGGACCAGAGCCGCGCCCTGCTCCTCGCGGAAGGAGCCCGGCTGGTGACCGTGCGGGAGCGGGACCGGTCCGGTGGCTATCTGCTGACCAGACTGCGCAAGGTCGCCGAGCTGCGTGAGGCGGACCCCGAGCTGCGCTGGCCGGACCAGTACCGCAATCCGGCCAACCCGGGCGTCCACCAGGATGTGACCGCGCCCGAACTGCTGGAGCAGACGTCCGGTGGCATGGACACGGTGCTGGCCGCGGTGAGCACAGGGGGCACTCTCGCCGGACTGGGCACGGGGCTGCGGCGTGCCCTGCCCGCTGTGCGCACGCTTCCCGTGGACGTGGTCGGCTCGGCGGCCCTGTCCGACCGGGTGGCCGTCCACTCCCACCTACTCACCGGCATCGGCGCCGGGCGCCGCACCTCGTTCCTGCACGAGGGCAGCGACGGGCACGCCCTACGCGTCCGGGACGTGCAGGCCTTCGCACACTGCCGGATGTTCGCCCAGGACACTGGTCTGAGCCTCGGGGGCTCCACGGGGGCCCTCCTCGCCGCGTACGTCCACGCGCTGGGCGCCGGACGCGGTGCCCTAGGCAGGGCAGTCGGGCTGAGTCCCGACGGCGGCGAGAACTACCGGTCCACCTTCTACGACGACGACTGGCTGCGGCACCACGGGGTGTACTCCGACGTCGTCGCGGCCACGGTGAACGCGCGGGGCCGCGGCCTTCGCTACGAACTGGAGGGCATCACGCCATGACCGCAGGGACAACGTCCGAACTGCTGTACCTCACCCGCGAGGAAGTGGTCGCCTACGCGTCCCGCCTCGATGCGGTGGCTGTGGTGCGCGAGGCCCTCCTCCTGCATGCACAGGGTCGCACCACGCTCCCGGCGGAGGCCTATCTGCCATGGGAGACCGAGCACGGCCACTTCGCCCGAAGCCTCTCTCTGCCCGGGGCGCTATGGGGTGAGTCCCCGGCGATCGGGCTCAAGGTCATCAACAGTAGCCTCGGCAACCCACTGCACGGCCGGGAGCGCGCTCAGGGTCTCACCTTCCTCTTCGACAGGGAGACCGCGCATCCGCTCGCACTCATGGACGCCGGCCACCTCAGCGCCCTGCGCACCGCCGCGTACACCGTGCTGAGCGTGCGGCTGCTGGGCGTGGCCGCGCCCCGGACGGTCGCCGTCATCGGCGGCGGCGCTCTCGGCCTGGCTCACGTCCGGCTGCTCGCACGCGACCTGCCCACCGCGCGATTCGCGCTGTATGACCTCAGCCCGGGCAGGAGCGCGGAAGCCTCGAGAACGCTGGGCGCGGATGGCATCGACATCACGGTGGCCGAGAGCGCCGAATCGGCGGTGCGCGGAGCGGACGTCGTGGTGACGGCCACGACGACAACCGAGGGCTACATCCCGATGAAGTGGATCGAGCCCGGCGCCCTCATCGCCCACGTCTCCCTCGACGACGTGCTGTCCGACGTCGTCGCCGAGGCCGACCTCGTGGTCATCGATGACTGGAAACTGATCAGCGAGGACGACAGGCGGCTGCTCGGCCGCCTCTACCGCACGGGAGAGCTGCGCGGCCCCGCCGGAGAGGTGTACGACCCCACGCGCCCGCTCGGCCGGCGGGTGGACGCGACGCTGTCCGACGTCCTGCTCGGGCTGCGCCCGGGACGCCGCGATCCCGGCCAGATCGTCCTCAGCAACCCCTTCGGCATGGGCATCCTCGACGTCGCCCTGGCCGCCGAGGTGTACGCCCTCGCCTGGCGCGACGGCCTCGGCATCCGGCTCCCCCGCTGAACTCCCCCGCTGCACCCGACCCGCCACGCCATCGAACCAACAACCGAGGTGAACCATGAGCACCGAAGAGACCGTCTTCCACGTGGTCGTCAACGACGAGGAGCAGTACTCGATCTGGGCAGCCGGCAGCCCTCCTCCCGACGGCTGGTACCGGGAGGGCACCATCGGCACCCGCCAGGACTGCCTGAACCACATCGAACGGGTCTGGACCGACATCACCCCGCGCAGCGTCCGCGAGGCAGCGGCTCGAGCGGCGAATGCCTCGTGAGCCCCATCAGAGCCCTCGTGCTCGACGACGCCACGCCGTTCCTCGCGCACGCCGAACGGCACGGCGTCGAACTCGTGGGTGTGCTGGACGAGTTCACGCTGCGGCAGCGCGCTGGTGACGCACCCGTCTTCCCCTGGGTGGCCGTCCCCGACCAGTCGGACCTTCAGGAGATCATCGCCGCACTGCACCGCGAGGACCTCGCCGGGCCGTACGACGTCGTGTTCACGGACGCGGAGAACGCGCTGGTCGGCGCATCAGTCCTGGCGGAACTCCTCAGCGCCCGAGGGCCTGCCCTGGACACCGTGCTGAAGGCCACGGACAAGTCCCTGCAGAAGCGCGCGGTGCGCGAGGCCGGCCTCGCGGTCACCGAGCACGTCCTGATCCGCCCCGGAGCCCTTCCCCCGGCCGGCGAACTCGCCCGGGTCGGTTTCCCGGCCGTGCTCAAACCCGTGGCCTCTCGCGCGGCCCAGCAGGTGGTCCGTGTGCAGGACGCCGAACACCTTGGGCAGGTCCTGCGTCACATGCCGGGACTGTCCCAGACCTGGTTGCTCGAACGGTACGTCGACGGCGGGGAAGTGCACATCGACGGAGTGGTGCAGGACGGACGGCTCAGGCTGCTCGCCGTCAGCCGGTACCTCAGCAATGTGCTGGAGATCCGGCACGGCGCGGCGGTCGGCTCGGTGCTGCTGGCACCGGAGCGCCACCAGGAGTACTACGCACGGTGCCGCCGGCTGGCCGGGACCGCCCTGTCCGCCCTCGGCCACCGCGACGGCGTCTTCCACCTCGAGGCCTTCGAGACCGCCGAGGGCCTGGTTTTCTCGGAGTGCGCCGCACGGGGCGGCGGCGGACTGATCGTCGACGTCCTGCGGCACCACTTCGGGGTGGACCTGAACCGGGCCGTCGTCGAGACCGCCTGCGGGATCCCCTTCTCCCCTCCCGAGCACTGGCACCCTGCCACCCCGGCGGTGGGCTGGACCCAACTGCTGGTCCCCCCGGGACGGGTGACCCGGCTGCCCGCGGTCGAGGACCTGCGCCGGTACCCCGGGGTCGCCGCCGTGCAACTGGCCCTCGACATCGGTGATGTGATGCCCGACCGGCGGACGCGGTCGACCATCAGGGCCGGCCGCGCCCTGGTCGAGGGTGCGGACGAGGCGGAGGTCGAGGCCCGCATCCTGCGGCTGCGCGAGGAGTTCGCTTCCGGAGCCGACGTGATCCCGGTGGGCCCGTGACCGTCTTCCGGGACCGTGACTTCCTCCTGTTCTGGAGCGCCCGCTCGGTGTCCGTCCTGGGGACCACGGTCAGTACGGTCACTCTGCCCGTCCTGGTGTTCCGGGAGACGGGTTCGACTCTCGCTGTGGCCGCGCTCGGCGTCCTGGAGGTAGTGCCGTACCTCGTGTGCGGTGCTTTTGCCGGGGCCGTCGGCGACCGGGCGGACCGGCGTCGGCTGATGGTCCGCTGCGATCTGCTCGCGGCGGCGGGCATGGCGGTGATACCCCTGTGCGGAGCGTTCGGCCTCGTCGCCGCGCCCGTCGTGTACGCCGCCATGGCGATCGTCTCCACAGCAGGCGTCTGGTTCGACGCGGGCTCCTTCGGGGCATTGCCCGCTCTGGCCGGGCGCGACGGAGCGGTGCAGGCGACGCGGCTGGTCTGGGCGACCAACCAGACCGTGTCCGTCGTCGGCGCGGCCGGCGGCGCTTTGCTCATCGCCGCGGTGGGGCCGGAGCGCGCGCTCGTGGTCGACACCCTCAGCTTCCTGACATCGGCCCTGCTGATCGCCCGGATCCGGAACCCGCTCGCACCACCGCGCCGCACCGGTGCCGCCACGGACCCCGGCGCGGGGCGGGTGTCGCACGACATCCAGGCCGGCGTGCGCTTCCTGTGGCGGCAGCGCCGCCTGCGGACGTTGGTCACGGTCGGCATGGGCAACGCCTTCAGCGGCGGAGCGCTGTCCGGGCTCGTGGTGGTCTTCGCCGTGCGTGCGCTCGGCGTACCCGAGGACAGCTCACGGATCGGGCTCCTCTACACGGCGGGCGCCGCGGGCGCGGTGGCCGGAAGCCTGCTGGCCATCGGGCTGCGCAACCTGCCCGAGCGCCTACTGACTGTGGCGCCGCCGGTGCTCGCCGCGGGCCTGATGCTCGCCCTGGCCGCGAGTTCGCGGTACCTCGTGGGCCTGGCTCTCTACCTGCCCTGGTACGCCTGTTACACGTTCACGATGGTCAATGGCGCCGCCCTGCGTCAGCCCCTGATCCCCGACGAGTTCCAGAGCCGGGTCAACATGGTGGCCCGCATGCTCGTGTGGGGCTGTGTGCCGCTCGGCACCGTGACCGCGGGTCTCGTCGAGGGCGCCACCTCGATCCGCACGGCGCTGGCGCTGTGCACGCTTCCCGTCGCCGCGGCCGCCTTCTACCAGGGCAGCTCCGGCCGCCGCCCTCGCATCCGCAAGCCGACCCCCACGTACGACTGTCCGAACGACACCGCTTCTTCCCCGACGAAGAGTCCTGATGACCAACGGAGTTGACATGACCCTCCACGAAACAGACGTACCTCTGGCGGCGTTCGCCGGAGTCCCCACGTACGCCCGGCTGCCCCACCGCACCGACCTGACGAACGTCGACGTGGCGGTGCTGGGCGTGCCGTTCGACGGGACCGTCACGTTCCGGTCCGGCCAGCGGTTCGGTCCCCGCGCGGTGCGCACCGGCTCGTCGACGGTCGGCGGATACAACCCGGCTCAGCAGATCGATCCCTTCTCCGTGCTGACCTGCGTCGACCACGGAGACGTGCCCGTGGTTCCCGGGAACACGCAGCGCAGCCTCGCCGCGATCGAACGGGCGGTGGCGCGGGTCGTCGCGGCGGGTGCCGTGCCTCTCCTGTTCGGCGGCGACCACTCGTGCACCCTCGGGCACCTGCGGGGCATGCGCCGGCACGGCCCGGTGGCCGTCATCGACTTCGACGCCCACACGGACTCCGGGGACAACTACTTCGGTGAGCGATACAGCCACGGCACCTGGTTCCGCCGCGCGGTCGAGGAGGAACTGGTCAGCCCCGAGCACTCGACGCTGCTCGGCCTGCGCGGCTCGATCGACAGCCCGGACGGGTACCAGGCCGTGACGGAGTTGGGCGCCGCCTACCTGACCACGGATCAGGTGGCCGCCGACCTCGCGTCCGCCGCCGCGACCGCACGTGAACGCGCCGGCGACAGGCCCGTCTACGTCACGTTCGACCTCGATGTCATCGATCCCGCCTTCGCTCCCGGAACGGGTTGCCCGGAGCCCGGCGGAATCACCTCCCGAGAGGCCATCGCCTTGCTGCGGGCACTGGGCCCTCTGGACTATGTGGGGTTCGACGTCGTGGAACTCATCGCCGAATACGACCCGGCCGCCGTCACCGCCGTCCTCGCCGGAAATCTCGGCTTTGAGATGTTGTCGCTTCTGGCCCGCAGGCGAACGGTCTCCCCCGAAGTTGCGTCCTGATACCCTGAAACCAAAGCGTTGACGGAGACAAGTACGTTCAGGAGCGGGCGAGTTGAGAGAGCTGTCGGTAGCTGAGAAGACGGTCTCGCTCCCCCGGACGGAAGACACTCCCGAGCGCGGGGAGGAAATGCCCCGCCGACCGGCCCCCGTCACCGGGCCCGAACGAGGCCATCGCCCTGAAACGGGCACTGGCGAAAGTGCGGTGGTACCGCGAGTTTCCCTTCTCGCCCGCACTCCCAAGGGATCAGTCGAGGTCCATGGAGGACTACGATGATCCACCCTACTGCGCGCGTCCTCGCGGCCGAGTTGCCGCAGCACGAGGGCACGACCGTGGAAATCCGCGGCTGGCTTCATCGCCGGCGCGCTCTGAAGAACGTCACCTTCCTGATTCTGCGCGACCGCTCAGGGCTGGCGCAGGTCGTGGTGAGCGGTTCCTCGGGAAGCGACATCCCCGAGGAGACCGTGCTCGGCATCCGAGGCACCGTTACCGCCAACAGTCAGGCCCCGGGTGGCTTCGAACTGACGTCCCCGCAGATCGAGGAGCTCTCCAGCCGGGCCGAGCCCTCACCGATCGACGTGTACCGGCCGACGGTGACGGCCGGACTGCCGGTGGTCCTGGACCACGCCCCGGTCACCCTGCGCCATCCCTCGCTGCGCGCTCCGCACGAGATCTCGGCGGCCTCGGTGGCCGGTTTCCGGGCGGCCCTGGACGCCCTGGACTTCACCGAGATCCACACGCCGAAGGTGGTCTCCTCCGCCACGGAGTCGGGCGCCAGCGTCTTCGCACTGGACTGGTTCGGCCGGCCGGCATTCCTGGCCCAGTCGCCGCAGTTCTTCAAGCAGACAGCCGTGGGCATCTTCGAGCGGGTCTACGAGACGGGCCCGGTGTTCCGCGCCGAGCCGCACGACACCGCGCGGCATCTGGCCCAGTACACCAGCCTGGACGCGGAACTCGGGTTCATCACCGACCACCGTGACGTCATGGCCGTGGTCCGCGCAGCGGTCGCGGGCATGACCGCCGCGGTGGCGGACAAGGCGGAGCACGCGGTGGAACTGCTCGGGGTGAAACTTCCCGTGGTCCCGGCGGAGATCCCGCAGCTGCACTTCGCCGACGCGATGCGCATGGTGGAGAGCGACGAGCCGGACCTGGCACCCGCGCACGAACGGTGGCTGAGCGAGTGGGCGCTGCGCGAACACGGCAGCGAGTTCCTCTTCGTCACGGGCTACCCCATGCGCAAGCGGCCCTTCTACACCCATCCGGAACCCGGCCGCGAGGAGTACTCCAACAGCTTCGACCTGCTCTTCCGCGGGCTCGAACTGGTCACCGGCGGTCAGCGGCTGCACCGCTACGAGGACTACATCGCCGCACTCGCGGCGCGCGGCGAGAGCACGGAGTCGTACGAGAGCTACCTGTCGGTGTTCGCGCACGGCATGCCCCCGCACGGCGGCTTCGCGCTCGGCCTGGAACGTTGGACCGCCCGGCTGACCGAGGCGGACAACGTGCGTCGGGCCACGCTCTTCCCGCGTGACCTGCACCGGCTGACTCCCTGAGGGGAGCGCCGCGTCCCCGGTGGTGGCCCGTGCGGCCACCACCGCAGGCGGAGTGACGTTTCGTCAGCCGACCTCGGTCCCGGCAGCCGGCAGAGCTGTGGGCACGTCGATCAGACCGGCGCGCACCAGTTGGATGGCCGCCTGGAACCGGGTCTGCACCCCCAGCTTCTCCAGAAACATCGCGATGACCCTGCTCAGGGTGCGCGGTGAGATGCCTAGTTGGCGCGCGATGGCCTCGTCCTTGACTCCGATGGCGAGCATGCGGGCGATCGCGCGCTCCTGCGAGGTCAGTAGGTAACGGTCGGCAGGACCCTCGTCCGGACGCTGCCCGGTGAACGTCTCGGCGGCCGTCCAGTGGAAGGAGAAAATGCCTTTGAGAGCACCGGTCACCTCGGAGCTGTGGATGGCGATGGCCCCCTGGGAGGAGTCCTGCGGGTCGATGGGCAGGATGGACAGGCCGTCGTCAAGGATGAGCAGCCTGATCGGCAGATACTCGGCGAGACGTACCTCGGCACCCTGGTGGACCGCTTCTGTGAGGTAGTCCCGCACGTACTCGACCTGGAGCAGATGCCGACTGTAGAGGGCCATGATACGCGCGCCGCGGTCCAGTACCTCCTGATCGCGCAGCAGCATGTCGTCCACCAGGCTCAGCGACGGCAGCCCTCCTGGGTGCATGGCCAGCTGGCTGTGCTCGATCGTGTCGATGCACCCCTCTATGAAGGTGTTGACCTTGTCCACGGCGGTCAGCAGCTCCACGTGCGTGCCGGAGTTCTCCAGCCCGTGCACGGGAAAGTGGCGCAGGAGGGTCTGCATTTTCTCCTGCCGATGCAGCGCCTGCTGGTGCCATTCGTCCGTCAACTGCTGTTCCAGCGAGACCAGCCGGTGGAGGATGGCTTTGGGATTCGTGGTGCTGTAGCCGCTGGCATGTCCGGGATCGGGTAAAAGGAGCTGTAGCTCCGCCAACCGCGCGACAGCAGCTTCCACCTCGCGGATATCGGAACCTGTTTCGTCAGAAATGTCGGGCGCGTCCCAGGACGAGCGCTGGTCTGCGGTCCTATGGAGGAACCCCGCCAAGATATCCACCCGCTGATCGAAATTTTTCATTTCATTGACCCAATTCATGGAGCTGGCACCCGACTGGTAAGCACGCGCACGGGATCTTCGTCGGTTCACGAGACAGGTCCGTGCGTATTTGAGCAGACCATCGTCAGGGTTTCGACGACAGCCGAGGGGACCAGGAACTGACGCTGTGCGGATGCGGGAGAGAAGTGTCTACCGAAGGGCAGCGAGACCGCGACAACTCGCGCTGATGACTCGCATGAGGTCAACATGGACGCGAGTGGTGAAGAGACCGTGAAAACGGTTTGCAGGGCGGGACACAGTAACGGGCAGTGCGGTCGCCATGCCTGTCTCCCCCGAGAGTTGTGAACATGTTGAATTGACCGTTCGACTTTTCAACTTACCACACCGTCTTAACGGCTAGGGGTCCGCGAGTGACTCCGGGCCGACGCCCCCGGAACGGCAGGATGCCCGCCGTACGCTGGGCGGCGGGCATCCTGGAGTGGCTGTCGTGTCGTACCGGGCACTGAGTGGTGATCAGGCCGTGCGAAGTTCGGTGCCCGCGCCCCGGTAGGCGAGGACCAGCGAAGGCCGGGGCCGACTCCCCGTGTTGAGGGAGCTGGCGTGGATCGTTCCGGAGTCCAGGACGAAGGTGTCACCTGCCGAGCCGACCCCGGCACGCACTGGGAAGCCGTGCTGCTCCAGTACGTCGTCCGGGATGTACTGCATGCCGCTGAAATCGCGTTCGGTGTGGGGAAGTACACCCTGCTTGTGCGATCCGAGCCAAAAGCGCAACGGCCCCTGATCCGGTGTGATGTCTTCCAGAGCGATCCAGAGATGGATGTACTGCGGCGGGTCGACGTACTCGAAGGCCCGTTCCTGGTGCGGGTTGGCGACAGCGCCTCCCGGTACCTTGGCGAAGTACTCGGCATAGAAAGGAAGCGGGGTCCAACCGGTGATGGACTCGACGAGGTCCAGCAGTGCGTCGTCGGACAACAGCCTGGCGAAGTACGGCCGGTAGCGCTGCAGGTTGTTCACCACACGTACGGTCGTTCCGTCCGGGTCCCGGTACACGTCACGGTCGAGTCGCGGCACTTCTGTCCGGATGTGCTCCGCGACTTCCTCCTGAATGCGGCGCAGGCCGGTCTCGTCGAAGATGTCGGTCAGCCGGACAATGCCCTGGTCCGCGAACTGGCGTGCCGCTGCCTCTCGTTCGGTGCCCGCATGCACCACTGACAGACCGGGAATGGCCTCCTTGCGCCAGTCGGTGGAATCCGGATCGGTCATGGCCTACCTCCGTGGGTTCTAGTTTCCCGCCGTCCTCCGGAAAGGCTCCCGATGGATATGGGCGAAGGAGCAGGAACCTTGCTGTGATACGTCCAATGATCGGCTGGGGCGAGGGCCGCATCCAGGCACTGGGCAGGCGGTATGCCGCCATGGCGGAGGCAGGCCAATGGGCTGGGCCGTCCGGTCATGTGAGACGGCTCTCGCCATGACATGCTTCGAGCACGTCGGTCGTGACCTGAACGAGAAGCGATGCGAGCTCCGGCAGCTGCTGAACCCAACCGACCTCTTTCGCTCCCTCGCACCGGCTGAGGAAGCAGACGAGAAGGACACCGACGGCGCGCAGACGCACCTTGATGTGGAGGCGCAGGAGCCTGGCTACGGTTCCACCATCCCTGCCGCAGCTGATCCGTCCGCTGCTGCCGATGCCGCCTCACAGGGGGGAATCATGGAGAACACCGAGCACCAGCAGCAGTCCGGGGCCGGCAACCAGGACCTCGCACTCAAGAACACCATCGACGCCGCCTACCGGGGCACCGGCATCGGCTGAGCTGATCGCGCACCGAGACACCTGGGAATGGCTCGCCGCCCTGGCCGTCGGCCACAGCCATTTCCGTACCCCGCCAGCCGTCGAGGGCATCAAGGAAGGCCGGGTCCAGACCGTGCGGTCCGGACGCTCCCTGGGTGGACGGACTCGTCCAGCTTTACCTCACCAACCGAGGCAACGCCGGTATAGAGCTGTATGCCCGCAACGAGATCGACTGCCTGCCCCAGACAACCGCCGAAGCGGCGGAACCGAGCCCCCAGCGGGCCGCGCTGCGACGCATGCTGACCTCTTGCTGACCAGAGGGCACCCACCCATGCCACTGACCTGCACAAACGTCCAGATGCTAGATCTTGGACTTGATCAAAGTTCGCAGCACTTTAGACTCCTAGAAGACGGCTCCCCGCCGGCTGTCTGCAGGTCAGGGGCGTCGTTCACTGTACATCGGCATGCCTTTCAAACGAAGACTTGCCAGAACATCGTGCGCCATGGCGAGCAGGCTTCTCACCTGCGCGATCTGCGCAAATCAAGCTGCCGCGGAGCCGTCGACCAGGAGCATGCACGGAAGACTGTCCCGGTCCAATGCTGATTCAACGCTGACTTACCTGATGATCCGTCAGGCAAGCCTAGGGATCCAGAGCAAGTTGCTAATACTCCAGCCCTAGGTCGTGATCTTCATGTCCGGTCCATGACTTGTCGGCGGTAGGCTGGGGGGCCTCCGCGAAGCCGGGGTCAGAACACAAGGGACGGCTCCCCACGGTCCGGGCGTCTGACACCCGCTCACGGGCTGGGGCTCGCACGGCTATGAGAGCGGTGTGCGCCGGGCACAGCGGGTACCCCAGCCGCGCGGCGACGTCCTCCGCGCTCGCGGCCGGCTCCATCTCCAGCAGCGCCGCGACCACCGCCGCCCGCAGCTCGCTCAGCGCGGTGCGCGCGGTCGGGGTGACACCGAGACGGCGGCTGACCTCATCGGCCGTGACGGCGAGGTGGGCGGCGATGCGCGGCAGATCCGCGTCGTTTGGGACCGTTCCGTGTGCCGGGGCGGTCGATCGGCTGCCCCGACGACCAAGTGGAACGGCTCGCGGCGTGTCCCGGCCGGGCCCCCTTCGTTGGAACGGACGTCCACGCCGACGGTGACGCGGGGCCCAGAGCTGTCATGGCGACGATCCGGGCCCGCGGCCGCACCGATCGCGGGTCGTGCCCTGGGTCCCTCTTGGGTCGCGTTCCGGGTCACATCGCTCTTCCCCGGCGCGGGCCTTGAGCATCGCTATGACCAGCACGTTCGGGTCGTTCCCCTCCAGCACCGGCCGCCGACCATGTGTCTGTGGCGCTCTGTGCCGGCTGGCCAATCGCGCTGTGTTGCCGGTCGGTGAGGTACGGCAGGCTGATCTCGCCACGGGAGATCAACGGGAGGGAACGGCATGGCTTACGAGGACCGCACGTACCACGGCATCCAGTACGGCCCGGAGACCGACAGGGACGATGGGGAGGAGTGGAAGCCCGCCCGGATCCTCATCGAGAAGCCCGAGTTCGGCCCCACCGAGCGGCAGTACGGGGTTACGGTCCTGCGTGAGCTTGCCGAGCCGGAGACCGGCGGCTTCGGCTGGGGATACAACGGCGGCGGCACCAGCGCGGCGGCCGCGGCGATCCTCGCCGACGCGCTCGACCTCGGCGACCCAGACAAGTGCGGCATTGGATACGCAACCTACCCCGAGGACGAGGTACTGGCGCAGCTGAGGGAGGACTTCTGCGACGACGTTCTCTCCCAGCTCTGCGACCAGTGGCGCTTGCGCCGCGGCGTCGTCCTGCGCTGGGCGCTCGCCTGGTATCTGCAGCGCGGCATCGACGAGCTGCCCGCCGCCCTGCGGGAGCTTCCGCCCCTCCAGAGCCAGACCTGATCATGGGCTCGCCGAGCACGGCGCGGCCGCGTGGCTCCCTGTGTGCCCATCCGCGACTTCATCAGATGACGCATTGGCTGTCTGCCTGTCAGGGAGCGCTGTGGCGTGGTCCTGGAGGGCAAGGCGGAGCACCTGCCGCGGCGGCCTGTGAGGTTGTCGCCGCGGGCCACGGTCTGGAGCAGCTGGGCGCACACGGTCGCTTCGGCGGCAAGGCCAGCCGGGCTGCCCAGGATGGGGAAGACGGCGAGGACGCGGGCGGCGACGTTCGGCTGGAGGAGTGTGGAGGCGTAGAGGGCGGCGCAATCGGAGCCCCGGGGGGCTTGTCCCCATCCTTCCCAGTCGAGCAGCCGCAAGGGTGATGCGGTGAGGTTCGCCCAGTGCAGGTCGGCGTGGGCTGCGGTCCAGCAGGTCACGGCCGGGGCCGGGATCCCGAGGAACTCGGGGATGGCGCGGTTCATGTACTGCTCACGCACGGCAACACGGTCGGTCTGGTAGCCGAGAGCTTCTCCAGCGTCCCAGCGAGCGCTTCCCACCAGGAGTCGGACAAGTCCAGGTCCTGGCGCAGGATCGGGTCGTCGGACAGGACCGGCTCATCGACGCGGGCCGACAGCTCCGCCCGGTAGGCAGTGCCGTCGTCGAAAGCGTCATGCACCCCCAGCAGTGCGGGCCGGTGCCCGTCGAGGTCGCCGAAGGCGTGCTGCGCGTCCAGGGCGCCGTCCCACAGCTTCCCCGACGCCTTGTCTTCCGGAGCCGACACCAGCCGCAGCCACGCTGCTTGCCCGGTGGTGGTGCGGGCCGGGGCGCCCAGGGTGCGCCCGGCCCAACCCCAAAACTCCTCCCCGCCCGGCTCAGCTCGTGCGTCCAGGGCCTTTGCGGCGCGGGCGTGGTGGGCGCGCATGCGGCGAGCGGCCAACCACCAGCCAGCCGCGTCACCAACCTTCCCGGACAACACACCTGGTGCGGGGGCGCGGGGTCAGCTCTTGGTATCAGTGCGGCGTGACCTTGCCTGCTGGCTGATCACTTCGCCTGGGAGAGCGAGACCGCGTCGGGGCCGGCGGGGAATCGTAGCTGGCCGGTCGTGTCGTGCACGGCTCGCCAGATGGTTTCGGCGACGTCGCTCTCCTTGGTGAACAGGTCCTGTGCCGTGAAGTCCGCCATGGCCTTCTTCGCCCATGACACGTAGGGCGCCGGAACCAACTCGTCCAGCGGTGCCCCGTCCGTCGCCTTGGCCGCATTGGCTGCGAAGTTCGTCGTCAGGCAGGCGCCCGGCTGGACCGTCTTCGCCTGGACGCCGAAGGGCGCGAGTTCGAGCGCGAGGGATGCGGTGAACCCTTCGATGGCCATCTTGCTCGCTTTGTAGACGGCTGTGAGCGGCATGTGGCCCAGCACCACGCTGGATGTCACGTTGACCACCACGCCGGAGCCGCGCTCGCGGAATTGGGGCAGCACTGCTTGTGTCACCGCCATCACGCCGAACGCGTTGGTCTCGAAGACTTCTCGTACCCGGGCCATGGGGGTGCCCTCGAACACGCCGATCGACGGGACTCCCGCGTTATTGACCAGGACATCGACGGGCCCCGCAGTCTCCAACGCGGTAGCGATGGTGTCGGGCCTGGTCACGTCGAGCTCGATGATGCGGAGCCGGTCCGACTCGGGAAGGACGCCTGGACGCGGTGTCCGCATCGTGGCGATGACGTTCCACCCCTGCGAGTGGAAGTAGAGGGCGGTCTCCCGCCCGTACCCGGATGAGGTACCAGTGATCAGAACTGTCTTCATGTTGTGCCCCTTTGCGATGTGGTGGGATCCGTACGGGTGGGCAGGCATTTTCCTGCTCCCCGGGAGAACCGGTGATCCCATTGAATCGCTCTGACCTGCGGAGGCAGTAGAACTATCCTCCCTACTCCTTGCATGATCCTCCAGTAATCCCATCCAGCTCAGGGCAGGAGACCTGCTGGCGCACGCACGGCCTGACGCAGGCGGACGGCGTCCTGGCTGGGGGGCGCGCCGAATTGGCGGCGGTACTCCCGGCTGAACTGTGACGGGTTGTCGTAGCCGACGCGGTGGCCGACTCCGGTGACGTCTCCGCGGTGGGTGGCGAGCAGCAGCCGGGCCTCCTGGAGCCGGATCTGCTTCTGGAACTGGATGGGGCTCATCGCGGTTACCGCTTGGAAGTTGCGGTAGAAGGCGGAGATGCCCATGCCGGACTGTCGCGCCACGTCCTCGACCCGGAAGGGCTGCGCGTAGTGCTCGCGGATCCAGCGCACGGCCCGCGAGATGTGGCTGAGGCTGCTGTCGGCCAGGCCGAGCTGGCGAACCGTCGCACCCTGCTCGCCGGTGATCAGACGCCACAGGATCTCGCGCTTGACCAGCGGGGCCAGTACGGCCCGGTCGCGGGGCTCGTCGAGCAGGCGCAACAGCCGGACCACCGCGTCCAGCAGCACGGCCGGAGCGTCACTGACGGCGATCCCCGGCGGCGCGCCCCCGCTGCTCCGGGGGGCGTCTCCGGGCCCGGCCTCAAGCAGCAGCTCGGCAACGGCGGACGGTTCCAGGACGAGACCGAACCCCAGTGCCGGCTGCTTGGGGGCGGCCTGGGTGAACTGTCCTGTGACAGGCAGATCGACGGATGCGATCAGGTACTGCCCGGGTCCGTACTCGAACACCCTCTTGCCCAGGGCGAGGCGTTTGGCGCCCTGGGCGATGACCGCCAGGAGCGTGCCGGACATCGAAGGCGCCGGCGGATCAGGGCGGTCGACTGTGGAGATGAGGACGCCGTCGATGGAGGTAGTCCAGTCGGGCCGCGCATGGCGGGCCAGCAGGGTGCGGAGTTCTTCGAGGTGCATGCGTCCATTGCAGCACTATTCCGCGCTGTGGCTCCCATGACCACGAGGATCGTGCAAGTGCGAGCGAGTATCGGTCTAACGTTTCCACAGGCCACCTCGGTTGAATGGAATCACCGCACTCCATCACAGACGAGGAAGAGAAAGAATCCATGATTGCCGACTACGGCTTCAGCGCCGCCCTGACCGCCAGGCCCGGTATGGGCGACCAGCTCGTCGACCTGCTGCTGACCGGACTGGACGAGGGCAGCCCCGGCGCGAGCGACTACTGCCTCGTCTACCTCGTCTCCCGCTCCGCGTCCGACCCCGACGTCGTCCACGTCACCGAAGGCTGGACCAGCGAGGAGGACCACCACCGCGTCTTCGCCGGCAAGACCGCACAGGCCATCGTGGCGCAGATCGACCCGCTGCTCGCCAAGGACTCCGTGTACACCGACTACGTTCCGGTCCGCGGCAAATCCGCCCTCTGACCCGCCGAACACCCCACACCTCCTCTGTCGCCTCGGTGCCCACCGAGGTGGCCCCCGTCCTCGCCCGACCGTCCCGCCACCACCCACGAGAGGCAACGATCATGACCACGGCACGACCCGATCTGGACCCCGAACTGCGTGAACTGCTGGCCGACATGCCCCTCATGTCCCAGCTCAGCCCTGAAGTGCTGGCGCAGGTACGCCCCTTCTCCTCGATGCCCGTCGAACCCCTCCTCGAAGGTCGCGCTATCGACCGGCGCGAGGTCACCGTTGCGAGTCCGGACGGCACCCCGATCCCGTTGTCCGTCTTCAGCCCCGCGAACAGCGATCGCACCGCTGCCGCACCCTGCGTCTACTGGATGCACGGCGGCGGGATGGTCATGGGCGACCGCTTCTCACAGATCGACATCCCGCTGGAGTGGCTCGACGAACTCGGCGCCGTCGTCGTCTCCGTCGACTACCGGCTCGCGCCCGAGTCCACCGGCACCATCCCGGTCGACGACTGCTACCAGGGACTGCTCTGGATCGCCGACCACGCCGCCGAACTGGGCATCGACCCCGCCCGGATCATCGTCGCAGGCGCCAGCGCGGGCGGCGGCCTCGCCGCCGGCGTCACCCTGCTGGCCCGCGACCTCGGCACCCCGACGATCGTCGCCCAAGTCCTGATCGGCCCCATGCTCGACCACCGCAATACCACCACCTCCAGCCTCCAGTACTCGAACGGGCCCGGCGTCTGGACCCGCGAGATGAACGGATTCGGATGGCGCTGCCTCCTCGGCGACCTCACCAACGACGAGGTACCCGCATACGTCTCACCCGCCCTGGCCGACGACCTCGCGGACCTGCCGACCACCTACATCGACACCGGCTCCGCCGAAGTCTTCCGCGACGAGGACACCGACTACGCCACCCGCATCTGGGCGGCCGGCGGCCAGGCCGAACTCCATGTCTGGGCAGGCGGCTTCCACGGATTCGACGCCCTGTACCCGCAAGCCCACATCTCGGCCACAGCCCGCCGGGCACGCACAGACTGGCTCGCCCGAATCCTGCCCCCGAACTCCGCTGCATAGCGCAGCCCGCGCAGTGACACAACCCACGCACGACCGCATCCCAGGAAGAACACCAGGAAGGTCGCGATCGTCACGGGCACAAGCTCCGGCACCGGACGAAGCGCAGCGATCCGGGTCGCCAACGCGGAAACCGGAGTCATCCTGACCTTGTCGGCGAAGAGGTGGGCGCGTTCGTCCGGGACCGGGAACGGCAGCCGCTGCGTTGTCATCCCCGCAGTCTCCCAGCGGCGCACCCCGGGCGGCAGCGGCTTTCCCCGGGCGTCGCACAGCGTGGCGGGACGGAGATTTCTCCCCTGCCCAAATGGGCGGAATGCCGCAGGTAGCGGAACTGGACAAGGGGCAACACGAGCGCCGACCTGGCGAGTTCGCTCACCGTCGGTGCGCGGAATCTGTCCACAGGCACCCTGCTCGTCGATGTCGTCGAACGGATCGTCGTCCCTGTCACCGCTGGCTTTGTTCACGAGTTGCGGTTCTGGCACAGCTTCCGTTGGCCACGGTGAGTGACGGCTGAGCGTCGCCGGCCAGCGCTCGAAGTCGCCCAAAAATGAGCCATGGTCAGGGCAGTTGGGCTGAAAGTGCCGGGCTGTTGGAAGAGGTCGTGCTCCGACTGAAGGAGCTGTTGTTCCCGTCGATCGCGAACGTCGCGGTGCTGTCGGTGGACGTGAGCATCGCGATGGTGCGTGTTGACGCGAAGTGCACCACGATTGGCGCCGCCTGCCCGGAATGCGGGACCTGGTCGACCCACGTTCACAGTTCCTACCTGCGGTTTTCTGCCGACGTGCCCAGCGCCGGGCAGAGGGTCGTGCTGCAGCTTCGCGTCCGGCGGTTCCGGTGCCGGACGACCTTGTGTCGGCGCCGGACCTTCGTGGAGCAGATATCCGGCCTGACCCGCAGGCATGGTCAGCGCACGGAACGACTGCGCTCGACCCTCGCGGCACTCTCCGTGTTCACGGCCGTGGTCGCCACCACGGTAAGCCGGTTGAGGCGCCGACCGCGCTCCGGACGTCGGTGACCGCGCTCACCCTGATCACTGCCGCGAGCCTCCCCCTGGGCACCGGCGGACACTCCGGCGCGCGTACTACGTCGCTGACCCGCCAGGACCTGATCCCGCACAGGCCACCAGGCCCGCCGAGGAGGTGCTCGCCCTCCAGACGGACGCCTGGCTACGTCTCGGTGGGAGAGAACTGCTGGTCAAGATGACCGGTGAAGTCCTGCACATCATGACCGCCCTCCAGGACGACAGGGCCTTCACCGACCGCGGCTATGCGGCCCGCGTCATACGCCCGCACTGCCTGGGCCTGCGCACGGCCGCACAGCGGCTCGGCGCCTACTTCCCGGTGCCCGATCCCCACGTGGCCCGGCAGCGGCCGACGCTGCCGACACAGGGCCGACGGATCGGCACAAACTGCCGGCAGGCCATCGACGAGGGCAAGCGTGACCTCTACTTCACCAGCATGAACGACGTCGTCACTCTCGAGGCCGTTCACCACCCGGACCGCCCGCCCACCCGGTCTCAGCTCGTCCGGGGGGCGCCCACGACCCAGCTGGCGCTGCGTGAGTAGGACAGCTGTCCTCAACCTGATCCAGGAGGTAGTCCGCGAGCACGGTCTGAATCCGGTAACCATCCGCGCAATGGGGGACCCGAGTACCGGCCCAGCCCAGGTAGGCCGGGTTGCCAAGGCAAGGTGCGTACATCACCGCTGCCACCGGTACACAGTGGCTGAGCCCAGTGGACGGCACAACGCCAGCATCGCTTTCGCACCTCGTCCACTCGATGATGTCGATCAGCAGGCTGTCCATCGGCCTGCCAATCAGTTCAGTGACCTTGAAACTCGTACACCCCCTTCAGCATCAGCCACAGACAGCACGCCACGACGATGGATGCGGCGCCCGATTACGTCCGCGTATGCCTCATCAGCCACTCACTCCGATCAGCCACGCTTACATGTTGCTGACTCCTTGGTGACTGAGGCCTGTACCTGACAGATGGCCGGCTGAACTTACGCCCGAGGACCGGCGGCGGAGCCGACGGCCCGCAGGGTAGCCCGTACGGAGCTTGCGAGGGTCAGACTTCCTTCCCTTGCAGTAAGAGCGCGTAGCCCCCGGAGGCGTTTGACCTGCGGAAACGTGGGATGTGATGCGACTTGGGGATCGGCATACCCGATTGGGGAGGCGGGTTTCCCGACTGGGGAGTCGGGATGATGCGACTCAGGGATCGGGTTGTCCCGACTGCAGAGTCGTGTTGCTTAGCTATGAGCTAATGAGCGACACGCTCATCGAACCGTCTTCACAGCGGCATCACTTAGCAATCCGGTAATGTTCTATGTGGTAAGTGATCCTGCACGTCCGTCGGATCAGTTGCCGTTCTGGTCACGTCTCGGAGGGGATCGCATGGGGCAGCCAGCCCGAAAGGTGCTCACGTACCTTGACCGGCTCACCGGCGAGCTGGAAGAGGTGCCCCAGGCTCCTTATGCGTTCGACGGGCCGCACATCAACGTGGGCATCCGCAGGGGACGCGAACTAGCCTCGGCGACCTCCGGCCTGACCGACCGAGAGTTCCGCGTGTTGGTCTGGTACTGGTTCGCCACCGAGCAGAGCCAAGGCGCGGTCATGATGACGGGCGCCGACATCGCGAGGGAACTCGGGATGAGCCCGGACACGCTTACCCGTACTGTGAAGGTGCTGAAGGCAGCCCGGCTGCTTGTTGAAGCAGGTGGTCTCGGCCGCACGACGTTCTACCGGTGCACGCCGTATCTGGCGTTCATCGGCAGCGGTTTCGCACACCGCGAGGCTGTGAAGGACTGGAACCCGCCGGAGACGACGGTGCGACAGCCACGAGACCACCGGCGGAAGACCAAGAAGGGCGACGAGGCATGACCAGGATCAACAGCGGCGACGACGTGCAGCGGCTGCTCAGGATGACGGGCGGCGTCCTGACGCCGAACCAACGGATCGTGGTCATGCTGTATGCGTCGTCCGAACAGAACCCTGACGGCACGGTCATGACCCGCGCGACGCAGCTGGCCGAGATCGCTGGCATGAAGCCGCCGGTCTTTTCCCGGACCAGACGTGAACTGGTCGAGGAGGGCTGGCTGGAGGAGCGAGGCAGCATCGGCACCGTGAAGGTGTACCGGCTGAGCCCGAACAAGATAGGCGATGTCGGCGGCCGGCACCTTCACGCAGTCGGCAGCTGAGCTGTTAGCTATAAGCTAAGCGACCCGACTCCCGAGTCGGGTCGTTGTGCTTCGTGGCTTTCCGCGATGGCGGCTCTGATGCAGCCCCTGCGTACATCAAGAGATCGCCGGGTCAGCGCGAGGAGGAACCGGCTGGTTCGGACGGCCATGCTCGGGAGCCAGCCAGCCTCTGGCCGCCTGCACCTGAGTGTCAACGCTCTCCGGGACTTCTGCGATCACCCTGCTACTCCTGCAAGGCGCAGCTGAGCACCGCGCGGCGCCATCATCAGAGGGACCGCGACCATCATCGTGCCGCACCAAGCTGCGCGCAGCAGCGTCCTCATCACCGGTTGGTCCGGGACGCTGCGCGGGTGATCAGGAGGGCGAGAGCCGCTATGCCTCGACCTACGCGACGATCGTGATGGTCTGTAGAGCAGTGACGTAATAGATCACCCGGACCCCGTCGAGGTCGTCCGTGTAGTCGCGCAGCAGGCTCCCCGGCACCAGGGTTCCCAGCTCTGGGTTAACGCTGATCGCGACGATCACGCACTCCAGGCGATGCGTCTCGGCCGCTGTCAGCTTCCCCAGCTGGCTCAGCGCGGGCTCCACCAGGACGACCTGGAGCGGCGCGGTGCGTGCTCAGGCGGCACGGGGGCTGCTCGCCGGCGGCGCGGTCTCCTTCTCCGTCATGCCGGTCCCGGAGATCCGAGCCGCCGAACCAGAACGCTTCACCGAGCAGCGACGGGCCCGGTTCGCCGCCCAGACAGCCAACCTGGCCGCCACCGGCTGAACACCCACCGAGGGCTCACCGGCCCTCCAGCGGCCTTCTGGCCCGCGAAGACACCAAGGCACTGCACCCCGATGCAGCGCCTTCTTCGTTCCCGCCCGCGATCAAGCCGGTAGCACTGGCAAACCGGGTTGTTCTAGAGCAGCAGAACAAACAGCGGGCGGCCCATGCAGCAACAGCCGCCGCCGAGCCGAGCAACCGATAGCCCCAGGTGAACCGGGTTGTTCTGGTCCTCCAGAACAACCCGCGGCCCGGTGCAGCGAGCAGTAGCAGCGCCCGCTGCTACCCCGAGGCCGGCCTTGCTGCACGGGCAGCTCCGTGTGCTGACCGGACCGTGCGAATGCTGCGTTGCATCCGGAGCTACCGTGCAGCACCCAAGCAGCACGAGCAGCACCAGGAGCAGCGGGGGCTGCTACACCTCAATGAAGGCCACGACCACCACAGTCTTCAACGCGGTCACCCAGTACACGAGACGGACGCGTTCGACGTCGTCGACGTAGTGGCGCAGCCGCGGCCCGCTGCTGTCGCCGGGGAGCGGTTCGCCAGCCTCGGGGTCGACGGAGATGACAACCAGGGCGCGATCCAGGGCGTGCAGCTCGGCTTCGCTGGTGATGGCGTCCAGCTGCTTGGCGGCAGAGTCAGAGAACGCGATCCGAGCGCGGCGCGGGCCGTGCGGTGCGGGCATCAGGCGACGGCCGGGCGCTGCCGGGCGAGGCGGGCGAGGTGGGCCTCGCGCAGTTCCTCCCAGGGGGTGCACTGCTCGGGGTCGGGCAGCCCGTTGGTGGCGATGTCCTCCAGGACGGCGGCGAACCGGTCGGCGTCCGCGCGGGTCTTGGCCGCGTACGCGCGGATCGCGTCCGCGGCCGCGGGCTCCAGCTGCCGGGCGGCGGTGTCGGCGGGGGCCGGCTGTTCGCTCATCAAGGGCTCCAGGGGGCAGAACTGGCGTTGCTCACCACGGTATCGCCGGGCCATGGGGCCGGGGACCGCTCCGGCTGAATTGGGCATCGGTTGCGCTCCGTATCCACACCCGGCGCGGTGTCACGCTGTTTGGTGTGAGGCTGATCCGGGGGTCGGCCCCGCGATTCCGGGCCCGACTGGCAGCGTGACACCGCAGCGTGACAGCCGGAACGAGGCCGCGTGACATACGGGCGTGGCAGCGTGACAGTCACCCTTGGTGATCAGCGGGCGGGGTGGCGCGGGCAAGGAGCGCGGCGAGGGCTCCGGCGGCTTCGGGCTCGGTGGTGGCGAGCCGGGCCGCGAACGCCAGCTCGTCGACGTCGGCGCCGGGGACCAGGCGGGCGAGTCCGGCGAGCAGCGCGGCGTGCGCGAGGACCGGCGGCGGGAGAAGGCCGGCGGCGGTCTCGCGGGCGACGGGGTCGCGGTAGTGCCCGCGGTGCGCGGCCAGGGCGTGGGCGAGCCAGGCGTCGACGTCGGTCTGGACGTACCCGTCGGCTCGCCGGGTGAGCTCGTCGCGGACGGCTTCGTCGCCGTCGCGCGGTTCGGTCTGCTCCAGGGTGCCGAGCTTGCGCAACGCCTGGAGTTCATCGGCGCGGGCCGCGATCCGGGCGGCTTCGCGTAGCTCGGCTTCCCGGGCAGCGGCGGCCGCGGCGTCGGCGGCGAGCTCGGCCTGGACGACGTCGTCGACGTCCGGGTCGTAGACGGTGCCCGGTGCCGCAGCGGCGAGTAGCTGGGCAAGGCGCTCCCACTCCGCGAGCTCCGCCCGGCCGCCGGCGTCGTCGGCCAAGTCCTCGTGCCGGGAGTCCTGCCGGGCCAAGAAGCGGGCGTCCTCGAGGGCCGCCACGATGGTGTCGACGTCCATGCCCGGCGGGGGCGTTGGGGGACCAGCGGTGGGCCCTTCGCGGGCGCGGGGTTCGCGGAGAATAGGTACATGCATGAGCAGTCAGAAGTCTTCACTGGTCGCCCCATGGACCACCCCGCATGGTGCTCTCCCGCGCACTGCACCGCGCCAGCCCGCTACGCCGTCGATGAGTGGGCGTACGAGGAGTTCGTGGGATCGGATGCGTACCGCGGCAGTGGATACGAGCACGCCTCCGAGCCGTGGGAGATCCCTCCCTATGCCGGCTTCCATCCGCTCCTCGAGCAGCTCGTTCACGAGACCACACTGACTGCGCAGCTCACCCAGTTCGCAGCGACGCCCTGGCTCAACGATGCCTACGTCAGCGTGTATGCAGGCGAGGAGCGGCTCTTGTTCATCAGCGAAGTCTGGGTACAGAGAATTTTGGGAGGGGTCACGTCACGGCTGCAGGGCCTTGAAGGGAACAGCGCCATCAACAACAAGAGCGTCTAGCTCGGCGTGCTCCGGTCCGCCTGTCCTGGTGACAACACGCCTGCCTTGGTGACAGCTATCGTGCATCGGCTCACGGATACGTTTCTAGCAGGTCCCGAATTCGACCGGGTCAGAACCGGAACTCTATTTGTGATACGTGCGTGAAATCCGCGCGCAGGCCAGCGGCACGGGTGCCCCATTCCGTGAAATACGACTCGGTGATGGCCTCAGCGACGATCGGATGCAGGTCTTCCTCCGTCGCACCGGCCTCCTGGAGTTCGAGGATCTGCTTCGCGTAGTGGGGCGAGATCGCCGTGGTGATGGTGCGCTCGCGGCCGTCGTCCGAGCTGCCCGTGCAGGTGAATCCGAAGTACGCGGTGACATCCACCATCATGCCGCTGGAGGTGGCCGCCTGGTGCCGTGCCTGTGCTCTGACCTGCGGCTGCCACTCGGATTCCGTCTCCTCCACCAGGGCGGCCCGGAGGCGCTTCTGCGGGGTCGTCAGCGTCCCGGCGCGGTAGCGCTCCACCGTGCGGCGCGAGACACCCAAGCGCTCCGCCAGGGCCTGCGTCGACCCCTTCGCCCGCGTGAGAAGGAATTGCACCTGAGCCTTCGCGGATTTCGGCGCGGGCCGGGTGAACACCTTCCGCTCCGCCCGTGCGAGGGCCTCCAGGACCTTGCCGCGGCGCGGGGCCGGCTGCGAGTCGTTGATCGTCATGGCCGCAGCCTCGGCCGTCTCCCCTGTGGACAGAGTCCGCGGTCATTCATGGCGGGTGCTGCTGGCGGCGGTATGTACGGTGGAGGCATGTCGACGTCTCCTCCGCCCCCTGACCAGGCCCCGGTGCCCGTGCGGGTCCTCCTGCCTGGCGGCCAGGAGGTCACTGGCCGTCTCCAGGAGCGCCAGCAAGTTCCGGAAGCCTGGCTGTACAAGGTGGCCGTCCCGGCCTGGCAGAACAGGCCTGAAGGCCGGGTGGAGCCCGTGCCTGGCGTTTCCTACGACGACGTTCCCACGACCCGGCTGCCCGCATCGCCGGCGGAGCGCGAGATCCTCGGGCCGCGCCAGCCGTCGGGCTGGGTGCTGCAGTAGCTGGAGCGCGGTCGCAGCATCATCCATGTCGTCGACTGCGAGGAAGCGCCCGCCGGGGCGCCGGTGCTGGCCCTGGGCAAGGCGCTGGACGCCGCGGAGCGCCCCGGCACCCAGTTGTGCTCTCTGTGCAGTGCGGCGGCCGAACTCGACTGCGTGCTCGCGGGGTTCGACCACGGCTTCTGCGGTGAGGACTAGCTGTATTGCCCTGGGAGGTTGGGGACGCGGCTTGCGGGTGGCTGGCCCTTCAGCGCGGTGTGTCCGCGGTGGTGATTGTAGGTGTGCAGCCAGCCTGGGAAGGCTTCACGTCGTTCCTGTTCGGAGCGGTAGGGGCGGGCGTAGGCCCACTCGTCGAGCAGGGTGCGGTTGAAGCGTTCGACCTTGCCGTTCGTCTGGGGCCGGTAGGGACGGGTCCGCTTGTGGGCGATCTGGGCCGCTGCCAGCAGCTCGCGCCAGTCGCGTGAGCGGTAGCAGGCGCCGTTGTCGGTCAGCACCCGCTCGACGGTGACTCCGGCCTGGGCGAAGAACGCCTGGGCCCGGGTCCAGAAGCCGGTGGCGGTCTCTTTCTTCTCGTCCGTGTGGATCTCGCTGTAGGCGAGGCGGGAGTGGTCGTCGACGGCGGTGTGCAGGTAGCTGTAGCCGGCGTTGGCGCGGGTCTTTCGGCCCGCTTGCCGGCCGAGGACCTTGTGACCGCCGCCGTCGGGGATATTGCCGAGCTTCTTGATGTCGACGTGGACCAGCTCGCCCGGCTTGGCGCGTTCGTAGCGGCGTATTACCCGGCCGGTGGCCCGGTCCAGATGCGTGAGGCGGGCCAGGCCGAAGCGGGTCAGTACCCGGTGCACGGTCGAGGGCACCAGGTGCAGCAGGTGTGCGATGCGGGCCGGTCCCCAGCGGCGCAGGACGCGGACCTTGATAATCCGGCGTTCGGTGCGGGTCGGGGTCCGGTGCGGGCTGGTGCGCGGGCGGCTGCAGCGGTCGCTCATGCCCGCCTCGCCGGACTGCCGGTAGCGCTCAGCCCACCGCTGGGCCGTGGTGGGTGAAACCTGGAAGCGTTCCGCGGCCCGGCGCAGGGGCCAACGGTCCTCGACCACGCAGAGGGCCAGACGCAGACGGCCGGTCTCAGTCAGGGGTGCATTACGGTGGACCACGAGGGCCTTTCTGGTTGGTGTAGACGTCGCAATCCACACCGAACCGGAAGGCCCTCACCTGTTCAAGATTCCTCAGACGAGACCTGGCTCACCCGTCCCCAACCTCCCCGGACAGAACAACTAGCGCTCCGATGGTCCCTCGGGCCCAGGGTCGCGGGCGGGGATCTCGTTGCGGCAGTCCTTGCATTCAACGGTCTGGGGCAGTGTCGTGAAACGGATCCCGGATATTCCGTAGGTGCCCTCGATGCGGTAGCTCCCGCAGATTGGGCAAGGCGTTGCCTGGAAGTGCTTGTCGCATCGCAGACATCGGCCCTGCTGCACCTCGCTGTGTCCTGGCTCGATCAGGGTGTCGGCGCTTCCGCACCTGGTGCAGTGCACCTCAACGTCTTGCACGGGTCTCCTTCCGTCATCGCTGCGGCGCATCACATGCCGGGAGTGGGTCGGCTTTCGGTTTCGGCGCCGCGGGATGCAATCAGCCGGTTCGTCAGTTCGACCGTGCCCAGGTACCACCAGAAGATCCAGTCGAGGAATGCTTCGTCGTAGTCGCTCTGCTGGTCGGCCCGGCGGTGACGCAGGTCAAAGCGGTTAGCGATCTCGAACAGGGCGCCTTCGTCCTTTTTAAGGTGCTCCTTGATCAGGGCCCGGCGTTCCTCCAGAATCCGGGCAAGGTTAAAGATCGCCGACCTCTTGCTGTCGGCTGATGCGTCGCGGCCCCGGAAGAGGGCGATGGCATGGCGAACGCCGGAGCAGATGTCGGGCGGGCTGTCATCGAGGGCGCGGTGCACTAGATGACCGCGGGCGTCGTCGGTGACGGCGACCAGGCGCCCGAGGTCCTCGCCCTCCGCGGCCACCTCATAGTCGATGCTTGCCTCGCGCAGCAGTCTGTTGACCTTCCACCGGTAGAGGATGCGTGCGGGACCATTGTGGAACTCCGAGTGGTGCCAGCCGCAGTTGCTGTAGGAGTGGAACCATCGCTTGCGGGGGCGGCTGACCAGGTCGTGGAACACCTCGATGAGGCCGTAGAAGGTGTCTTCATCCCACGTCTCTGGGGCCAGGGGTCACAGGTCGGGTATGCCCAGACGGCGCTCAATGACTTCCGGGGCGTCGGGAAGGTCGTCGTGGTCATCGACGCAGTACTCGCCGAACACCTCGACGAGGTAGCCGTCCCTGGCGAAGTCACCGATGAGCCGGGCGAAGTCCTGCCGGGCATCACGCGTCGTACGGTCGTCAGAGGACAGGCCGCTGCCGCGTCGCTGCGGCCAGTATGGCCTGGGCGCAGCCGCGTGCCGGAGTTCGGAGGCCCGGTTGACGAGTTCAGTAAACCAGTCGACTCGCGCGCCGGCGTGGCTGCTACCCCAGACCCCGGTGGATGCAAAGGGATCGTCGTTGTGGTCGGGCCTTTCCTCGAAGTCCGCTACAGCCGTAGTACCGGCGAAGGCCTCCGTCAGCAGCCACGTCGCCTGCTCTTCCCAGGCGCGGCCCGTGACGCGGAGGATGCGCTCGCCCTCGGTCACGAACAGCCCGGTGGGCCAGAGCAGTTCGTAGTTATTCAAGTCCAGACTCACAGCGACATCATCACCCACCAGCGACCCGCTTGGGGCCCGGCCGTCGGACACCGCGTCGTGTGATGAGCGTACGGGTTCGACTTGCGGCGCCGATGGCGGGTTAGCGGCGGGTGACGGTATAGCCGGTGCCTTGACGGCGCGGGTCCACACGTCGCAGTCGGCTTCCCAGTCGTGTCCGGCCGGGCCGCGGCTGCCGTCGCAGCCGGTGCAGCCGTCCTGTTGACGGCCAAGCTAATGATGACCGCGTACGGATCCATGCCAGTCTGAGCCAGGGAGTCCGGCACCCCGACGAGGACCAGGGCGAGCTCCGGGGTGTCGATCGGCGGCATTGGGGCCTGCCCGACGCCCTTCTCGTTGCTGCTCTCCTCATACGACGCCACGCTCTGCGCGAGCCGGTCGGCCGCGGCTGAGGCGTCGAAGTACCGTCAGGCGAAGCGTACCTGGATCTGGGCGGTGTTGGACCGGCGCGTGTGCATGCCAATTCTCGAGCCGGTACAGGAGCCCAGAACCGACGCAGTAATTCGGCGTGGGGATAGGGTCGTTGATGGATTATGGAGGGATGAACAACACTTTGTTCGCCGCGGCGGCGGCGGACCTGACGATCGAGCGCATCCGCGCCCTCGCCGCGCGTCCGGACCAGGTGGAGAGCCTGACGCTGGAGTTCAAGCGCGAGTACTCCAAGAGCCTGGTGACGACCATCGCGGCGATGGCCAACACCTATGGCGGCATGATCCTGGTGGGCATCAGCGACAAGGTGGAGCCGGGTACCGAGCGCGTCGTCGGTGTCGACGCCCAGGACACGATCGACAAGATCGCCAGCGGGTGCCGCGAGAAGTTCGACCCGCCCTGGGAGCCGACCTTCATCCCCGTTCCGTTCGATGACGGGACCGGGCGCAGTGTGGTGGTAGTCCGGGTCGACGCCAACGCCGCGCCCCGACCCCTGCTGATAGACCTGAAGGCGCCGATACGACTGAGCGGCCAGAATTCCACCGCTGACCGCGATCGGCTTCTCAAGCTCGCCCGTGAGGAGCCGTTCGCTGGGGTGCTGCCCATGGGGCAGAACGTTATGTCCCCGCACCTGGAGCGGGACACCGAGGGCAACTTCACTGCGGACTTCATCCTCCGTACTGGCATCAACCTCCCGATGGGAGAGGCTGGCGCCTGGCGCCCGCTGTCGGAGAGGTCCGTCGCCGCTCTCGCCCAGGCGTTGAACAACTCGGCCTTCCCTGCCGCGCTGGTGACCCTTGGGCATTCGTCGTACGTCTCGTCCACGGGCTTCCGTCAGCACGGGTACAACAGGTCGCGCACGGCCCGGCTGGTGTACCGAGCCCTCAGCAGGTCCGCAGTGCCGCACCCTGTGGAGGCCGTCGTGACGGTCGCCTTGCCCGAGGTCTACGGCTCTTCCACGGCGGCGATGGCGACGGTCACTATCGACGTTATCGCTCGGGTTCGGCGGTACGCAGGCACCGTCAACGAGGAGTACCGGTACCCGGTACCGAATCTGTTGGACCTGCTTGAAGGAATCCTGAAGACCGCCGTCGACCCCAAGGTCGTCGCGGAGATCGCCCGCATCATCGACATCGACCCCGCTCTGGCAGCGCAGCCGCGCGAGCTCCATCTCGTCGCGGATCGGCAGGTCAAGGATCTCCTCCGCACCGACGGCTTGGAGGAGATCCCGGACGCCGGGGCGTCGGCCGGCGGCGTTTTCCGCGCCAACCCAGCCCTGGACCTGCGCGACACTGCCGACCGCCAGGAGCAGGTGGACGACTGGCTCCGCCAGCTCGGCCTGGACGCCGGCCTGACCGGCATGGAGAACCTGGTCGAGCAGTACCGGACCGCGGCCCGGTCGAGGACGTAGCGCGGAGGATGCGAAACGCCTGGCCCCTCGGCAGCTCGACCACACCGGGGCTCGCGGGCTGTTCGGGGCGCGGTCGCTACAGCTCGAACTCGAGGTACTCGATGTCCGTGAAGCGGACATCTTCCAGGGAGCCGGCGCGGCGGCCGCCGTCCTGAAAGTAGACCTCCTTGAGTGCTTCGGCAGCGATCTGCTGGAGCTGCTGTTCGGTGGCGCCGGCCTCCTGGGCGTCGAAGAGACGGGCGGCGTACTGCGGAGGCAGCGCCACGGTCAGGTGCCGGAGCCGGGACTCGTCGGTGGAGCCGATCGGCGCGGTGTAGCCGAGCCGGGCGCGGGTGTCGATGACGATGCCGCCGGTTGTTGCCGCCTGCTGCCGGGCGCGGGCGGGGATCTGCGGCTGCCACCGCTTTTTCACCTCACGCTCCAGGCGCGCGGCGAGGTCCGGGCGGGGCTTTTCGATCTGGTCCTTCACGTAGCGTTCGACGGTGCGCTGGGAGATGCGCAGCATCTGGGCGACCGGCTTGGTGCCCTTGAGCTGCTGACCAGGTAGCGCATCTGAGCGACCGCGCTCTTGGGTGCCGGGCGAGTGAATGCCTTTTGCACTGCGGCGTCGAGGCCGTCCCCGAACAGGCTCACGGCGGCCTACTCCCCGCTGCTCTGGTGGTCGGTGATGTGGGTGATCTCGATGTCGGCCCATCCGTCGGCGGTGTTGTGCCAGCTTCCGGCGCTGCGGCCTGGCGTTCGGCGAGGAGTTCCAGGCGGGCCAGGAAGCGGTTCCAGCGGCCGTCCAGGGCGTCGCCTTCGTCCTCGGTCAGGTTGGCCAGCGACCGCTCGGCGGCCTTGGAGACGGTGGAGGCGAGTTTCTGGAAGGAGGTGGCGCGGGCGGTTCCGGTGGTGACGCCGGATGCCGTGGTGAACGACCAGCGGGCCGCCCAGGAGCGTGTGTCGGCCTGCATGGTTGCGTCCCTGCCTCGCATCTCGTCTCCTACTCTCCGTTGTCGATGTCGGTGACGGTGCCGTCCTTGATGTAGCGGGCGAGGTTGAGTTCCGGGGCGTTGAACCGCTCGCGGACCTCTTCCCCCCACAGAACCGTCTGGGTGCCTTCGTGCTTGACCAGGCCGGGGTTGATGCCGAGTTTGAAGCCGCCGGGCAGCGGCTTGCCGTCCCGGTAGGGCAGGAAGTCCAGCGGGGTGGTGCCGTTGGCCGCGTAGACGACGCAGTCGGACAGGATCGCGATGGGGTACTGCCCGGTGAATGCGGCGTGCTTGACGATCTTGCGGTGGAGGTTGATCCGGGTGCGGGAGATGACGGCCGCGCGGATGTCCGGGCGCCACGTCGGACGGGTCAGCGCCCGCCACGGCTGCCCGGGCCGCCAGCCTTCACCCCGGGGCCGCTCGCGGAGCTTGCCGATACCGCCCTTTACGGTCGCTTTGATCGCTGAGACGACGATCGCGAGGTCCGGGTCGCGGTCCTTGTAGCCGTCCATCGCCGCGAGGAAGTCGGCCGGCTCCATGTCCGCGTGCACACCGAGGTCGGCCATCGTGGCGAGGTAGGCGTCGCGGAGCCGGTTGTACCAGCCGTCCAGGTAGCGGCCGTTCTCCCGCCGCACCCACGCCTCCAGCGGGCGCAGCTCGTAGCCGAGCTCCACCGCGTACGCCACGGTGGGCGTCGCGTACCAGGCCGGCCCCTCGGGGCGCTCGCCCTTCGGCGTGAACGGGGAGGGCAGCAGCGAGCCGTCCAGCTCCACCCACTCCTTGCCGACCTTCACCTTCGACAGGTCCACGTGGCTCAGGTCCACCAGCCAGCTGCCGGGCAGCTTCGGGTCGAACACCGGGTTCGTGACCTGCGTCGGGGCTCCGAGGCCGACGTTCAGGCCGTTCGCTCCGGCGGCGAAAGCCATGTTGACGTCGATGCCGACCAAGTGGCGCAGGGTGAACTCCGCGTCGGTCATCGGCCGCGCCCAGTCGTACGCCTCCTCGAACAGCTTCTCCGCAGGTCCCCGCACGTGGAACCGAGGCAGGTGGATGCCCGTCAGGGACCTCGCACGGCGCAGGGTCGACCGGGTCCTTGCCCAGGGAGCCGGGGTTGTGCTCGGAGTGCCGCTTACCCGTCGCTCCGGCTCGGAGGCCCGCGTCGGCGGGTGCAGCGCGGTCATCAGCTCCAGGCCGGTCACGGCGGTCGATCCGCGCGGCGTCATCACCCTCGAGGCGTACACGCCCAGGAGCCGGGCGAGTTCGGCCGGTGCCAGCTGCCCGGCCGCGCCCCAGTGCCGGGTGTCCAGCGCGTTCCACGACGGAATGCACAGCTGCACGCAGGCCCGCTCCGAGCCCTGCGCGGGCCGGTAGATCCTCGCCCACGGGCCGAAGCCGCGCTTGGTCAGCTGCCACTGCGCGCGGGTCAGCTGCTTAATGACCTTGTGGCCCTCCGGGATGCGCCCGGCGAGCCGCTCCTCCTCCGTGAGCGTGGCCGGAAGGCCGTAGCGCTCCAGCGCGGCCTCGGTGAGCACGAGCAGCGGGTCGGCGTCCTTGCCGGGGCCGGAGAGCTTCGGCGCCCCGAGCTTCGCCTCCTTGAGCGTCCAGTCCACCAGGGACGGAAGGGACTTGGCGGGCACGTCCAGGACCAGGCCGCCGGTGCAGTACGCCAGCATCTGCCCGTCTGCATCGACGTCGACGACCGCCAGCGGCCCGTTCTCGAACCGCGGGTCGGTGCCGCCCGCCGGAGTGTCGGCCGGGGCCGCCTTCTTCGCACCCGGACGGCGCGACGTCGACGACGTCCTGGTGGTGCGCGCCGGGCGGGTCACGGCGGCCGGAGCAGCGGCGACAGGGGCAGGGGCCTGGGTGTTCTCGGTTGCGTCCATGGCTGCAGCCTCGGAGGCCGGGCCTGTGGACGGAGTCCGCGCTGTCGTCGGGGCGGGCTGGCCGGTGAACGTGGAGGGCACCGGGTCCGTCCTGACCGACGACGTCCGCACCGCCGGCGTGAAGGTGCGCCCGGACACGCGCGAACTCGATATCGCGGGCCTCGCCTCGCTGACACCCGCGATCGAGCTGGCCGACACCTTCCACCAGGCCGTCCTCAATGACCACACCGCACTGCACGCCACCCTCACCCGGCTACGAGAACAGACTTCCGACGAAGATCACGTCTACTTCGTCGACATCGCCCACTTCATGGCCGACCTGCCCCTCGAGCAGGCTTCCGGAGCCCGGTGGCTCGACGGCGAACAGCACACCCGCAGCCGCTGGCGCGGCCTGGTCATCGCCCGACAGGCGCACCTGCACGCCAGGCGCTGACGAACGGGGGGCCATTTCCCGGCGGGAAATGGCCCCCCGATCGTCCGAGGCGGCGCGGTTCGGGTGGGGTTCAGCGGAGTGATGCCGGTACCCGCGTACAGTTCGGGTTCCAGCGACAGGACCGTGCGTGGCTCTCCCGCCTTCACCGCGTGCCAGGCGATCGCAGCAGCGTGGGCCACGCCGTCACCTTTGCCCGGGACGCCGCATGAACTGGCTACTCGGTGTGCCGGACCGCCTTCTTCACGTCAAGCTCTACGCCAGCCCGCATCGTGCTCTGCTCTTTCGCGTGCTCGGTGATTGCGGCTTGTACGTCTTGGGCGAGGTCGCGCCACGCCTGCCATGCAGTCTCGTACGCGGGCGGGTCGTCTTGGTCGCGTAGGGCCTGGACGGTCGCGTGTGCCTGGTCGGCGGCGCGTTGTTTCTCCACAAGTTCTTCGAAGGTGTGTGCCACGTGCAGGGATCCTACGTGTCGGCGTAGCGAAGCCCTCGCCTCGACCCGCGAGACGGAGGCTTGGGCGCGCGCAGCGCTACGGCCGCCACTCCCCTCGGGCGTGCGAGCCGGACATGGAGGAGTCGCTCGTCCTGGCTCTCGGTGAGCGTCTGCCGGGCCGCGACAGCCGCCAGGTCGTCCGTCAACACCTCGCGGCGCCGCAATAGCTTGACGGCGAGGCCACCTGCGCTCGGTGGCGCGAGATCTTTACCGCCCGGCGCGACCTTCTGCGCGCCATGCGGTAGCCCTCAGCGGCCTGTGTTCCCGGCGCTGCCGCCCTCTTTACGGTGCGTGATGCTTACCTCAATATCGATTATCACAGTGGATTCTGGGGTGGGGGGAAGGCCATGTCGACGGGCACGGACAAGGATTATTGGGCCTCACAGGCGCTGCCGAGCGTCCTCAAGCACAAGCTGCTGGGCCAGTACATTCCCCGCTTCGGCGGCATGACCGGCTCGCGTGGTCGTCGCCAGGTCGTGTACCTCGACGGCTATGCGGGCGAGGGACGGTACGAGAGCGGCGACCCCGGCTCTGCGGAGATCGCGATGCAGGTGGCTGCTCATCACCTGGAGAAGAACGCGTTGTTATGGAACTGCTTCTTCGTGGAGCAGAAACCCGATTCCGTTGCCCGTCTGGACCAGGTCGCTGCCCACTACCGCCCCTTGGGCGTGGACGCGAGGGTGCATCACGGCGACGTGGACGGAGTTCTGGGCGAGGTTCTGCGGGTTGCCGAAGGGCTCCCGCTGTTCCTTTTCCTTGATCCGTGCGGCCTGGGGCTGCCATTCGACCGGATCGTTCAGACGCTGAACCAGCGGCGCAGTACTCCGCGGCTCTGGCAGCCGACCGAGTTCTTGATGAACTTCAGCATGGACGCGGTACGCCGCCTGGGAGGCAATGCCAGGTCCGCCCGCGGTCTGGAACGCTCCTCCGAGCGCTTCGATGAGGCGTGCGGCGGCCGGTGGTGGCGTGAGTACTTCCGGCCGGACGAGCCGGTCGAAGCGGACGTGGACGAGATCGTGGCCGCTCAGTACGCCCAGCGGCTGAGGGAGAAGACCGGCATGTTCGTGCAGTCGGTGCCGGTCGCCAGAAAGAACGGGCAGAAGGCGGTGTACCACCTGGTCTTCGGCACCCGCAGCGAACACGGCCTGTGGTTCTTCGGCGACGCCGTCGCCCGGGCTCGCGATGCATGGTGGGAGGGACTTGAGATCAAGGAGGAACGGGAAGACCCGAACACTCTTTTCTCCGCTACCTCGGTGGTCCGCCCGGACCCGCAGGAGGTTATCGACGCGGCCGTGCCCGCCATGGCCGACAACATGGAACGGATCCTGCACCAGCAGAAACGGGCCTTCAAACTGCTCAACCACACGTTGGACGTGTTCGGCGACTACTACGGGCAGGTCACCGAACCCGCCGCGCGCAAAGCCGTCAAGCTGCTGCACAGCAGCGGCCGGACGGCCAGCACGGGCATCGGAGGGAAAACCCACGAACTCATCGTGCAGCCCCCTCGGTGAAGTCCATCAGGCGCCGGTAAACGCAGGCATCTGATCCCAGGTACGGCCTTGCAGGGTGCGGCCGCCGGCCTTAGGCGTGTGGCCGCCCCACTGCTTGAAGAAGAACGCGACACGCTCCTCGAGGCACAGATCACGGATCTGTGTCACCCAGGCTTCTTCCATCGGCCGATGCCGCGGGCCGGACTCACCGCCGGCGATCACCCAGTGGATGCCGTCCAGGTTCAGCCCCTCCAGCGGACCGAGCAGCGGCTCACAGGACAGGAACCGGACCGCGGCGGGCACCTGCCGCAGATCATCAACCCGGTGAAGTTCCTTCGCTGTTTCCACCGAGACACCCATCCAGAGGTTCCCCGGCCACACCAGTTGGTCTGCGACCTGCCGCAGGCGCCTGGCCCGCTTGGTCAGCACCTGGTATGTATGCTGCGGCGTGTCCGCCATGACCTCGAAGACCTGCCGTACGAAGTCCAGCGGCACGCGGGCATGGAACAGATCCGACATGGAGTTCACGAACACCGTCCGCGGGTTCTTCCACCCATACGGAACATCCAGCGCATCGGGATGCACCGTCAGATCGAACCCCGGCCCCGACGTCCGCGGATCCCCGTCATTCTGATACTTCGCCGCCCCCATCGCCTTTAACCGCTTGGCCAACGTCAGCGCGTAGCAGTTGTCGCACCCGGAGGAAACCCGGTCACATCCCGTTGTCGGATTCCACGTTGCCTCAGTCCATTCAATTGCGCTTCGATCGCTCATCAGTTACCTCCCCGCCGTCCAACCGCTCCCACCAGACGCGGGACGGCATGTTCAACGAACCAGAGCGGGCGTTGACACCTGGCCATCCAACCACCCCGACACCGTCTGTCCATCGGCTATCTCCGACCTGCGGACATCACCCAGGAAGACCGTCGGCGGGCCGCGCGCACCGCGTGTCCCATGGCCCACCCTGGCCATCGGGAGCACCCGCGCTCTTCTTGGCAGCCTCGACGGCCTCACGCTGTACGCCCCAGCGGCTGCGCTTCGGCCTGCTGAGCGCACTCGGAATGGGCACGGCGAAGCGCGGCCGCGTGGGTAGCGGCGACTTCGCGGCGGCGCTGGGCGCGGATGACCTCGAGCGGGGCTGGCGCGTCGTCCCGGACGACGTCCGATTCGGGAAACGCGCGGCGGCTCAGCTCCCGCATCGCGGCGGTCTGCCGCTCCACCGCTTCCGCGATGCCCTGATCCACCCGGCGTGGCGGCACGGCCTCCTGGTGCGCGGCGAGCGCGCGGCGGTAGCCCTCGCACGCCGTCTTGCTGGTCCTCGCCGGGCCCGTGGGCGCTGCTGGGGACTCCGGGGCGGTATCGGCCGGCTCAGGCGCGTGGACGGAGCCGGGCGTCAGGATTCGCAAGGTGCGGACGACCGTTCGGCCCGCTGACTTGTTGGCGGCGTTGACGATGCGGATCTGCTCCAGGCGCGCCTTCGTCGCCCAGGCCGTCGACTCCGGGCACACGGTGAGCTGGCCTGAGTCGGCGTCGTACGGCACGGCGGCAACGTGCCCGGCGAGCTCGGGGGCGATGGCCGCCCAGCGGTCCTGCAGCGTCGCGCCGGAGGCCGGGAGCTCCCAGGCCCGCTCGGTCACCAGCGCGCCGATCGCGGCACCGAGCCCCATCGGCTCGCGCCCGTCACGCCGGACCACCCGGGTCGTACGCGGCTTGGGCTGTGCCGTACGGCCGCCGCCGTTCTTCTGCGCTGCCGCCTTGGCGGCGCGCAGTGCGACGCGGGCCAGGTAGACGCCACTGGGCTGCGGGTTCTGGATCATCACGCGACCTCCCCGGCCAGCTCCTGGACACGGTGGACACCGCAGACACTGCGGTTGGGCAGAGGCATACGGACGCACGGCACGTCTCCGTCCCGGCCCGAGCAGGTCTGCGGCTCAGCCGTCGCGGGGCCCGCCTGGCGGGGCGCGGCCGCGGGTGCCGAGGCAGCGGCCAGCGCGGCAGCTTCCTCGCGGCAGAGCTTGCACAGGCCGGCCTCTTCCACACGCGCCCAACGCCCAGTGGATCGATGGCGAACCAGCAACCCGCCAACTCGCGCGCCCTGGTCACCGCCCGCCGTCATCACCTCCGTATCCAACGGTGACGCAATCTCATGGCACCGCGCAGCTACAGCGCGGCGTGGGCCCTGCCCCTTGTCAGCGATCAGCCTGTCTACAGCTCTGTCGCATCGTTCGGCTGCAGCTCAGCCCGCGCCACAGCTGCAGCCGACCGTGCGGTCGGAAATGCCGAAGGCGGTTACTGCGGCGTGCCCGGCTGTGTCTTTGGATGCCGGACGACCTGTCGCAGCCGATTTTCCACTTCGTGCCGGTTGAGACCTTTCGACGTTGCGTACTGGGTCACGGCGGCCTGGACCACCACAGCAGCGTCCAGCCACACCCGGCGCTGTCGAGCCCGTTCATCAATGTCATCGAGCTGTTGCAGCTGGAGATGAGCACCGTCCGCTGCCTGCTGCAGCATCACGAGCTCATGAGGGAGGCCGCTTGGAGGCAGCGTTGAGTGGGAGCCGTGCTGATCACCTGGCATGGACGGGACCGCTGCCGTCTCAGGAGCCAAAGGAGCAGGCTGGGCCGGGCCCCAGGCCGCGGGGAGCCCCAGGCCCGAAACCGGAACCTGGGGGGCGGGAACGGACGGCTTGCAGGTCGGCCGGTTTCGGCTGGCCGGAGCAGACTGGCCGGGTTCCGGGACGGGCGGCAGCCGTGTGTCGTCGCTGCGGAGATCTTTGAGGCGATCACCGTCGGCATCCGTGACCCAGAAGCGGTGCGTCGTACCGCCGACACGGAACTGCACCGGCACGATGGTGCCGGCCGCTGTCTGGCGCACCAGGTCGTCGAACAGGACGTCGCGCGGCTTGGGCGTGGCGTGGAAGCGGCCGCATCGGCGCACGCCGTTCGGACAGGGGTACACGGCGTGGATGTCGCAGCGCCAGAAGTCCATGGCGCGGAAGCCGGAGACGACGCGGAGGTCTCCGGTCTTGGCGATCACATAGGCGGGCAGGTTGTCGCTGCGGGTCCACTGGGTGTCGTTGCGGCGCGCGTAGTCGGCCCGATCGGTGTGCCAGGCGGGAGTGATCCCGTTCTTCTCGGCCTTCGCCGCGCGGGCTCGCACGCTCCGGGGCCCGTGCACACCTGCTGACGACAGCTGCACCTCCCAGCCGATACGGCGTCCGTCGGCTCCTTCGACAAGCGTGTCGGTCTGGATCCAACTGCGTCCCACACGGGTGCGTACTTCGCTATCGGCCCGGAAGCCGTCCTCCTCCGCGACCCGCACAATGCGCTCCTGGTATGCCTTGTGCTCGTCGCTCATGGGCAGGGTGTGGCGTTCTTCGTCTTCGGCCTTCTCGTGGACGGCCTCCCGACGCCCGGCCCGTAGCCGTAGGTGCATCCAGGCTTCCACTCCCGCCTCCTGGCATACACCACCGCACTGCAGGTCCCGTTCGGCCACCGGCACACCACGCGCGGCCAACAGCCGGTCGGTGCGGTAGACGGTCTCCCACAGGTCAGGAAACTCCGGATGCCCCAGATCCTCCCGTGTGAGGTCCAAGTAGATCCGCAACTTCGTGTGCCAGACGATATTGGCCACTCACAACCACCCTTCTGCCGTGAAGCCCCAGCAAAGGGACAGTAGGAGGAGGCGCTGACAACCGGCAGGGTGCGCGTCGTCCACACAGCCGGGAATCGGCCAGGCGTACTAGGCGCGCTGTAGTGGCCCCGCTCGGCACCGTAGTGAGGCTTGACTTGATGAGGAGCTGGCGTGGGCGTGCGGCCTGGGCAACGGGCCTCAGCCCGGAGGTCGCCGGCCGGACAGGAAGCCGAACCGGAATGACCTGCGGAGGGACCAACACGGGAGCACCGCACGACTTGGACAGCGCAACCAGTGGCTGTAAAAGTGCACACTTCTGTAATCTGGTGTGCATGACGGAGACGACGTACTCGATCGTGGAGGCCCGCGCCCGCTTGGGCACGATCGCCCGCGAGGTCAGCGCCACCCGTGAGCCGGTCGCTATCACCGACCATGGCCAGACCGTGGCGATACTGGTCAGCCCCGCCGATGCCCTGGAGCTGCAGGAGCTGCGGGCGCTGGCTGCCTACCGTGCCCGCCAGGCCCGTGGCGAGGACGCCGGCGTCTCCCACGCTGAGGCTTACCGGCGTGTGTTCGGCGGTACTGAGGCGTGAGGTACGAGGTCATCTGGGAGCCTGAGTCCCTCGCTCAGGCGGAGCGGTTCGCCAAGGACGACCCCGACGGGTTACGGCAGGTGTTCACCGCAGTCGACCGCCTCGCTGACAATCCCCGCCCCGATGGCGCCTTCGGCAGCGCCGACCTGCTGCGCATCCATGTGGCCCGCTACCGCGTGATGTTCGAGATCAGCGATCAGCAGATCCGCGTCAGCGTCATCCACCTCGGACGCGTACGCTGACCGGTTCCGTACGGGGAAGTGCGCGCCTCTCACGATGGGCGTCGGCAAATGGCCCGGTGACTTCCTGGCTGCACCGCCGCTGGCTCGGGCTCTGGTCCCGTCTGCACCGCGCCCGCGGGGATGGTCCCGACCGCCAGGTCTCGACGCCTGTGCCGGCTGCGCCCGTGGAGGCTGCCGCGGGGTCCTTGCCGCATTGACGGGGGACGGCAGTCCGTCTCTGAAGCACGCTTTGGGTGGTATGCCGGATTCGGTGAAAGTTATGGAAGAGGAGTCGCTGGCACGGTAAGAATGCAGGTCAGTGAGTGTGCTCCCCGCGCGTGCGGGGATGGTCCCCAGTACTCGGGCTCGAAGCGCACGGTCGGCGCTGCCGGGGTCCTGCCAGTTGCGGACGGCGATGAGATCCACTTCTCCACGCCGTTGCGGGACCGTCCCGTTACGGTCGGGGCGGTGCAGGATCACTGCAGTTCCGGCTTCCGCCATGAGGTCTTCGAACAGACTCAAATCCGAATGATCAGACCCTCCGCGTCCGCCTCGGCCTGGAGCTGGGCGAGGATCCTCGCCCAGGTGCCATCCCGCTGCCAGCGCCGGAACAGGTCATAGACCCGGTCCCACGGTCCATAACGTTCGGGCACGTCCCGCCAAGGAGCACCGGTCCGGGTCCGCCACCGTATGCCGTCTATCAGCTGCCGCCGCGTCCACACCTGCGGCCGACCCGGCTTGATGCCCCGCAGCAGCAACGGCTCAAGCCGGGCCACTGGCCGTTCGTCAGATCCCCACGTCTCACAGCACGTGATCATCAACGAACAAGATCCACTTTCGCAACAGACCCTAGGCGGGCACTCAGCGAGACGAGGCCGTTCTTGGCGTCGGCCTCGTGTTCGCCGACGATCTGCAGGCGCTGCGTGCGGCCGCCTTCGTGGTCCACCAGGACGACCGTGGAGCCGAACTGCACCCTGCTCCCGGTCAGCTGCGCCGGATCGACGACCTCCGCGAGGGCGAGGGTTCCTTCAAGCCGGGAGATCTCGGCGTCGATGACATCCCGCGCCTCCTCGTCTTCGCCATCCCCGTGGCTCTTGAGGGACTTCAGCTGCTCGCGCAGGCGCTCCGCGCCCTTGGTCGTCATCAGGATCTTCTCTGCCAACTCGCACTGCTGCGGCAGTTCCCGCACCCGGACGGGCACTTCCAGGATCAGCCCCGCGAGGGGCTGACGGTCCACCTGCGGCTATCCGATCGAGGCAAAGCCCATGCGAAGGTGGAGTACCGGGACGGCATGGCGGAGGCGACGCTCACGCTGACCGGGCTGCCCATCACCCAGCTCCATCTGGTGATGGGCACCCTGAAGGAGACGGAAGGAGAAACCTTACGTCGATGATCTGCGGGTCGAGTGCCCAGTCAATCCGGCGCGCGGCCGAGCAGTGCTCGCCTATCCTCCGCTGCGGAACAAGAGCGGCCAGCAGGCCGTTTCCCATGGAGGGGGTGACCATGGTCGAACGTCTGGTGCTGGACCTGTGCGCCAATGGCCGCATGTCCGTGGCGCGATGGCCCGCCGGTGAACCGCACCCAGCACCCGCCGTCCAGACGGACCCATTGCGCTGGCCGCTGGTTGCCGAGGAACTGGAGGAGCTGCGCTGGTACTTGGAGGACTACTTGCGGGCTCCCTTCGGGGTCTACGGCGAACGCGGACCGGACATCGCCGAGCGGCTACGCGGGTGGGGCATCGAGGTGTTCGCCGCACTGCTCGGTTCCGGGCCCGCCAGGGACTTCTACCTCCGCGCCCTCTCCTCGGGAGGCGCTCTGGAGATCGTGGTCCGCTCTGACTCCGCGCAGCTGCTCGCCTTGCCCTGGGAACTGATGACAGATCCAGGGCGGCCGTCGCCGCTGGTGCTAGACGGGGTGGCCGTGACCCGCAGCCTGCTGACGGAACGGCTGGGCCGGGTCGTCGAGATCGGCGGTTCACGCTTGCGTGTGCTGATGGTCATCGCGCGGCCGGACGGCCCGGCCGACGTCGGCTACCGGACCATCGCTCGTCCCCTGCTGGAGCGGCTCGCGCCGGTACGCGACCGGGTGGAACTGGTGGTTCTGCGGCCTCCGACACTCGATCGGCTAGGGCAGGTGCTGCGCCAGGCGCACGACGAGGGCCGCCCGTATCACATCGTGCACTTCGACGGCCACGGCTCTCTCGGAGAGGCTGACGCGGGTGGTGCGCGGACCATCTCCGCTGGCCCGAGGAGTGGCCGTCGGAGCCCGCTGACGTTCCACGGCCCGGGGCCGCGTGGCCTGCTCACCTTTGAGCGGCCCGGTGGCGGCGCGGAACTGGTGTCGGCAGAACGGGTCGCCAGAGTGCTGGCTGCCGCCCAGGTGCCGCTGGTGGTCCTCAACGCCTGCCAGTCGGCCACCTTAGCGGCACAGGTGGAGGCCACGGTGGCGACCCGCCTGCTGCAAGAGGGCGCCGGCGCGGTGCTGGCCATGGCGTACACCGTGTACACGGTGGCCGCCGCGGAATTCATGGCAGCGTTCTACGAACGCCTTTTCACCGGGGACCGGGTGTCCGAGGCCGTGGCGGTCGGTCGCCGACAACTCGCGGTGCGGGACGGGCGTCCGTCCCCTGTGGGCCAACTTCCGCTTGCCGACTGGATGGTGCCCGTCCTGTACAGCAGCAGCGAGGTCGTCCTGCCGGACATGCAAGCCGGCCGCCCGGCCGCTGGAGCGAACCCGGACCCCTACGCCCGGATCCTGGACCGCGCCGTGGACCGCGTCACCCGGGCTGCCGCCAGGGCAACCGTCTCCGACGCCAAGACACATCCCCCGGCCCACGAGGATGCCGACGGGACAGCGCTGGTAGGAGAGTTCATCGGGCGCGACGGTCTGCTGCTCCGTCTGGACGTGGCTGCCCGACTGCGCCACGTGGTCGTCCTTCACGGCACCGCGGGCGTGGGCAAAACGGAATTGGCGAAGGCATTCGGCCGATGGTGCCGGGACACCGGGGCAGTGGCCGGACCGGAGGAGGTGATCATGCACTCCTTCGAACCCGGTCTCGCCTCCTTCGGCCTTCCGGGCGTGATCGACCGGATCGGGCGGCGCCTGTTCGACGCCGACCGGTTCGGCGTGCTGGGCCCAGCCGAGCGCAGAGCTGCCGTCGAGGATGCGCTCGCGCAGCGCGACCTGCTGCTCCTGTGGGACAACGTGGAGTCCGCCTACACGATGCCCGACCCCGAGGGAGCCGTTCCGAGGCTCTCCGAGGCCGAGCGCGCCGAACTCCGCAGCTTCCTCGAAGGTGTCGCCGCCCGCGGACGCAGCGCGATCGTCCTCACCAGCCGCACCTCCGAAGACTGGCTCGGCCCCGTCCCGCTGCGGATCGAGGTCCCGTGCCTGGAGCCGGAAGAGGCGGTGGAGTACGCCGACCAGCTCCTCGCCGCCTATCCCGGCACCGCACGCAAGCGCGAGCAGCGCGTCTTCGGTGACCTGATGACGTGGCTGGACGGGCATCCGCTGAGCATGCGCCTCATCCTCCCCATGCTCGACACCCGGGAGCCGAGGGAGATGCTCCACGCGCTCACCGAGGGAGCGGCGCAGCTCCCGGCCGGAGGCGGCTTCCTGGGCGACGGGGCAGGAGCACGCGGCGACTCGCTCGCGGCGAGCATCGCCTACTCGCTCTCCCAGCTGCCCGAGCCGGACCGACGCGCGCTGGCCGTCATCACGCTGCTCCACGGCACGATCGACACCGTGCTGCTGGCGCTCCTGTCCGTGCACAAGGACGTCCCCGCCCGCTTCGAGGACCGCACCGGGATGGACTGGCGGAAGTTGCTGGAACGGGCCGCCGGCGTCGGTCTGCTCACCGAGACCGCCGGGTCCTTCCGCTACCACCCCTCGCTTCCGGCCTACCTGCTCGCCCAATGGCGTGCTGAGGAGTCGGACTTCACCGACCAGCGGGCGGCCGCCCTGCGTGCCGCGGTCGACGTCGTGGCCTACTACTGCGAGACCCTCAAAGCCGAACTTTACGAGGGCGACTCCGGGGAAGCCGTCTCCTCGCTCGAAAAGCTGCGGCCGACAATGGGCCACCTGCTCGGACACGCGCTGGACCACGGCCTCTGGGAGCAGGCGTACGACATCGTCTGCCCGCTCGACGACTACTGGAGCCTCTGCGGCCTCTACGCCGAAGCACGGGGCTGGGTCGACCGGGTCCGGCTGCTTCTCGAGGAGCCCGACGGCACCGCCCCCGGGCTCCTCACCGACGCCGGGAAGCTGTGGGTGGTGCTGGTCAGCGCGGAGGGGCACCGGGAACTCCGCCAAGGTCTGTGCGATCAGGCCGAGCGGACTTTCCAGGACATCCACCGAGCTGTCGAAGCGCTGCCGCCGGGCCGCGACCGGGCCGACCACCGCGCCACCTCGTACCACCAGTTCGGCAGGGTCGCCATGGAGCGGGGGCAGTGGACGGAGGCCAGGACCTGGTACCTCCGGGCGCTCGAACTGCTGGAGTGGCTGAAGCTGGAGAAGCGGATCACCCTCGTCCGAGCGGACCTCAGCATCGTCGCCAACCCGCTCGGCCGACGGGAGGAGGCGGAACTGCTGCTCGGGCAGACTCGGAGCGCGTTCGAGCAACTCGGTGACTCGCAGCGGATCGCTACCACCGAGCAGCAACTTGGCGTCCTCGCCCGCGAGCACGGGCACTTCGCGCAGGCGTATGAGCATTACCTGCGCGGGATGGCCATCGCCATGGAGATGAACGATCGCAGCGCCATCGGCACGTTGTACCAACAACTCGCGATCGTGGCCCTCGAGACCCGCAAATTCGCGGCGGCCGAGACGTGGTCGATGAAGGCGCTGGCCATCTTTGAGGAGCTGGGCAGCCGCCCGCAGACAGCCCACAGCTACCAGCATCTGGGTACGCTGGCACGCATGCGCGGACGGCTTCCCGAAGCCGATGCATGGCTCAACAAATCCCTGGAGATCTGCCAGACCACCAATGACGACCACTGCGCCTCCGCCGTCTACCAGCAACTTGGCGCCGTGGCCAGTCAGCGTGGAGACCAGGACAGGGCCGAGAAATGGTACGCCCAGGCCGTGGACACCCTGATGGCCATCGGCGATCGGCCGGGCCTGTGGTCCATCTACCACTTACGGTGCATTGCCGCCTTCCGGGGAGGCCGCTCGGACGCGGCCGAGTGGTGGTGCCGCAAAGCCCTCGAACTCGCCCATGAGGTCGGGAACCCGCTCGCGAAATCCCGATCGCTGCTTCAGCTCGGCCTGCTTGCCGAGATGCAGCGCCGCGACGAAGAGGCCCTCACCCACGTGGTGGCCAGCATCACCACCTTCGAGGAGTTCCCGCACCCCGCCACCGCCCACGCCGCCTTCATCCTCCGCTTGCAGACCCGCAGCCTCGGTGTCCCGGCCTTGGAGCGGGCCTGGCGGTCCGTCACCGGCCGCCGGCTGCCCAGAGCGGTCCGGAAGTACGCCAAGTCCTGACCACCTACCATGCGAGGGGCCAAACCGGCCGCCGCGCGCCACCAGAGGAGTTCGCGCACCATGACCGACCCGATCGAAGCTGGCGCACGGGCCGCGGCCCGACGCCTCACCACCCCTCGCACACCCTCCCTCACCGCCGACGTCGAGGCCGTGCTGCAGTCCCGCGGGTCCACCCGTCTCCCCGACCGGTACCTCGACCCGATCGCCGCTGGCTCGCTCATCGTCAGCGCTGCCGCCTTCGGGTGGAGCGTCTACCAGGACCTCCGGAAGCGGACCGCCGAACCGAGCCGTGAAGTTGTCGTCCGGACCGTCCTGGTCCAGCTGGAGCAGACGGACGCCTTTCCGGCCTCACTCACCGCTGAAGAGCACGCGCGGATCGTCAGCATCGCCGTAAACGAGACTCTCGACGCGGTATCCCCCGAACTGAACGGGCCGACTGCTACCGGTTGACCCCAGCCACCCGGGACTGCGGTCTGATCGACAAGCCGCAGCCCCGGTCTTGAGGCAGCAGGCTTGCCAGCGCACCATGTCGGCCCCACACGCGGGTAGGTCCCACCCGCTCGCCCAGATACAGCAAACCAAGCGTGGCGGCATTGCCCTGCGGCATTGCGAGGTCGATCTGAACAGCGAGGATACGAGGTGGATCATAAAGATCCACATTTGCGGCGAGCGCAAGTGCCGCCCGCTGGTGCTCGTTCTCGCCGAGGGGCAGGCTGCCGACAGTCCGCAGTTCATCCTCGTACTCAAGAGGGTGCGGGTTCATGGGCCGCTGTCCTCGCACCCGGCCCGACGCGGTCGCCGCGGACAAACGCCTATTCGTCACACGGCAACCGGCCCTACCTGTGCAAACGTGGTATCAAGGGATGTCACTGGCGGATGGCGGGTCACACCACGAAGGCACTCTCTGCGATGAAGCGGAACGCGAGTCGAATGCGAGGGGTTGAGCCCCGCCTGTCGAGCAGATGATTGCCCCACAGGAGAAATGCCATTTGACCTACGGGAAGCGCGTCCGGCGGTGCACAGAAGGAGCCATACCGGCGCTTCAACAAACTGAACCTGATCTGCCTTGAGGAGAAGTCCGACCGAGTTGAGGAACTGCGGCGCCAATTCGCCAAGCTGCCTCCGTCGCCGCAGCTGAACATCAACGTGCAGCCGCCCGGCGTTTTCGCCGAGCAGCAGCCCCAGCTGTCCGCGCTCGCCCACCGCGGCCGCGCCGAGACCCCGGTGCTGTGGCTAATCGACCCGTTCGACCTAAAGAGCGCACCCTTCTCGCTGATCAGGCAGTGCCTCACCGGCCCCCGTGACGAGGTGCTGTTCACCCTCTTCACGAACGAGCTGCACCGCTTCTGCCAGCGCGAGGGCTACGACAAGACGATGACTCCGTACTTTGGCGGCACCCACTGGCAGGCCGGCGTGCGCGAGCGGCGCGGCCGCAGAGAGGCCTTCGCTGCGGCCTATCAGCAGGGCCTGAAGGACCAGGGTCTGTTCACCGGCGGCTTCGGCATCAAGGTGAGCAGCCAAAGTGCCCGCTACCACCTGATCCTGGCCACTCACAGCGAAGCTGGCCTGAAGTGCTGGGCTCCCGTGACGTGGAAGCTGGACCACTACAGCGGTCAGGGCGCCTCCGCCGAGACGGCGGGCGCCCGGCGAGTTCCGGCACGCAGCGGCGAGGATGTCATCGAACTGGGCGAGGACGCTGCCGCCGACGGCCGGGGCGACCATGCCGCGCTCGGTCATCATCATGCTGATCGCGTCGCCGAGCCCGAGCGGCTCGCGGCCGTCGCGGCGTATGACCGTCCCGGTGCGCCGCTTCGGCTTCTCTTTCCGGGCGGCCCCGTTCCTCCTCGCTACTTCCCGGGCGGCGACCAGGGCCTGGCGCGCGAGGTCGACGCCACTCGGCTCGGTGCTCACGCGATCACCGCCCCGGTCGTGTCGCCGTCCAGCGGGCGGGCGGCGAGCTCGGGCAGCCGGTCCGTCCACGGTGCGGGCGCGGCCGTCTCGGTCCGGGCTGCCGTCCGCTCGCGCAGCTGCTCCAGCCGCGTCGCCAGCAGGTACTGGGCGGTGCGCTCCCGGGCCGCGTCGGCGGCCTTGGTCGCGGCCGCGACGGCGTCTGCGCCGTACGGGTTGTGCTTGTACCAGCGGCGCCCCTGCTCGGTCTTGTATGCGCGCCGGGCCTCCGCCTCGGCTTCCTGGGTCCGTCCGAGCCGTCCGAGGGCGCTGCTGCGGTACTTGGGCAGGGCCTGCTCCACGGCCTGGAGCGCGGTGAAGGCGAGCGCGGACGCCGCCAGGACCGCGTCCGCGTCCAGCGCGCCCGGCTCCATGAGCTTGAGGAACTCTGCGCGGGCCCGCTCGATGTCGGCCTCGAGCGATGCCCGGACGTGGGCGGCGACGGCGGCGACGTCGCTCGGGTCGTTCAGGTCGGCCGACCAGGTCGCGGCGATGAGCCCGGCCTCCACGATCGCCGCCTCGGTCCGGCGCCGGAAACCGCACGCCTCGCATAGGCCGGCCGACCGCTGAAGCCCGCAGTCCTCGCACGGCAGGGCTTGGCGCACCGCGTCGGCGGCGGCCGCGGCCTGGCGCTCGCGCGCCGCCCGCTCCTGGGCAGCCGCACGGGCCGCATCACGGCGGGCCTGCTCACGCCGCCACACGAAGTCCTCCGCCTCGATGGCCGCCTGCTCCCGCAGCCGCTCCTCGAGGACCCGGCGGCGCTCGCCCTCGGTCAGGCCGGGCAGCTCCCGGTCGACCTCCGCCGCGATCTTCGCCCGCCTAGCCTGCCGGATGTGCACGACGTTGCCGCAGTTCTCGCACTCAGCCCCCGTGTCCAGCCGGATCCCGTCATCGCACCGGCGGTCCGAGCATGCCTGACGTTGCACCAGGCCACGGCGCATCAGCCACGGGAACGGGCGGTCGACCAGGGCCTCGCCGCCGGTCTCCTCCAGCCGGTGGGTGAACCGATCCGCCAGCAGCTGCGGCGCCGTCTCCGGCCGCTCCAGCATGCCCGCCAGCCGGGTCAGCTCCGCCTGCGTCGCCGCCTCCACCTGGCCCTGCTGCCAGCCCGACAGCCGCGCCCACAGCCCCTCGACCGGACTCAGTGCTACCCGCAGACCAAGATCCGCCGGGAGGCCCATCCTCCGCTGCTGCTGCGCCTTTTCCCACCACACGGCCTTCGGCCGGCCACCGGCCACAGCCCTGGTAGCACGCTGCCCATCACGTCCTTCGACGGGGGACTCTTCCTGCTTTTCCCCGCGCAGCGGGCCGTCCTCGGCCACCGGCGGCGCCGACTCGGCAACGGCCGTCCCGCCGTCGGCGGCCTGGTCCTCGCGCACGCACGCGCGCTCCGGTGGACGGCCTTCACCCCCACGGCCTTCGCCGGAAAAGCCACCAGAGACAGAGGGGGGAAAGACGGCAGTAACCAGGTGAGGGTGATCAGTGTGAAGGTCTGCCGCAACGGCGGGCTCTGCAACATCCGCCTCATCGGTCACCGCCACGCTGCTCACCTGAGGTTTCGTCCTCAGTCTCGGCGCCTCACCAGGCCCTGCCGTAACGTCGGGGTCTGAAAACTCGGGCTTCAGGCCCTCCGCACGGTCCTCCCGGACGGCATCGGCGACCGTACGGCCGTGCGCAGTGGCAACCGCCGGCACCATCAGCCGCGACCGGCTCGCCAGCCCCGAACCCGTCCGCAGACGCACCCGGAGCACCAACCCCCGGTCCTCCAGACGCTCCAACACCCGCTCCCCCGCCGACGCCGTGCACCCGAGCAGCCGGGCCACCGTCGCCGCCGCCCGGCCGCGCTTGGTGTCCACCGTCCCGCCGCACAGGCGCACCTGCCCAGTCTCCCGCGCCTCCAGCACCAGCAGCAGCAGTGCCAGACGGTCCGTCGCCGCGCCCCGACCGGTACGCGTACCGACCAGCCCGGCAGGAGTGACTCGGCCGTCCCGGTGCGTCCAACCCGGTGCCATCACGGCCTCCAGCAGCCGCAGCAGCGTCGCGTACTCCTTCTTCGTCAAGTTCAAGGGGTGACCGACCATGCCCTGTGCCGCCCACAGCGGCAGCACCTTGCACTTCAGCCCGTCGTCCTGGCCGTACTCGCCCTCCGCCGTGTCGATGGACACCACACCCGAGCGGCGCAGCACCGGCACCACGGCGGAGGCCACATACGACGCCGACAGCCCCAGCCACCGGCCCAGCTCACCCGTGCGGATCTCCACCACACCGCTCTCCGACGGCGTCCGCGCCGCCAGCACCAGCACCGCCAGACGCACCGCGTCCGACGCACCATCCAGGGCGGCGACGTCCAACAGTGCACGAACCGCGCCACCCAGCCGGGCACGCGTGTCCCGGCCGAGCGCCAGTGCGTGGCCCGCGGACCACTCCGAACCAGGACCGGCGGGCAGCGGCACCGACCGCAGCCGATGCCGCGAGCGCCCGCCCGGGGCCTTACCGAGTGAACCGTCGACGGACTCCGCGCGAGGGCTCGCGAACTCCGCTGGCGCCGCCATGGCACTCATCGGCCCACCGCCCCGACAGGAGCGGTGGGCACCGCCAGCGCTGCTTGTGCTGCTACCGGGCCGGTGTACACGCCGAAGCGCACACCACCGTTCGGAGCAGGTAGGACCTGCGCTTCCTCATCCACCTGCCGACCCTGCACCGGACAGTCTGTGGATAGAGCCTGCTCAGCGCCGATTGCCCCCGGCGCTCCCGTACGGTGGGCAACAATCTTGAAACCCGTCCCGCCGCACGGGGCGACGCCCTCACTAACACCGTCGCCGCCAGCGTCTGAGGGCGGGTAGATGAGCGGGGCGGCCGCAGCCGCGCACAGATAACTCCGAGTCGAGCCTAGGGGGGAAACGCCGGCACATAGTGCCGTAGATGACAGTGCCCAAGAGATGTGAAATCGGATCAAACGGACGTAGCTGGGCTGGAAAACGGCATGACAGTGCTGCACAATGACTCCTGTCGTGGAGGCATCGCCAAAACGGCATGACGAAGCCCCCTAGTGGTGCTTCGTGGTTCTGGGGAGAACCTGTAACGAGCGTTCGATCCGGCTGCTAACCGGGCCGAATGACCCCTTCGACCAGGGCTGCTAACCCGGTCGGTGATGGGGGCGCTCAGCCGAGGTGCTGCTAACACTTCGTGAACTGAGCGTCCCGGCGGCTACGGACCCCTGAGTGGGCGCCGCCATGCATCAAGCGACTACGACGATTGAGCCTCCAGGGTGGAGAACTGACCGTGCTGGCTGCCGGCACGGAAGGCGATGGTTTCGAAAGGGGCGGACGGCCCCGACGCGGACTGGTCACAAAGCAGTCGCCTGAACGCCGGAGACCCCACCGGAGCGACGTTCTTACGTCGCTTCAACGGCGGGGTGGTGTGTGTCCGCGAGCGGGTACGGGTACCCTGCATCACGCGACCTCCTTTCTTGCCAAAGGGGGTACGCCGGGCCGGGTTACCCCGGCCGAGAGCCCTCAGGACTTGCCTAAGGTCCCGGGGGCTTTTTTCTTTGCAGTTGTGGATCAGGTCCAGGGACACCCTACTCTCCCAGCAGACCAGCGGAAGACCATAGATGACGACGTGTCGGACTGGCGTCTGACGTCCCGGCACCGAGCACTTCACCCCGACGAGACGGAGTAGCACCGTGGACCAGCCGACCGTCGGCATCCTCCATCCCGGCAGCATGGGCGCCGCCGTCGCGGCCTGCGCTGCGAGGAACGCAGCTGGGGTCCTGTGGTGTTCGCAGGGCCGCAGCCCCGCATCAGCGGCGCGCGCCGAGCAGGCCGGGTTGACCCCGGTCTCCACGCTCCGCGAGCTACTGGATCGCAGCGGCGTCGTAATCAGCCTCTGCCCGCCGGCCGCCGCCGAGGACCTGGCCCGCGAGGTCGCCGGGCACGCCTTCACGGGAGCGTACGTGGAGGCGAACGCCATCAGCCCGGAGAGAGCGGAGCGGATCGCCAGTATGCTCGGGCCGGCCGCGACGGTCGTGGATGGTGCCATGGTCGGCTCCCCGCCCCTGGGTGGCAAGACGCCCACGCTATACCTGTCCGGGCCGACCAGGGTGACCACCATGGTGGAAGCAGTCTTCGCTGGTACCGCGGTCCGTACGAAAGCGCTTGGAACGGAAGTGGGGCAGGCGTCCGCGCTCAAGGTCTCATACACCGCGTACCAGAAGGCGTCACGCGTGCTAGCAGCGCTCGCGACCGGGATGGCCCGCCAGTACGACGTCGACCGGGAGCTCCTCGAGGTCGCCTCACGGCGCAGCATGTCGTACCTGGCCGACCCGGAGTACATCCCCAAGGTGGCGGCGCGCGCATGGCGCTGGGGCCCGGAGCTGGAGGAAGCCGCCGACACGCTCGCTTGGGTCGGCCTCCCGCCGGAGATGCTGCGCGCGGCGGCGCGAACGCTGACACGGTGGCACGACGCAAAGGATGACAGCGCACTCAGTGTCGCTGACGCCCTGGAGCGGCTCGCCCAGCCGTAGCCCGTGGTCATGCCGTCGCCGCTCCAGCCCGCAGGACCAACTGGTCGATGAGGCGCGCCGACTCCTCCGGCGGAGTGTCCGCAGTGTCCACAGTCAGATCCCAGCGCATGTCCGTGTGCGCATCCAGGTCGTCGCGGGTTGCGTCCCACACCGCCAGGCGCGCCGTCGTGTCGGCGTCGCCCCGGCCCTCGGACCGCCGTGCGGTCACCTCGCGCGGGCACCACAGCAGCACCACAGCCCAGTCAGCCGGGTAGCCGTCGACCACGGCGCGGATGCCGTCGATCTGCCCCAGGTGCACCACGGGCACTCCGGCCGCGAACGCCGCGTCCAGGCCCGGCCGGTCGATGACGTAGGTGTTGCCGTATCGGCTGTTCGCGTAGACGATGTCGCCCGCGGTCTCCAAGTCGGCCAATTGCTCAGCCGTGCCCATCCGGTAGCCGACGGACCTACCCGAGCCGACCTTGAGCCGCGCGAAGTGTCCGTACCTCTCGTCGAACTGGGCGAGCGCCGCGGTCACGGTGTCCTTACCCGCCGCCGGCGGGCCGTACAGGACGACTCCCTTCTGCTGGCTCACGCGTACATCGCCCCCATTGCCTGGCGGGCCTGGTCCGCGAGTGAGACCGCAGCTCCAAGACGGTTGTCTACTACCAAGTGCGGCACCGCAGGCCGCAGGTTCAGGTCGATCGTCGCCATGTACTCGTCCCACCGCTGCAGCTTCCAGGCGTCCCGAGCCGCACCCCGGAAGCCGATGTACTCGCGCATCGACTCTTCGTCACAGCGGACCCAGACCGGATAGACATCGACGCCCATGGAGGCCGCGCGGTTGGTCAGGCGCTGCATCCACGCCTGGTCCGTCATCTCCGCGATGAACGGCGCCGTGAGCACCGTGCTGATCCCGCACCTGATGTTGGCCATGGCGGACTGCATCAGGCAGTCGTACTCCACAGGCCGGACCTGAGTCCGATACAGATCGGTATGCCTGTCGTTCGAGTCACCACCGAGCGCGACCAGCAGCTTCTCCACCAGCGGACGGGTCAGCGGGTCCTTGTCGAGCAGCGGCCAGCCAGTGAGCTGAACGAAGAACCTCGCCAGCTCAGTCTTCCCGCTGCCCGCGTATCCGCCGACCAGGATGAGGACCGGCCGGTGCGGGTCACCGCCGGTGTGTCGGCGTTTCCACGCGTCAATGATCCGCTGCTGCAGCCCGAAGTGATCGGCGTCGTCACTGCCCGGCGCGATGCGGTGGACTGCACGCTCAACCGCCAGCACTTGCGCGCCGTTGAGACGATCGTCCATCGGCGTGAGCTTGAAGGAGGTCTCCTCCCCCGGCAGAGCAGTGCGGAACCCGAGGTCAGGCTCCGTTGCCCTGTAGAGGAGACAGTAGGCGCGACGGTAGTGCGGGCCCGGGTAGACCTCCCCCTGCTCGTGCTGCCACAAAGTCTGGGGATTCGCGGCGGGGATGCCCTTGAGCTTGGCCTGCTCCGCGACCTCACGTAGGCGCTCGCCGGCCTTCTCCAAAGTCAGCCCGTGGGCCTCACGCTGCTCGCGTAGCCGGTCCGGCCGCCACCCTGCCCGGTGCTTTCCCACCCTGTTCCCCTCCGTCGTCGTCATGGCCGCGAGCCTAAAGCGCAGCTTAGAAAACCCATGTGTACGCGGATGTTGAAAGCCCGTTGACGCGTTTGCGCACGGGCTTCGACAAGTCGCTGTGATGTTCCGTCCCCGCCGGGTCGAGTGTGATGGCCCCCACGTACCGACGCGTTGAGAGGGCACAGCACGGTGGAACAATCGAGCGCCACGTTAGGCTACTACCTTAAGTCGCACGCACTTAAGGTTTCGGTCGAAGATTGTCGATCTGATGGGCAAGACCGGGTGGGAGTGCCGTCAGGGAATCTTGACGGTGTATCGCATTCGGTACCGGTGAGCGGCCTTGGTCAGCAGGGAGACTTCGATCGGGCGCTCGTTGTTCGAGTAGACAACGCGGAACGTCATCATCACCGGCATGTCCTTCGGCAGCTCAAGAGCGACCACCTCTTCCTCGGTGGGGATCTCCGAGGAGACCTCGTCGACAAAGGCGACAGGTGGGTAGCCGAGACCGGCGAGCAGGGTTGGGGTCCCGCCCTTGATCTTCCGACGTTCCATCATGGCCGTCCCTTCCGCCAGCTCAAGCGGGTAGTACGACCGTGTCAGCTCCGTGGGCTCGTCGTCCAAGAACAGGATCTGCTTGCGGAGCAGGGCCTGGCCGTCGTTGTCGAGGCCGAGGGCTTGGCGCACCTCGTAGGGTGGCGTGACGGTCTCGACTTCCAGCAACGTCACGGAGCCCCGCTCGGAGCGGTTCTCTGCCTCGGTGATCCAGCGGTACGGCTGCCCCTCGCCCGCCGGAGCCATGTAGACCTCGGCCGCAATGCATCGCTGGGTACTGCCCTGTACGAAGACGCCCTTGCCGGGCTGGCCGACCAGGAGCTGCTCCTCTTTGAGCATCTGGAGCGCCTTCTGCACCGTGGTGCCGGCGACGCCGTACTCCTCCATCAGGGCCGGCGTCGAAGGCAGCTGATCTCCAGGGCGAAGGTCCCCCCGCGTGATCTGCCGCCGAAGTCTTGCCGCGATCTTCTGGTGAGCCGACCTCAGGTCTGTGAACGGCCTCGCCATCTCTCAGCTCGCCTCCTTCCTCTGTCGGTAGCGGAGGTGCCGCGTCATCGTCATGACGCTCACCTCCATGGGCTCTCCAGCGGTGGACCTGGTGAAGCGCGTCAAGATCAGGACAGGCGAACCCGGTCGCAAGCCCAGCGCGTCGCAGTGGCTGGGGGAAGCGATTTCGGCAGCGACATCTTCGAGCGGGCTGTCTTCCGGGATGAGCCCCATGGTCGCCAGAAGTGTGACGGCACCGCCCCGGATCTTTCCGGGCTCAGCGAGCTGCGTACCGCGCGCAACGCGTGCCGGGTAGTAGGAGTCGGCGAGTTCGACCGGCTCGCCGTCAAGCAGGATCAGCCGGCGGCGGACCACCGCTTTCTCCTGCGGGCCCATCTCGAAGAAGTTGCGCACCGCGCTCGGAGGATCAACCTCCTCCACTGCGAGCAACCGCTGGGTGCCGCGGTGTCCACGTGCGGCAGCCTCCGAACTCCAGGCGTCACGTTCCCCCTTCCGGCGTGGCGTGAGGTACGGCTGGGCGTCCCCGATCCACGCGTTATCGCTGCTCACGCTCATTCCTTTCAGCCAGCCGGCCTGTGCCAGAACCCTAATGCTCGGCGACTTGACCTAGCACGGTGCACCATAAGCCTTGCCAACTTAAGGCTTATGGCCTTATGTTCAATGCAGGCCGACCCGGAGGGGCAGGCCGCCGGGAGGCAATCGTTCCGCCTGCCTTAGTGCATCTGAACGACGGTGTCCCGCCCCACGGCGGACCTCTACGACAAGGAGCTCCACCCGCATGAACGTCACCCACCATTCCGCCACCGAGGACTTCGACGCGGAAACGCTCGCACTCCAGGAGGCGGTTGAGGTGCAGCTCCCCGAGTTCACCGACCTGGACCTGGACGCGGCGTTCGGTACGCCGCTGGATGAACCCGCCAGCACCCGGCGCAAGATGCGCGCCTACGTCGCCGCCGTCGTGGCCGCCGCCCCGAGCCAGAGCCACGAGCTGTCGCTCAGCCACAGCGCCGAAATCCAGGCTCGTGTCGACGCGGCCCGCGACATCGTCGCCGACGACCCCACGATCAGCGCCCGAGTCCGTGAGTACCTGGTCGACGCGCTTCTCCCCTACGCAGCGCAGCTGCGGACCGCGCTGCCGACCGCCGCGCCCCTCCCGAGCACGGCCTGAAGCCACCGCCGCCGGGTCTTCGGACCCGGCTCCCCCACCCGGAACCGTCCTGCGGGCGGCGCCGGATGAGGGAGCCGGATCGAACGGTCCCCTTATCAGCACCATCGCAGGAAGTCGTCCACCCCTTGGGTGGCCAGGGTCGAGAGCTCCACCAAACTCCCCCGGGCCTGACAGCACGACGCCCTGCATGCACGTCGCAGCGCTGTGCGCTGTCTGTCCTGCGGGACGCCCGGCTTCCCGTGCGGCCCGGAGGGCGGAGAGAGCACCGCGACGCGCCCCTGTCACTCCGTCCGTGAGGAGTTCGCATGTCTGCTTCGCGCCTTGAGCGCACCGCACGTGCCCGCAGGAGCCGGACCCGCTCCCGGAACGTCAGCCCCCGCCCGGCGCTCGTCATCTCCAGCCTCAAGCCCCACCAGTACGACCTGCGCCCCTCTTGCGCTTCGCTGATCTGCCCCGACTGCAAGACGTGGGTACCGATCACCGGCATCCAGGCCAGGCAGCAGAAGTTAGTCCCGCATGACACGGGCCGCGCGGGCAAGGATGCAGCGGTCCGTTGCCAGGGCAGCAACCGCCTGGTCAGTGTGGACGTCGCGTTCGAGGCGTGGCAGAAGCGCCTGGAGGACGGCGGTGCCGAGACCGCCGCCCGTCGCCGGACCACCGTGCGGCGCAAACCCAAGGTCGCAGCCACGCCGGCCGTTACTCACATGGTGGTCCAGGACCTGGACGCCAAGGGCGCGCTCAGGCTGTACCGGGCTCACGCCGAGCAGTGCACGGTGTGCCAGAAGTCCGGCCACACCCACTGTGCTGAGGGCAGCCCGCTCGCCCGTCTCTACCTCTACAAGCTGCGCAACGCGTCCGTTGCCGCTGCGGCCCGGAAGGAAGAGGGGGAACCGGGCGACGGCCGGACCCTGTGGCTGCTACGGGAAATGCAGTGGGCATCGACCGAGTCAGCGGTCCGCGAGGCCGACACCCGGCGTGCGCAGCTGCCTGACGGTGACACGCCGCTGGGCGCGCCGCCGGTGCCGCTCAAGACGCTCCACCCCAAGCTCCCCGCGCGCTGACCCGCTCCTGGACGAACGACCACGGCCCCGGCCACCCTGCACAAGGGGCGGCCGGGGCCGTGGCTGCTCGTACGAGAGCCAACACGACGAGAGCCAACACGACGACAGCCCCGGTGACTTGAGACCCGCCGGGGCTGTCCAGGACCCGCTTGGAGGACCCGATGCACACCAGCATCGCACAGCACCCCGCCGACTCCGACCCGGACATGGACGAGGCCCTGCGCCGCGTTCGGCAGGGGAAGTGAGTGGCATGGACTGGCGCCACAACGCGGTCTGCCGCGACGAGGACCCGGACCTGTTCTTCCCGATCGGGGACACCGGCCCGGCCCTGCTCCAAATTCGGGAAGCCAAAGCCGTCTGCGCCCGCTGCTCGGTCATCGAGCGGTGCCTGCAGTGGGCGCTTGAATCCGGCCAGGACTTCGGTGTCTGGGGCGGTCTGAGTGAGGCGGAGCGGCGCTCGCTCAAGCGCCGTGCCGCCCGCAATCGTGCCCGGACCACAGAGTGAGGCGATGACGAACGCCGACCAGGCTTTCGGCTCCCGTTGACATCTCTGCGCCCCAGCACCCGCGCGCTGATGCACCCCTACGCAGGGCCAGATGCGGCCACCTTGCACCCGGCATCGCTACCTGTGCCGCGTCCCTCGCAGCCTGCGCTGCCCGCATCGACCGAGCCCCCGGGCTCGATGGAGTGCGCAGGATCAGAGCGCAACTGCCCCGCCATGGGGCCCGCACGCGACGAACCGCCAGGGATGCGCCCCTGGGGGTTCTTTTCGCGGTCACCCCACCAGAGAGGACAGACCACGTGCCCAGCATCGCATCCCGCCAGATCCGCCCGAGCGTCGAGGACGAGATCGGCCCCCGCCGGCCGGGGGCCATCTACCAGAACGTGGACGGCCGGTTCGAGGTCCTGGCGCTCGTCATCAACCCGGCAGACGCCGCGCAGCTGCTGCGCCGGACCGCTGCCCGGTGGGCGCTCATCGTCCGCGACACCCTCCGCCCCGAAGCCCAGCCTTTCGCTGTCGGCACGGTATGGACGGACAGCGACTACCTGATCCGCCCCGCCAAGCCCGCCCTCGCGGCCGTCGCCTGACGGCCAGCCACGGTCCGCCTCCCGCCCACCAGAGCACCAAGGGCGGGAGACGGGTCGTGGCCGGCCGTCCGGCCAGTCAAAAGGTGACGGCCCCGGAGCTCTGACCTTCCGGGGCCGTCTGTGATCAAGAAAGCGAGACTCTCTCTTGAACACGACGATGATCACACGCCCGGTCACCCGGGCACCACAGGTGGGTGACGACAGGTTCGCCCGGGTCCTGGACGCGGTCAACGCCCACCGCGCCCCTCGCTCGGACCGCAGGACGTGCGCCGTCGAGCCCGGTTCCGGGCTTGGTGCCCACCTCCTGGTGGTCGTCCGCGCGCAGGACGCCACGATTCCGGCCGGCCGGCGCGCGCCGCGCACGGTCGCCGAGATGCGGGCCCGGCTCACCGCGCTGACCGAGGACGAGCAGGACGCGTGCGGGCTGTGCGGTTACTGGCAGTGCCGTTGCTCCCAGGGACGCGTCCAGACAGCCGGAACGGCAGTCGCCTGATGCGCAGCCGCCTGACCATGTGCACCAGGTCCTTGCGGCACTTGTGGCAGTGCGCCGTGTGCGGCCTGTGGTCCGACACGCAGGAGTGTCAGCACTGCTGAATCCCGTAGACGCGGCTCGTGCGGCGCAGCAACGCGCCGCACGAGCCGCATCCACTGTCGGTTCCGGGCATCCCTTGGCACGTCTGCTGCTGGCGGCCGCCGCTTTGGCGGCTGCCACGGCGTGGGAGGCCGGGCACCGTGTCACCGACCTTCACCCTGCCCGCCGGCATCACCACGAGAGACAGGCCGGTGCCTGACGACCTGTACCAGCGCTACCAGGCAGCTCACCGTGCCTATCAGGTACACGTCGCATCCTGCGACGGCTGCACCCGTGACACCCCCAACTGTCCGGCCGGAAGGCGGCTGTTCGAGTCGTTCGCCCGGCTCCAGGACGCCTACCTCGCCAAGCAGAAGCAGAGGCGAGGCTGACCGCGCCACGGGACGGAGAGCGAACCTCCCCCCGTACCGCGCTGATCGAGCAGGCCGACCAGCCGCCGTACGGGCGGTCGGCCTCCCCCACACCTCAGCCCGGGGACGCCTCGGGCCTGCCGTTCTTCACCAGGAGAGCACATGCGCCACAGCAGCCAGCTCGACACCGCCACGACCGCCTCCGGCACCGCCCGGCTACCGGAAGCCCTGTGCACGCACACGCCGGCCTGCCCGACCGCCGAGAGCCCGGACCGGGAGGCCGCGCACACGGTGGCCACCCACCCGGAGCAGGGCTGGAGCCTGCTGTGCAACGGAGTCCTGCTCTTCGAGGACACCGGCGAGCTGCTCCCCGACGGCCGGGTCATCGCCCCGCACCGTCCTCTCGCGGCCGCGGCCTGACGGCTGCCTGATCCGCCCGCACCAGCCCGCCGGCCTTTCCGGCGGGTCGGGTCGGGCGGTGACGGGGAGCCGGACAGTCCGGACCACGACCGAAAGGACTGGTCATGCGAGGAACGCGTATCACGCTCACCACCGACGTCGAGGCGCTCGGCACCCGGCACCACACCGGGGACCAGGGCACCGTCGAAGAGGTCCACGTCGACGGCGACCTCACCGTCCGCATGGACGACGGCCGCCGCACCTTCCTGGGCAGCGAGGAATGGGTCAGCGCCTCGCAGTGAGCCCGGCTGGCGGTTGCCTGATCCGCCCGACCCGACCCGCCGAGTCTTCCGGCGGGCCGGGTCGGGCGGTGACGGGGAGCCGGACAGACCGGACCCAACGAACCCCGAGATGAGGCTCACATGCCCGAGACGACGACCGCCCCCGCTGCTGCGGTGTTCTCCGACGTGACGCTGAGCAAGGCGGCCGAACTCGCCGCCGACTCCTACCTGCCGCTGTGGATCGGCCCGTCCGGTGAGGAGTCCTCCGGCGAGGCCGTGGCCCGCCACCTGGAGGCCACCATCACCCTGCTCGACAAGGACGGCTGGATCCGTGTCTACGACTACAGCCGGGACTGGTCGACCGGCGGCGTGGACGTCGCCGCCGACGACTCCATGACGGTCAAGGACATGCTCCGCGCGCTGTTGCGCTTCGTCCACGACGAGAGCGAGAGCGGCACCGGTCCACAGCGGACCCTGGCCACCGCCCTGCGTCACGTCGGCGAGGACGGCGGACACGGCGACATGGACACCGCGTTCGTAGCGGGCTGCGTCCTGGACCGGGTGATCCAGGCGCACACCGGGTCCGAATCCGCCCGCGCCACGCCCTGGTCGGAGCGCCAGCACCGCACCCACGCGGACGTCACCGCGCTGCTGACCGCCGGCGCCCGGTTCGCCCGCACCTACGGCCCCGGCACCGTCGGCTTCGAGGAGCAGGCGGCCTAACCCGCCTCCAGCACGCATTGGGACGGCCGACCACACCGTGGAGGCCGTCCCGTCAGCTCCACCTCTGTGAGACAGCGCCGCCCACCCGGGGCGGCACCCGATCTGGAAGGAGGCGGCGTGGCCGCCACCCGAACCCGCAACAAGAGGCCGACCGCCCGGAAGAAGCCGGCCCCGTCCCGTCCGGCTGCGCAGCCCACCGCCTCCACCACCGACGCCCTCCCGGCCCCGGCCGACACAACGGACGCGAGCCTGAACCTGGAGGCGCCGGCCGGAGTCACGGACGCCCGGGACCGGGCCGCCGACATCATCGACACCGCGCGCGAGCAGGCCGCCGCCCTCCAGGCGGAAGCCGAGATGGCGGCGGCGCGTACCGTCGCCGCCACTCACGAGCAGGTCACGGCGCTGCTGACCGAGGCACAGACCCGAGCGGCGGGCATCACCGCCGACGCGGACCAGGAGGCCACCGCCCAGCGCAGGGCAGCCAAGACGGAGATGGAGACGGCACGCGGTGAGGCGGACCGGCTCTTGGCGGAGGCCCGCGACCGGGCCGAGGCCCTGGTGAAGGAAGCCCGCGCGCAGGTCGCCGACCTGACCGAGCTGGTCGCGAGTGATCGCGTGGCGACCGCGACGGCGGTTGCCGAGCTGCGGCGCCTGGCCGAAGCCGACCTCACCGAGATCTCCGCTCTGGTCGAGCAGCGTCGTACTGAGGCCGGCGCGATCCTCGCCCGCGCGCAGGAGCAGGCCGACGAACTGGTGGCCGCGGCGCAGCGCGAGGTGGAGCAGGCCCGCGAGCGGTTCGCCAAGCTCGCCAAGACGGCCGCCGGCCAGTACGACGCCCGCCGCGCTGAGGCGGAAGCGCTGTACGCGGACGCGGTCAAAGCCGCCGACGACCGGCGCCGCGAGGCCGACGGCCATGTCGCCGCCGCGCACGCCGAGGCGGAGCAGGCCCGCGCCGAGCTGCGTGAGCAGCTGCGCACGCTCACCGACCAGTTCGACGCGCAGGCCGCCGCCAAGCGCAAGGCCCTCGCCGACGAACTCAGCACGCTCAAGACCGCGTGCGACAAGCAGCGCGAGCGGCTGCGGGAGGAAGCCAAGACCGTCGCCGCGCAGCTGCGTCAGGCCGCCGAGAAGGAGGCCGGGCGTATCACCGCTGAGGCGGAGCGCAAGGCCAAGGGCATCACGGAGCGGGCGCAGGCCGACGAGGCCCGCGCCCGCCGGCTGCTGAACGAGGCCCGCGAGGCCAAGCGCGCGAACTCCCGCTGGCGCGGCCTGCACCACAAGCTCAGCCGCAAGGCGTGGAAGACGGCGCCGTGGATCGCGCTCGCCGCCGGCGTAGGGCTCGCGGCATCCGGCGAGTACGAGCTGGCCCGCATGGTCGGCATCCACCCCTACGTCGCCCCGCTGCTGCCCGTCAGCATCGACGTCTACTGCGTCACCGCGTTCCGCACCAAGAAGGACATCGGGGCGGCGCTGGCGCTGATGGCGTCGGCCAACGTCGTCTTCCACCTCTCGGAGCAGGCCCACCTCGTCCCCGAAGGCGCGTCGGCACCGTGGTGGCTGACGACGTTCGTCGTGCTGATCTTCGTGGCCGTCATCTGGCGCGTCCACTCCCTCATGCACGACGCCGGTACGGACGGACACGGTGGTACGGACACGGCAACCGGAACGGACGGACGTACCGGTACGGCCGCGCGTACGGACGCCCCCGCTGGTACGCAGCACGCCCGTACAAGCCCGTCCGGTACCCACTCGTACAGCACGGCAGCCGGAACAGCTCCCGCTGGTACGGCCCACGGCACCGCTCGTACGGAGCCTGTACACCCCACCCCACACCATCCCGCCCCGGCGGGAGTCAATGCGGGCCTGACTAGCGCGTACAGCGACCGTACAAGCGGCGTACAAGCCGCCCCGAACGGGGCCGCGCGTACTAGTACGGAGCACTCCGGCCGTACCAGCCCGGCCGCGTACGAGGGCGGGGCGCGTACAGGGACGGTCACCGCCCGTACGACCCCGGCCGACGGCATTCCGTCCGGGCGTACCAGTACGACCGACGCCCGCCCTCGTACAAGCGGAACGGCCACCGCCGGACGTACCGGTACGGCCACGCCCGCTCGTACGGACGCCGAACTGCTGCCGCTCGTACAGGAACTGCCGCGCGAGACGGACGGCTTCGTCAACATCAGCCGCGTCCGCACTCAGCTGGGCGTCAACCAGCTCCGCGCGATCCGGCTGCTGAAGGAGGCCGGCCTGCTGCGGCCCAAGGACGCGGACAAATACCTGACCTGACCCCGCCGTCCGGCACACACCAGTGAGGGCCAGCCCGCTCGAATCGGGCTGGCCCTCGCTGCGACTGCCGGAAGCAGTCCACAGCACCCCGAGTACATCAGATCCGACCAACGGAGGACCCCCGTGAGCACCGAAGACAAGCCTCTCTTCGACGACCCGGACGAGGCGCTGCGCGAGATCGCGAAGAACCCCGCCGCCTACGCGCACTACCTCGCGGACTTCCACCGGGTCGTGCTGGACATGGCTGCCAAGCTGGACGTCCTCCAGCGCGAGACCCGCGTGCATTGCCGCAAGACCCGGGTGGAGGGCGACAAGTGGGGCCAGGCCCGGCTGCGTTCCTTCCCGGTAGAAAAGTCCCTGAACGACGTCATCAAGCACCTCAAGGGCGTCACCTCGGGACTCGAAAAGAGCGCCCATAAGCGCCACGCCCACGACGAAAAAATCGAGGAAATCAAAAAGCAGCGGAAGGAAAAGGCGCAGCTCAAGGAGCGTAAGAACAATCCGCAGATCCAGGCGGCTCCGGAAAACACGGGACGGCAGGGTGCACAGGGCTCGGATATCGGCTATGGTGGTCCCGCGTCGATTTACGACCTTCGGGGGCGTGAGTCCGCATGAACCGGCCGCTGACGAAAAGCGAGCTGCGATCCCAGAACTCCCGCCAGTATCTGATGAAGCAGCGGGACGAATACATTCGCAGACACGGTGAAGACCTCGGCGCCTTCTATTTCCTCCTGATGCTGCTGCATACGCACGGAAGGAAGGCGCATAAACGGGGCGATGTGCAGGCGCTGCGGCTGATGGCGCACGACCTGCACGGCATCTACCTCAAGTACACCCAGCAGCAGTAGCACCCGACACCGCGGGCGAAGGGCCCGGCCTTCATCGCGGCCGGGCCCTTTCCGGTGTCCCAACGCCCGCACGCCCGGACGCCCGCACGCCCGGACACGCGCGCGTATACGCGAGGCGACCTACCACTGTCAAGCAAGGGAGCGGCAGCAGTGTCCCGTGATGTGGACGACCCCGGCGGCAGCAGTGCCGGAGGCGGACAGCTCATCAATTTCCCGGTCGGAAGTGATGTCACCGACCGGCCGGTGGAAATTCCCGACCTCGATCGCATCTATCCCCAGCCCCCCGCCGCTCCTCTGGAGTCCCCGGCTGAGACCACGATGGAACTCCCGGCCATTCGCGAGCCTATTTCCCCGGAGGTGGCTTTACAGGAAACGGGAATGCCCGGTGCGCCGGATTCCGGCGACGGAGAATATGAGGAAGGCGAATATGTTCAGCCCCGTTCTCTTGCCGATCGGCTCGGTGACTGGCTGGAACTGCGGATCGAGATGGCGCGGGATCGGCATGCCTCCGAAGCGCCGTTCCGTGAGGCGGAAATAGCGCGCAAGGCCGCGCTTTTGGAAGCCCGCACCGCCCAGGAAACCGCGATGATGGAGCAGAACGCCAAGCTCCATACCGCGCAGATGAAGGCGAAGGCCGACAAGGCGGCGACGCGCGGCAAGGCCGACGCGGCGCGGTCCTCCAGCTCCGGCATGGGCGCCGACAAAGGCGGCCGCTCGAAGGCCGGCGGCGGGGGCGGCTCACGCGGAGGCGGCGGCAACGCCGGCGGATCAGGCCGGGGCGGCAGCGGCGGCGGCCGGGGCTCGGGAACGAACGGGTCCGGCGGCACCGGTCGCGGTTCCGGGGGCAACAACTCCCCCAAGGGCACGGGGAAGGGCGGGAAGGGCTCTGATCGCTCCGCTGGCGGCCGTGGGGGCGCCTCGAAGGGCAATGAGTCGTCCGGGGGCCCGAAAGGCCGCCAGAACAGCTCTGGAGGCTCCGGCGCGGGCAAGTCCGGCCCAGGCAAGGGCAGTTCGGGCAGCTCGGGCAAGAACAGCTCGGGCAACTCGAGCTCCGGCAAGGGCGGCTTGAAGGGCGACGGCGGCAGGACGCACAACACGCCGGCCTCGAGCCCCCGGGCCGAACGCGCCCGCGGCCGCCAGGAACGCGCCGCCGCCCGCCAGGCCGCCCGGCAGCAGCGGCGCAGCGCCAACCAGGCCGCCAACCTCGCCGACCGCAGCAAGGACCGCGACCAGGACCGCGCCAACCGGCAGGCGGAACGGGAGCAGCACCGCGCGGCGAAAGCCGAGCGGAAGGCCGCGAGGAAGGCGAAGCGGGCGGCCGCCAAGGCGGCCGAAGACGACCGCACCACCCTCGGTGCGGCCGTGGCCGAGGAAGCGCAGCGCCGCTGGGACAAACGCCGCGCAGCCGAGAAGGACAAGGCCGCGAAGGACGACAAGGCCAAGGCCACCACCAGCGACAAGGACTCCGAGGCCACCACCAAAAAGACGCCCAAGGACGGCCCTGAAACGGGGGATGACGGCCCGAAGGACGGCACCGCGACCAAGGAGCCGGACAACGGCAAGAAGAGCGGCGAGAAGCCCTCTGACGGCTCCAGTGACACGGACGCGAAGGACGGCACCGGGACGGACGGCAAGAAGGGCGCTGAGAAGCCGTCCGACGCCCCCGGTAAGAGCGACGCGACGGGCGACGAAGCGAACGGTGACCACACCAAGAGGTCGTTCAAAGAACGGCTCAAGGACCGTTTCGGCAAGCCCGGCACAGCCCCGGGCTCCGACCCCGGCCCGAAGGAACCGCCTCGCAGCGCGCGGCCCGAGGACCTCGGTTACAGGCTGTACCGCCCCGACCGGCCGGACGAGCCGTCACGCCATTCGAAAGCGGCCGAGCAGGACGTCGTGGACGCGGTCGTCGTCGACGACGCCTCCGACCCCTTCGGCGCCTACATCCATCACCGGGCCGGTCTGCCGCCTGCCCCGGAGCCCCACACCCAGCGTCCCGGCACCACCCGACCCACCGCACAGGAGGACCCCGTGGCATCGGAGGTCAGCAAGCCCACGTCGGGCCAGACCGGCATGGCGGCCAAGCACCGCACCGACATCACCTTCGACCAGTACCTGATGGACATCACGAACATCGCGCTGTCCGCCGAGTACGACAGGACGCGCGCCCAGGACCTGTCCGTCGCGCTCGGCAAGGTCGCCGATGCCCTGCGGGACATGGCGGCCGACTTGGTCGGTGACCACAACATCGCCACCGAGGTCGTCGACCAGATCACCAACCTGGCCGACGCCGCGATGCTCATGAAGCAGATCGCCGAACGGTGCGCCACCGAGTGCGAGATCGCCTACGAAGCCGCCCGGCTCGCCGCGGTCGCGGTCGGCCGGACCTACGGCGAAGACGTCCAGGCGATGGACGACGCGGGTCTGGCCCACGCCTCTGCCGCCGCTCACCACGACTAGGAAGGAGGTTCGCCGTGAGCGACCTCGCGCCCACCACCGCCGGCGGCGGGGCTGCCGCTACGACCGACGGCGACAACCGCTACAAGGCCGTCCAGCACAAGCTCAAGACGCTGGGCCAGGCCTTGGACATGGCCAGCAGCGAACTCGAGCAGCTGCTGCGCGGCATGCGCATGAACGCCCGGCGCGCGGGAGACCTGGCCGTCGACATCGCCAACGCCGAACTGGACCGCACGTTCATCGAGATGACTCTGCAGGTGGCCACCGCCCTCGGCGGCGCCGCCGTGGAGGTCACAAAGCTCCACCAGACGGCGCAGGACGTCTCCGGCCTCGCCCACGACGCCCGGCGTACACACGCGCGACTGTACGAGGCCCTGGACGCCGTCCGCTCCGGCCGCAAGGAGCGCACCCCCAAGCCAGGCTTCTTCGCCCGCTGAACCCACCCACACCAGTTCCTTGATGGGCGGCCCGCCACCGATCGCGGGCCGCCCATCGTCATCTTCCGAAGGAGAACTCCCCGTGTCCGTGCCGCGCAGCGTCGCCGTGGAGCGCACCCTGTACACCCTGGCCGCCCCGGTCCTCGCCGCGGCCCCGAACCTCTACCCGGACAGCCCCGTCAACACGGTTGTGCAGCTGGCGGGCGCGGCCGGCGTCGGCGGCTGGGTCCTGGCCGCTAAGAGCGATGAGCCCGGCACGGGACGCAAGATCCTTCGCTGGTCCCCGCTCGTGCTCGCCGCTGCTGTTGACGTCGCCGCCAGGCACACGCCCGGCTGGGGCCCGTACTGGCTGGACGGGCTGCTCGCCGCCGGATGGGCCGCGGCCGGCCTGCTCGTGATGCCGTTCTCCCGGCACACCCGCCGCCACCACCGGCCCGCCCTCGCCGCCCCCGGCCCCACCCCGCAGCTCGTCGCCGTCCTCGAGCCGGAGACGTCGCCGGCGCAGCCGGACGACGGCGCCGACCACTTCACCCGCCAGGTCCGCTGGCTGTGGGAGAACCGCGGAATGCCCGGCCGCACCATCGTCGTCAAGGCCACCCCGCACCCCGGCATGCCCAACGACCTGTCGCTGCTGCTGCGCGCCTCCGAGGCCGGACGGCCGATCTCCGGCCTCACCGAGGAGGCCATCGCCGCCGCGTTCGAGGTCGATGTCACCGATGTGCGGATCGAGGACGTGGCCCGGCAGCACGGCCGCGGCGGCGGGCCCGGCTGGAAGGAAGTCCACGTCACCCCCGACGCGAGCGAGCGGCGCCGTAAGGCCCCCACCGCCCACGAGTGGTGGGCCGACCGGATCGGAGCCGCAAGCGGCCCCATCCCCGGCTCTCAGTTCGTCAAGGAGGTCCGCGACAACAAGCGCAAGGTCACCCACTACATCGCTCAGGTCCCCGACGAGGTGGGCGAGGCGCGCGTCAACCTGCACGCGCTGGCGGCCGCGCTGAAGACCAAGTACGACGAGGGCCGCCTGTTCGTCACCGTCGACGGCAGCCAGGTCCTGGTCTCCCTGTGGGACTCCAGCCCGCTGGCGCAGGTCTTCCCCGCCACCCGCGAGCTGCTGACCCCGGACAAGGACGGACGGTGGGTGACCGGCTACCTCGGCAACGGTCAGCCCGCCCGCAACCGCGTCTACACCGACCGGGGTGCCGCGCACGGGATCTTCGTCGCGCCCTCCGGGGGCGGCAAGACGCAGCTGATGGGCCTGCACGTCGCGGCCGATGCGTTGTGGGGGGCCGTGGTCATGCTGGCCACGGAGGCGCCGGACGAGAAGACGGCCGCCCTGGGTAAGCACACCGCCCGCTACGGTGTCGGCGCGCTGTACATGCTCCGGCTCCTGCGGGCCATGGTCGCGCTCATGGAGATCCGCGGTGAGATGCCGTGGGAGGACGGCCAGGTCCACGAGTGGGACCCGACCCGGCCGGGCTGCCCGTATCGGATGCTGTCCGCGTACCTGGATGAGTTCCTCTCCGCCGCCCGCCACGGCGACTACGGCGCGGAGATCATGGACCTCGCGGAGCTGGTGTCGGTCAAGGGCCGCAAGTACGGAGTCGGCCTGAAGGTGGCCGGCCAGTCCATCTACGTCCAGGACGGTTTCACGCAGCTTCTGTGCGAGAACCTGCGCGACAACTGCATCCCCGTCGTGCTGAAGGTGGCGCCGAAGAAGGTCGGCGACATGTTCAAGGCCCTCGGTATCGCGCCCGAGCACGTCCCCGACCCGCTCCCCCGTTCCTTCTCCCCGGAAGAGAAGGGCCGGATCGAGCGGATCATGCGTGGCGAGCCGGAGCCGCCCGCCGACTCCAACACCGGTGGCGCCGGCTGGATCGTCGAAGGTAAGCAGCCTGAAGTCCTGCGCACGCTGTTCATGGACTTCAAGGCGGGCATCGACGGCTACTTCCCCGACACCGTCGCCGCCCTGACCGACTACGAGATCCGCGAGCTGGAAGCACGCGACCTGTGGTTCGACTGGACCGAGCCGCCCCGGCCCGGCGAGTTCGGCCCCGAGCCGAGCGACGACGAGGACGGCGACGACGGCGATCCCAAGAAGGGCGGCGGCAAGCGCCGTGGCGGCGGGAAGTCCGCCGCGCGCCGCGACGCGGTCACCTCGCCCCGCCAGGCGCTGGAGGCCATCAAGAACCTCTCCGGCGTCTGACCCACCCCCGCACCCACCACCCCCGCAGGGCCCGGCCGCAACAGGCCGGGTCCTGCTCACACCTGAAAGGGATACACCGCTCGTGGCCGCATCGATCTCCGCCGTCGTCCTGCTCGGCATCGTCGTCTTCGTCCTCATCCGGGGCGGCTACGTACGCCTCGGACCGGCCCTGGCCTGCGCCGGATTCGGCTTCTTCCTCGCCTCCACCGGTGCCGCCCCCGCCATCAACGCGGCGATCAGCACCGTCACCGGCTGGATCTCCAGCATCTGACACCGCCCCGGCCGCCGGCGTCGAAAGCCGCCATCCCCGCCCCGCGCCTTCGACGCCCCAGGGAGCCCCCGATGCCCCAGACCCACCCCGCCATAGACCAGACCGCCCCGACCACCGCAGCGCCCGCCCCGCCGGCGGAACTGACCCTCGAGGAACGCCTCACCCTCGTGGACGCGGCGATGACCGCGCGCCTGGACGAAGCGGCCGTCGCCTACGAGGTCAACACCGCGCACATCGACCTCGAGCCCATGGACCTGGCCGGCGTCGTCACCGGCCCCGTCGACACCGGGCCTGCCCCGCTGCCGGACCTGTACCCGACGCCGGTCGCGGCTCTTCTGCAGCGCGCCCACCATCGGCTGCTCACCGGCGGCTGGTGCAAGGACACGCTGGTCGACGAGGACGGCGCCCGCTGCATGCTCGGAGCCATCCGGATCGAGGCCCGCGGCGACAGCGGCCTGGAAGCCAGCGTGGTCGCCGTGCTCCTGGATGCGATCCGCCGCAAGTTCGGTGACGACGTCGATTCCGTGCCGTCTTTCAACGACGCGCACGGCACAGGCCGTGTCCCGATCCGCATGGTCGGTGAGGCCGCCGGCCTCGCCGACGCCCGCGGCCTGTAACCCAACCGCCCTCCGGGCCACCTGCCTCCCACCCGAACCCCTCGCGGTCGGGTGCGGGCCAGGCCCTGCCCACCCCCACCCATCACACCAACCCGAGCGAGGGAGACACCCCGCCATGCACCCCGACGACAAGCCCATCAACAGCCAGCGCAACCCGAACAGCCCGAGCTTCTTCGACCTGCTCGACCAAACGGTCCCGCCGCCGGTGCCCGACCTTCAGCACGCGCCCGGCATGACGCGCCTCGCACGGCTGCGCGCGGCATGGGACGCCTCCTGGAAGGAGGGCGGCTTCCTGTACGAGCGGTGGGAGGAACTGTTCCAGGCCCGGAAGGCCGGCTGGCACGAGATGGCCACCTGGATCAAGGCCGTGCTCAGCCTCGCCGGCGTCTGCGCGGTCATCGTCCTGCTGGACGCCGCCGGCGACATCGTCAGCGCCGTGCTGCACCGCCTGTCCGCCACCCGCACCGTGACCGAGCCGCCCGGCGTCGACACCACCAGCGGCCTGTGGGGCGTGATCGAGGGCCCGATCCGCTCCTACATCGGGCAGCACAGCAGGGGCCTCCACGTCCCCGGGACCGCCGTCTACGCCTTCTGGCAGCTCGCCGGGCTGATCGGCCTCGTCGGGGGATTCGCCGGCAGCACCGGGGCGCGCATCCTCTGGACCGGGTGGGGCCTGTCCGGCGTCGCCATGGTGTGGTCCGCCACGCCCGACGGCGGCCGCACCGTCGCCGCCGGTATCGCCGCCCTCCTGTGGGCGCTGGCCAGCATCGTCGCCCTGCGCGGCCTGAGCCTGCGCCCGGTCATCAACAACCCGGCCCCCGCTGCGCCGCAGGTCAACGTCTATCCCGCGTTCCACTTCCCGCCGCAACCCACGCCCGACCACGACGACCTGGACGACGAACCCGACAACGTCCACCCGCTCCAGCGCTGACTTCGCGCCCACCCCGTCCCGCACCACCACCGAGCACCGAAGGGAATCCGATGAAGCCGCATCTGGAGGAGACCGAGTTCTGGGTCGGCACCTTCCACGGGAGCCACGACGGCCTCCCCGCCAAGGTCACCGCGACCCGCGACGACACCCGCGACGAGCCGTACGCCTGGACATGCACCTGCGGCGCGTCCCGCTCCTTCCCCACCGAGCACGGCGTGTGGCCCACCGCCTGGAGGCACACCCACCCGACCCGCTTCGACCGGCTGCGGTCGTGGGCCGCCCGCCTATTCAGCGCCCGCACCACCCGCTGACCTGACGCCCTGCCTGGCCCTCGCCCGCCCCGCTTCGGGGTCGGCGAGGACCGGACAGGCCGCCCGGCCGCACGTGGCGCCCCGCCGACACCAGCACGACGTCGGCGGGGCGCAGCGCTGTCCACCGACCACTGGAGGAACCGCTCGTGCTCATTCCCCGTCCGCGCCGCCGGATCGGCCGGCCCCGCCCGCAGCGTCCCGGCCCCCGCTACCCGCACCGCCCCGACCGGCTGCCCGGCGCCTGGAGCAGGTGATGCCGCGCCCGAAGAAGAAGCGCCGCCGCCCCGAGGTGAAACGGATGCCGCGCAGTGACGCGACGCTGCCCGAGTACGACCGCAGCACGGTGCCCGAAGGCTTGGTCACCCGGCGGCAATTACGGGAGATGGGGCTGAGCCCCGGCGAGAACGAGGGCCCGGTCGCGATCCTGCGTTGCAGGCTGTGCGCGACCCGCCCGCAGTGGTCCTGCCGTCATCCCACCCGCGGCTACCTGCTCCGCGTCGACCTGGCCAAGCCCAAGCGGACGCCGACGCTCGCTCAGGAGTGGGCGCTCGACCGGGCGATGGCAGCGAGGCAGACCTGTGGCCAGTGCGGGAGGCGGTTCTACATCTGCCTCTCGAAGAAGCTCGGCTGCTGCCTGGAGTGCTTCGACGGCACGCCCGTCGACCCCAGCAGCCTGATGACCCTCCCGGCCCCGGCCGTTCACCGGCTGGCCGCGTGAGCCAGCCCCGTCCCGACCGTCCAGGCCGGGACGGGGCCCGCACAACAGGGCGGCCGCGCATCGGCAAAGGGCCGGCCGCCCGCTCCCTCACCCCTTCGAGATCAGGAGAGATCCAGCATGCAGCATCGTCCCGCCGTCTTCGCCGCCCTGCTCGGACTGACCCGCGCCGGGAGCGCGATCGGAGACTTCTGGATCCAGTCGGATTTCTGTGCCCGCGTGAAGGGCGCCTCCGACGACCACACGGTCACCTACCAGGACCCGGTCACCGAGGAGAAGACGACCCACGGCACGGCCGACGGCCGCAAGGCATGCCTCCAGCACTGCCTGACCTACACGGCGACGCAGGCGATCGTCGCCGGGGCCGGGGCCCGCGCGCTCGGCATCCGGGTCCACCCGGCCGCCGCCGCGGCCGCGCTCGCCATCTCCTTCGGCACCCACTACGCCGCGGACCGACGCGTCCCGGGCAAGGGCCTGCTGGAGAAGATCGCCACCAAGACCGGCAAGGGCGGCTTCTACAAGCTCGCCGACTTCGGCATGAACGGCGCCTTCCACCTCGACTCCGCCTGGCACCACGGCTGGGAAACGGTCGCGGCCGTAGTCGCCACCACCAAGGCGACCACCCGATGACCGGCCGTTCCCGCACCCGCCTGGACCGGGTGCGCGCCTCGCTCGGCATCGCACAGCTCGCCCTCCAGCAGGTTCAGGACGACCTGAACGCCGACGACGTCGACGCCCCCGAGCTCGCCGCGATCCTGCGCGAGCTCCAGGAGGACATCGACGTCCCCGGCGGTCTCTTCCCGATGCTCGCGCAGGTGGTCAGCACCGCAGCGCGCCGGGCGGAGCAGATCGAGCCGGACCGCGACGGCGACGCCTCCTGCCCGCTGCACGAGGCCGCCGCGCTGATCACCGACAACGCCGGGCAGCGCCTGACCTGGGCTGCCCGCTCCCTCGACCCGCAAGGAGATCCCAAATGACCTCGGTGCTGTACCCGGACCTGCCCGAGAACGGGCTGATCGTGCTGATCGGCGCCTCCGGCGCGGGCAAGTCGACGCTGGCCCGCACCTGGCTGGCCTCCCAGGTCCTCTCCCTCGATGATCTGCGTGGCGTGGTCAGTGATGACCCCGGTCGGCAGGACGCCACTGCTGATGCCGCCGACGTCCTCAAGCTGATCCTGGAGCACCGGATGGCCCGGAAGCTCAACACGGTGATCGACGCGACTAATTGCGAGCAGTCCGTGCGGGTGGAGCTGGTGATGGCCGCCAAGCGGCACGGCATGCCAACCGTCGCGGTCGTCGTCGCCACGCCGCTGCCGGTCTGCCTGGAGCGGCAGGGCCCGCGGCCGGACAACCGGCGCGTGCCCGAAGACACCGTCCGCGCCCAGCACCAGGCCATGGTCCACTCGCATCAGCGGCTGGCCGCCGAAGGCTTCAACACCGTCGTGTTCGCCGACGCCCTGTATCGCCTGGAGCCGTTCCTGAAGCGGCTCTCGCAGACCCGGGAGGCCGAACTCGGGCGCGACGGCAGCACCGGCTTGGGCGACCTGCTGCTGGTCCGCCGCTTCTTCGGCCCGGAGATCCTGCCGCTGTGGCGGTGGCGGCCCGGCTCGGACCTGGTGACCGGCCGGGACCGCGTCGCGGAGATCCGCCTCGGGCAGCAGTACCTCACCCTGGCGTACCGCGACGACGTCGACGGCGAAGGAGACTTCGGCTTCGACGTCCTGCTGCCCTGCCCCTTCGATGCGGAGTGCGCCGGGCAGGCGTGGGCGCCGGTCTACTCGATCACCGATTTGCATCAGGCGCTGACCGGCGCCATGGACAACGACCCGGACATCGTCTGCACCGTCCACAGCGACGGCGTCGACGACGACCAGGACGACGACCCCGAGGGCCGCGCGGACCTGGAAGCGCAGTACGCCGACGCTGTCGCGTGAGCCGCGCCGCCGACGGCCCGCACCTGCACCCGCTCACCCCGGCCGAACTCCCGGCCGGAGATGAGTGGTGGCACGGCTGCCCCGAGTGCCACCTGCCGATCCAGGGCGGTGCCGCCGGCCTCGCCGCGCACCGCCGCACCGTCCACACCAGCACCGGTGATCCCCGGCGCCCGATCACGATCCACCTGGAGTTCTGACCCGCCCTCACCGGCGTGACGGACGTTCCGTGCCGCCCCGGCCCTCCCTGCTCGACGGAGGCCGGGGCGGTCGCGGTGGTCCCTCACCACCCAGCACAGAGAGGAGCTGGACGTCATGCACCTGCGGATCTACGAGGTCGACGTCCCGATACACGACACCAACCACCCCGACCGGCACGGCGTGCACGTCTTCACCGGCGTCGCCGACTCCCCCGCCGCGGCCCTGCGCCGCGCCCACGAGGTGTACGACGCCGCCCTCGCCGCACACACGGCCGGACTCGAGATCCCCGGCAAACAGCCGGACAGCTGGACAGCGCGCGGGCTTCGGCCCGGCTGGCAGATGGAGTGGCCCGCCGCGAAGGCCGGCCTCTGGCACAACCCCGTCAGCTGGAGCTGCCGCAGCGACTTCGCGCTGTAGATCCGCCCCGGGACAGGCGAACGGCGGACAACCAAACCGCCTGCCCCGGGGCCCATCCATCCCGTACGAGACGAGACGGAGAACCCCAGTATGTCGTCCCTTCTGCGCGTTCAGGGCCGGATCGGCCAGCGCACCCTCTTACTGACGACCGCCGCCGTGCCACTGACCGGCTGGGCAGTCCACGCGGTCACGCTGCATAAGCGGCTCGCCGCCACCCGCCGCGACCCGCTGACCGGACTGCTGCGCCGCGACACCTACACCACCCGCGCCCGCCGGCTCCTGGCCCGCCACGGCGACGACACGGCCGTGATCATCATTAGTGGAGTACGTGCGGGTTCCTTCAAGGCTGTGTGACACGGTGGATCCGCATCGCAGCAGCTAGATCGCTCTGTGGCGGGCCTTCACTCGAAGGTGTGGGATCTCCGCAGTAACTCGCAGATTCCACGAGTGATGCCTGTAATTTCCGTGATCGTGTCAGATTCCGAAAGTCGTTTGCTGAGACTCCTCAGCCCTGCGGGGGATTCCGCCACTCCGGTGGACCCGGCAGCCGTGGCGGTGGAGTCCGGGCTGGCGGATGTCGTGACGCTACAGCGCCGTCGGCAGGCCCGGGTTTCGGCGCATGATGAGGAGAGTTTCTTCCTCGACACGCTCTCGGAGTACCAGTGGGCCCGGGACGCGGCAGGGCTGGCACCGGCCACCCTTGATGGTCTGGTCAAGCCAGTCATCGAAGTATGCAACTACTACGGCACGGTTCCCTGGCAGCTGTCGCCGAGGGAGGTCGACCGGTACTTCGCGGGACCTGGGAAACGAGCGTCTTCGACTTTGCGCGCGAAGATCAACAAGATCGACGCGTACTTTGCCTTCCTTGAACAGCGGTATGCCGGCGAGATCATGCGGCGCTTTGGTGCTGCAGTTGAGTCACCGATCGACCTGTTCAACCGGCCCCGGCACCGTGGGGACTTCGGGCTTCGGATCCCGCCATCACAGACGGCGATGCGCGACTTCTTCTCGCGCTGGCGCGAGGACCTGCCGAACGCACGGAAGTACTTCGTCGCCTGCCGCGACTATGTGATGACCAAGGTCGCCTACCTGTCCGGTGTCCGTGCCGCGGAGCTGTGCGGGGTGTGCATGGGTGACATTCACTGGGAGCACGGCCAGTGGGGTCGCTTCGTTGTCCAAGGTAAGGGTGCCCGCGCTTCCGGGCCCCGGCCTCGCGAGGCGTACATGTTCCAGGAGGGGCGCGCCCTGTTGTGGTGGTACATCGAAGAGATCCGGGGTGAGTTCGGGGACGACACCGAACACCCACGGGCGCCTCTGTGGCCGTCGGAACGCAAGCCGACTGCGGTAGCCGCTCTGAATCTACCGATCGCCCCGGCGATCGTCCCTTCTACATTCCGGCGGTCGCTACACGCTGCGGCTACGAACTACCTCGCGGGCCCGGTCGCCGACCTGTTCCCGCACCTGCTGCGGCACGCCTGCGCGACCCATAACTACGAGCGCGGGATGACGTTGTGGGAGGTGCAGAAGGTCCTAGGGCACGACTGGGCCACCACGACACTTCGGTACATGGCGACCGCGCACGCCGATCCGGAGGTGGCGAACTTGGCCGCGAGCTCGCAGGCGGCGCAACGACTGGTGATGGACAGGGGGAACCTGCGGTGAAGTGGAATCTGCGGATGGTGGCGGCCCAGCGTGACCTGTGGCGGCCTACCGAGGTGCTGGCGGCCTTCCAGCAGGTGGGGTTTAACCCCTCGCTGAGCAAGGTCGCCGCGTTGTGGGGCGGTGCCCCGGTCACAGTACGCCTCGATGACCTCGACAAGATCTGTACGGCGCTGAACTGCACGGTTGCTGATCTGCTTCAGGCGGAGCCGCTCGCAGACACGCAGGCAGCGCCGGAGTCTGGCCAGCAGGCCGTTGGCGCTGAGTCACAGCTGCCAGCCGGCCCGCTGCGGCCGGTGCCGCGTACCCGGCACGGCAGCGGGCCTCGCTCACTGCCGCCGAGCTGACAGCCGATGGGACCGGACCGGGGTGTGGCCCGGAGTTGCGAGTCGTGTCTGGGCTGGGTCCTGTTGCACCACAGCTGGGTGTGCGCTGGGTGCAAAGCCTGGCAGCAGAAGCATCGAGGACGAGGCGTGTGCCCGCGTTGCCTCCATGACGGCTACCTGAACACCGACGGGCTGTGCCGTTCCTGCCTACAGGCTATCCGGGTCGAGGACGACGCACAGTGGGCCCTGGGCATCGAGGAGGCGCGACCGCGTGCCCTTCAATTGACGATCGGGAGCTACCGAGACGGGTCGATTTCGGCACGGCCCCTGCGCCGGGGTGTGGGCGGCGGGCGCGATGTGATGGCGGATTGGAAGCGGAAGCTCAACCAAGCACGCACAAACCTCGACGAGCCTCCTGCCGAAGTATTGAAGCCGGCGACTCGGGGGCAGCTTCCGCTGTTTACCCTGCCCAGGACGCTGACTGTGACGACAGTCCGGGCGATCGCCGACCGACCGGTATCCGGCTGGGATCGGGCCCGAGAGGCGCTCGTCGCATTGGCGAGCGAGCATCGTTTCAACCGAGGGTGGTACTACAGGGTCGCCGAGATGGTGCGTCTCGCCTTGGCAGTCAGTGAGGCCGAGGGCACCGACCTGGTACCCGAAGCGTCCCTACGGGAGCTGCCGAGCAGAGGGGACGCGGTCCGTGTGATCCTCCTGCGCGCTGGGCTGCTGGCCGAGGCGTCGGAGCCTCTGCGGTTCTACCCGGCCGATCAGCCCAGCACGCCCTACATCACCGTTCCGGCATCCCAGCCGCCGCTCACGCCGCGCCAGTGCCGGGACTGCCATGCGTGGATCCCCGGTGGCTGGCGAGGGTTCCGCTGCAACCCCTGCAAGCACTGGCGCGAGAAGTACGCCCGAAGCCGGTGCCTGCGTTGCCGGCGCGAGGACCTTCCCTCGCGTCGCGGTCACTGTCGCGGGTGCTACCCCTATCGCCTCCTCGACGAGGCAGGGACTCACCCAGCGCGAGCCACGCAACTCCAGATCGACCTGCCCGCCGGTACTACGGCAGGGGTTCAGCCATTGATCGGAGACCAATCGCTCCGTGGAGCCGACGGGACAGCGGCGCCTCACGCCGCCCGCGGGCAGGAAACGCTCTTCAATCTCCGACGCGACTGGTCGCCTGTGCTGGCCCGCCTGGGGCGCCGAGGTCCTGGCGAGTTGCCGCTGTCGGAGGAAGCTCGGCGGCTGGTCGAGGAGTTCGACCAGCTCATCCTCGATCGTCGGACGCCTGACTACCGCAAGAACATCCGCACGCTGACCATCCTGGTGCACTGGCTGGGCGCTGAGAACGCCATCCTGGAGCGCGATGTCCACGATTTGGCCAGTTGTTCTGCGACTCTCGCGGCGAAGCCGGTCTGTCAGTTCCTCCGTTCTCATGGTCTGCTCATTGATGATCCGGACCGCCGCCAGGACGTGAATCTCGCGTGGATCCAGGTCGCGATCAGTGTCCTCCCGGACCCGCTCGCCAGCGAGATCCACGCATGGGTGACCCTTCTGCGCAGCCAGGGGCGCCGCGAGGGCGAGGTCCGCGATTACCGCAGCATTCGCCGTTACCTCGCCCACATTGAACCCGTCCTCACCACGTGGACAGCCGCCGGCGTGACCACTCTGCGAAAGATCACGACTGACCATATTGAGGCGGTAGTCTCCGGCCTGTCAGGACAAGAGCGCCAGCAGGTCGCGGTGAGCCTGCGCAGCCTGTTCAAGGCGCTCAAGCGGGAACGGATGGTTTTCCGGGACCCGACCCGCCAGCTTTCGGTCGGTCACCTGAAGGGACTCCCGAAGTCCATGCGCAGCGATCTACTGGCCGGACTGATGGATCAGGCAAAGTCTCCGCTCAGCCGCCTGGTCATCGCCTTGGTGGCCATTCACGCGCTGCCTGGTGAAGAGCTTCGCACGATTCGGACGAACGACCTCAACCTTGCTCGCGGCACTCTTGAAGTCCGCCGCGGCTTGCTGCGGCACACCCTCTACCTGGAGGAATTCACCCACCGACTCGCCAGCGAGTGGCTCGCCTATCGCCACCACCGCTGGCCGGCATCGGCGAACCCCTACCTTCTCGTCAGCCAGAAGACCGCCCTCGACCCAGATCATCCGGTGGTCAGCAGAACATTGCTTCGCAGAACCCTCCCCAAGAACGTCACGCTCGTCGGCCTGCGGCAGGACCGCATGCTCAACGAGGCGTTTGCCACCGGTGATCCCCTCAAGCTGATGCGGCTTTTCGGGATCACCGCGCAGACCGCCATGCGCTATGTCGGCGCCGCCTGCCCGGAGCGCACCGCGAAACTGCCCAGGTAGCAGGCCCGATCCGAGCCCGATGCCAGCTGAAAGCCCGTGGCGGTGTAGCAGTGGGTCCGGCATCATCCCCATGTGATTGTGATGCAACCCGTTCTGGAGATCTCCGCCGCCGACGACTTCGCGCTCTGGCCGGTTGGCGAGCACGAGTCATATGGCTACCTCGTGCTGAACGGGGAGCTCACTCCGGCGGAGGTCGGCACGGCGGTTATGCAGATCGCCGCCTGCAACGACTTCGAGCCGGAGGAGGAGCACGGGCCGTGCCCGACCGACCCGCTCGGCACATTCCTGCACGGGCTGCTCACCATGCCTGATCTGTTCGCCGCCGGAGGGTTCCGGGTGACCAAGAATGCCACCGACACCGTCTTCGTCGAGCCGGGCTGCTGCAACGGTCTGGAGACCTGGCGGGACTGGCTGGAGGTGCTCGACGGCACCGGCTGCTCCTACTTCGGCCACGATCCGTCGTCGGTGGCCGAACGCGTTGGCGACATTGTCCGGCTGACGTTCGACGCTTACGGGACGGACGACAGCCCGGTGATCGATCTGTCGGTGGACCAGGCACGCAGGCTCGTCGCGGGTGCCCAGCAGGATTTGCAGGACTTCCACGGTCTTGCCGGAATCTGGGCTGAACAACACCTGCCAGCACACGCCGCCGCCGTCACTGCCGCCCTGGCACGGGTACTGGACCTGGCGCCCATACAATGACCAGCTTCCTGACCCACCGAGCGCACGTGCACGACGCCCGTCTCCCCCTCCGCCGCCGGCACAGCGCGCTGCGGACCTGCATCACCCTCTTTGCTCCGTACGGCTTCCGGGCGACGTACCACCACCTCACGCTCAGCGCCGCGATCCCCCGGCGGCTGGAGGCGGACCCGGACGCGCTGGTGCGGGCGGTGGAGGAACTGCATGAGGCGCGGGTGCTGTGGCTCGCGCGAGCGGAGGAGTACGCCGCGCAACGCCGGGCGGAAAAGCGGGCGGGACGGCGGGCTGTAGTGAACCCGCGACCGTGGTGGCTGCGGAGCTGGTGGGAGGGCCCGAACCGCGCCTGGTATGAAGACCCGTTTCACCATCCGTCGCTGCGGCTGCCTGAGTACGTCCGGCGACAGAACGCGATTCTGGACGGCGCCGACCTCCCCGGCTGCCCCGCCTGCGGGGACGAGAGACCGCTGGTGTCGAACTCGACCGGGCACGGCTGGGTAGAGCTGTGCCGTGGGTGCGCGTGGGTGCTGGCGCCATGTCCGTGCGGGCAGCGGCACCGGTTCGTCCCGGAGACGCCGTTCAACTGGAAAGGGATCTGGCAGCGGGCGCACATGAGCGATGACGGCATGCCGAACCCACATTGGCCTGCGGGCTAGCCGGTTGGATGCGGCACGGGGGGCTTGAGTGTGGCTGATCAGCTGGGTGGCGCGCGCTCTTCAGATCGTTGCCCGCCGCGCAGGTGATCGTTGCCCGGCGCTCCTCGTAGCGAAGAGATGTCACGGGTGCTGCCGGGAGGCCGCCCGGCTGGTCACCACACGTCGACGGACCAGACGTCGCCCCTCTGATGTCCGTCTGGATCTGGGTCGCCTGACCCGTACGGGTCAGGGTCAGCGACGACGTGGATGCGGGCGGCGGACGCGGATACGCGGTAGCAGTCCATGTCACTCGACGTGTTGTGCTTGTCGAGTTCGATCGTGTGGCCCAGGGCCAGGATGGCGGTCTGCAGTTCCTTGAAGGGGACTCTGGGTGCGAATTCCCCGTATTCCCGCGAGAGCGGGGACGGCACGGTGCTCGGGGACTGGTCGTACAGCAGTCGTTGGATCTTCACGCCGAAGCCGAAGCACGACATCTGCCCTTGCCGCCCTGGCTGGTCCGGCGAGAAGTTGACTTCCACGAGCCCGTAGTCCCGCCGCAGTAGGCCACCACCGGGAACATCGAGGCATGCCGCCCCCAGGGCGGCTTCCCAGGCTTCGGGGTCGGCACCGAGGCCAACTCCCAGGACCTCACCGCAAACGGCGACGTGAGCGTAGAAGTCCAATGCGGACACCCGCCAACTCCCTCAACTATCCGGACAAGGCACCACTTGCTGATCTCCGCACAGGACAGGCGGACCAGCGCCCAGTTCGGTGATCGTCCAGAGCAGCCTGTCAGGGCGGTCGCCGGGTGAGTTCGTCGCCGTCGTCGAAGTCCCAAGCAGGATGCGTCGTTCAGATCAGCCGTGGTCTTCCCAATCCTCCTGGCAGAACCGGGCTTCGCTCACCATGTCCCGTCAGCTAGGCCGGAACACGCGCGTGGGACCGCCGCAGCCATCAGCTGGCATGCAGGTTCCGGCTTACCAACGTTCAGGATTCCGGGAACCCGCGCGCTTCCGACCAGGACCACTTCAAGGACGTGAACGACACGATGGGCCACCAGGCCGGCGACGCCGTCCTCGCTGCGACCGCCGCCCGGCTCACCGCGTGGGCGGGCCCCCGCGCATCCGTCGGCCGCCTCGGAGGCGATGAGTTCGCCGTCGTCCTGCCGCTGCCCGCCGCACGCACGGAGCAGCGCCTCGCGCAGCTGGTCCGCATGCTGCACACCCCGGTCGTCCTCGAGGACGGCCGCACCGTCGACGTCGCCGCCTCGGTCGGCGCCGCGACCACCGACGTCCTCGGCACCCGCGACCTGAGCGTGCTGCAGCGGGCCGCCGACGCGGCCCTCTACGACGGCAAGCACTCGGGCCGCGCCGCCGTCGCCTCGCCCGCGCACACCACGGTGCCGTCCATCAACGGCCGCCGCGCCGGGCGCCCGGGAACGGCCATTTGGGGGCGGGCAGCATGAGCACCGCGCCCCTCCCGCAGAGCGACTGGATCCGCGGCATCAGCGTCCAGCAGCCGCACGCCACCTGCATCCTGACCGGCGCCAAGGGCATCGAAAACCGCCCCCGCCCCTGGAGCTGGCGCGGCTGGATGCTCCTGCACGCGGGCCAGCGGATCGACCGGCCCGCCCTGCGCGTCCCGCTGATCGCCCGCACCATCCGCGGCCGCGAGTTGACCACCGGAGCCGTGATCGGCATCGCGCGCCTGATCGACTGCCACCAGGACCCCGAAGGCACCGAGCCCTGCACACCGTGGGCACAGGCCGGCGCCTGGCACCTGGTCCTTGAGGACGTGCAGGAGCTGCCGCTGCCGGTCCCCGCCGCTGGGCAGCTCGGGCCGTGGAAGCCGGCCGAGGGCCTGCTGGACCGCGTGTTCCAGCAGTTGCCCGCCTTCCGGCCGTGACCCGCCAGGGACGCACGAAGGAGAAGCCGCCGTTCGAGCCGGGCCTGATCCCGGCTCCCGGCGAGCTTCTCGTCTGGCGCGACGCCCAGCACTTCGACCGCTGGCAGGACCTTCCCTGCACGCTGTGCGGCCAGCCCACGCCCATGCGCTCCCACTCCGGCGAGCCCGTGCACAAGGCATGCGCGGAGGGCTGGATCACCGCCAACCCCGTGGAGGCCCGCCGCGGGCGGTTCGCCTCCGACCTCGCGCCGAAATCCAAGTCCAAGGGCCAAGGCGACCACGCCTGACCTCCACCTGGGGGACCTCCATGAGAAGCACCGACCGCGACGTCGACCACGCCCTCGCCTACCCCGAGCCGCCGGCCTCGCCGCTCTGGCACCGCCACAGCGCGAAGGCCCGCCCGCTCACCCCCGAACAGCAGAAGCGCAACCGCGAGCTGCTGGACATCGCCCTGCGCAAGTCGTCCCGCACCAGGGCCGCGTAGGAGGGCCGGTCATGTTCACCTACATGAAAGAGGCACTCGCAGCCGAGGACCTCGAACTCACCCCGCTCGGCGACGGTCAGAACGCGGCCGCCTCCCTGGCGGTCGCTCACCACTCCCGCGACAAGGCCGACCTCATCGACCTGCTGGGCGCGCTCGGTCTGCCCTGCGGCGAGGACGACCTCGTACGCCTGCTCCCGCACCTCACTACCCCCGACGACTCCCCGACCGGAGTGACGATGCCCACCGGAACCGTCAACGCCTTCATCGCCACCGCCGTCTCCATGCTGAACAACGGCGACAGCCCCGAGCACGTCCGCGGCACCCTCGGCCTGTCACAGGACGAACTCACCGAAGCCCTCCGACACGCCGAGGCAGTCCGGCACGCCGGACTGCCCGCCTCCGGCGCGGACACCGGGGCCGGCACGGGCATCCCGGAGACGGCCGCGGCGCCCGACAGCACGATGGACGCCGACGGCATCGAGGCCCTGCTCGCGTGGGCGGAGAACCACCCCGCTGCCAGCATCCGCAACCGGGCCGCCCGCGTCCGCAGTGATCTCGCCGAGCTGACCGAGCGCCGCGCCGACGACGAAGCGCAGCGCCAGGCAGAGGAGCGCGTCGCGAAGGCCAAGGCCGAACTGGAAGCCGCCCAGGCGCAGCTGCGTGCGGTGAAGGCCGGCGGCCACACCGCCACGGCGGTACAGGCCGCCCCGCGCCTGGCTCCCGCTCCGGATCCGGCGGCTCCCACCGGCAAGCGCAGCAAGGAAGAGCTGGCCGCGATCCGCACGTGGGCCCGCGCCAACGGCTACCAGGTCGCCGACCGGGGCAACCCGGCCAAGGTCGTCATCGACGCCTACGACGCCGCCCACCGCACCACCAACCTGGCGGAGGCGAGCTGATGGACGCCATACCGCTCGCACTGGACGGCTACCTGGCCGCCGAACCCGAACCCGGCGACCGCGCCGGCACCGCCTACTGGCGGCTGAACTGCTCCATGGGCACCGACCACCTGGTGGAAGAAGCAGTCATTCCCTGCACCACCATGGACCCGGGCATCGCGCGCGCCATGCTCACCGAACGGCAGCCCGGCGACCTGCTCCGCGTCATCGGCCACCTCACGCTCCCGGACACCGCCGACGGGGTCATCCGGCTGCACGCCGACACCCTCGAAGTCCTCTGGGAAGCGCCGCTACTGGACGCGACCGGAGACGACGCGGACACCGCGACATCGATAGACGCGGACGCGGACCGCAACAGTGCGATCGCGGCTCTCGCCGAAGCCCTCACCGGCTTCGGACAGGCCGCACCCGGCCCCGGGCAGAGCATCCGCATCCACATCAGCCCGACCGGGGCCCTCGGTTCCGGCCTGGAGCACTGCCACAGCTTCGACGTCACCCCGGCCATGGCCCACCGGCTCGCCGACTACGTCGACGCCATGAACTGCTACCTGGACAGCGAACGCCCCGACGGTGTCGTCCTGGACCCGGAGACCATCGCGGACCTGACCGAGCTGTTCGAGGACATCGACCTGATCGACCTCACCAACACCGTCCTCAACGCGACCCGCCCCGAAAACCGGGCCGCCGTCACGCAGGCGATGGACGACATGTTCGGCGACATCCCCGCACCCGAGGACACCGACCCGTGACCGCCAGCCACCCCCGAAAGGAGGCGACCTTGAAGCCCACCCAGCCCCAACGCACCGTCCTGGAACGGTTCCCCGCCGGAGGCCCCCGCGGCTCCTGGCCGGCCGAAGAGTACGCCGCCGCACAGCGCACCCAAGGACGGCCGGACGCCCGGGTCGTGATGGACCTGCACAGCGACCAGTTCCTGGTGATCACCGACACCACCCAGTAGCACCGCCCCCCTTGGAGCGTCGCGCCCCGCCCCGCCCTTCCCGGCCAGGCGCGGCGCTTCACATTCCCGCCACCGAGCAGGAGGCACCTGTGCATCCGATCCGCCTGATCTCGTTCGGCTACCTGCACTTGCCCACCAGCCCCGACGGCTCCCCCGTTCCGCCCGCCGCCGACCGGATCGAGGACGTCCGCGACCGGCTGCGTGACCCGGCCGCCGCCCGCGACATCCTCAACCTCGACGGCCTCAACCCCCGCGTCCAGGACGTCGTCCTGAACACCCCCGGCGCCCGCGAGCTGCTCGCCAACCTCGCCGACTACGCCGGCCTGCCCGCCGGCCCCCGCCGCATCGCCATCGGCTGTGCAGGCGGCAAGCACAGGGCATCCGCACTCGCCGAACTCCTGGCCCGCGAACTGCGCGCCTGCGGCCACCAGGTCGACGTCGAACACCTCCACGTCCATCTCCCGCGCGTCCTCAAGGCAGCCGACATCAGCACCGGAGCGAGCGCATGACGACCACTGGCCTGTACCACCTCGTGACCAGCGAGGGCGACGACGGCACCATGCACCCCGCCGAACAACTCTGGACACCCGGCGAGGACGCAGTGGAGAACGGCTTCCTCGTCCATCGCGCCCTGCTCGTCACCGGTATCGACAACCCCACCGACGACCACCTCTACCCGGTCGGCTTCGTCGTCCTCGGCCACCAACGGTGGACCGACATCATCGAGGCCGCCGCCGCGTACATGGCCCGGGTCCACGGCTGGCGTGGCCTGCACCTGTACCCCGGCGGCGACCCCTCGACGCTCATCCCCTGCCTCCCGCGCGCCGTCCTCACACACGGCGTCTTCTTACGGCACCTCATCCCCGGGAGGGAGACTGCTTACGGCGGACGGGCCTCGGGGTCATGACTGGCCCTCGGAGCGGGGCGGGGCCCACGCTGCAAGGGGGGAACGGCGAGCCAGGGCCCGGGGCGTGCATGAGGGCGTATGCCGTCTTCAGCTTGCCGACGTGTGTGCCGTGCCCTTGGTGCGGATGTGCTGACGGAGAAAGAGAGCGGCGCGCTCCAGTGCCTCGTCGGCTTCGTCCAGGACGCCGGCGAACGCCTGGAAGACATGTGGAACGTCAGCGGTGACGTCCAGGATGACGTCCACTCCGGCTTCCCTCGCGCGCGTGGCCATGCGTGTGGAGTCGTCCAGGAGCATTTCGTTGGTGCCCGCCTGCAGAAGCATCGGAGGAAAACCGGTCAGGTCGGCGCGGATGGCGGGACTGAGCATGGGCTGGTGTGGGTCCTGTCCCGCAAGATACATGGCCCCGGTGTGCTCCAGGCCCGCACGCGTGAAGAACGGATCGATGCCCGCCTTGCTGTCCATGCTCCCGCCTGTCCGGGTCATGTCGAGTCCAGGGGAGAACGCCACGATCGCGGCGGGCATGGGCAGGCCCGAGCCGCGAGCGGCGAGGCAGGTGGCGACAGCGAGGCCGCCACCGGCGGAGTCCCCGGCGAACGCGATCGCCGAAGGGTCCTCGCCGCTGTCGAGAAGTGCGCCGTAGGCGCTCAGCCCGTCCTCGATCGCGGCCGGGAACGGGTGCTCAGGGGCAAGCCGGTAATCCAACGAGAACGCCCTGAATTCTGTTCTGGTCACCAGGTTCCCCGTCAGCGACATCGCCGTCTCCGGTGAACCGACCACGTAGGAGCCGCCATGGAAGTAGAGGATCGTCCCGGCCTTCGCAGTGCCGGCCGGCTCGACGAGCACCGCGGGCCGGTCGCCGAGCGTCGCGGTCCGGGTGCGGATCCCGGCCGGGACGATCATTTCGGCCATCATCGCCCTAAACCCGGCGCGGAGCTCCTCCACCGACCGAGGACCCTCAAGCCGGGGCCGCCGGACCATCGCGTCGATCTCCGCGCGCTGTTGCCTGCTCACTGCCGCCTCCAACACGAGTGCATGCCAAGGAACTATATTCCCAGGCATCTGTATGGATGCTAAGATATATGCCATGGCATCTAAGTCAAGCGGTGGCCGGGTCGACCTCCCCGGTTTCTTCGCCGACCTCGTTCGCTGTGAGACGCGCCTCTACAACGCGCTGAACGACCGTCTTCGCGAGCGGCACGGAATCGTCACCTCGCAGTTCGAATTCCTGCGCTTCCTGCGCGACCACCCTGGGTCCCGGGTGGCGGACCTTGCCGCGGAGTTCGCCATCGGCATCGGTGCGACCAGCAAGGGCATCGACCGTCTGGAGAAGCAGGCATGGGTCATGCGGCGAACCAATCCATCGGATCGTCGCTCATCACTGCTGGACCTGACCGATGACGGCCTGCAACTCGTCGAGGCGGCGGAGGCGACCTTCACTGAAACGCTGGCCGAGTTGACCGCAGGCGCCCTCGGTGGCCCCTCAGGACTGGCCGCCGTCCAGGTCCTTTCGGAGCTCCGCTCCGTGCTCGAACGCCATCAAATCGGCCTACCCACAGGCTGACCGGCATGTGCAACCAGTCCGATCCCCCGCTGGCCATGTGATCAGCCTTCGTTGCGAGGCGAATCCCGCAGATTGATCACGACTCGATACGCGCCCTAGTGGGGTGTTGTTGTCCGCGGACAACAACGCCTTCGGGGAGGAAGCCGCAAGGCCAGCTTCGGTCTCGTGGGCGTCCGCTTCGGCAGAGGAAAGAGCGAGCACCCTCCAGTTCAGTGAGCTCGGCCGGCGCATCGAGCCGGGAGACGGATGGCAGCGGGCAGATGTCGGATGCGGTCCGCGTAGTGTCGTGGAGTGCATTCCCACCTGATCTTCGAGAACCCTCCGGCTCTGCCGCACGAGGCGGTAGTCGAGATGATGGAGCGGGCCCTGCGTGACCGTTCGGCGGAGGGCGAGGCAGCGAGCGTCCTGGTCGGGACAGCGTTGAACGACGACGACGCGGAGTTTGTCGAGTACTGGTGCGTGCAGGTCGGGACGCGCGCTGTGTCGGGAAGTCCACTGCTCGGGCTGGCCGGCCTGTGCCTGGGCCACACCGCTCGACGCTTCGGGCGACTCAGCGATGAGGCCCTCGCGCTCGCCAAGTCGCTGGCGGCGCGGGCCGAGGCCGACCCGAGAGACGTGGACGGACGGGCCCTCGACGGTTACGACGATGTCCGGAGCTTCCTGCACCTGTGGTGACGCCGCATCCCGCGCCGAATCAAAAAAGTTGCCCCTGACCACGAGGGCTTTGAGGCGCCTGTCCACGACGTGGCTGTTCCGCCAAACAGCATGACGCACACCGCCGCCCCGATCAGCACAGGGCCACGCTTCACAACACGGCGAACGTTGCCTCACGCGGCACGGGATCTGCACTATTTCCCAGCCCAGGGGAAGCGCTCGAGTTGCCTGAGCACCCAGCTGAGCGACGCGAAGGCCCGCACTCCCCCGCCAGAAGCGCGGGGAAGACGGGCCTCGGTTTTCTGCGCGTCAGGCGAGTTGCTGCTCCTGAACGGTCAGCTCCTGAAGGAGGGCGGTGTACTCGTCGGGGTGCTGCTCCCGCATGATGCTCATGAGGACCCGGGCGACCTGGGTGAAGTCCGCAGGCTTCATCTTCCGGTGCAAGTGGTGGGCCAGGAACAAGGCGTCGTCATACGGTAGCTGGCGTGGCTGGCCGTCCTTGGCCGTGTCCGCCGCGCCGTCATCGCCTGCGACCGTTGGCTCAGCACCTGCCGCAAAGCCGGGGCCACCGGGCTCTCTGTCTTGTCGTGTGTCGTTGTCCGCGGACAACAACACTTCCGGGGGAGCCGCCGCACGGCCGGCCTCCGTCTCGTGGGCGTCTGCTCCGCCAGAGGAAGTAGAGCGGACAGGAGCAGGGCTCTCCTGACTCGGCTGCCCTTGCGCAGGAACGTTCACCTTGTTGTCCGCGGACAACAAACTGGCTGACGCCGTCGGCTCCAGTGAAGTCTCCTGCGGTCCGTTGTCCGCGGACAACAAGCCCTGACGAGCCGCTGCAACTGCCTGCTTCTCCAGAGCCTTCGCCTCGGCAGCGGCATCCTTCATCTGCTGGAGGTGCGCCAGCAGGGCAGCAGCGTCGAGTCCGGGGTTCTCCTTGAGGTGACGGGCGAGGGCCCGGCCATCGCGCTCGGACATCGTGCCGGCACTAAGCATCATTTGAATCTCAACGGGCAGCGTGAGCAGAATCAGCTGATTGGTCACCCACGACCGGTCCTTGCCCAGCTGTTCTGCGGCACGGGCCCGAGCTCCGCGCTCGTTCTCCTCCGCGCAGACAGTCACCAACTGCTCAACACCGCGTGCCCGCTCGATGACGTCGAAGTCTTCCCGGTTGAGGTTCTCCTCCAGCAGGTGCTTTATAAACTGCTCACGGGAAGACGCCAGGTCGTCCCGGATCACGAAGTCGAGCGTGTCGAGGCCAACGTGTACAGCGCTTCGAAACCGGCGCTCGCCGTTGATCAGGACGTGGAGACAAGACCCGATGGCCTCTTCATGGGTGGGCCACAGAGCCAGGTACGCGCCCCGGGTGACTGCCACGCAGGCCGCCAGCTGCGCCTGGCGCAGCTCCTCCCCGAATCGCGTCATCTCCTCGTCTGTGCCGAAGTTACGGCGCGGATTGAGCGGCGTGGGCGACACCTCGTCCAAGCGCAGTTTGACCAGCTCGTAGGCCGGGATCTCGCCCTCGGTAATGGCCTTCGCCTTGCCGCGAGCGCTGCGCTCTCGTCGCACCTGACCGAACGACGATCCGGTTCCGAGCTTCTGCGAGATGCTGCTCATGCGCTGAGCCTCCTGGCCACCGTCCGCATGACCTCCGCCTGCTCGCCGTAGGGGGCATGCACCAGAAGCGGCTGCTTCACGCGGACGGCTTCTCGCTGGTCCTTCAGCTCCGGCACGACAGCGATGACAGGCGGGTCACCGATCTTGTGCCACTCCTCGAGCGAGGACGTGGCTACGAACCCCTTGCGGGCGTCGTAGAGGTTGACGACGAATCCGAGCAGAGCGATGTCGACGTCCAGGTCGCCTGTGAGGTCCTGGATCTGGTCGTCGAGCATGTCGAAGGCATCGGCGGAAGAGTCCTCCGCCTGCACCACGACCGTGATGCCGGAGGTGTTCTCCTCCTCGCCCTCGCGGGTGCGGCAGTAGTACAGCGCCGTGTCCATCGCGTACCCCAGGCTGGGCGGGCAGTCGACGAGGATGAAGTCGAACTCCTTCTCCAGCTGCTCAAGGGCCTTTTCGAGCGCGGTCTCCTTGACACGGACGTAGCGGCTTGTCGCCAGCTTGGCGTCCAGCAGGAAGGCGTCCTTGCAGGACGGCAGCAGCCAGAGATGGTCCTCGAAGTCGCCACCCTTTATCGGGACGAGCAGGTCACGCAGTTCGCCCTTCGCCTCACCGAGCATGTGCTTGGCCAGGCTCGGGCTGTCGATGTCCAGCATCTTGTGACCCAGCTGCACGGTGAGGTGGCCCTGTGGGTCGAAGTCGATGAGCAGCGTGCGGTGCCCGGTCTCGGCCAGGGCCTGGGCGACGCCGGCAGCTACCGACGTCTTGCCCACGCCGCCCTTCTGGTTGCCGAAGATGATCCTGCGGGCCCCCGTGACACGGGCCGGCTTCGGCCGCGGCGACGGGTTGCTGTCCAGCCAGAAGCGGATCGCCTGGGCCACGCCCTGGTTGTAGGAGATGCCTCGCTTCTTGCAGACCTGCTTGAGCTGGCCGTACAGCCCGGCAGGGAGATAGGTCGAGAACGAGGAGCCGCCACTGGTGTCCACTTCCGGACGAGGCCTGGCTTTGCGCCAGGCCTCGATGCCCTCGGTGACGGCGTCCTGAATGTCCTTGTCCAACTCCGCTGCCCGAACCTTCAGCTCTTTGCGCAGGTTGCCAGGCAGCTTCGCTACTACCTTTTCCCGATTGCTCGGGTCGTATGGGGCGGTCATGGCGCTACCTTACTCGCCCCTGTGCTCGTGAATCACGCAAACCGCGTGTCACCTTCGCTTGTTGTCCGCGGACAACAAGGGGTCAGCTCCTCACCTCGCCACAGCCGTCGGCCCAACGACGTTGTCCGCGGACAACAAGCAGGCCGTCGGCCAGCCCCACGCCTTGAACCGTCAGCAGCCTGATGTGGCGCACGATGTGCGTCGTCGAGCGGCGAGTCAGCACCGCGAATCAGCGTCTCGGTGCCTGGTGTGGGCTTCTTCCTGCAGGCGAAGTGCATCGCGGTTGGAGGTGTAGCGCTGGTGGTCAATCTCGTTCAGCCCGAAGTGCCAGTACGGCGTTGCCGAGTCGGACATCCCAGCCCCGGCGATCCTGCACGGCTTGGGCGCCGGCAATCCCGGCCTGCGGATCGGTCAGCGCCATGGCGACGTCACCGTGGAAGGGGAAGCAGTTCCACGTCAGTTCCCACCGGTCCCCGTGACCCCACAGGCGCCTCCCCACGCGGCTCCACGCAAGCGTGCGATCCAGAGGGTCCGCGAACCAGTTGCCCAGGGCCCACCGCCGTTCGGGATCGCACAGCCCGATCCGCGACATCAGACCCGCCAGGAGTGACAGCGCGTCATCCGTCATGGGCGGCACGTCGGCCAAGGCCTCGTGCTCCTGGCTGGTCAGGCCGTGGTGCACGGTCCATACCCGGCGGCCCTGCTCGAAGCCGCCTTTGAAGGGAGAGACCGGGGGGCGATCGGTGACCGTCATGCGTGCGCCGGTGATCAGATGCCGGAGGACGAAGGCGTCGTCCCTTGCTTCGTGCAGGCGCAGGCCGGGCAGGCCTACCGGCTTGCCTCGAGGTACCAGGTACTTGAGCACGTTGGACGGCGTGGGCGTGATCAGGACCAGGTCATCGTGCCTGGGGGAGAGGGTCAGGTCGTAGTGGGTCAGTGAGGCCATGGCCCATGTGCCTGGCCACTGCTGCAAAGGGCCTGCGTTGAAGATGCCGAGGGCGAGCAGCGCTCGGAGCCGTAGCTGGCCCGGGTCGTGACTGTCGAAGCCCAGGTGGCCGCAGCCGCGGGGGGCTGCCCGTGCGGCTGCCTGCCTGTGTTCACCGGAGAAGGCTCGACGGATCGCGGCGGCGGAACGGCGAGGAGAGTGGGCCATGCCAGAGTCCTTTGAAGCCGCCCGGCCGGCAGACAGAGACACGGATTGCTGATCATGCAAGGTCAAAAGCGACGTGGGCGCCCCACACCCTCAACGCACTACCGTGACAACCGGGTACCACGGGTATGCAGCAGCCGGGTCGTCGCAACCGGCAGGAACCACACCCTATCCACCAACCGAGGCTCCACGCCGCCATTGGGACCGACGCGTCGCCGACGTCAGCCGTCGGGTCCGGGAGCTCCTGGCGGCGCCGGAAGGCGCCAGCGACGTAGCGAAGTCCAGTGATTGCAAGGCCGATCTCTCGCGACGAAGAAGATCAAGCGCCCGAAGAACACCCTCACGTCCCTGAAAGAGGCGGCGAAGAAGGTGAACAAGGCAGCGGGGCGGCATGCCGTCGAAGGGCAGCCCGACGATGCGATCCCTCCCTACGAGGAGACAGCCGGCCCCGCCGCGCATGCCTCAGCGCAGCATTCGCACGACATCTTCGGGCGTCGCTGCCGACCTGTAGCGGCAGAGTCTCCTTCCACCGCTCGCGATAGAGAGGCCCGCCAACGGACCTTGACGTTCTCTCGTCGAGGGAAAGGCGCCGGCTGGGCGCTGATGCCCAGGTACCAACTCCCGGGTGGTCGTGCAGCAACAGGTGCAGGCGATTCTCGTCTCGTGTGATCTCCACGGGCGGGCCCACACGCCGGAGGCTTACCGTCTCGGGCTGCCGCGGCAGCCCGCCTGGCGGGCGCTCCGGTAAAGACTTGGTGATGCCCTCCCGCCCAGCGGGAAGGACCCCGGATCGCGCTTTTGCGCAGGTCAGCGCTGGGGTTTCATGGGCCGATGATCAGTATGTCGCCAGTCCGCCCGGGGAACGGGTGGCGCTATCTCTTCCGTGGTGTGATGGTCGGCGACGGCCACCGCCGGGCGGGCACGCCGCTGCGCGTCGCCTAGGACGAAGCCGGTGTCCCGCCCGGTGTGTGGAAGGGCCGGGGCCTGGCCGCGCTCGGCCTGGCGGCTGGGGACGTGGTGACCGAGCGGCAGGCCGAGCTGCTCCTGGGGGAGGGCCGGCACCCGGACGCCGACCGGATCGAGCGCGAGCTCCTGGCGCAGGGCAAGACTCCGGCGCAGGCGAGGCGGGCGACCGTGCTGGGCAGGCCCATCGAGCACAACCGCTCACCGAAGACCGACAAGGCCAAGGAGCGCACCCCCTGGCTGGCCTTCGACCTGACGTTCCGGCCCCCGCCGACGGCACACGTCGCATGGGCACTGATGGACGACCGGCACCGCCGGGTGCTGGAGCTGTGCGACGTCATCGCCCGCGACAAGACCCTGGCGTGGACGGAGGAGTCGGTCGCGGAGATCCGCTGGAAGGCCGGCGGCAAGGAGCGCGCCCGGGTCAAGGACGGGCTGGTCATCGCGGTCTTTAGGCACTACGAGTCCAGAGCCACGGAATCGAGGCCGCTGCTTCACACTCACGCGGTCGTGTCGATCCGCGCCCGGCGGCCGCACGACGGGAGGTGGGGCAACCTGTCGGCGAACTCGCTGATGACCCACATAGTCGCCGCCGACACCCTCTACACCCTGTACTTCATGGAGGAGGTGACGGCCCGGCTCGGGTGGGCGTGGGAGCCGCGCGAGGTGACGCCCCGCCGCCGGCCGGTCATGGAGATCGCGGGTATCGACCAGCGGCTTATCGGCTGGCAGTCGACCCGCCGTCAGCAGATCGAGGACGCGCTGCCCGTCCTGACGGCCAAGTATGAGGAGAAGCACGGGCATGCGCCGGGGGAGCGGGCCGCCTACGCGCTGGCCTGTCAGGCCGCCGACCAGACCCGCCCGCCCAAGCGCACCGAGCTGCTGTCGCTGACCGAGCTGCGGACGCGATGGCGCACCTCAGCGATCCGGGCGTTCGGCGCCTGCACCGTCTACCGGCTTGCGGCGCGGGCGCGAGCGGCGGCCGCGGCGGTGTGGGCGCGCGTGCGGCCGGTGGTCGACATCGCCCTGGCCGCCGTGGACACCGTCGCCGTGGTCTATGTGATGCGCGGCGCGTTCGCACGCCACCACCTGCTCGCCGAAGCCCGCCGCCACCTCGCCTACGCCCTGCGCGGCCATCCTCACCAGCCAGGCCTGGACGAACAGATCGTGCAAGCGGCCGTCGACGACTACACCCGCCCCGTCGGACGTGGCCGGAGGATGACCGCCGACCTGCGCGCCCTGTACCCGAGCGACACCGAGGACCAGGCCGTGCTGCGCCCGCTGACCCGCAGCCGCACGGCACCCCAGTACGAGCGGGCCCGCATGGCCGCCGGCGCCCTGGCCGCCCGGGTCCGCGCCGCGTGGCGAGCGGAGCGCTTGGGCTCCCGTCCCCGTCCGCACGCCGTCGCGGTGCCCGCCGCCTCGAGGTCGCACCCGTGGCCGTTCCGTGACGGCCGGAAGGATGGCCGCCTCCTAGAGCCGGAGACCGGAGTCGACGTCGACGCGGTGGAGCAGACCCGCCAAACCCTTGAAGTCGCCGCCGCGCAGGTGGCCGCCACGCTCCAGAACAGCCGGCGGGCATGCGAAGCCGCCTACGGCCTGCGTCCGCAGCCTGCCCCGATGGCGGTCCCGCCGCCGCACGCCCAGCAGCCCGGCACCCAGCACACACCACAGAAGGAGTCGCGTGAGTACCCCGGAAGAACAACCCAGCCTTGACGAAGCCCTCGCCCGCGCCCACGCCGCCCGAGAGAAGATGGCCGCCGCGCTCGACGAGGACCAAGAGCCCGAAGTCGACGAGCCCGTGGGGTGGCAGCCGACCTGGAAACGGCCCCGGAAACCGAAGTCGAAGGCGGCGAAGAAGGCGGAGCTGCGCAAGCAGCGGAAGCGACTCCAGGACGCCGGACGTCGCCACCTTGCCGCCGGGCAGTCGCGCCGGCCCCGGTCCCAGCAGAACCGGATCGGCAACGCGGCCGCGCGCCGCGACGCGCGTGCTCTGTCCCGGGTGCGGCACTCCACCGCGTGGCTGTGGTGACGATGCGATGCACTCGACCTGCTGCGGACGACGCACCGCAACCTCCGCGCCCCCGGACTGCTCTGTTCCGCCGCGCTGGGCAGATCCCTCAGTGGATCCCCTCGGGCCCGTCGCTGCCAGCAGCAGCATTGTCAGTGGCGGTTGGAAGGCTGGACGGTATGAATAGCGACGACGAGCAACTGCTGCGCGGCCGGGTCTACGGCGCCGACCCCGACCACCCGGGACCGCTGGCGGGCCGGAGCTACGTCGAACTGGTCGGCGGTCCGCTGGACGGGTTGCTGCTGGACATTACCGGCTGGACGCAGGATGAGATCGGTACCAGTGTTTCCCTGCTGAACCTCGGGCAGTTCGGGCCGGGCGGCCGGGCGCTGTACGACCTCCGCCCGGGCGACCGAAGCCGTTTCGACTGGTCCGGCGACAGCCCCTGACCCGGTGGGCAGCTCGTCCAGGCCTGCCGAAGGGAGCGATGCCGCCGGAGGAGAGGCTGGGGTGCGGGTGGGAAGGCCGCGGCGTGGAGCGCGTGAGCGGTACAGCCCGCATCGGTTCTAGTCCGTTCTTCTCTTGTGACGAGTCGTCGGCGCATCCCGCGGCGGGTCCGCCCGTCCGGGTTGGTGGGCCGGGTTGTTACTCACTTTCGGGTGAGTGCGCTCGTCATAGTGGGGTGGCGCAGCCCGGCGATGCGTCGCTTGAAGCCGGTAGTTCCAAGGGCCCGGCATCCGAGAGCTCACCGCTCTGCCCAATTCAGCCGATCAATGGTCATTACAGGCGAGCGTCACAGAAATCTGCTCAATCTGTAACAGGCTTCGTCAATCCCTCGCGGTTCGAGGTGCGGGCCGGAAGGTGTGGGTGCGCGGCCGACCGGCTGCGCACACCAGCACAACGCACCTGGCTGAACCGCGGCTTCAATGTCTGCGGGTTGGGCTGGGTGTGCGCACCTTGAAGGGGGACCTTCGTGTCCGTTTCTTCTTCCGTCCGTCGTGTGACCGCCGTCGCCGGTGTGGCTGCTGCGGTGGTGGGGGCGGTGGCGCTGCCGGCGTCGGCCGCCGACCACCACGGCCGTCAGTACCGCCCGGCGGTGTACATCAGCGACGTGCAGTACGACTCCCCGGGCCGCGACGACCGCTCCAACCGCAGCCTGAACGCCGAGTGGGTGGAGATCACCAACGACTCGCGGCGGGCCGTGAACCTGGACGGCTGGACCCTCTCCGACGAGGACGGCCACACCTACACCTTCGACCACTACCGGCTGAACAGCCGCACAACCGTCCGCGTCCACACCGGCATCGGCCGCGACAACCGGACGGACCTGTACCAGGACCGGCGGGCGTACGTGTGGGACAACCACTCCGACACCGCGACCCTGCGCAACGACCGCGACCGGTTCGTCGACGAGGTCTCCTGGGGCTACGACCGCGACCACCGCGGCGACGACCGGCACCACGGCGGCGACCACCGCGGTGACGGCTGGCGTCACGGCGGCGGCCACCGGGGCGACGGCTGGCGTCACGGCGGTGACCACCGAGACGGACACCGCGACTGACCTCGCGCGGCGGTAGACGCCGGGGTGGGTCGCCTCGCGCGGGGGCGGCCCACCTTCCGTGATGCGCATGGCTGATTCAGCCGGGGGCGGTAGCCGTCCCTCCCTGTGCGGGCGCGCGCAGGCGTGGCGGGGCCGGCGCCCGGGGAGGATGTCGCGACCGGACTCGGGGACCGGCCGCGACACCACCGCCCAGTGGGCATTCACAACGCACACAGCGGAGTGCCCTCTTGCCGGCCCGCGCACACGGAGCCGAACGGGTGGCCTGGTCACGGGCCGGCTGCGTACGCCACGCGGGCCGGGCGCGGTGCTGGGGACGGATGCGGGCCGCCGACGGCGTTCCTACGCTGGAGGAGCTCGGGGCGAGTACGAGAGGTGGGCCATGCCCCGAACGATCTGGTCCGGCGCGATCTCCTTCGGCCTGGTCACCGTGCCGATCAACGTGGTCGGCGCCACCGAGGACCACAGCATCCACTTCCACCAGTACCACCTGACCGACCAGGGCCGGGTCCGCTACCGCAAGGTGTGCGAGCTGGAGGACCGCGAGGTCTCCCAGGACGAGATCGGCAAGGGATATGAGCTGACCAAGACGCAGGTCATACCGATCACCGACGAAGAGCTCAGCAATCTGCCTCTGCCGACCGCGAAGGCGATCGAGATCGACGCGTTCGTCCCCCTGGAATCGGTTGACCCGATCCGCATCGCCGACGGCTACTACCTCCAGCCCGCCGGCCAGGTCGCGGCCAAGCCGTACAAACTCCTGGTGCAGGCTCTGTCGCGGTCGTCGAAGGTGGCCGTCGCCAAGTACGCCTGGTCCGGCCGGGAAAGACTCGGCCTGCTGCGGGTGCGCGACGACGTCCTGGTCCTGCACGCCATGCGCTGGCCCGACGAGATCCGCGACCCCACCGAGCTGCTTCCGCCACCGACCGAGGTGTCCGAGGCGGAGATCGAGGGCGCACTCGCGCTCATGGACACCATGACGGTGGACGAGCTGGAAGGCCCCGAGTTCCAGGACCGCTACACCGAGGCCATCGCGCAGCTCATCGAGGCGAAACGGGAGTCCAGGCCGCTGCCGGAGGCGCCTGAGCCGGAGGAGCCGGCCGCCGTGCTGGATCTGATGGCCGCGCTGCGGGAATCGGTGTCGAAGGCGAAGGCATCCCGCGGAGACCACGCCGGCCCGGCCGAGGTGCACGAGCTGCCGCAGCCGAAGAAGGCCACCGCGAAGAAGCAGCCGGCCAAGAAGACCGCGTCGAAGAAGTCGGCCACGAAGAAGACGGCCGGCCGCCGGCCTCGCAGCGCCTAGGTTCAGGACCCGTGCACCGACCCGGTGCGGCCGCGGACCCCCGGGCGGCCGGGGAATGCCCGGCGGTCCGGTGTGGTTGTACAGGCCGTGGCGGTGAAGGGGACAGTGTCCCCGGGCCTCACCTATTGCCTGCGGGGACGATCGTTCGGCTGAAGCCCCGCAGAGCCTTCCGCCGCGTAGGCGACCACCCTTTCACGACCACACGTTCCACGGGTTCAGCCCCGGCCGGCGGCCACGCCGGCCGGGGCTGTTTCCTGCCCGAGGCCAGGGCCAGGGCCCGTGACCAGGGTGAGGTGCGAAGCGTTGCCACGGTCGTGGACGGATACGAGGACCTGGACCTGGACGAGATCGAGTTCGCGCCGATGGAGGCAACGGGCGAGCGACTGGCGCTGCTCACGCTTCGTGAGGCGCACGACCTGCTCAACTGGCTGCGGCTCGTCACGGCCGAGGGCGGGGCCCACGCGCCGGAGGCCGGCCGCTGGGCCAAGGAGATCGCTGCCCGTGTCCCGTCACAGGACTGAGTCCCGCCTTCCCGCGGCCGCAGGCCGGCTAAGCCGACGATGCCGAGAGCGGTGTCGGGGCGGCAGTGGCTGCACGCGCTGGTGCCGTCGGCCAGCAGCTGGCGGGCCTCGTCCGGGCCGACGGGCCGGTGCCGTTTGCCCGCCATGTAGCAGGTGCCCCGGTGGACCTGCACGGGCGGCCGGCCGATGCCGATACCGAGTTCGACGATCCAGTCCGGTGGTGCCGGCTTCGCCCGCCGGCCGCGTTCCTGTTCGGCTTGCCGCTGCACCAGCTGCGCGATCTTGCGGTCGATGCGTGCCAGCCACATCGCGTGCCACACCCGCAAGGTGCGCAGCCGCTCTAGGTCAGGCGGCAAGTCATCGAACATATTTTTGATTCTATGTCCATGATCACGTTCTCCGCACTCGCGTGTTCGAATTTTCGTTCGATAGCGTGAGGGTGTGGAGGTGAGGATCGTGAACGACGGCGTGAAGCAGGTCGAGACTGTGCGGGCGACGGTGATGCATGTGCGCTGCCTGGACCGGCTGGGGGAGGAGACCTACCGGCAGGTGCTGGAGTTGCTGGCCGGTCTGTCGCCGGTGGTGCAGGCTCTGCCGCCGTCCGCTGCCCTGGTCGAGTTGAAGGGCACCCTGCGTTACCACGGCACCGACGCGACCCACCTGGGAGAGGTTCTGCGTATACGGACCATCTCGCGTCTCGGGGTCGACGTCCGGGTCGGTATCGGGCCCACGATCACGGTCGCGGCCACCGCCTCCGCCCAGATCACCCATCCCGGCGGCGTCCTCGCCGTCGCGCCCGGCGAGGTCGCCGGCTGGCTCGCTCCGCTGCCGGTGGAGGCCCTGCACGGGATCGGCCCTCGCCAGGCGGCCGTGCTCCGTGACTACGGCATCCACTCGGTCGGACTGCTCGCCGCCGTCTGTCCGGCCACCGTGCAGCGCTTGCTGGGCAAGAAGGCCAGCCGGCTCGCCGCCGACCGCGCCCGCGGCATCGACCCCCGCCCCTTCGTCCCGAAGGACCTGCCGGCCTCCGCCGCCGTACGCCACCGCTTCACCCACCACACCCTCGACGGCGCCGTCGTCCGGACGGCCCTCCTCGACCTCGTCGTCCAGCTCGGCCTCCAACTACGCCACCGCGGCCAGGCCGCCCGCGCGCTTACCCTGACCCTGTGCTTCGCCGGCGGTAGCGCGTGGGAGAAGACCCGCCGCCTGCCCGAGCCCTCCGCGCACGAGGATGACCTGCGCACGCTCGCCTACCAGCTGATGGACGCCGCCGGTCTGCAACGCGCCCGCCTGACGGGGATCGTGCTGAAGGGCGAGGACCTCATCGACGCCGACCAGGTCGCCGAGCAGATCAGCCTCGACGGCGCCCGTGAGTCCCGCCTGGTCGCCGAGCAGGCCATGGACCGCATCCGTGACAAGTTCGGCCCCGGCTCCATCGGGCCGGCCACCGTCGCGCCCCTGCGCCGGGCCTCATGATCGTTTTCCAGAACCGGGTCGCAGGACCCGGAAACCGCTGTGGCCCGGAGGCGGTACGCCCCCACCGCGACCTCGTTGCGCCCGGCCACGGTGGCAGCGATGTCGCGCGACGGTGATGCATCCAGCGCGGCAGGTGCCGGAGAAACGGCTGGTAAGGGTTCGGGACGAAGCGCCCGTTCGAGCTCCTGCCGTCACGAGGGATACCCAGGCTGCGCGCTCCCGGGCCCGCAGCGCGGCGGCGTCGGCGGGCCCGGTCCTCACCCTGCGCATCAGGCGGGCTGGCAATGGCAGCGCTCAGCAGTGGTTCCGGCAGCTTGCCGGTCATACCTGGAGGTGTCTCCTCAAGGACTTCGATGCTGTCCTGGCGAGTTGGGCGGCGGTGCCCGTCCTCCCACCGGGTCTCTCGCTGGCACACCCTGCTCGGTGTCGGTCTGGACGGTCGCGGCGACGCAGGCCGCTCTGAGATGCCGTACGCCGAGCTGAGCCGTCCCACCGGACGCGGCCGCCACTGCCTCATCCCCCGGTACTGCGGGCCACGACGCCCGGCGAGTCGGCCTCCTGGGTCGGCCCGGAGGAAGGCGCCGTGCTTGCCGACCCGGGGGCCCAGTGGCTGAACCAGCGGAAGCGGGAGCCGGAGGGCCGGCTGGCCACCGGCCGGGAGGCGGATGAACCCGTGCCGGGGTCGGTTACGAGGCGCCGCAGGGGGTGTCGTTGTTGCGCAGGCTGTGGGTGGTGTCGTTGAGCTGGTAGGAGCGCAGGTCGCCGATGGTGCCGCCCTCGCGTCCGACGCAGACGTGCCGGCCGAAGTAGTTGTCCTTCTGGTAGACGCGTGCGGTGCGACTGCTGTTGTTGATGATCGAGCTGCCCTTGCCGCGGATGTAGTCGGGCAGGTGTCGCACCGAGCCGTCGACGGCGCGTTTGACGTAGGGCTGGCCGTTGAAGTTGATGTCGGGGTAGATGCAGACGAACCCGCGCGGGCACGCGATCTGGTCCCGGGCCACGGCAGCGGAGCCAGGGGTGGTGGTGGCGTGGGCGGGTGCGAGGCCGGTCAGTTATGCGGCCAGGACGGCCGGGACGGCGGCGGCGAGCAGCGCAGTCCTGGGGATGCGGGCTCGTCGTGCAGGTACAGGTTTCATGACATCGGCCTGTCCTGGCGGAACGGTTCGCCATTCCGCTTTGCGTCGATGTTCATTCAGACGAGCGAGTCGGCGCCGTCGTCCAGCCCGGCCTCCAGCTGCGCCACCGCGGCCTGGCCGTCCGCGCGCTCACGCTGACCCTGCGCTTCGCGGGCGGGCAGCACGTGGGAGAAGACCCCCTGCCTGCCCGAACCGTCCGCCCACGAGGACGATCTGTGCATGCTCGCCTACCAGTTGATGGATGCCGCTGGTCTGCAACGTGCCCGCCTGACCAGCATCGTGCTGAAGGGCGAGGACCTCATCGACGTCGGCCAGGTCGCCGAGCAGGTCAGCCTCGACGCCGGACGGGGGTCCCGCTGGTCGCCGAGCAGGCCATGGACCGCATTTCGGGATCTCCGGCTGGCAAGCTGTTCGACGAGGACACCGCGTCCCCGTCGAACTCGCTGGTGCACGTTGATGCGTCGACGTTGTGAGGTGTCTACGCGGTCACAGCGTTGGTGGTGGCGTCGGTCCAGGTGTCGTTGGCGGTGATCTTCCGGAACGACGGGTTGGTCAGGTGGGCCGCGGCGATGATGATCTGCTCCTTCTTCGCCTGCGCGAAGAGGCGGTCGCGGGCGTTGGTGGCGAGGTCGCGGTCGACGTCGGTCATGAAATGGATGTGCCTGTCGGTGAGCTGGCCAGGCAGTTCGATGAGGTCGCCGGTGAACCACAGCTTCTGGCCACCGGACTCAAGGGCGAGCATGACGTGGCCGGGGGTGTGCCCGGGGACGTGCAGCACGCTCAGGCCCGGGAACAGTTCGTAGTCGCCCGGCTCGTAGGTACGCAGGATGCCTGCCTTGTCCGCCTGGTGCATCAGTACGCGCGCGGGGTCGTCTTCGGCCACGGCGTCGACCAGCAGCGCCCAATCCTCGGCCCCGTAGTAGGCGGTGGCGTTCGGGAAGTAGGGGGCTCCGTCCTTGATCAGCCAGCCGATGTGGTCGAGGTGCAGGTGTGTGATGAAGATGCCGGTGACGTCCTCGGGCGTGACGCCTGCGGCCGTGAGGGCGGCAGGCAGGTTGCCGGCCGACGCCATGTTCTGTGGCGGATTGCTCAGCCTGTTCGCCGCGGCCAGCTCCGCCGGGAAGGGCATGTCGAGCTCGCCTGCTCCGGCGTCGATGAGGAAGGTGCCGGCAGGTCCCTGGACCAGGTGGGCGCCGATGCGGATCCGGTAGGTGCCGTTCTCTCCCAGCAGGTGGGGGAACCGGGAGAAGTCGGCGCCGGGGTAGGCGGACGGCGGAAGGTTCGAGTAGCCGTCCGACAGGACCGTGACGACGTAGTCGCCGATGGTGATCTTCTCAGTCATGGCCATCCTTCTATTCAGTGACTGTCTTATTGTCAGTCAGTGACAGTTAGTCGGTGTCTGACACTAGCGCTACGATGCTCGACATGGAAGAGGTGAAGCCCCAAGGCGTCCGGGCCCGCATGCGCGAAGCCATCCGTACGGAGCTGACGGCCGCAGCGATACGCTCGATCGACGAGATCGGGTTGGCCGCGACCACCGTCAGCGCGATTACTGAAACTGTCGGCGTGACCCAACGGACCTTCTTCCGCTACTTCCCCACGAAGGAAGACGCCGTCCTCCAGCCGATCGAGGCCCTCGGGCCGTCGATCGCTACGGAGTTGCGAGCGCGGCCCGCCGCGGAATCACCCCTGCAGGCACTGAGGTCGGCCTTCGACGTGGCAGTCGCCTCGGTCGCCGCCGATCCCGCAACGATCACGACAGTGATGCGGCTCAACCGGTCCGAGCCCGCGCTGCGCGGGCGTCACCTGCAAAAGCAGGACCTCTGGACCAGCGCGCTGGCCGAGGCCATGGGGGAACGACTCGGGCTACCGGGCGACTCGCCGGCCATCCGGATGCAGTGCGCCGCCATGATGCTCGCCTGGGAGAAAGCGCTGGTGAGCTGTTACGAGCGCGACGACTTCAGCCGCGCCGGCGAGGAACTGGACGCCGCGATTAGTGATCTGCGGTCGTTCCTCGCGTCCTGACGCAAGGCGAGACAGCCGCCATCGAACGCACCGTCCCGGATGCCGGCGAGTCAGGGAGCATCCGTTCACCGCTCCCGGCACGCCCGGTCGCGGTGACGCCCCGTCTCGCCACCGCGGCAGGCACGGGTTGAAACGGGGTGGAGGTATTCGCGTGCGCGGTGAGAGAGGGGCGATGCTGCGTCCAACACCGGCCGAGGAGGCCCGTTTCCGCAGCGTTCATAGGCCGTCTGCCACAGTCCATAGCGCTTTCGTTCCGGCAGGTCATGCCACGGAGCACCGGTCCGCAACCGTCACAGCACCCCGTTGATCACCTGCCGGTGATCCCGCCACGGCCGCCCACGATCGTCAGCGCCAGGCAGCAGGCGTGACCCGCCCCCGGGACCACTCGCGAAGGAACGTGAGGTGTACGCCAACGACCTCGGTGACGACCGTGCTCTGATCGCGGTGTCGGCGGCCTCGAACCGGTGCAAGGCCGGCCTGGACCCGTCCACGTGGCTTCCGCCGGCCGTCGGCTACCGCTGCCAGTACGTCACCGACTGGGTGGCCGACAAGACCCGTTGGGGCCTGGGCATCGACGCCGGCGAGAAGGCCGCGCTCATCGAGGTTGCTGTGGCGGCGGGTCTAGCCGCCGACCGGCCGGGAGGGCCTGGTGCCACTCGCGTTCGTGTTCGCCGACACCACCGAGGGGAAGGTCGCCAACACGGTCGCCGTGCTCGAGGAGGCCGGCCGCCGCTGCTGGGCTCCGCGTCGGTACCAGACCCTCTACCGCGAGGCGATCACGACGAAGGACTACAGCCAGGCCGTGCCGGTCGTCGTCACCACCCTGGAGCAACTGAAGGAGCACGGCGCGGACGCGGCGGTGTGGCGGCGCTTGGGGCGAAAGGACGAACAGACCCTGACCGGCGCGCTCGACAACCCCGACGGCGACGCCCTCTATCGCCGCCAGTACGCCCGCGCCGACGCGGAGGACAAGCGGCGCCGTGCCGCTGAGCGGGAGGCACAGCGCCCTGTGTGCAAGCGGTGCGGGCAGAAGTTGACCGACCAGCGCTGGGAGGAGACCACCGCGCACCGGACTGTCTGGAAGGCCGGGGACGTGTCCGTGTGCGGCACCTGCCACGCCCACGACGTCGCCCGCAAGGAAGCAGTCGCCGAAGCCGCCCGCCTCCAGGCCGCTACGCCAGCGGAGCGGGAGCACGGCCAGGAGCCGGGCAAGCTCCGCGGGCTGTTCCGCCGCCGCGGCTGACCTCACACGTCGGACGCCGCCCCTCCCATCGGACACGGGGGGAGAGACGGCGCCGACGAGAAGCGGCCCGGTGCCGGGGCGGACTCCTTTGCCAGCGCGGATAGGACGACACCTGTTCCCCAGGCGATAGCCGGGGGAAGGCGGTCGACGTCGCGGGCTGGCCGGGGCGCCGCGGCGTGGGCGAGCCTGGGGGCATGGGCAGTGCGCCGGTCGTCGTGCACCGGCCGTCGCAGTCCGGCGGCCGTCGGGTCACCCTGCACCGGCACGGCCGGGAGGAGATCCTGGGCCTGGCGCACTCCGACCACGACCTGGTCGTCTTTCTGGAAGCGGCTGGAGTAGCCGACCCGGATCGAGCGCTGGATGATCCACGTTGGGTGGAGTGGCGCGGGGGCCGGCCCCATCAGTGGAGCGTCACGTGACGGCAGCTTCGCAGCGCCGTTGGGGGTGAGAAGTTGTTTCTCAACCTCACGGCGTATGGGGACGGTTTGAGGGCGTGATGTGAGGGGAGTCGATAGGCTCATCGTCACAATCTGTTGCGTCTCCCGATGCGACGGTGGGGAGAACGCGATGACCCAAGAACCCTCGGTTCAAGCGAATACGTCGGGAACATGCCTGACTGTGCAGCTCAGCGGGGCCATGGGCTGGGAGACGTCCCCGTCCTTCCGCGAGCGTCTCCTCGAAGAGATCACCCCGGACCAGCGGTGTGTGGTGCTGGACCTTTCCGCGGTGGCGTTCTGTGATTCCGCAGGGCTGAATGTGCTGCTGTGGGCCTGGCGGCGGGCGGAGGAGTACGGTGCCGTGCTGGTGCTGGCCTGTGTGCCGCCGATCCTGCAGCGGATGCTGACCATGACCGGGGCGGACACCGTGCTGCGGGTGTATGACACCGTCGCCCGGGCCGAGGCCGAGCTGCTGGTCGGGGGTTAGGCGGGTTCGAGCACCTGGTCTAGGACGGGCACTTGCCGCCGAAGGCAGCGGCCATCTGGGAGCGGCCGGCGTTGTGCACGCAGACGAACAGCACGGACGCAGTGGTGGAGGAGCTCATCAGACCAGGGCGCTTTCGTCGATGGAACGGGCGGGCGCCGCTGGGGGACGGTGACCTCGTCCTCGCCAGCGGAGGCCGGGCGGCCGAAGCAGACGGCGGCCAGGCCGAGGCCGGCGGCGCCGAACAGTTGGGCGGCGAGGAAGGGAAGCACGGAGGTGGGGCGCCACCTACCGAGGAACTGTTCACCGCCTTCATGTACGTCCCGGCGGTGTCTTCGTCCAAGAAGGCTGCCTGGCCCATCACCGGGTCTTCGCCGACGTCCCCGCGCGGCGCGCCTGGGGAGAGCCTCCCTCCGGCGTGCCGGTTGAGCCGCCGGCAGTCCACTCCCGCGATGTCGTCGAGTCCGGGAGGCAACACGCGAAGGCTTGAAGGACACGACAACAAACTCCCACCAACAAGCCCGCCACACCCGCGGAACTAACGAAAAGGTCAGTAGTCGAGTGACCAATTCTTTAGCTTCATTGGATTCAGCATCAGCCACACGTTCGTGATGCCTTTATCGCTGACGTCAAAGGTAATCATGCCGTATCGACGCCCCTCATTTCGAATAATATATCCGAGACCGTCAGCTGTGTCGCGTTGCTCAAGACGGAGGGTGGGCTGCTTGCGCATCACTCCCATGAACCACCGGGCCACATGATCCGACCCACGGATAACCTGAGGTGCGGCATTGACGAAACCGCCGCCGTCTACTCGTAGTTCGACACCTGGAGCCAACACGCGGAGCAGGTCCTCGATGTCCCCTCCGACAGTTGCACCACGGAATGCCCGAACAACCTCATCATGCTGGTGAGAGGAAACCTGTGCGCGTCTTCCTCGTCGGACGCGGCGGCGTGCCGACGTTGCCAATTGCCTTGTTGCTGCTGCTGAACGACCTACGACACCAGCAATCTCGTCAAACGGGACACCGAACACATCATGCAGCACGAACGCCACTCGCTCTGCTGGGGTCATGGCCTCGAGGACCGTCAGCAATGCCATGCTGACGGCATCATCGAGAGTGACACGTTCGAGCGGATCAGCAGCGAGGCGACTGGAGTTCAGGGGCGCCTTGGCTGTGTCGGCGAAGAGGTCAGCTGGAACTGGCTCCGGTAGCCATTGCCCGACGTATGTCTCCCGTCGTGCCCGCGCGGAACCCAGCAGGTCGAGTGATATGCGGCTCGCAACTCGCATCAGCCATGCTGCAGGCGCGGCAATCTCGTCGCGCTCCTCGGGCTCAAGGCGGTACCACCTCACATATGTCTCTTGCACGACATCCTCGGCATCGGCCAGGGTGCCCATCATGCGAAAGGCTAGCGACAGCAGACGACGTCGCTCCGCCATGACCGAATCAAGAGCCCGTGATTCATCACGCTCGGCTCCTCCGAACTCCGAGGATTCGACAGGACGATCTTCCGACATGGAGCACCCTTTCCCATTGCAGCGCAGCACGCCTAACCTATTGCCTGGCGGTCAACGTTCCCGCCTCCCTTCACTATCGCATTCAGGCAGTGGGAATCCCCGCAATCGGGTACCGCACGACGCCTGTCCGGTACACGCCGCGCGGAACCATGGCATCGATGAGCCCCTGTCCGTCCACGGTCACAACCTCACGATCGTCTCCGCGATCGGCCAGAGTGGCACGGAAGAGGTCGTCGTGGTAAAAACGGTCGGGTCCAGCGATCTCGACCACACTTCCCGGCTCCAGCGTCGTGACAGCCTCGGCTAGCAGCTCGATGACTTCGTCCAATTCGACCGGCTGGATGAATGACCTCGGAGCGAGAACCTTACCGTCCACAGTGTGCTGGTCAATGAGGACAGGAATGTAGCTCTGGAACTGGGTGGCCCGAATGATGGTGGCGGGGATCGAAGCGGATCGCACGGCCTTCTCCTGCGCCACCTTGCCGAGGTAGTACCCAATATCGGATGCGTCCCCTTCCCCGACGCCGACAATGGAGAGCACGATGTGATGACGCACACCTGCCCGCTCGCCCTCCACAGTCAGGTTGTTGATCGCTCCCTCGAAGAACGAGATTGCCCCCTCCGCGTCAAAGCGGGGGGTGTTAAGGACGTTGGCGATGGTGTCGACTCCGACGAGAGCCTCGGCGAGCCCCTTGCCCGAGATCACGTCGATCCCGTCCTCAAGTCCTCCCGAGATCACCTCGATACCCTTGGCCGCCAGGTTGTCAGCAAGGCGGGACCCCACACGGCCGCGCCCACCAGCGATGAAAACCTTCATCTCCTCACTCCGTTCCGGGGCACCAGTCGCTGCCCTCACCAACATGACGACGCAGGCCGGAGAAATGTGAGGCGATGAAGCGGGCTTGCTACTACACCGTGCCCTCTGTGGTGAGGCGGAGGAGTCGCTTACAGCAGCACAGGGCGGCGGTGAGCCAGAGAGTGGCCAGGTGGGTACAGGGACCGCAGGGCCAGGCGAGTGCAGTAGCCGTCCCAGCGCGCGCCGGCGTTCCGGGGCCGGGCCCGGTAGGTGTCGCGACCGGACTCGGGGACTGGCCGCGACACCACCGCCCGGAGGGCATTCACAACGCACACAGCGGGGTGCCCCTCGCCGTCCCACGCACACGGAGCCGAATGGGTGGCCTGATCACGGGCTTCTGCGCACGCCACGCGGGCCGGGCGCGGGTGTACGGACAGATGCGGGCCGCCGACAGCGTCAGCCGCGCCGGCGAGGAACTGGACACAGCGATTAGTGATCTGCGGCCGCTCCTCGCGTCCTGACGCAAGGCGAGACAGCCACCATCAACCTCACCGTCCCGGATGCCGCGAGTCAGGGAGCATCCGTTCACCGCTCCCGGCACGCCCGGGCTGCGGTGACGCCCCGGATCGCCACCGCGGCAGGCACGGGTTGAAACGGGGTGAAGGTATTCGCGTGCGCGGTGAGAGAGGGGCGATGCTGCGCCCAAGATCGGCCGAGGAGGCCCGCTTCCGTAGCGTTCTTACTGATCGTTTCAGAATGAGTAGAGCTGCGGGTCTCGCGCTCGGCGATCTTGGTCGACAAGGTGTCTGGGGTGCGTGTTGATCTTGTTCCTGACGACCTGTGGGAGCGGGTGGCTCGACTGTTGCCCCCTGCTCCTCAGCGGCGCCGTCGCCATCCGGGGCGGTGGCGTGTTCCCGACCGAACGGCGCTTGCTGGCGTCATGTATGTGCTGCGGACCGGTTGCCTGGCGTGACGTTCCCGCAGAGAGCGTGGGCTGCTCCGGTGTGACGGCCTGGCGCCGGCTGCGGGACTGGACCGAGGCCGGTGTCTGGCCCCGTCTGCACGCCACCCTGCTGGGCGAGCTGCGCCGCGCCGACCTGCTGGACCTCGACGACTGTGCCGTGGACGGCTCGCACATCCGGGCCCTCAAAGGGGGGACCACGTCGGTCCCTCACCGGTCGACCGAGCCCGTCCCGGCTCCAAGCATCACCTGATCGTCGACCGGCACGGAACCCCGCTCGCCGTCACGCTCACCGGGGGAAATCGGCACGACGTCACCCAGCTTCTGCCCCTGCTGAACGCGGTTCCCCCGATCCGGGGCCTGCGGGGACGCCCTCGGCGCAAGCCTCGGCGGTTGTACGCCGACCGGGGCTATGACTTCGACAAGTACCGTCGCCTGCTGTGGAAATGCAGCATCAAGCCCGTGATTGCCCGACGCGGTGCCGCCCACGGCTCCGGACTGGGCAAGGTCCGCTGGGTAGTCGAGCGCACCTTCGCCTGGCTCCACCAGTTCAAACGACTCCGCATCCGCTACGAAAGACATGCTGACCTCCATCACGGCCTGCTCGAACTGGCCTGCAGCCTCATATGCCTCCGCCGCCTGCGGATCTCGTTGTGAACGATCAGTCAGTCGCCCAGGACCCGCTCCCACAGCAGCCCGTCTCGCCAGCTCCCGTCGAGAAAGATCGAGGAGTGCGCGACGCCATACGGGCTGAACCCGTTGCGGCGCAGTACCCGTTGCGACGGCAGATTCTCCAGATGGGTGGACGCCTCAGCGCGGTGCAACCCGAGTTCATCCGTCATCACCCGGAGTACAAGCCCGACGGCGCGCCCGGCGTGCCCTTGATGCTGGGCGACGCTGGCGATCCAGTAACCGACGGAACCGCGGCGAAGGTGTGGCTGCGGCAGGATGCCTCCGACGGTGGCCTGCCCGATCACCTGGTCGTCGGCGAGCACCACGCCCGGCCAGACCGTGCCGGCCCGGTATCCGGCCAGCAGCCTGCCGATCCGCTCCGCCTGGCCTTCCGGGGTGAAGAAGTCGGCCGGCTGGGCGGGTTCCCATGGCCGGAAAGCCTCGAAGTCTCGCACCCTATGCGCGGCGATCGCGGCGGCGTCGCTGGGCTCTATCAGGCGGATCCTGGTGCTGTTGTGCATGGGCTGATCCTCATGGTGGTGCGTCGGATGAGACCGGACAGCCTATGTAAGCCGCGAGATCCGACGCTTCTGGCCAAGCGCTTCATTCTGAAACGATCAGTTAGGCCGTCTGCCACAGTCCATAGCGTTTTCGTTCCGGCAGATCATGCCAGGGAGCACCGGTCCGCAGCCGCCACAGCACCTCGTTGACCACCTGCCGGTGATCCCGCCACGGCCGCCCACGACCGTCAGCACCGGGCAGCAGGGGCGACCCGCATGCCCGCGATGGCGGGGACCGGGAGGACTGAGGGTGGGAGAACATGGGGAGGGATGAGACCCAAGCGCCGATGGCGGCAACACGCGGACGTGGTGCGTGTCCCCTCTTGACGGATGCGTGCGCCGGACGCGGCGCTGCCGTGTCGGGGAGGTCATCTGGCCTGAGGGAGGGGGAGGAACGGGGATGCTGGAGCAGGCGTTGACGGCGCTGGCCGCAGCAGGCGGGGCCGCGGTGGTGCAGTCCGCGGGGACGGATGCGTGGACCGGGCTGCGGCAGGCGGTGGCACGCTGGTTCGGCCGGGGCGACAGGCAGCGCGAGCGGGTGGAACTCGAGCGCCTGGACCGGACCGCGGGCGAGCTCGAGACGGCGGACGCTGGCGTGATCGAGCGGGAACGCATCCGTCAGGAGGCGGCGTGGCAGGCCCGTATCGAGGCCCTTCTGGAGAGTTTGGAGGATACCGAGCGAGCCCAGGCCGTTGAGGAACTGCGCGCCCTGCTGGCCCACCACACCCGCCAACTCGGGGCGTCGGCAGGCGAGGGCGGACTGGCCGTGGGCGGCAACGTGGACATCCGCGCTGAGAAGGGCTCGATCGCAGCCGGTGTCATCCACGGAGGGGCCCACATCGGCCGCCCTTCGCAGCCGGATCCGACCCAGGGCTGAACGGACCGGCCACCCCAAGCCCGCCTGCTCACCACCGTGGCCCGGGCGAGGCCGGGCGCGACCACGGGCGCTTTCCGCGGTTACGCACCGGTTTCCTGGAACCATTCGAGCAAGCGTTCTAGGAGTTTCTCCGGTTGCTCTTCGGCCATCCAGTGACCGGAGTCTTCCACTGCTCGTACCGTGACGTTCTCGGCGACCTCTGAGAGCATCTGCTCGGCTATGGGAAGGAAGAAGCTGGCAGTACCTCCCAGCCCCAGCACAGGCATTCTTATTTTCCCCTTCTCCGCCAAGATGCGCTGATTGTCTTCTGCGTCCTTCTCGAACGCCCTGAAGAGCTCGATGCCTGCCCGCATGGCTCCTGGTTGCGTGTAGTCGGCGACGTAGCGCTCCGCGTCCGCGATCGAGATGGCATCGGGGTTCGCACTCAGCCTGACGTAGAACGATCGAAGGTACGGGAACTCGTGGCCCTCGATGAGCATCTCGGCAGCGTTGTCCGCTGCGCCGTGCAGGTGGAAGTGCCAGATCCTGTTCTCGCTGTACTTGCTCGTCGCGACAGCTTTTTCGTATCCGACGGTGCCTGGGATCGGTGCCTCGGAGACCATGAGGCGAGCGACTTCGTCAGGCCATAGGGAGGCGTACGCGTAGCCGACCAGCATCCCGAGGTCGTGGCTGACGATCGTGATCGGTTTCTGCACGCCGAGGTGCCGCAGCAGCGCCCTGATGTCGCGCGCCATGGTCTGTTTGTCGTAGCCGCCCGCGGGCTTCGACGAGCCGCCGGCTCCTCGGACGTCCGGTGCCACGACGAACCAGCCGTCAGAACGAAGCGGCCCTATGATGTGGCGCCACTGCCACCATGTCTGTGGCCAGCCGTGGAGCAATACGATGGTCCGGTCGCCCCCGCCCTGGACCGGGGATGTGCCAGCGGTCACGTAATGGAGTCGGACACCCTCGTGCTCGAACATGTTGTGTTGAAAATTAGGCACGGTACTTCTCCCGGTGGAGTCCGGCAACCTGTGAGGTTCCGTCGGTCGCGGAGCGGTGATGTACGCGTCCAGCACGTAGCTGTCCGGCTTCAGCCGACGCCCCCCGAGAGCCAGAAGGGAACCTTCGGTTGGCGCGACGGTGCCGTTCACACACCACTCACCGGAGCCGATCAGACACGCCACCTGCCTCTCCAACCGGCACACCGAAACACACGACGACAACGGCCGTGCGCTTGCGTGGGCGCTCGGCTACTTCGCCGCGGCCTGTACGTGCTTGCGGATGTGCTCCGCCCAGGTCTCCGGGGAGTCGACAGGGCTGAAGTGCCCCGTGTTCTCCATGAAGTGGAGATCGTAGTCGCTGTAGTAGTCGTCGAGCGTGTCGCTCCATTCCGTGGGGAAGAGCGCGTCGCTGTCCGGCCACAGGATGGTGAGGTTCTTCGAGAACCGGTCCTCCGGCGCTGGTTTCGTCTCATTGGCGTAGAAGGTGATGGGGTTGCCTTCGGGGTAGCGGAACCACATCGCGCTGGCGACGAATTCGCCCGGCTTCGAGTGATTCTCAGTGAGGTGGTCGAGGAGTACGTCGACCGCGGGTGAGCCGGGGGGTGACCAGCTCTCCAGGTTCTCTCGCAAGGCTGCACGTACGGCTTCCGGCTTTCCGTCGATCAGGTCCTCGACCAGCCGGGTCTTGTACAAGATGGCATGCAGGAACGCGTTGACGGCCCTCTCCTCCAGGATGCGCCGTCCGACCCCTAGAGTCGGCGGAGCGATGACCAGGGAGTGCGCAAGGTCCGGGCGCTTCATCGCGATGGTCTGAACGGTGAAGCTTCCCACGTCGTAACCGCACAGCACGGCATTGCTGATGCCCAAGTCGTCGATGAGCGCGATGACGGCGTCGACCTGGCCGGTGAGCGAGTAGGCATTGCCGACATTCTCCAGGTGCTTGTCGGACTTGCCGTACCCGTGCAGGTCGGGGGTAAGTACGTCGACGTCGTCGCCCAGAAGCGGAACCACGCGCGAGAACTCCATGTGGTCGCCCGGATTCCCGTGGACGAGGACGACGGGCGTGCCGCTGCCGGAGCGTTCGTAGTAGTTCCGGAAACCCTGTATGGGCTTGGAGAAAGGCATGCGGATCGCCTCCAGGTGTGAGCGTAAGGATGCTTGGGAGCTTCGATCGGGTGTGATGAAGTCTCGGCGTTTCCAGCGCTTCGTCCTGCTGTGAATCGAAAGTGCAGGTGAAACATGGTATGGGTCAGCCGGGCCGTCGGCATGATGACGACCTGCGGGACGCCGACGCGTAGCGGAGGGAGCGGGCGATGAAGCCGGCCCTCTGAGCGACGTCGTGGGGCCTGTAGGCGTCGTACGGGGGGCGTCGCCTCTGCACGCCGTTCTCAAATGTCCCGCGGCATCGCTTAGGCCGCGCGGGCACTCGGCTCAGCGAGGGATCTCTTCGTAGTGGTGCTCGTCGTAGTCCGACTTCAGGTAGCCGTTGACGGTGTCGTTGAAGTGGATCCAGTGCGGCGTCTTGCCGTGCGCGGTCAGATGCTCCTGAGACTCCCAGTGCTCGATCAGGGCGTAACTGTACGGATCATGGTCGTTGCGCCACAGCTGGTACAGGTGGCATCCGTCCTCCTTGTTGGACTCCACCACCATGTTGTTCAGCAGTTTCAGGAATTCCGCCTCATGCTGCTGAGCTACGTCGAAGAAGACATTAAGGATGATCATTTCGCCCTCCTGTCGCAAGGCGTCACACGCCATCTTCCGACGTACTACCTCGTTACGCATCTGGGGGGCTCGTCTGCCTACGCGTAGAGACCCGGGGGACGGCGCCGCGCCAGGCATTCTTAACGCTGGTGTCGAGCCGCAGCGGGACTGATGAAACGGCATTACGTAGTTGGTCCAACGCTCAACGCGACGACTCGTCTGCGAAGGTGAACCGCTTAGGGCCTCCATCTGGGCGAACGTGCCGATAAGACCGGTCGCGGCGAGTCCCTCGGCCTGCGCGCGTGTCTCACCTAGGAGCGCACCGAATCCGGCGGAAAGGCGCGCTTCGTCGCTGGCGCAGCTGCCAGGCCTGGGAGGCGAGCACACCCCAGTCGTGGTAGTCATGCAATGGGGACGGAGGATGAACATCATGGAATTCAGGCGACTGGGCCGGTCCGGCCTGCGGGTGTCCGCGCTGGCCATGGGCACCATGACCTTCGGCGGCGGCGATGTCTTCGGAAACGTCGGGCAGACCGATCTGGCAGGTGCCCGGCGCCAGATCGACATGTGCCTCGACGCCGGTGTCAACCTCGTCGACACCGCGAACATGTACTCGGCAGGTGTGGCGGAGAAGATCCTCGGCCAGGCGATCGCGGGGCGGCGCGACCAGCTGCTGATCTCGTCGAAGGTGCGTATGGCGATGGGTTCCGGCCCCAACGACGAGGGACTGTCGCGTCACCACATCCTCGGCCAGATTGAGGCCAGCCTGCGCCGTCTGAACACCGATCACCTGGACATCTACCACGTCCACGAGTGGGACGGGCTGACACCCCTCGAGGAGACCATGGAAACCCTCGACTCCCTGGTGCGGTCCGGCAAGGTCCGCTACCTGGGTGTCTCCAACTACTCGGGCTGGCAGCTGATGAAGGCGCTCTGCGTGGCCGACGCGCACGGCTATGAGCGTTTCGTCAGCAACCAGATCTACTACTCGCTGGAATCACGTGACGCCGAGTACGAGCTGGTGCCGCTCTCCCTGGACCAGGGCCTGGGCATCATGGTGTGGAGCCCGCTCGCCGGCGGTCTGCTCTCGGGCAAGTACCGGCGCGGGCGGCAGGCAGGCGACGGCCGCCACCTCACCGAGTGGTCAGAACCCCCCGTGCGTGACGAGGACAGGCTTTACGACACCATCGAGACCGTCGTCGACATCGCCTCCGCCCACGGTGCCTCGCCCGCCCAGGTCTCCCTGGCCTATCTGCTCGCCAAGCCGGGCGTGACCTCGGTGATCGTCGGCGCCCGCAAGGACGAGCAACTGGCCGACAATCTCGGCGCCGTCAACGTGCACTTGAGCGGCGAGGACATCGACCGGCTCGACAAGGTCAGCGCACCGGACCTGATCTATCCGCACTGGCACCAGGCCAATGCGGTCTCCGGCCGCTTCAGCGAGCCGGACCTCGCCTTGCACCGTCCAGCCAGGTGACCGGCGAGGAGTGCCGTAGCGCTTCTTGAGGGCCGCCGTGACATCAGTGACGACGGAGGCGGTGGAGGAATCCCGATAACGCCGGCTTGGAGCAGGGCTTCTTTGAGCGCGCCGAGCTGGCCGGTCCATCACCCTAGGCGTTCCCCGTGATGAGCCCCCGGGCGGCAGCAAGTTCGCGCACGCTCGTGCACGGGATTCGGGTAACGGCGTGTCCTTGGTAGCCGGGGGCCTCACCTACCAGCGGAATACCGGGCCAATTCACTCCATGAGATCGAGCTACAGGCGCAGGTTTCATTCGCGTAGCTGTCCGATCTCCTGCGGGCCGTGGAGGAATTCGATATCCCTGGGGACAGGGACAGCATGCAAACAGTCTCCAGAACTTCCCGGTGCCAGCCATTTTCATCGATCCACCCTCCGCCGGCCTGCTAGCGGCGCGCCCTGCCGACCTTGACACGCATGACACTGCATCGTCGATATCATCCCCGAACCAGCGTTCTCTTCGTTGACATCCTTCTTTCGTTCCACCATCGTGCGGCCGTGCGCCGTCATGGAAACCATGAGGACAATGGGAGCAGACACATGACCACCATTTCTTTCATCGGTCTCGGGACCATGGGTGCCCCTATGGCCCTCAACCTTCTGCGTTCCGGGTTCGACGTGGTGGGGTACAACCGGAGCCCTGCTCGGGTCGCGGAATTCGTAGCCGCCGGGGGGCGTGGTGCCCTATCGGTTGCGGAGGCCGTGACCGATTCGGACGTCGTGATCACGATGCTTCCCGACTAACCCGATGTGACCTCGGTCTACACCGGCCCCGACGGCGTGATCGCCAACATCAGACCCGGCTCCCTTCTCATCGACATGAGCACCATCCGTCCTGACGTTGCGCGTGCGGTCGCGGACACGGCCGCCGGGCGTGGCCTCCGGTTCCTCGATGCTCCGGTCAGCGGAGGAGAGCAAGGCGCCAAAGACGGCCGCCTAGCCATCATGGTGGGCTCCTCGGAAGCCGACTTCGCTGCCGCGCTGCCAGTGCTCTCCGAGGTCGGGGCGACTATTGTGCACGTCGGCCGCGTCGGCTCGGGTCAGACTGTCAAGGCGGCCAATCAGCTCATTGTCGCCGGCACCATCCAACTGGTGGCGGAAGCTCTTACCTTCCTTCGCGCCCACGGAGTGGAGGTGGGGAAGGCTCTTGAAGTAATCGGCGGAGGCTTGGCAGGCAGTGCGGTGCTGCGCAGCAAGGGCCCTTCCATGCGTGCCAGGGACTTCACACCGGGTTTCCGGGTGAGTCTGCACCACAAGGATCTCGGCATCTTCAACGATGCGGCCCGCGAGGCAGGCGTAGTTGCCCCTTTGGCTGCTAACGTCTCGTATCTTGTGGGAGCGCTGAAAGCGCAGGGCTGCGGACATCTGGATCATAGTGCTCTGCTACTGCTGGTTGAGCAGCTCTCCGGAATCGACGCGCGCGAGGTCGGCACAGAAACGACAGGGGTGATGAACTCATGATGAAAGGCCCCGTAAGCGGTGGCGCGCAGACGGTGTCCGTGTCCACCTTGTTGTTCGACGTTTTCGGTACTGTCGTCGACCTTCATGGATCGCTGAACTCTGCGACGCGCTCAGTACTGTCTGCGAACGGGACGGACCCGGAGCAGGCACAGCCGTTGGTGGAAACGTGGCTCACGATTCTCAACGACGCGATGACGGACGTTCGTTCAAAACGGGCCGTGTGGAAGTCCCACGACGAGCTGACGCGGGACGCATTGCACAACGCCGTAACAGGGCTGGGCATGGGAAGCCTGCCGCGGCAGGCCCTGCGGGACCTCGCCTTCGCCACCCATCGGCTGCGGCCCTGGCCCGATTCACCGCGCTGGCTGGGCATACTGGCTGACTCCTTCACGGTAGTGGCACTGTCCAATGCGAGCTTCGCCGGTCTGACTCGTCTGTCTGCAGCGGGTGGCCTCAGATGGCACTGCGTCCTGTCGTCGGAGGCCGTGAGGACGTACAAACCCGATCCCGCGGTCTACCGCTTCGCGCTCGACATCCTCGGACTAGAGCCGGGTACGACGATGATGGTTGCCGCGCACGAGTGGGACCTTCGCGCAGCAGCCGAACACGGCGTCGCGACGGCCTTCCTGTCGCGCCCGGGTGAAGCGCAGGCGAGCTCACCGGGCGCCTTCGACGTGCAGGCTCGAGACTTGTCAGATCTAGCTGGCCAGCTCGCGGGGTAACGCCCGCCATGACCGCGGACACTCGATCTGCGTGCCGGGGCAGTACCGGCTTCGCGGCACAGAACGAGATGTCCGGCCACGCGTGCGTACCCTGCGACGTGCTTGCGCTCGTAGGCAGCGACGCGAAGTCCCGCCCGGATGCTGATCAGTGTGGAAGTGCACGCGGCGCCCGGGAGACCATGGCGGTAGCGCCGCAGACCGTTCGGGTCGCCTCACCTGCTACGCGTGGTTGCGGCATCGCCAATACATGACATAACGTCCATATATGGACGATTCTAGTCGTTTTGATGCATTTCATCCTGACCTATCCGGATCTGGGTTGCCGGCGCGGCCGGGCATTCGCCACGTCAGGGCCGGTGAGCTCGACGGTAGTACCGCGCAGAGCGGCGGAGGCATGAGGAGATTCGCGGCGATCAGCGGCGAACTCGCAGGGTCTCGCCGGATCTGGATGGGGGAGACCCGTGTTGCCCCAGGGACTTCCTCCAGCGATCACCATCATGGTGAGTCGGAGACGGCGATCTACGTTGTCAGCGGACATCCCGAATTCGTCTACGCCGAGAAGTCCGAAGGCCAGCCGTGCGAGAAGAGGGTGAAGGCAGGCCCGGGGGACTACGTCTACGTGCCCCCATACGTTGCGCATCGGGAGGAGAACCCCGATCCGGACGATGAAGCCGTCGTGGTGATTGCGCGCAGCACCCAGGAGCCGGTCGTGGTGAACCTGCAGTCCTTGTTCGCAGAATGACAGCGATCCGACATGTGAGCCCGGGACAATCTGTTACAGGCGGCCTGCTGAGCCGACCACCTCATCGTCATGAAGGTGGGGCGGCCTCGTGTTCCGAGCCTGGTAGTCGCCTTCCACCACCGCCTGGCCGTGATTGTGCCTGGTCCGTCCGGAGCGATGTCAGCGCCAGCCGAGTTCCGGAGCCACGCGGGTGAGGCCCTGAGCTGGTTCGGGACGGTCAGCAGCAAGGTGTCCGCGGCCTGGATCGCCTCGTCGTGTCGACGGCGTTGGTGATGGCGGTCTCCACAGCCGCCCAGCTCGTCACCACCGGCCGGCGCCGTATCCGCGCATCGCGGCCGACTGACCCTGGAGCGGTGAGGTCACACGCGCCCTCGAACGTCTTGCACTCCTGCCGCACCCCGGCTGACCAGCATCCTTCCCGCTCCTGCGAGGGTGCCAGCCCAGGCCGGAGCAATGGAACCCGGTGTCCACCCGAGACGACACCCGGGCCCCTGGCCTACCCGCCCCCGGCCACCGACAACGAAACGGGCCCCAGACTCCGTCGGCGCCCCATCACGAAAGATCGAGGTTAGGCGATCAACCGCTTATGTCGGGGCTTCCGCGTTCGTATCCAGAGACCGGATAAGGAGATCTCGATCGCCCGGGTGCACTGCCCGTGGCCCTGCTGCGATCCAGGGGGTCAGGTGCCGGGTCCGGACCGCCGTTCGGCCGGGGTGGGGCTGGTGGCCCAGCTGCTGAGGATGCGCAGGGATTCGGCCGTGGTGGTGTCGGGTTGCGGGAGGTAGACGCACAGTGTCTGGTTGTCGTCGCCGGGCGGTTGCAGTGACTCGTAGGAGAAGTGGAGGTCGCCGACGAGGGGGTGGCGGTAGCGCATGGTGCCGTGGCTGCGTCGCAGGACGCGGTGGTCGTTCCACCAGGTGCTGAACTCGGGTGATTTGAGCGTCAGTTCGCCGATCAGGTCGGCCAGCCGGCGGTCCTGGGGGCAGCGGCCCGCCTCCAGGCGGAGCATGGCCACGGTCTCGGCGGCGATCTGTTCCCAGTCGGCGGTGCGTTCGCGGGCCTCGGGGTCCAGCAGGTAGTAGCGGGCCAGGTTGCGCCGCTGGACGGGCAGTGCCTCGAAGTCGGTGAGGACGGCGCGGGCCAGAGGGTTGGAGGCGAGGACGTCGGTGCGCCGGCCGATGACGAAGGCGGGTACCTCGTCCAGGGTCTGGAGCATCAGGTGCAGCCCCTGACGGACCCGCTGCGGGTTGACCGGGGCCCGCCGCGCGCCCGGGCGGGCGAGGAGGTTGGTGAGGTGCTCGCGCTCGGCGGCGTCCAGGCGCAGGGCGCGGGCCAGGGCGTCCACCACCTCGGGCGAGGGGTGCGCGGCCCGGCCCTGTTCCAGGCGGGTGTAGTACTCGGTGCTCACGCCCGCCAGGCGGGCTGCTTCCTCGCGGCGCAGGCCGGGGACGCGTCGGGTGCGCCCGTCGGCGGGCAGTCCCGCAGACTCAGGGCTCACCCGGGCGCGGCGGGTGCGCAGGAAGGCGGCGATCTCGCTGCTGCGGTCCATGCCTTCCAGTCTCGCCTGCCCGCGCGCTGCCCGCGCCGCGCTGGGTGGTCCTGTCAGTACCTGCCTTGCCAGGGCCACCTGCGGGCCGTGCGGGACGGTCGCGCGGTGGTGTGCTTGGAAGGCGGGAACCGACCGCGACGGCTGCCGTCCGCAGCCCCCCTGCCTCTGCTCACTGTTTCTTCTGGAAGGTGTTACCTCATGACCACCGAGACCTCTGCCACGGCCTCCGCCAGGCCCCTGGACGGCCGGGTGGCCGTCGTCACCGGCGCGTCCAGCGGCATCGGCGAGGCGTCGGCCGAGCACCTGGCGTCGCTGGGCGCCAAGGTCGCCGTGCTGGCACGGCGCGCGGAGCGGCTGGACGACCTGGTCGCGCGCATCGGCAAGAACGGCGGCACCGCGGTCGCGATCGCCGTCGACGTGACCGACCCCGCCGCGGTGCGGGCCGCGGCCGACCGTGTCGAGGCCGAGCTGGGCGGCGCGGACCTGCTGTTCAACAACGCCGGCGTCATGCTGCCCGGTCCCGTCGAGGAACTGCGCGCCGACCAGTGGCAGCGGCAGATCGACCTGAACGTCTCCGGGCTGATGAACGTCATCGGCGCGTTCACCCCGCAGCTGGTGCGCGCCGCGCAGGAACGCGGTGTCGCCGACCTGATCAACACCTCCTCCAGCGCCGCGCAGAACCTCTACCCGACCTTCGCCGTCTACGCCGGCACCAAGGCCTTCGTCTCCCACCTCTCCAAGCACCTGCGCATCGAGCTGGGCCCGAAGAAGGTACGGGTCTCCGCCATCGAGCCCGGCATCGTGGGCACCGAACTGCAGGACCACGTCACCGACACCGGCGCCCGCGAATGGCTGGAAGGGTCCAAGGACACCATCGACTGGCTCCAGTCGATCGACATCGCGCAGACCGTCGGCTTCATCGCCTCCCTGCCCCTGCGCGTCAACCTCCCCCAGGTCTTCATCATGCCCACCGCCCAGCCCAGCTGACACCGGTCCGGCCAGGGCGACGCCGTACAGGACACGAAAGCGCAAATCTTCGTGCAGCCCGTAGATGGTTCCACAAGAAGTGAGACTGGGGCCGCGACTGTCCTCACCCCCACCCTCACAGCGCATCCCCGTCCCTTCCCCCGGGGAGGCCACGGCACCGCCATCAAGGTCGTCCCGATTCACACGGCCTGCCGTAGGACCACCAGGCCATGGCAAGGCCGCGCCCTCGACGGGTCGGTTGATCCACCCCACCCGCCAGTGCACCATCTGAAATGGAGCATCAGTGATGCGAGCCACCCTCATGTACGGCGCCGGTGACGTCCGCGTCGAGAACGTCCCCGACCCCGTCATCAAGCACCCGACCGACGCCCTGGTCCGGATCACCGCATCGTGCGTCTGCGGCACGGACCTGTGGCCCTACGCCTCGATGAAGCCCGAGGACGGTCCGGCCCGCATGGGCCACGAATTCCTCGGCATCGTCGAAGACACCGGCTCGGAGGTGACCACCGTCAAACGCGGCGACCTGGTCGTCTCCGCGTGGGCCGTCTCCGACAACACCTGTGAGTTCTGCCGTGAGGGCCTGCACACCTCCTGTGTCCACCCGGAGGCGAACTTCTGGGACCTCGTGCCGGATGAGGGCGGCCAGGCCGAGGCCATCCGCGTCCCTCTGGCCGACGGCACCCTCCTCAAGCTCCCCGTCGCCCAGGACTCGGCCCTCATCCCGTCCCTGCTGACACTCGCCGACGTCCTCGGCACCGGCTACCACGCCGCCGTCGCGGGCGGAGTCAACGAGCGCACCCGCGTCACCGTGATCGGCGACGGGGCTGTCGGCCTGCTGGCGGTCCTGTCCGCCAAGCGGCTGGGCGCCGAACAGATCATCCTCATGGGCCGCCACCAGGCTCGCACCGACCTCGGCCGCGAGTTCGGCGCGACCGACGTCGTCTCCGCCCGCGGCGAAGAGGGCGTCGAAGCGGTCCGTGAACTCACCGGCGGCCACGGCACGCACGTGGTCCTGGAAGCCGTCGGCACCAGGCCCGCCTACGACCAGGCCCTCGGCATCGTCCGACCGGGCGGGGTCATCAGCCGGGTCGGCGCTCCCCAGTACGAGGAAGCACCCATCGGCTTCGGCAGCCTCTTCCGCCACAACATCCGCCTGGCCGGCGGCCCCGCACCGGCCCGGGCCTACATGGAGGAACTGATGCCGGACATCCTCAACGGCACGATCGAGCCCGGAAAGGTCCTCGACGCCACCACCGACCTCGACGGTGTCCCGGCCGGCTACCAGGACATGGCCGACCGCAAGAGCCTGAAGGTGCTCATCAAGCCCTGACCCCAGGCACAGGCGTGAGGGGTGCCGCCGCAAGCCGCACCCCCCACGCTAACGCTCCCGCGCAAACCCTTCCGCGCAGGAACGCCCCGCGACGGCGGAGCCAACGCCGGGGCGACCGGCCGCCCCTCACATGGCTCCCACGGCGCCGCTCACATCGCTGACACAGCCCACCCTCCCGCGCGCGCTTCTCGCCCCCGGAGCCCGTGCGTGGATCACCACCTGACCCACCGCCGACACGAACACAACCCGAACCGCTGGAAACAACGTGAAGAAGATCGGATTTCTCTCCTTCGGCCACTGGTCGCCCAACGGGCATTCCCTCACCCGGTCGGCCTCGGACGTGCTGCTCCAGTCCATCGACCTCGCGGTCGCCGCCGAGGAGATCGGCCTGGACGGCGCGTACTTCCGAGTGCACCACTTCGCCCGGCAGGCAGCCAGCCCGTTCCCGTTGCTCGCAGCGATCGGTTCGCGGACCTCGAGGATCGAGATCGGCACCGGCGTGATCGACATGCGCTACGAGAACCCGCTGTACATGGCCGAGGACGCGGGCGCAGCGGACCTCATCTCAGGTGGCCGGTTGCAGCTGGGCATCAGCCGAGGCTCACCGGAGCAGGTGATCGACGGGTGGCGCTATTTCGGCTACAACCCCGCGCCGGGCGAGACGGACGCCGACATGGCTCGCCACCACACCGAGGCCTTCTTGAAGGTGCTCGACGGCGAGGGTTTCGCCCGGCCCAACCCGCGGCCGATGTTCCCCAATCCGCCCGGGCTGCTGCGCATAGAACCGCACTCCGAGGGACTGCGCGACCGGATCTGGTGGGGCTCCGCGTCGAACGCGACCGCCGTATGGGCCGCCGAGCTGGGGCTGAACCTGCAGAGTTCGACGCTGAAGGAGGACGAGACGGGGGAACCGCTGCACGTGCAGCAGCGCAAGCAGATCGAGGCGTACCGCGAGGCGTACCGGAAGGCGGGCCACACCCGCGAGCCGCGAGTGTCGGTCAGCCGCAGCATCTTCGCCCTGACCAACGAACTGGATCGCGCCTACTTCGGCCGCGACCGCAACTCCCGGGACTATGTCGGCATGCTGGGCGACACGACCCGGTCCGTCTTCGGGCGCTCCTACACCGCCGAGCCGGAGGAGCTGGTGAAGCTGCTGCGGAACGACGAGGCGATCGAGGCCGCGGACACCCTGCTCCTGACCATCCCGAACCAGCTCGGTGTCGACTACAACACCCACCTGCTGGAGAGCATTCTCACCCACGTGGCACCGGAGCTCGGCTGGCGCTGACCGCGTCGCCGGCGAGCACGCTATCCCGCACCGGTGGGCCGGCTTCCCGTCGGGGGAGAAACCTGCCTGGGCACGCGGTGACCGGTTTCCTGCGGTTCTCCGCCTGACGTCGCACGTCGGCCTGGATGTGTTGTCGGGGAAGCAGGCGTAGCCACAAGTGTCACCCATGTCCGGGACATGGGTGACACTTGTGTGCCTGCCCCGCGCTTGCGGTTGCGATGGGACGTACGTTCCGCGCGATGTGGGCCAAGCAGGCGTGATGGATTTGCTTGACGCATCAATCATGCTTAAAGTTTCTGCTGGCAAACACCCACCTCCACTATCTGTGCAACACACATGTGTGCCACAGGGGGTGGACGTTGTCCTGCCTGGCTGATGTGCGCCAGCGCCCCGACATTGCGTGGGATTCCGCGGCGATCGCGACGTGTCTCGCGTATGAACGATGAGTGGAGAAGAAGTGTTCAACAAGGCGAAGACGATCCGGCGTGCGGCGCCGGTCCTCGCTGCTGCCGCTGCTGTTCTCGGAGTGGCGAGCCCTGCCCTCGCCGACCTTCCCGGTGCCGGTACCGGATGGCAGCCGGTGACGTACTCGGGCGGGCAGATAAGGAGCAGCAGCACCGAGGGGGAGGCGCGGGACAACCTCAGCAACGTCCTGCACGCCTGGCGCGGCTCGGACAACGACAACATCTGGATCTCGCTGAACAACGGGCCTGCCTACCCGTTGCCGGCGACGGCCGGGTCCACCGATCACGCGCAGACATATGCCGCCCCGACGGTGATCTGGACCAACGACGGGGGCCGAGGTAACTTCCGGATCTTCCACACCGGCAAGGACGGCCACATCTATCAGCACCGCATCCAGCTGACCACCAGCTACCAGCTGCCCGGGACACTGCCCAACGCCACGCAGGTCCCCAACGACGCCCGCACCAACACCAATCAGCCCGTGGCGGCGGCGGCGCTCCCCGGCAACTCCTACATGCTCGCCTGGAACAGCCAGACCACCGACGACGTCTGGACGATGTACTACGACGCCGCGACCACGACGTTCAACGCTCCGCAGGCGGTTCCCAATGCCCGCAGCCAGGACGCGCCGTCACTCGCCGCCCAGGTGAACGACGGCAACGACCCGGCTCCGTGGAACCAGGTCGTCCTCGCCTTCGAGGGCACCGACTTCAACGTGTACATGGCGCGGCAGCAGTACGGCTCCTCCACCTGGACCAACCCGAAGAAGGTCGGGCCGTACACGACCAGCACCCCCTCTGTCGCCCTCACCGACAACGGCTACGGGGTCATCACCTTCCGGGACTACGACGGGACGATCGGCAACTACGAGATCAATCGGCACGGCGACGTCCTGGGCAACTTCAAGGACTCCGGCTACGGCTGGACCAACGTCGCCCCGCTCGCCCAGAGCAGCGGACCCCTCGTCTACGACATCATCACCGGCTCCGGCGGCGGCACCACCGGAGTGGTGTGGAAGCAGGCCGCCGACTTCCGCGGTCTGCCCACGCCCCCGGCACCCTAGTGGTCCTGCCGGTCGTGGTGGCCCCACACCGGTTGCCGCCGGTGGCGGGAAGCACCATGACCTCGACTGCCGCGTGAACATCCCGGTCCTGACACCGACGCCGGGCGTCGGTGTCAGGACCGGTCGCGCTTCGGCGTACGGCACGAACCGCCGACAGCAACCCGATCGCGCAGAACCGCATTTCGGGCAGCGGTGCGAGTGACGGGACACGTCGCGCACCGAAGTGACTCGACATCGCCATCAACATCACACATTGACGCAGAAATGAGCTCGTGTGAGACATTTCAGACCCACGGCAGCGCTGTTGTCCGGCCTGCTGCTGTCCATCTCCTTGCCGGCGTTCGCCTCCGGCCCGTCGACGACCGCCTCGGCGACGGCCGCAACGGTGACAGCTGGCCCTGACGCTGACGGACCGGATCTCTCCAGCGCCAACCGAACCACCTCGGCCCCCGGCCTGCCGGACTGGTCGCGCGTGGGCTACCGGAGCGGCGCGCCGCTGCCCGGCAACGGGGAGGTGACCGACGACGCGTCCTGCCGCATCTCTCCGGAAGTACTGTCGTCCCAGTACGGAGTGAGAGCGGACGACGGGGCCGACGACACCACCGGGCTGCAGAAGGCGATCGACGACATCAAGAGCCAGTGCTCGCCGTCGGCAAGCTACGACCAGCTCTCGCTCATCACCTTGCCGTCCGGACGCATCGATCTGACCCGCCAGGTCTACGTCGACGCTAGCTTCCTGATCGTGCGCGGGCACGGCTCCGGCGACGGCGGGACGAAGCTGGTGTTCCGGCCGGATCTCAACACCCGTTACGACACGGTGGTCAACGGGCGCTGGGACCAGGACAGCATGAAGGCCGGTACCGGCAGCGACGAAGGAACCGGCGGCTGGATGTGGCCGGGGCGCGGCATGTTCCGGGTGCAGACCCGGGACGTCGCCGACCGGTACAAGGATGACTGGGCGGCGGCGCCGGCCAACCGCAAGGACATCTTCGAAGGCTCCGTCAACCAGCACTGGGCCTCCGGCGTCAAGGTTGCCGCCACGGCCGAGGACCCGGGGTACGCCGCCCGGCGGGGCAGCAGGACCGTGCAGCTGGTGGCGACCGCTTCCATGTCGAAGTTCACACCAGGCGGTTACGTCTGGGTGGGCGCGGCCAACAGCATCAAGTTCTACGAACAGCAGGGCGTCACCGACCAGGGCGTGATGGACGACCTCCACATGCGCCAGCAGATGTTCAAGGTCACCGGGGTCGACGCCGACGCGAAGACGGTCACGCTGGACCGTCCGCTGGAGTGGGACCTGCCGGTTGACTCCACCTCGGACGGCTCCGCGGCGCTGGGTGACAAGCCCTACGCAACCAAGGTCACCCCGCTGCAGATCGTCCAGGGCGTCGGGTTCGAGAACTTCGCCTTCACCCAGGACATGGACGGCCTGCCCAAGCTGGGTGGCGGAACGTATCAGCTGACCCCGGACCAGGCCGTACACAACTACGGCAACATGGCACCCGAGTACGCCATGCACGGCATCGTGTACAAGTGGGCCGCCAACAGCTGGGCACGCGGGCTGAAGGCGACCATGACGGGTTCGCACCCGATCGTCACGGAGGACGCCCTCAACCTGCAGATCGAGCGCAACAGCTTCGACGGTGCCTGGAACAAGGGCAAGGGCGGCAACGGATACCTGCGCGGCAGCCGCGTGTGGAACTCGCTGTGGGCCTACAACCTCAGCCGCAACCTGCGCCACTTCACCTTCCAGTGGTCCGCCAGCGGCAACGTCGCCTTCCGCAACGACCTCGACTCCGACCTGAACCTGCACGGCGGGTGGGAACATAACAACCTGTTCGAACAGAACACCGTCAGGGTCCCGTACGAGCATCGCTCGGCCAACTGCCAGACGAACTGCGGCGGTGAGGGCGGCGAAATCGACCAGGGCACCTGGTACCCCATCTGGTGGGCGGCCGGCCCCAAGGCGGTCAAGTGGTCCGGCTCGTCCGGACCGCAGAACGTCTTCTACAACAACACCCTGATCAAGCAGACCAGTCCCGGCGGACCGTTCGAACCGTACGCGCCGTACGGCACGCAGACCGGCACCGCCTTCCAGTTCGGCTCGAAGAGCAACGCACCCACCCAGTTCGAGCCGCTGGAGACGGACGGGCAGGCGATCCCGGACTGGACCGGCCGGGAGACCCTGGACTACGTGGGGCACGGCGTCGTGCCCCTCGCCGTGGGCAAGCGACCGTCCCTGTTCCTGACCAAGACCGGTGGCGACCTCGACCCCCGTACGGGTACCGACCGCGCCATAGTCAACTGGAACATGCAAGGCGCACTCTCGGACGGAGGGCGACACAATAAGTACGATGATCTGCGCTACATGATGGAGGATGCGGCACCTCGAGGGGCTCACATCGTCCTCATCCAGGAGGCCGGAACCCCGCCGACAGGATCACGCCTCGAATTCCTCGAAGACCACGCGCAGAACGTCTGGCGACACCCAGACGGCACGTACCCCCCGGTCCGGGAGTACCGGCTCCTCGGAACCCGCAGCCGCACGGTGGGATACATATACTGGCTGCACACGAACAGCGGAACGACCAATGACGGCCGGGTCAACCTCGCCATAGCCAGCAGAACACCGGTCGCTCCTCAGGACATACACGTCGTCGAGCCGGCGGACTACGACCCGGTACTGGGGCAAGGCTACTCCCGGCCCGCACTCGGGATCAGCGTGGGCGGCGTCGGCTACTTCACCATCCACGCGCGAGCGGACAACCAGGGCCAGGACGCTCCCGAACTGCTGGATAACATCGGACACCACATGGAGCACCTAGGGGCCGGCGGCGACGAGTCGCAGCCCTGGATCGCCGCCGGCGACTACAACCGGGATCCGGGCGATCTCGCCACCGCCCTTCCCGCGGGCGTCTACAACACCGCTTCCACCGCGGCCGCGACACATCCCACAGCGGGCAGGACGGGCACACCCCATGTCCTCGATTACGCGGTCACTCCCGCGAACAACGGTGTCGACGTCTTCGGATCATCACTGCTTGACGACTACATCGACTCTGACCACTACCCCGTATGGCACTACCTCACCAATCTGCCGGACGATTCCCCGGCGCCGTCGAGTGCGCCACCACTTCCCCAGAACAACGTCGTCGTGATGAGCGCCCACACCGTCAACGTTGCGGGATTCGCCAGTGCCGGCAGCAACGTCATCGGTGACGTGAAGTTCGACTACAAGAACCCGGGATCGAACTTGCTGTTCGACCTGAAGAAGTCGTCCGAACACCCTGGCTATCTCAACCTGCTCTCCAAGGACCCGAAGTTCTACAACTACTACCTGGGGCAAGAAGGCGGCCAGCGGGACGGCAAGATAGTGCTTTGGAAGAGCCCCGCACTGGATCAGCTGTGGAAGCCCCACTACCAGGGAGACGGAACCTGGAGCCTGGAGAACTACGCGACCAAGCAGTACCTCTCGGCCGATCTCAAGGGTGGCGCGCTCTTCGCCCACGATGCGGACGACCAGGCGCCGAGCCAGCGCTGGTTCCTGCAGGACGTCGAGGATTTGAGCGGCCGCAGGGAGGTCCATCTCAAGTCCAAGGACGGCCTGCCCTGGATCCTCAACGCCTGGAACGACGCGATCAACGAGTTCCCCGTGGTTCTGGACGAGGACGACGACGCGCCCGAGGAGAGGTTCACCACGATCCCCGCGGGACGGACCGGTTCGGACGAGTGCTTCTACCTGGCCAACGACGGACGGTACGCGGCGTCGACCAACGACACGGGAGTACCCGTCGACGGCAACCAGGTCACGATGAGCGAGTTCGTGCCCCACGCCGACGGCTTCCTGTGGTGCCTGCGGCCCGCCCAGTACGGAGTGCTGCTGGCCAACCACACGGGTCCGGCGGAACGGGACGAGCCCATCTACCTCACGGGGGGCGCGTTGCACGGCCGGGTGACCGTCAGGAACCGCGCGGACTACGCGGCTGACGTGTGGGACTTCAGTCCGGTCACCGAGTGATCCCCACCGCGTCACCGAGTACCTGACGCGGCCCAGCGGACTCCGTGCCCGCCCGGACGAGGGCCGGGCACGGAGTCACTCTCGCCCCCCCCGGGACCGCCGCGCGCCGATTCCTGCCCGGCCTGGAGGCGGCCCGTGTGCCGTCTCCTGTGGTCGGGAGGATCAGCAGGGGAAAGTGCCGCCCGGGACAGCACACCTAGGCCTACGCACTGCTCCAGCCGGACACCGCCGCCCGCGTCCGCGACGCCTTCCCCTGGGCAGAGGAACTCCACCGACGATGACGGCAAGGAGCTGTCCGCGTGCCGCATGGACATCGGTGGCCTGGTGGCCGCGCCGCCCGGATATCGTCGGGCAGCACCTACTCGAGCCGTGAGACGGCGGCCACCGACTCCTTTGCGCTGGTTACCGGACGCGTGCAGCCCACCTCCGGCGGCTTGGTGGCCTGGTCCCGCGCGTGCAGGACGTCACCCACGAAGAGGTCGTAGACCAGGACACCGATCACGCCTCGGCTGCCTCACCGCGGTGCACCGTCGTTCAGGGCTGCTGTGCCCACGGCACTGACTGAGCCTTCAGGCATGGAGGGGGCGCGGCCAACGCGCCAATGCGCCGTGCCGGGGAGCGTGTCGTGTGGCCTGTTCCACAGAGTCGTGGAACACGTAGACCCGGCGCAGGCCACAGAGCTGAAGATCTTGACGATGCGCTCGTTGACGCAGGTGAGACGCAGAGAGCCTTAGTGGTCACGCCGGCGTCGGCGTGGACGGTCACCACCAGCTCGCGCAGCAGGCTCGAGATGTCGTGCTCGGGCAGGCCGGCCGCCCACTCCCGCTGGAGGACCTCGGTCAGCTCAGGCAGCGGCCGCTGCTCGGCGTGCGCGCGCCGGCGCTCATCCCAGTAGACCCGGAAACCGGCGTGCCCCAGGTCGACGGCGTCCTTCAGCAACTCCTCGGCGACCAGGACCCAGTCCCCGTCCCGTACGGGCAACGGGAGGGTCTGCGCCTAGTACTGCAACGGTGCTTGCCGTGACTGGTGGCCAGGTCAGGGGCTGTGTCCGCGTCGTTTGTAGTGGCTGGTGCGAGCCTGGTGTTGTCGTCGGCGGCGCCAGGTCGACCAGTGCAGGATGTGCTCGACAGGCCTGGGTCGGCGGTCGGTGAGACGGGTGATCAGCCATCGTATCTCGGCGAGGCTGAGGTGGATGAGCTGGGAGGATCCGTTTCTGCTTTGTCCGCATCCAGCTGCCGGGCTCGCAGGACGGTCAGGCCGGCGTGGGCGGCCATGGCGAGGGTCATGTGGCGGTGCCATCCGGGGTAGCGGCGGACCTGGTAGTCGTCCAGGCCGCATTCCTGTTTCGCGCTCTGGAAGCATTCCTCGATGGCCCATCGGCTGCCCGCGATGCGGATCAGCTGGTCGAGTGTGGTCTCGGCGGGGCAGTAGGCGATGTAGTAGGAGATCTCTTGCGGGCGGGCGACGCTGCGGCGGGCGATCACCCAGTGGCGGCGGTCGGAGCGGTGCCAGGGCCGCACCTCGACGCGGGCCCAGTCATAGATCCGCAGGCCGTGGGCCCCATTGCCGCAGGAACGGCGCTTCCATTTCTGCCGGGCGAGGCCGTTGAACAGGTCGTGGACGGGGTGGTCGATCGCCCAGCGGGTGACCACGGTGTCGTGCCGGGTGGTGGCCATGACGTGGAAGACGTCCGCTCGTTCCAGCTCGGACCGCCAGCCCTTGGAGAAGCCGTAGGCGGCATCCGCGGTCACCCACCGGAACGGGATCTTGTCCGCGATGGCGCGGCGGACCATCGCCTTGGCCATGGCCACCTTGGTCTCGAAGACGACCTCATCAGTGATGCCGGCCCGGCGGCACCTGTCGCGGTCATCAGTCCAGGAGGTGGGCAGATACAGACGCCGGTCGATCAGTGTCCGCCCGCGGTCGGTGGCATAGGCGAGGAAGACACCGACCTGGCAGTTCTCCGTCCGCCCGGCGGTGCCGGAGTACTGCCGTTGCACCCCGGCCGACCGTGTCCCCTTCTTCAAGAAGCCGGTGTCGTCCACGACAAGGACGGCGTCGGGGTCGCCGAGGTTGTCGACCACATACTGGCGCACATCGTCGAGGACCTCGTCGGCGTCCCACTCGATCCGGTTCAGCATCCGGTGGATGCGATCCGGGCCTGCGTGGCCGGCTTCCTCCGCCAGTGTCCAGCCGTTCTTCCGCTGCAGCGGAGCGATCAGGCCCCGCATATAGGCCAGGGCCGACTCCCTGGGCTCCGACCTGCTGAAACGGTGCACGAACCGCCCATGCAGGGATTCCAGTTCACCCGCCCACAACCTGACATCAGCAAGGTCCCCACCCATAACAACACCAACGACCGACCTGGCCATCAGTTACGGCAAGCACCGTTGCAGTACTAGCCCTTGTTCCGTCCTCCCCGCCGACGCGGGGGTGCTCCGACGTGCAGCACGATCCTGGGGCGCAAGGCCTGGTCCTCCCCGCCGACGCGGGGGTGTTCCGACCGGCCGGCTGAGGCCGCCGGATCCGATCCCGTCCTCCCCGCCGACGCGGGGGTGTTCGAGCCAGGTGCCGGGCATGCGGCCCTGCTGGCGCGGCCAGCTGGCCGATGGGCCACAGGTGTCCGTCAACCGATGCGCTGGGACACGCCACATCAGGGCGGTGATCCCCGCGGCCGGCAGGTGATGCCGGTAGGCGTTCGCCTTGTGATCGCTTCTCGCTCATGGTGGCGTCTGACCGCCACCGCCGTGCTGTCCCTGTCCCTGGCCACGCCGCTCGCGGCGTGGCCCGCCACCGCCGCACCGCCGGCGGCCGCCCATCATCCGGCTACCGCGTCAGCGGTGCGGCGGGACCTGCCCGAGCCGCCGCCGGCCGAGGTCGTCCGCAAGGAACTGGACGACCTCACCGTCGCGGACCCGCATCCGATGACCGGGTACTCGCGTTCGAAGTTCCCGCACTGGGTCACCCAGTACGGCACCTGCGACACCCGCGAGGTCGTCCTCGCCCGCGACGGCCAGGACGTCGTCAGGGACGAGCAGTGCCGGGCCGTCTCCGGCATCTGGTACAGCGCCTACGACGGGAAGATCGCCACCAAGCCGTCCACCGAGGTCGACATCGACCACGTCGTCCCCCTCGCCAACGGCTGGCGCTCCGGCGCCGATGAGTGGACCACCGCCAAGCGCCGCCAGTTCGCCAACGATCTCGTCAACCCACAGCTGATCGCGGTGTCGGCGAGCTCCAACCGGCAGAAGGGCGACCAGTCTCCGGACCAGTGGGCGCCGCCGCTGCGCTCCTACTGGTGCACCTACGCGCGCGCCTGGACGCATGTGAAGTACGTCTACGACCTCAACATCACCGAGCCGGAGAAGGACAAGCTGGACGAGATGCTGGACACCTGCCCCGCATGAACACCGGCCCGGACACCGACTCCTACACCAGCAGCGTCACCGCCGGCCCGGGCGGTGCGATGACCGACGAGGTCGGCGTCATCACCGGTGACCTCACCGTCCGCACCACCCTCACCGACGACGGGCACCGCGCCTGCGCCGCCGTCCAGTACACCGGCGCCGACGAGTGGTACACACTCACCGGCAGCCCCGCCCCCATCCCCGACGGAGGCCTCCCGGCCTACCACCGCGACCTCCTCGGCCGCATCCGCCGCGGCCAGGGCGCCACCGCAACCTGACCCGACGCTTCACCGGCTCCGGCCTGACAGCAGGCCGGAGCTCTTGCCGCATCGCGTCGACCAGGAACACGAGCAGGAACGGTGGCGCGGAGGGCCTTGCTGTCCCCGCCCAGGCCGCCCAGCAGATCGCAGAGGCCGTCAAGAGGTGAGACCTTCCGGCGCCGCACCCCGCAGGTGACAACAAGACTGCCTATGTGACAACTACCGTGCTTCGGCTCATTGGCATGGGACGAACTTCGCGGAGCCGGGCAGAGTGTCGCAACGCGCCACAGCCGGCGCGGCCGGACAACACCGAAGCGCCGCCGCTGCCCTGCCGCTACGTCAGCTCTCGAGCCGTCGGCTGCCGGCTCGGGTGCCTGCCGGTTCCGGTCGGCACCGTCCGCCCGTTCCCGCTGCCGGCTGCCTGCCGCCGCGCGCGCGTGCCGCCTGTCGCCGCCGCCCCGCTGTCGGTCCTCGGCTGCGCCGTCCCGCTGCCTGCCGGGCGTCCTGGGGGCGGCGAGCTGTCGTCAGGCCGGGCGCGGCGCTGCGGTCGCGTGCCGGTCTCCCGGTCGCCGTCGCCCGGCCGCGCTGGTGCCGTGCTTTCGTCCTGGCCCGTCCCCTCTGCCCCTGCTCGCGTCCCGCCCGTGTCCCGTCTGCGTGGGCCGAGCTGGCTGTGCCGATCCCGTCACCGTCTCTACCTGGCCGTTCCCTGAGCCTGCACCGGGCTGTGTCGCCTCTTCCCTCTGGGGCCTGTCCCCGCCCGCTGGCCGGCCGCCGCCCGGCTGTCCCAGTGGTGGCCGTGTCCGCCGTGCCGTGTCGGGCCGGATGCCGCCGGCCGGGCCTGCGCGGGTCCCGGCCGGGCAGGCCCGGCCGCCGGTGGTTCGGTGGCCGCCTGCCCCGGCGTGCCCCGCTGCGTCTTCCGACCCCGGGCCCGCCCTCACGTCGGCCGCTGGTCGCCATCTGGGCCACCGGCGCCCGCCGCGCTGTGCGTGTCCGCCGTCCTTCTGCTCCCGCTGCGCCCGTGTGCCGTCCCGGGGGCCGGCGGCGAGCGTCCGCGGTGGATGGCAGCCCCCCCGGCCGTGGTGACAGGCCGTGAGAAGATCGCGAACGCCGCCTAACCTGCCCGGCCCCGCTGGTGGAACGGGTGCGGGGTTCCCACACGCCTCAGAGACCGGGATTACTATCCTCTGCCGTGCTGGCGCCTCCAGTCAGCGAGCGCGGCAAGGGCCCTCTCAGCGTGGGAGAGCTGCCCTCCGAAGGCGCCGGCGTGCAGGAGCGGCCAGGTGTCAGTGAGTTCTTCCGCGATGACGTCGGCGAGGCCGTTGTTGTCCCAGCCCCATACGGAATTGAGGAAGAATTCTCCGGCCCAGGGGTAGGCGAGGAAGTCGCTGTCGGTGTCCATGGCGACCATGGAGGCCAGGAATTCGAAACGGGTGCAGGCTTCGCGGTAGGCGGTGTCGCTGGGCTCGATGAGCCGGAAGGGCTCGCGCAGCGTGTCCTTCATCCAGTTGCTCTGGGGGTAGAGGAACTTGCCGCCGTTTCCGGACGGGCGCATGTCATGCATCCCGTCGGTGTCGAGGACTCGGTTGGGGTTGAGGTACCAAGCTGGCCCCAGGCGGGCGTGACCGGAGTTCGGCAAGGCCCACTCCGGGTGGTAGAGGACAGTGGCCAGCAGTTCCTCGCGGCGGTTGAGGATGGCGGCGACGCCGATCGTCCAGACCGCCAGCAGCGCCGGCAGGTGGCGCAGCTTCTCCAAGTACTCGTTGTAGGTGCCCGGTGTGGTGTCGCGCAGGCGGACAAGGCGCTCGACGGCGCGCAGCCAGATGGGTTCGTGCCTGCCGTCGTCATGGAAGACCCCGTTGGCCAGCAAGTGCAGCAGAGTGTCGCTGTCGGCCCGGTAGCCGCGGACGTTGGACCCGAAGGTGTCGGCCCAGGCGGCGGACGTGGCGAGCACAGGCCTGTGCTCGGGTGTGCTGCGATCGGTGATCTGGGTGACGGCCTGGTCGACGAGGTCGAATAGCTCGATGCGACGCAGGGGGTCGGGCAACGCCCGCTTGAGCTGTACGACGGCGACGTCCCGGGTGATGGGCGCGGTGGTCAGCCGGTCCAGGGCTTCGACGCGGCTCACAAGGCCGGTGAACAGCTCGTCGGCGTTCTTGCCGTCGATCACCACCGCGTCGTGCTGCGCGGTGAGGGCTCGGGCGGCGTCGCTGAACCGGCCATAGTGCGACCAGAACAGCGGGTACCGGCGCGACCGGGTCCCCTCGACGGCGCGGACGAGCGCCTTGTCCCAGTCCGCAGACCACCCGCACACGATGAGCCCGTACTCGTCCAGAACCCGCTGCAGGAGCTCCCGGAGTTCGTCGGGGTAGGCTTCCAGCTCGTCGATCGTGTTGCGCTGCTCCAGGTCGGCGTAGTCCCCGTGGAGCTTGATTACGGTGACCTGGCTGTGCGTGAGCGGCTTCATGCCCTTGATCTGCTCCGGACGGCTCACCACCTGCGGCGAGATCCCGACCTCCTGCAACGCTCGCTCGGTCAGCCGGTCGAAGTTGGTGGTGAGGATGACCCTGATACTGCCGCGCTTCACGAGCTGCGCGATGGCCTGGTGCGCGGCGGTAGGGCCCTTGGTGTCGTCCTGGCCTTCCTCGGGCTCGAAGTACTCCGCGAGCATTGCCTGGCGGGAAGCCGGCATCGGTGCTGCGGCGGCTAGCAGCGCTGAGTAGCCCAGCGGCTCGCTGGTGTTGGTCTCCCACCACTTCTCGGGGTCGGCTGCGGCTTCGGCGCGGGCACCGGGGTTGTCGGGGTCGCGGACGGCGGCGACCTTCCCGACGATGTCCTCCACCACCCCCCAGCCGGTCTTCACTCCTGAGGCGATCGATATGCCGGCGCCCAGCAGCAGCGCGTACACGCCCGGGCTCGAGTGCACGTTCAGCGCCATCGCCATCTCAGGCTCGATCAGCCCCCTGGCCGCGACGGCGACCGTGCTGGCCGCACTCTCGTTTTCCATGTGTGCCCCTCCCGAGGACGGCTCGCCCGACAGGCGAAGTCTCGCCGTGACAAGCAGCATACCGCATTAATCGTCAAACTGACGAGAAAAGGGGTCGCGGGGTCACCGCATCGACGGGCCACCCGCCTTCACTCACTACGACCACGGCGGCGGCGAACTTCGGGTGAGCTGGCTCATGCCCCAAGGGTGCGCGCGCCGGCCTCCCGGCCGCGCGCTGTACCGCCTGCCGCCGGTCGGGCCCGTGGGGGCCCCGCCCCCGCCCTCGCTGCGCCCGGCGGCCGTGCGGTGCTGTGCCCGGAGGCCGCCCGATGCCCGGCCCGGCCGCCCCGCCGTCCGCGCCCGCAGCCGTACTTCCCGTACTTCCCTGGGCCTGCCGTCCTGTCGCCGCGCGGCGAGTCGCGCTCGCGCCAGGCCCGTCCGTGCCCCGCACCTGGCCGTCGTGCCCGCACCCCGCGCCCGACCGTGGGCCCGCGCCGCTTCCCGACCGCCCGGCGGGCCCGGGCCGCCGTCCCGCCGTGCTGGTGCCGGCCTGCTGCGTCCTGTCCCGCCGGCCTTGGGCCTGCGTCCGCCGTCCCACCCGCCGCGCGTCCGGCCCATCGAGCCGTCGCCGCGCCCGCGCCGTGCCGCTGCGCCACCGTGCCGTTTCCTTGCGGCCGCCCTCGGCAGGTCCGGCGGCCACCGCCGCCCACTGTCCGGTCCTCCCCGCATGGGACCAGACTGCCGGGCAGCGTCGGGCCCGCACCGGCCTCCCGGCCGCGCGCTGGGCCGTCTCGCCGCGCGCCGTGGTCCGCCCGCGCCCTGCGCCCGTCCGCCCGTGCCCGCGCTCTGCACCTGGCCGCGCCCGGGCCGCAGTGTCACCGCGGCGCTGTGCCGGACCGCGCGCCCCGTCCTGCCGGGCTGGGCCTGCGTCCGGCTGCCCGCGCCGAGTTGCTGCTCGTCGTGCGCCCCGTGCGCGGTCCCGGCCCGGCTGCTCGCCGGGTGTCGTCGCCCAGTTTTTCTGCTCTGCGGCTGCGCCTGCGAGCTTGGGGGTTTTCAGATCCTCTGGGTGATCTTGGAGGCGCCTGGAGTGCTCGGAGTGTGGCTTTGAGTGGGGTGGTGGTTGTCTGACTTGCGCGTATGTCGTCTGCGCGGGATGGCCTGGTGTTGTGCAGTTCCAGTGAGCTGCTACTTGGTGAGGCCGGTCAGGTGGTGTCGGGGTTGGTGAGGTGGGCGTGGGTGAGGGTGACGCGGGTGGCTTTGCCGGTCTTGCTGACGGTGGTGGGTGGCAGGACGCGGACGTGGATGAAGTAGACGCGGACGGCGGAGAGTTCGGTGTAGGGAGCCATGAGCCTGGGGTGCCGTCGGTGGCTAGTTCGAGGAGCTTGTCGGTGGATGCTCTATGCAGCTTCCGTCCGTCCGGCATTCCCCTTGGAGCCGGATAGATCCGTTCGGTAGTGAAGACGGCACCCTGTCTGCTTTCGTAGTGTCTTCAACTGCTTCGCGCGTGGAGGCCGTCTTGGGTAGTAGCCGCACGTCCCGATCCGCCACCCGTAAGTCCACCCTCCACCGGCTCAGGCCCTCCGAGGGCACCACCCCGGAACTGCGCACGTTCGTCCGCGAGAGATACCTCGACAGTGCGGACTACCAGGCTAGAGACTTCACCCGCCAGGGGATGGAGGGCTTGCTGATCACCGGAGGTGTTCCCCGAGAGCGCGCCGACTGGTGCAGCGCGGTGGAATCCATCACCGGACTGGAAGTCAATGAACGCAGCCGCGCCGCGGCGGGACTCCTTCTCATGCGCACCGACCGCGGCATCTACGCGCTGAGCTACGGGGTGGGGCAGCACATGCTGGACCCCTACTTCCGTGACGACGAGTTTGGGTTGGAGTTCGCTACCCGCTGCCTCGACGACGACGGGGTCATCAAAATCCGCAACCAGATCATGGACGGCAGAGGTCGGGTCGACGAGTACTCGGTGTCACGGGGCGAGCGGATAGACGACTTCGGTCTGGACCGTTTCGGTGCTGTCGTCCGCCGCATCTGTGGCACTGTCAGTGGACTGTCACTGACTTCCCTGGAGGCCGGCAGGACACGACAGGTCCGCGTCGAGTGCTCACAGGCCACCATCAAGCTTCCCCTTGCCACCACTGTGGAACAGTTCCTGAGCGACCTGCAGGCGATCGAGGACGTGTGTGCAAGACCTGATCCGCTCCCGCAACTGCGTTTTGTCAACAGGGTCCACACCCTCGACAGTCGCAGCCAGAAGGCGGTGCAGGCCCAGGCCATCCTGGAAAAACACCTTGCGGATCCGGACAGTCCCCGCCTGACCATTGGGATTCCTGACTCGTGCCAGGAAAGCTACAGCTCTGCCCAGGCGTTCCGTGCCAGACGAGGCACCCGCACGATCGAGACGAACGACCTTGAGCTGCACCACCTGCTGCAGCTCGTACAGGACAAGTCTGAGGGAGAACGGCTCAAAGCCCTCGGCGACGTACGGGTCACCATGTTCAGCGACGACGACTTCCTGACCCCGGCCAGCGTCACCACCAACGGGAAAGAGTGGCTCATCGCCGACATCACGATGGGCACAGACCGCCTGTTCTACGGCAACGGCAAATGGTTCGAGGTAGGGGCCGGCTTCCTTGAGACCCTGGAAGAAGAACTCACCGCCCTGTTCACCCAGCCGCAGACGGTCACCCTCCCGCGCTGGACCAAGGGCCCACTCGACTCCAAAGGCCGCGACGCTCACGACGAGGACTGGTTCAACCACCAAGCGGCGAAGCCGGACGGGTACCTGCTCTTCGACAAGAAAGACATTGTCACGGGGAAGTTCAGGGGAGGAGGCCTGGAGATCTGCGACGTTCTCGGCCCCGAGAACCAATTGATCTGCATCAAGAAGGCACCCGCGAGCACGGCCCCCCTCAACCACCTCTTCGCCCAGGGCGTGGCCGCCGTCGAGTCGCTGCGCAGCGACCTTGAAGTACGGACCAAATTCCTTGACCAGGTCGCCGCACACACGCCGGACCACCGCCTGCTCGACGACTTCGGCACGCTCCGGGTGGTCTTCGGGATCCTTCTGAAGGACGGCCAGGACATCCGTGTCGACTCGCTCTTCGCATTTGCCCAGGTCTCGCTGCTTCAGGCAGTCAGGCGGCTGCGCGCGATGAACGCGGAGGTCGAAGTCGTCGCAATCCGCCGCTGACGCAGGGGGCCGCGCCCTCGCCTGCATGCTGCCGAGTATCAGTCAGCCGGTGGCACGATGGCGCGGTCGATGAACGCTGTTGTCGGTTCTGTCTGGGGTGGGTGCCGGTGGTGGGGAGTGGGGAGGGTGCCTGGCTACGGGGCCGGATTGTCGTCGAGCCAGGTGGTGGGGATGAGTTTTTCGCCGTTGCGCCAGTTGTAGCGGATGGAGTCCTGGTACCAGTCGTGGGGCAGGTCCGCGTGGTCGCTGACGATCATCTGGAAGTTGGGGGCAAGTTCACTGACGGTCTGGTGCATGAGTTCGAAGAGGCGGGTGACGGTCACGCGGTCTTCGTCCAGGGCGAGGTCTTCCAGTCGTCCGCGCTGTTTGGCCATGTCGGAGGGGTAGTAGGGCTGGGTGGGCTGGTCGAGCATAAGGAAGCGGGGTACGGGCCGGCTGTTGGCGACGAAGTACTGGTGGAGGGCGAGATGGACTGCCACGTGGTAGCCGACGTGGTTCTTACCGCTGCCGATGCGGAGCAGTTCGGTGATGCCCTCGTCGGTGTCGGCGACGATGGTGAGCTTTTTGAGGTCCAGACGGACCAGGCGGTCGCCGTGTTCGAGTTTCAGGGTTCGGGCGTGGCTGGTCATCTTGCCGCTGAGGTAGCTGAGGCCGTGGGTGAGTTTGTCGTCGATGGTGTCGGTGTCGAGTTGCTCTTCGAGGCCTTGGACGAGCCTCTGGGCGACGGCGACGGCCGATTCCAGGCGCTGGAGGTGTCCGCTGTCGGTTGTGATGTTGATCTGGCCCAGGTAGGCGCTGATCCTGCCGCGGGTGTAGGCCTGCGCTTCGGCCTGTCCTAGGAGGCCGGCCTGCTGGTTGCGCTGTTCGGCGATGATGCTCAAGGCACCTTCGATGCCGCGGAGCTGTTCGCGCAGCCGCGTCGCCGTCTGCTCGATTTCGCGCAGGGCCTGCTCGCGGCGGGGCTGGACGGTTTGGACGCTGTCGAGCTGCCCTCGGAGGTCTGCGAGGGTGGTGTGCATGTCGGCGACGGTGGGGTCGGGCTCGGCGAGCTCGTTTCCGCACAGGGGGCAGCTGTGTTCGCCGGGGAAGCCGTCGGGTACGAGGTTCAGCGCCGACAGACGTGACATGCCGCGGGCGACGGCGCCGGTGTAGCCGGCGGCCTGTGTCTCCAGATCGTTCAGGAGCTGGCGTTCTTCTGCGAGGGAGCGGAGCTGCCGCCGCAGGGCCGACGACTGCTCGGTGAGGAGGAGTTCTTGCCGCCGTTGTTCCTCGTCCGCGTTGTCCGGGGTGGGCCGGAAGGAAGCAGCCTGCTGCAATGCGGTGATGACGGCTGTTCTGTCGGAGGTGTCGACGCTGTCGTCGGTGAGCAGTCCGTGGACGCGGGCTTCGCCGAGGAGGGACTCAAGGCGGGCCTCGATGCCTTGGTTTGCTTCCTGGGCGGCTCTTAGGTCGTTCTCGGCGCGGCGGAGGGCTCGTTTAGCTTGAGTGAGCTGCTGCTGGAGCGCGGCCTGGTCCTCGGGGACCGCCCCGAGGAAATAGGGGATCGTGGCCTTGAGGCTCTCGGGGATGCCACGCTCGTTCTGCCGGTGGAACAGGGCCCGCTTGGAGGCGACTTCGTCCTGGTTCTGCAGGCAGAGCAGGACGGCATGGCCGAGGTTGGCGCTGAGCGGGGAAAGGAGGCTTCCCGGCGCCGGTTCGCTGCGGGTATCTCCGATGCCGATCCGGCGGCCGAGCTGCTGGCGCAGCTGTGTGGAGTCGGTGTTGACGCGAAGGTCGGGCAGTTCCGGAATGCCGAGGTCGTTGCCGACTTCGAGCATGGCGGTGGTGACGGACTTGGCCCCGGGACGAGGCGCCGGCCGTGCGGCCAGGATGCGGGTGTCGGGCAGCTGCAGGATGACTGCGTACCACGCGACAGTGTTGAAGATTGGGCTGATCGGAAGCGTGGCCTCGTCCCTGCCGAGGCAGAAGTCGACGATGTCGAGCAGCGCGCTCTTGCCTGTCTGGGAGGTGCCGGTGACGATGTTGAGCTCGCCGAGCCGGAAGTCCAGGACGCGCTTTTCGCCGCGCTTGCTGTAGAGGATGATCGACCGGATCTGCACCGGATCAGGGTCTCACGCCCAGCAACGCAAACACCGTGGAAGGGTTGTCGGACTTGGCAGTCCAGCGGCCTATCAACGATGCGGCCTTGATCAGGTCGGCAAGTTCGCCCTCGATACGGGACTTCGACGCAATCCTGCTCTTGAGGGCTCCCTGCTCGATGGTGAGCATCTCGTGGCGGAGCCCGAAGCGCAGGCCTTCCCGTACGGCGGGTGCCAGTGAGGTGCTGCGCGCGGCAAGGCCCGCGACGAGTGCCGGGTGGTCCGCCACCCAGTTCGTCAGATGGGTGCGCGTCGAGGTGGGCAGCGCTTGCCGCGTGGGCCGGTGCAGGACCAGCGGGGCCACGACGAAGGCCATCGGCCACGGCATCAGCCTGCCGGCGGCCTCCCGCTCGTAATCGCGTGCCGCAGTGGCGGCGACGGCGGCGACGAGAGCAGGGTTGAGGAAGGCGGCGCTGGCTTGCGGCCGCTGGCTCCAGCTAGGCACGGGCGGCCCTGATCAGGTTCTTCACCCGTGCCTCGAAGTCGGGGTGCCATCCGACCCGTCCTCGGTCGGCCAGCTCGTGGTGCTTGCCCCGGGAGAAGAACGCCTCGTCGTACGCCTCACGGAGTCGGTACCGGGTCTGGTCCAGGGCTTTGCGCAGCAGCGCCTTGCCGGCCTGCTCCTGCTCCCGGTCGGTGGCATCTTCGCCTAGGTCGTCGAGCATCCAGTCGAACTCCCGCTGCCACTCGTCGGCGAGGTTGTCCTCGAACCGTGCCAGCTCGTCGAGGTCCACCAGGTCGTCTTCGAGCCAGGCCACGGTCTGGGTGTAGGCGCGGTAGTAGTCCACCATCGCCTTGTTCAACTGGCGGCCGGCGCCCACCCAGCGCAGCTGGTGGACGAAGCAGGCATCAGCCAGCTCGGTCTCGGCTTCTTGCGGGAAGTCCTCACGGTCCACCAGTGTGGGCAGTCTGTCGGAGGTGAAGTCGTCGCGGATGCGGCTGATGCGCTGCATCAGCCGGGTCACGGAGACGCTGGTGTGCCGCTTCTGCAGCATGTCCACGGTCTGCTCGTACCACCACGCCCACAGCTGCCGCATGAAGGAGTCGGCGTGCCCGTCGGGAAGCGCGGCCCTGAGCTTAACCCGTACCTGCGCGTCGAGGTCGTCGATGGACGGCGAACCGTCGATGACCCTCATCCGCTGCACGAAGACGGCCCGCTGAGCCGGCGGAAGGGCCAGGAAAGCTGCTCGTGCGTCCTTCGTTTCCTTGGCCTTCGACTCCTGCGCGGCGGCGATGAGTAGGTCAAGAGCCTGTGCGGGTACCGGATTGGGCACCTTGAGCGCGGCCATCGCCGTGCCTGGCCGGGCCTCTTGTGTAGTGACCAGGGTCAGCATCGGGCCGTACTCGTCGCCAGGGGCGTGGGTGTCCATCCAGGACTGGATAGTCCGCCACACGTCGTCGTCCTTGTCGCCGAGCGACCGCACACTGCGAATGTGGTGCTTGACCTGCAGGAGTTCAACGGGCCGACCATCTTCTTCCCACGCAACGTCGTCGTGGAGCTCCAGGCTGATCGCCCCGTCCGGGCGATCCTCTTGTCCCCGCAGCAGCTCAAGGAGGGCGAGCTGCGCCTGGAAGACATAGCCCAGGGCTGACGCAGATGCCTCATGCGCGGAGGACGCCATGCCCACAGTCTCCCGATTCTGATGTTGCCCGTCCAGAACACCACACTAATCGAACGCAAGTATGACGGCGGCGATGCTGTCGGCTTTATCGGGGGTGGATGTCGATGGTGGTGAGGAGGTGTTGCTGATGGGATGCAGGCGTGGCCAGTCGCCTCCGTCGCCGGCCTTGTTCGGCCGTCCCCCCGTCCGCTTCTGCCCCGTTCCTCGGTTCTGGGCCCTCAAGGGGCCGTCCCGGCTGCCGCCCTTACCTCCGCCCGGTCACCACGCCCGCCGTCGGCTGTTGGCCGTGAGCCGTCGGCTACCGGGCCGGTCGCCCGCCGGTTCCTGTAACCACTGTCCGCCGGTACCCGCGGCCGCCGCGCGCGTGCCGCCTGTCGCCGCCGCCCCGCCGCTCTCGGTCCTCGCCTGCGCCGAGCCGCTGCCCGCCCTGCGCCTCGGGAGCGGCGAGCTGCCAGCAGCCGGCCGCACCGGCCCGGGTGGGTAACGGTGGCGCCGGGCTGATCCCCCCGGATTCCCTTGCAGCGCCTCAGCCGTCACATGACCACCGTCCTGGTCAGACCGCGTAAGTTCGACTCGAAGTGTCCGGCACTGACCGGCCGGCCGGAGCCAGCCGACAGGCCCAGTCCCGGTCTCCGGGGCAGCGTCATCCGCTCCAGGGGACTCGGGCGAGAACCAGCCCCCTGACGTCGGCGGCTCCGGCCGCCCGGAGCCGGAGCGCGACGTGCTGGAGCTGCGATCCGCTGGTGAAGACGTCATCGACGAGCAGGACGGTGGCCCCCCTGATGTCGCTGATGTCTCCGGTCCAGGTCAGGGCGGCGGCATGCGCGGTCGCGGCCGCGCGCTTCTCATCCAGGGTGCGGTTTGCGGACCGGGCCGTCTCCATGTGCTTCTCCAGACGGTGGCCGCCCGGCGGACTGAGCGGGAAGGCCCGGGTCACGTCCTCTGTGTAGGCAGCGTCCATGATCGCCTCGATGTGCTGGATGGGCTGGCGGCCGATGTGGGTGGGGTTGCCGACGACGTAGTCGACGCCGTTCATCGCCTCGGGGTGGCTTTGCATCCAGCCGACGAGGAGCCGGCCGAAGATCATCGCCCAGCCAGCCCGGCCCTCGTACTTCAGCTTGTGAATTTTGTCGCGAAGGGCTCCGGAGTACATGGCCACTGCGTCGACGCGGGAGAACCCCCGCTCGGCTTCCGGGAGCGCGCACACCCGATTACTGCACTGCCTGCCGGGCGCGACGGCCTGGGAGCAGACGGGGCAGTGGGGTTCGGCGACCGGCTGGAGGGTGCGGCCGGCGCAGTCAGAGCACAGGCGGGCGGTGCCGGTGATGCGGTACGCGCACACCGGGCAGTTGGGGAAGCCTGCCGGATTGGGGAGGCCTGCCGTCACAGGCCGGCCAGGGCGAGTTGCTGGCGCTGCTGGCCAGCGGCCTGGATGTCAGCTGCCTGGCCGAGGCGGTCGGTGATGTCGCTGGAGGCGGTGACCAAGATCGCCCGGCCCTCGTCCAGCATCTTCTTGGCCCAGGGCTGGGTGTCGGCGAGGGAACGGATCAGGAAGACGAGCTTGCCGTGCTCGGCGGCCAAGCGGGCCTGCATTTTGGCGCCCGACGTGCTGGAGGCCTCGATGACGACGCTGCCTAGGGTGCTGCCGGAGGTGACGACGTTGCGGCGGGGGAATGTGTACTTCGCCGGGGGGCTCGTCGGCCAGAACTGGCTGAGCAACGCTCCCCCAGCGCTGAGGATCGCCTTCGCGAGCGGACGGTTCTCGGCCGGGTAGATCGGGGCGGCGATGCCGGTGCCCATGACGGCGAAGGTCCGGCCGCCCGCGGTGAGCGTTGCCTGATGGGCGGCTGCGTCGATGCCCTTGGCGAGACCGCTGGCGATCACGACGTCGTGCTCGACGAGTTCGCGGGCCATCCGCGCCGCCCGGCGCAGCCCGGCCTCGGAGGCTTGGCGGGTGCCGACGACGGCGATGGAGCGGGCGTCCCGTTGATCGAGCTCGCCGCGGTAGAAGAGGAACGGCGGCAGATTGCCGATCACGCGCAGGTTCGCCGGGTAGTCCTTGTCCAGGACAGTGACGAGGCGCGCGCCGGCCTTGCTGGCCGCGGCGAGCTCGTCGTCGACGCGGGTACGGGCATCATCCAGGCCGGCGGCCAGGGCCTGCTGCAGCAGGGGCCGGTTCTTGGCCGCGGCACGCGAGTCCTCGTCCAGCTGTCCGTCCATGAGCGCGGCCAGGCCCTCGGGGCTCTGGGCGCCGCGGGCGAGCAGGCTCCAGTCGAGGGTGGCATCGCCGGCGCGCAACGCGCACAGGGTCAGCAGATCGTGCTGGTCAGCGGTGATATCGAGGTCCATCGGTGTGTCCTTCTACTCGTGGCCCCGTGATGTTCGAAGGATGAAGCGAGGTACTCGGGCCAGTTCCCATCATGGCCTACGGAGCCCTCTTGTGGACAGAAAGGGGAGCGTCGGGCCGGTTCCTCAGCCCTGCCGCCGCTGTTCCATACGGGCGAGGGCTTCGGCGAGCTGGGTCTCGCCGCCGGGCGCCGCGACCGGTTCCCAGATAATCCCTACCGCCAGACAAATGCCGCTGACCAGGCGCTCAGCCTCGCTGGTGTCGTACCACTGCTCGACCTGCCCTGGCAGGGCGATCCACCACAAGGCGGAGGTCGTCGTCTCCCCGGTAGGCATCAGGTACTCGCCGCGCCAGACGAGGGGGTACGCATGCTGCTGGACGTGGGTGAGCATGTCCGCGAGGTGCCGCTGTCGGGCGATCTTGTAGGCGGTCATGGGAGAGCGGGTGCCAGCAGGAACCGGGCGGGGCGCCGGATGAGCCATCCGGGCAGGGGCCGCCTCAGGGGTCTGGGGTTCGACGGCGCGCTCCTCAGCGGCGGCGAAGTGCTCCATAGCAGCCGTCAGGAACACCGACGGCCCCTCCTCCGCTCCTCCAGGGCCTGTGGTCGTCTGGAAATGCGCCAGGGTGACGCCGTTGGTGGTGAAGGGATCGATCGTGACGCCGGGGCGCAGCCGGTAGACGGTGTGACGCGAGGGGTACTTTCCGATGGTCAGTGCGATGACTCGTGCTGCTCCGGCCTCGCTGAGGAGGGTGCGGGCCCACTCCAGGGACTTGCCCTCGGTGGTGAAGTCGTCGAAGACGATCACCGTCTTGCCGACGATCTTCTTCTTGTAGGCCGGGTTGACTCGTACGGTGCGGGCCTGGGCGGCGATGGAGATGTCCCGGCCCGTCGACTGGCCGACGCTCCTCTTGTACCGCTCCAGGCTGGTGTCCGGGGCCTGGGCGACACGCTCGAGAAGGTCCTCCTTGTAGGAGGAGCCCGTCATGACCTTGGCGCGGTCCAGGAACCCGGCGAGCTGCGGGTTGCCCTTGGCCGGTGTGCTGCTGGGGTACACGCAGAAGAAGCTCTGACCGGGCAGCGCACCATCGAGGTAGGCCGCACACAGAAGGTGCAGCATCAGGACATCGCGCGCGTCCTCGTCACCGACCTTGACGGTGTTCTCGTAGGTGAAGATGTCCTTGATCGTGAAGGTCCGGCCGCCGCCACGGGGGAACCGCGCGTTGAACGGCAGCATCGAGCGAATCGCGAAGGCGCGGTCCTCGTCATCGAGACGGAACGCCCAACGGGGCTCGTGCAGCAGGAAGTGCTCCAGGAGTTCGATGACGTCGGCCGGCTCGTCGGACATCAGCGAGGTGATCTTCGCTCCCAGGCGGCTGGCCCAGCGGGCGTGGATGTGGACGGCGCCGGCATGGATACCCGTGTACCAATCGAACTGCGAGGTCCCGATCAGGATGAGCTGGTTCATGCGCAGGCCGAGTCTGTCCGCGACTGCCTCCAGCCAGGCCTTGTTTCCGCGTTTCGCCTTGTCCGGGATGTCGTCGCGGCACAGATGCAGGGCCGGTTCGGGAAGGCCGGCCGCGGCAAGGGCCGACTTGGCGTCCATCGGGTCGTTGGTCAGCAGCACCCAAGCTACATCGCGCTGACCGAGCCACCGCAGCAGTTCAGCGATCCCCTCGTGCGCGCGCCCGGGCCCGTGCAGGACTGCCTTGTAGTCGATCGCAACCGCGCGCACCGTCTTCTTCTCGTCCATCGCCGCCCCCACTGCTGTGCCCTGATCATGAGCTGACCCTCTTGCCATGATCTCAGCCGGTCTGACCGAGCACCGGCGAATCCCACGGTTCGGGCTCCCGCGGCCGCCGCCTAGTCCGGAGCCACGCCCGTCGCTGCCGCGGGCGGCGGCGCCGACCAGTCTTCGACAGCGTCCTGATGCGACAAGCACGGGCCATGTCCACGGTTCAACTCGAAGTCATTACGCGGCCGTTCACGTCAGGTACGGCACCATACGGCGAACTACGGCGTACCTCCGACGACAGCCGGCGGGCTGCCCCGCGAGGTTTTTCCCATCCCCGCCCGGCCGGTGTGACCAGATAGACGCGCCACCTCCGCCTCGGAGGGCCGGCACGAAAGGAGCCGACCGTGAAGAGAACACAACAGCCCGGACCGGATGCCGCTCACCGGGCCCTGCTGTGGCTGCTGGTGACCGCAGCCGCCGTGCTGGCCGCCCGGAGCCAGCAGTGGACCAGCGCCCTCACCACGGCGACCGCCGTCTACACCGTCACCGGCCCGGACCACGGGAGGCGCATGTGACCCGCACCCCGCCCACCGCCGCGGAGCTCGCCCTGGCCGCCGCGGTCCGCCGCTGCGGACTGACCGCCACCCCCCACCAGCTCGAACGCTGGCGCGCCAAGCACTGGCTGGCCCCCACCGACCAGTGGACCGACCCCGAAACCAGCGCGCTGCGCCCCGACATCGTCCACCGAGCCGCATGGCTCGCCGCCCTCTCCAGTCCAGGCCGCGGCATCAGCTGGATCGGCTGGACGTTCTGGGCGATCGACGCCACCGAACAGAGCACCGCACTGCTGCGCCAGGCCCTGATCTGGACCATCCAACTGCCCCTGCGTCAGGCAGGCATCGCCCTGGCCGAAATCCCGCAGGGCGACAGCGACGCCGCCTTCGACGCCCGACAGGACCTCGCCGAGCGGTTGCTGCAGGGGCGGCGCTCCATCGGACGGGACTTGGACGGACTCCTGCGGGCCCACGCCGCCACCGAGGGCATCACCTTGCCCAATCCCCGCACGGTGTCCAATCCCTTCGACTCCACGCTGATCCGTATCGGCGCCCGGCTGCTGACCGGCGGCATGGCCGACGTCAGCCCCGAGGAACTCACCGACGCCTGGCGCAGCGTGTGGACCGGCCCACCTGAGCAGCTCGAACGGATGACCGCCGCTCACGTCGCCGCCGACGAAGCCGAAACCGACCTGCGGGCTCTCTCCCCACTGGCGAACGGACTGCCGGGACTGGTTCATGCCCTGGAACGCGCGGACGGCATCCTGCTATGCGAGGCGGTCCGCGCCTGCACCAAGGCCTCCTCCACCCTCATGAAGCTGCTCCAGGAACGCGCCGACCCTGAGGTGGTGGCCGAGCTGATGGACGACGTGATGTGGGACCAGTGGGTGCGCGCCGGAGGGGTCGCCCCGGTCGGTCGGCTGGGGGAGGCGGCGATCACCCTGAGCACCGTGCAGTACCTCCTCGTCCCCGGCTGGGCCGAAGACCTCCACCGCTACCGGCACCGCATGGAGCGCCTACTGGCCGGCGGGGCTGAGTCCGGCGAAGGCCCGGCTGACGCCGGGAGTAGAGGCCAGACAGCACGCGGATAGGCGAGGGCACGACGCTGCTGCCGACCACCCAGCCGTCTCCCGCACGGATGAGGATGCCGGGCGTCCCGCCGGGACGGAACAACTGCGTCGGGCCCTGGTCGAAGCCGGCGAGGTGGACCTCGCCCAGGTGACGGTGACCGGCTGACCGGCCGGGCCCGGGCGCCACGGGCTCAGGGTCGGGAATGAGCAGGGGACGACTGATGAGCGTCGGTCCGGCCTGCGAACCGGCACCGTGTCCTCACCGGTCCCGACGGGTTGAGCGCCTTGGCCGTGCCACGCCGGCTCAGAACGGACGACCGCATGTTCACCGCCCGGGCCGTGCCCGGCCCTCCCGGCCGAGCGGCACCTGACCGCCGGCCGTCCGTCGCGCCCGGCAGCGCTGCTCGTGCCATCTGTGCCGCGAGGTTGTGCCGTGCTCCTGGGCCCTCCACGTTGGGCCGCTGCGCCGCCCGGGGGGGTGCCTCTATGTCCTTGGTCAAGGGAAACGTGCGTGCGTGGGGTCGGCGATCCGGGCAGCATGGCGGGGTGAGCGACCTGCTGTGGGATGACGTGAAATGCTTCTTCGACCTGGACTTGATGGGGTCGTTGCCGGACGTGCGTGTCCCGAATGCCTCGGTGGAGGACTGGCAGGCGGTCCTCGACCTTGTCGCGGAGAAGGGCTGGAAGTGCCAGTACTCCGAGGGAGAGACAGTGCTTCCGGTGCCCCGGGCGGAGGCCGTGCTGTCCCGACCGGCGGATGCCGAGTGCCCGGACCTGCGGGTCTGGCTGACGGATAATGTGTTGGCGATATTCAGCTTCCATGCCGACGACGAAATCGACTTCGACGTCGACCTGCGGGAGTTGCAGGGCCAGGACCGACTTGATGTGCTCTGCGGCTTCCTTCGGGAGATCGGGCGTCGGCTGGGCAAGCAGGTGCTGATGGACCCGGAGGGAGAGTACGGCCATCCGGTGCTGGGCTTCGACGTCGAGGCCGATCGAGTCGTTCTCCTCGCAGACCCGCAGCTCAGGTGATGGTGGCCGACGGCTTCGGTTCGTAGAAGGTGCCGTCCCTGAGCATCGCGACTGCACTGGGACCCGAAGACCCTTCGCGAACGCGGCGCGCACGCCATGCAGAACCTGCGCATGGACTTCCTCATGCTGCTCCCAGGAAGCCGGCGCGTGGTCCTGGAAGTCGACGGCATGCAGCACTACACACGCAACGGTGGAACCGAACCCGACAGCGCGAAATACGCAGCGACCATGGCAGCGGATCGAGACCTGAAATTCCGCGGCTACGAGGTGTTCCGCTTCGGCCACGACGAACTCCGCGACCATGAAACCGCCCAGCCTCTGCTCGCCCGCTTCTTCGACACACTCCTCGACCACCCGCCCACTACGTAAGACCCCGCTTCCGCCGCGAGGCCGGATCCTGAGACATCAGCGCGGCCACGGCCTGGCGGGCGGTCGCGCCCCGCCGTCCGCGCCCGCCGCCGTACCCTCCGCGCGGCTTCGTGGCCGCCTGGCGAGGCTTCGCCCGGGCCCGCCGCCGTATCCTCCGCCCCGCCGCACCCCCGCCGTGCGGCGCCGTGCACGAAGGCCGCCTGCCGCCTTCCGTCCGCCGCAGCCCCGCCTGCGCCCCTGGCAGCCCGCACCCGGCCTCCGGCCGCTCGTCGTGCATCCCGGCGCCGTCCCGCCCTGGCCGCCTGCCGGTTGCCCGCCCCCCGGCCGTGCGGCCGCTGTGCCCGCCGGCCGGGCCGTGTGCCGCTGTCCCGCCCGGGCGGGTCCCGCCCGCGCTGGGCCTGGCGGGGCGTGCGGTGTTGTGCCGGGAGGCCGTGCCGCGCACGGCCCGGCCCCTCCACCGTCCGCCCCCGCCCCCCGGGTGCCACCGTCTGCCGCTGTCCGTCCGTGTGCCGTTGGCTGTCCGTGCCCGCGGCCCGCGGGGCCGCGCCCCGGCTGCCGGCCGGACCGCCGTGCTGTCCGTGCCGTGCGTCGGTGGGCGCGCACCGCGATGCCCGGCGGCTTATACCCGCCCTCGCTCCCCGGCCCGAAGTTCGATGCGTTCTTTCTCGCCGCAGCCGCAACCGTCGCGCGCCGCCTCAGGCGACATGGCAGGTCGGATCATCCGGTAGGGATCCAGCGAGCTGGGCTCGGGGTGAAAACCGTGTCGTGTGTACCAAGTGCGCAGGTCGTCGTGCAGCGGTCCTGGCTGGCGCCAGGAGGGAAAGGGTGCTGCCGTCAGACCAACGGGTGTGGCTGGAGCGTGCGCCAGCACGGCGTGCAGCAGCCGTGTGGCGTGGCCAAGGCGCCGGTAGCGCGGATCGACTCCGATGTGGCTCACCCACAGCAGGTCGCCGTCCAGGGCGTCGAGGTAAGCGACCCGCTCGGTCTGCGTGTGCAACTCCCAGACCAGACGCGGAGCGTCAGCGCTGACCCGGACCAGACGGACCCGGTCAACCACCTGTTACCCCCTTCTCGATTCCATGTCTGGTGCAGTCACCAGCGCATGCCCAGCTGGTCCAGCTCGGCGCGTCGTTCGGGGGTGAGCTTGTCGGCCCGGCGCCGGGTGTTGTCCAGCCACATGCCGAGCTTGATATCGACCTCCACGCCGTCGACGTCCAGGCGCTCGATGTGCTTCCGGCCCGGCCGCAGGTGTCCCTCGCGGTCGTGGAACTGCCGGGCCGCGCGGAGGTTGAGTGCCCACTTGCCGTCTGCGGTGAGCTTGGCCGGCCGGGCTGCGGGGCCGGCGGGCTTCAGTCCGAGCGCGCTGCCCAGGAGCCACTGCTGGGCGGGGGACAGCTTGTCCCACCCCTGCCGCTGCGCGACGGCCCATGCCCCGAGATCCTCGCCCTGCACGACGAGTTCACCGGCCGTCTCCGGCAGCGCGCCTCCGGCCCGGACGTGGATGCGGGCGAGGGTGAAGCAGCGCTGCCACGCCACGTCCCACCCGAGCGGGCACCATCCCGGGTCGATGGCCTCCAGCGCCGCCAGACGGCTCTCCGGCAGCTCCCCAGCACCGACGGGCACGGTTTCCCCCGCGGCGCGCCGCTCGGCGTTCTCCAGCGCCCTACGGGCCTCCGCACGCCTGTTCTTGGCCCATACCCCGATGGGGTAGCCGCCGTCCCCGACCGCGTTGACGGGGGGCAGGAAGTGCCCGTGTGCGGCGGCCCACGACCGCGCGACCGTGAGCCCTTCCTCCCAGGCGACGTCGTAGTGGGACCACACCATGCCCAGCGCGTCGAGCTGCTTGACGCGGGAGGCTTCCAGAGTCCCCGCGTTGTAGTAGCGCCGCTGATCAGCCAGCCACCGCCCCAGCGGGAATCCGGCGGCTGCGCCGGCCGACTCGTCCTCGCCCATCATGTAGTCGTACGGCACCCGCAGCTGCCCGCCGCCGTTCTCACGCCGCCACCGGGTAGCCGCCGCGATCCCACGCCGCCAATACGCCTTCTCCGGATCGATCACCCGCAGGCGCACGAACTGCGCCACCAACGCGGGATCGCGCGGACTGCTGAAGCGGAGCAGGCCCGCCGCTGCCTGGCTCACCCACAGGTCATCCCCGGCGCCCTCGTCCGCCTCGCGGTCGTCCTCGGCGCCCTGGTCCTCGTCCTCGTCCGCCTGGTCCTCGTCCACGGCGCCGCCGCCGCCCAACACCGCCTCAGACAGGGGCACTTGGGTGTCCTCGTCGCTGGTCCGGCGTCCGCTGCGCTGCCGTGGATCGGCCAGAGCCTCGATCGTGTCCGCGTCGTGCGCCCGCAGCGCCCCGAGCACCTTCGCGAGGGTCCCGTAGGCATCCGACGTCAAAAGGTCATCGACATCCTCATCCGGACCGAGGAATACCGGCACCACAAGTGAAGCCAATTTCCCCTCTCCCGGACTCAAGCGCAGGGCACGCCCGACCATCTGCACGATGTCGACCATGGACCCCCGGGCATCGCAGAAAGCGACCGCATCACACCGCGCCGTATCCACGCCTTCCCCCAACACTTTCACAGAGCTGAGAACACGCACCGCCGCACGAATATCCGACCGGGCACCACCGATGAAATCGGAAGCGAACTCATCCAGCACTTCACGCCGATACCCCGGGGCGTGGTCCCCGTGCAGCCAGTCTGCCCAGACCCGCTCAGCCGGCGGGAAGGTCTCCGGGGCGTCCTCGGCGAGCCGGGCCGCCACCAACGGAACGCCCCGGGCCATCGCCTCCGCCTCCGACACCCGGCTGTGAAACGTCAGGACCCTGCGCAGCCGCTCCCGCGCGGCAGCCGTCAACAGCCCGGCCTGAAGG
>NZ_JNWV01000014.1 GCF_000716535.1 Streptomyces flaveolus | reverse complement strand
ATCTGGCGTTGATTTTTGGCACGCTGTTGAGTTCTCAAGGAACGGTCGCTTCCTTTGTACTCACCCTCTCGGGCTTTCCTCCGGGCGCTTCCCTTCGGTGTTTCAAACTCTACCAGGGTTTTTCCGTCTCTCTGACCATCCCCCTGCGAGCATGCAGAAGAAGATCCAGAGATAGGATCTGATGAGTTTGGTTGCTGTCGGAGGAGGATGCGGTTGCACGCCTCACTGCCCCCCGGCAGGAGTACGACTGTACACGCAGCCTCGGAGGCCATGCAAATCCGGTGAGCTGGTGGTCTAGACCACTAACTGGTAGCTTCCATCCGGAACCGCCAGTTCACATGACATACGCTGCTGCTCAGTGCGCCGTCCGGGACTGCCAGTGACGGCCCGTGAACAGCTCCACTCCTTGGGAGGCTTCCCATGACCACCGTGACGTCCCCTCTTGCCGGGCGTGCCATCGGACTGGCCGCAGTGCCGGATCCGGTCTTCTCCGGGGCCATGGTCGGCCCGGGCACCGCGATCGACCCCGTGCGTGAGATCTCCGAGGCGGTGGCGCCCGTCGACGGCATCATCGTCTCCCTGCACCCGCACGCGTTCGTAGTGGTCGACGAGAGCGGGCACGGTGTGCTCACCCATCTCGGCATCGACACCGTCCAGCTCAACGGCGAGGGCTTCGAGCTGCTCGTCAACAAGGGCGACACCGTGACCCGCGGCCAGGCCGTCGTGCGCTGGAACCCCGGTGCGGTCGAGGCCGCCGGCAAGTCGCCGGTGTGCCCGGTCGTCGCGCTGGAAGCCACCGCCGAGTCCCTCTCCGACCTCCGTGAGGACGGGGACGTGAAGGTCGGCGACAGCCTCTTCTCCTGGAACTGACAGCACTGCCGTCGTAAGGCGGCGAACAGGACGACCACCGCGGCGGCGGGACCCGCCGCACTATCCGGAGACGGTGAGATGGAGACAACGCTGCGAGGCGTCGGCGTGAGCCATGGCGTGGCGATCGGCGAGGTACGGCACATGGGCACGGCGGTTCTGGAGCCGCCGGCCAAGCAGATTTCCGCCGAGGACGCGGACCGGGAGCAGGGACGCGCCCGTCAGGCCGTGGACGCCGTGGCCGCCGACCTGATGGCGCGCGGCAATCTGGCGGGGGGCGAGGCGCAGGCCGTGCTGGAAGCACAGGCCATGATGGCGCAGGACCCCGAGCTGATGGCCGACGTGGACCGGCGGATCGCCGTCGGCAGCACCGCCGAGCGTGCCGTGTACGACGCGTTCGCGGCGTACCGGGAGCTGCTGGCCGGTGCCGGGGAGTACCTGGCCGGGCGGGTTGCCGATCTCGATGACGTACGGAATCGCATCGTCGCCCGGCTGCTGGGCGTGCCGATGCCGGGTGTCCCGGACAGTGACGAGCCTTATGTGCTGGTGGCCCGTGACCTGGCTCCGGCCGACACCGCGCTGCTGGACCCGTCCCTGGTCCTCGGCTTCGTGACCGAGGAGGGCGGTCCGACCAGTCACAGCGCCATCCTGGCGCGGGCTCTGGGTGTGCCGGCCGTGGTGGCTCTGCCCGGTGCCGGTGAGCTGGCCGAGGGCACGCTGATCGCCGTCGACGGCAGCACTGGCGACGTCTTCGTGAACCCGAGCGAGGAGAAGAAGGCGGAGCTGGAGGCCGCGGCCGCCGCCCGCAAGGCCGCGCTGGCCGCTTCGACGGGTCCCGGGGTGACCGCGGACGGGCACAAGGTGCCGCTGCTGGCCAACGTGGGCGGGCCGGCGGATGTGCCGGCGGCCGTCGAGGCGGGGGCCGAGGGTGTCGGTCTGTTCCGTACCGAGTTCCTGTTCCTGGACGACAGCAAGAACGCTCCTTCCGAGGAGAAGCAGGTGGAGGCCTACCGGCAGGTGCTGGAGGCGTTCCCGGAGAGCCGTGTGGTCGTGCGGGTGCTGGACGCGGGTGCGGACAAGCCGCTGGACTTCCTGACGCCGGCGGACGAGCCGAACCCGGCGCTCGGCGTGCGGGGCCTGCGGACGCTGCTCGACCACCCCGAGGTTCTGCGCACCCAGCTGACGGCGCTGGCCAAGGCCGCCGAGGGACTGCCCGTCTACCTTGAGGTCATGGCGCCCATGGTCGCGGACCGCAAGGACGCGAAGGCCTTCGCCGACGCCTGCCGTGAGGCGGGGCTGCGGGCGAAGTTCGGCGCGATGGTCGAGATCCCCTCGGCCGCGCTGCGGGCGCGCTCGATCCTGCAGGAGGTCGAGTTCCTGTCGCTGGGGACCAACGACCTCGCGCAGTACACGTTCGCGGCGGACCGGCAGGTGGGTGCGGTGTCCCGCCTGCAGGACCCGTGGCAGCCGGCGCTGCTCGACCTGGTCGCGCTGTCCGCGGAGGCGGCCACGGCCGAGGGCAAGAGCTGCGGGGTGTGCGGCGAGGCCGCGTCGGATCCGCTGCTGGCGTGTGTGCTGACCGGTCTGGGTGTCACCTCCCTGTCCATGGGTGCGGCGTCGATTCCGTACGTCCGCGCCACGCTGGCGAAGTACACGCTGGCGCAGTGCGAGCGGGCCGCGGCGGCGGCGCGGGCCGCGGACAGTGCCGAGGAGGCGCGTACCGCGGCTCAGGCGGTGCTGTCCGGCGAGTAGCCGACTGGTCACCGCCGGAGTGCCGGTTCAGGGGCGTCCTGCCTTCGGGTGGGGCGCCCCTGACGTGTTCCGGCCGCCGTGTCTGCGGGGCCTCAGTGGCGGTGGCCCGGCGTGGTGCTCTCCTCCCCGAGTGCGGGCGGCTCGCGGTAGTCGACGCCTGGCTCCGGGGAGATCAGCTCGCCGGATTCGACGTCGGTGCAGTAGGCGTCGAACACCTCGGACGCCGTCAGTGGTTCGAGGGCGCCGCCACGCACTCGCCATCCGTAGACGCGGTCGGGCGTGCCGGCGGCGCTGACGCGGATGACGAGTCCGCCTGGGCTGCGCGTCGCGAGGCCGAGGGCGAGGACACTGGTGAATTCCAGGGCCTCGGCCTCGTCCAGGCGGGTGGCGCCGTGGGGGTCCTGGTCGCCGTGCAGGACGGAGACGAGGGTGTCCGGCGGTCCGGAGACGGTGCAGACGAGGTGCCGGTCGCCGGGTGGTGCGGTGTCGAGGATGCGGACCAGGAGGTCGGAGGCGCGGGTGAACGCTGCCCTGCCGATGTCCTCGCCGCAGGTCGGGCAGGGACCGAGGCGGGTCAGGAGGGTGGTGGCGTACTCCCAGGTGGCCTGGCGTACGGCTTCGTCCACGAGGGCGGGCAGGAGGACGGCGAGCGGGCGGCCGTCGTAGGGGATGGTCGGGCCGGTGGCCGCGAGTTCCGCGGTGAACCGGGTCCGGCTGGTCGGGGCCTCCGGATCGAGGCCGGTGTCCGTGCAGTACGCGGCGTAGTCCTCGGGGTCGAACAGGGCGAGGGTGGTGTGGTTGCCCTGTGCGGCGCGGGCCTGGAGAACGGCCTCCAGTTGCTGGAGGTAGGTGGTGTGGTCGTCGAAGGTGAAGCTGCGGTAGCGCCGCATGGCGCGGAAGTCGTGGTCGTCCGTGAGGACGCCGATGGTGCCGGCGATCTCGCGGCGCAGGACGCGCCGCATGGTCTGGTGGTCGGTGTGCGCCATGAAGTCCCCCAATGCGCGGTCGATCAATGCTCACTCACCGTAACCGGCGGCACTGACAATGGCGGTGCCGCCGGTGATCATCGCCGGTGGGTGAGGTCGTCTGCGCAGGTCACACCGTTTGGGTCGCCCAGAGGCCCGGATGCGGAGGGTGATCGTCCGGCGAGGTCAGGCGCGCTTGCGGGCGAGTTCCTCGTAGAAGCCGAGCAGGGCGAGGTTGTCGATGGAGCCGGGGTTGACGGCCTTTTCCAGGGGGGTGCCCTGCAGTAGGCGCTTGACCGGTACCTCGATGCGCTTGCCGGTGAGGGTGTGCGGGATGCCGGGGACCTCGATGACCTCGTCGGGGATGTGCCGTGGCGAGAGCTGTTCGCGGATGGCCTGCTTGATGCGGTTCAGGAGGGTCTCGTCCAGCACGGCACCCGGAGCCAGGTGCACGAACAGCGGCATCCAGTAGCCGCCGTCGGGCTGCTCGATGCCGATGACCAGGGACTCCTTGATCTCGGGCAGGCGCTCGACGACCTCGTAGATGTCGGCCGAGCCCATGCGGACGCCCTGCCGGTTGAGGGTGGAGTCGGAGCGTCCGTGGATGATCACGGTCCCGCGTGAGGTGACCGTGATCCAGTCGCCGTGCCGCCAGACGCCGGGGTAGGTGTCGAAGTAACTGTCGTGGTAGCGGCTGCCGTCGGGGTCGTTCCAGAAGTGGATCGGCATGGACGGCATGGGGTTGGTGACGACCAGCTCGCCGACCTCGTCGATGAGGGGCTTGCCGCTCGGGTCCCAGGACTGCAGGTCGGTGCCGAGGCCCGGGGCCTGGAGTTCCCCGGTGTGGACGGGGAGGGTGGGTACGGCGCCGGCGAAGCAGGAGCAGACGTCGGTGCCGCCGCTGACGGAGGCGATCCACAGGTCGTCGCGGACCTCGTCGTGCAGCCAGCGGAAGCCGTCGGGCGGCAGGGGGGAACCGGTGGTGGCGACGCACTTCACCGTGGACAGGTCGTAGTCGCGGGCGGGGTGGACGCCGGCCTTGCGGCAGGCCATGACGTAGGCGGCGGAGGTGCCGTACAGGGTGGCTCCGGTCCGTTCGGCGACGCGCCACTGGGCGCCTGTGTCCGGGTAGCCGGGGCTGCCGTCGTACAGGACGACCGTGGTGCCCGTGAGCAGACCGGAGACGAGGAAGTTCCACATCATCCAGCCGGTCGAGGTGTACCAGAAGAAACGGTCCTCGGGGCCGAGGTCGCAGTGCAGGCCGAGTTGCTTGAGATGTTCGACCAGGATGCCGCCCTGCGACTGGACGATGGCCTTGGGCAGGCCGGTGGTGCCGGAGGAGTAGAGCACCCACAGCGGGTGGTCGAACGGGACCTGCTCGAAGACCGGCTCGGTGTCCCCGGCGGTCAGCGCGGACCACTCCAGGGCTCCCTCGGGGGGCTCGGAGCCGAGCAGGGGGATGTGGACGACGGCGCGCAGGGTGGGCAGCTCGCGGCGCAGCTCGGTGACGACCTCCCGGCGGTCGTGCTCCTTGCCGCCGTAGCGGTAGCCGTCGACGGTGAACAGGACGACGGGTTCGACCTGCTGGAAGCGGTCGAGGACGCTGCGGGCGCCGAAGTCGGGGGCGCACGAGGTCCAGACGGCGCCGACGGCGGCCGTGGCGAGGAGGGTGACGACGGCCTGGGGGATGTTGGGGAGGTAACCGCTGACGCGGTCGCCGGGGCGGACGCCCAGGGCGCGGAGTTCCGCGGCGAGGGAGCCGACCTGGCGACGCAGCGCGGACCAGCTCACCGGGCGCGGCTCGTGCGTCTCGTCCACGTACAGGAGGGCGGGTTCGTCCGCGCGGTCGGCCGCGGCGCGCAGGGCGTGTTCGGCGTAGTTGAGGGTGGCTCCGGGGAACCATTGGGCGCCGGGCATGGCGCGGTCGCCGAGCACGCGCGCGTAGGGCGTCGAGAACCGTACGTCGAACCACTCGGTGACGGCTTTCCAGAAGGTGTCCAGTTGGTCGACGGACCACCGGTGCAGGGCCGGGTACCCGCCCTCGGCCGGGGCGCCGTGGTGTTCGGCGGCCCATGCCTGGAAGCGGGTGATGCGGGCCTGGGCGATCCGCTGGGGATCGGGCTGCCAGAGCGGCTGGGGGTTCGCGGTCGACATTGGTGCGGCTCCCGGGCTGTGCGCGTCGTGGGCGTCGGTCCGCGCACGGGCTGGGGTGTGCGCGTGACGCGGCTGACAGGGACGATGCCATGTGATCGACTTCTACACCAGGGTGCGCTCCACACAGTCCATGTCATGAAGATGTGGTCCGGGCACGGGTGAACGGCAGTTGAACGACACGCGCGCGTGGGGCGGTCAGTGGCAGGGTGAGCAGCATGGACGGTCGTGACCTGGTGCGTTCGGTGAGTGTGGTCGGTTCGGGGAGGGCGGCTCAGGGGTTGCGTACCGTACGGGCGGCGTGGCGCAGGAGGCGCATCGATGCCGCCGGGCTCCCGCGGCGGGGGCCCGAGCGGGCCCGGGTGCCGGGTCAGGTGCGGGTAGCGGAGCCGGGTCCGGGGGGCGGGCTGATCCGGTTCGGCCGCTCGGAGCTGCGGATCTTCGTGGCGGTGAACGGGGCGGTCTTCTGGGGATGGGACGGCGCCGGCCCGCAGCCGTCGTACGCGCTCGCGGGGAGCGGTCCCGAGCCGGATCCGCGGGCGGTGCTGGAGCCGGACAAGGACGGCGGCTGGCGTGTGGTGGCCGAGCGGGCGACGGTCGTCGTGTCGCGGCACGGCGCGGTGGAGGTGTGCACGCCGGGCGGGGTGATGCTGCGGCGGGATCTGCCGCCGCGCTGGTGGGAGCCGGTCGGCGGGGGTGCGGCGCGGTGGAGGCAGCGGTCGGAGGTGGCCGCCGACGCCCGGTTCTTCGGCCTGGGCGGGCGCGCGGGCGGTCCCCGGCTGCGCGATGGCAGGTACCGGCTGTGGAACACCGATCCCGGCCGGGCGTTCGGGCCCGGCGACGACCCGCTGTATCTGACGATGCCGGTGCAGCTGGTGGTGGCGGATGCCGGCACCCACCTGGTGTTCCACGACACCACCTGGGACGGCACGGTGGTCCTGCGTGAGGGCGAGGAGGGTGCCGGGTCCGGGCACGACCGGGCGGGGTACTGCGAGGTGCGGATGGACGGCGGTCCGCTGCGCTGCTGGGTGATGGTGGGGACTCCCGCGCGCGTGCTGCACACGTGGGCCTCGCTGACCGGGGCTCCCGCCCTGCCGCCCGCGTGGGCGCTCGGCCACCATCACGCGCGGTGGGGATTCGGCAGCGAGCAGGAGGTGCGCCGGATCGTCGCGGGCTACCAGGAGCGCGGGCTGCCGCTGGACGCCGTGCACCTCGACATCGACCACTACGACGACCATCAGGTGTTCACGGTCGACCAGGAGCGTTTTCCCAAGCTGCCGGTGCTGGCGGAGGAGCTGCGCCGGGACGGGATCCGGCTGGTGTCGATCGTCGATCCGGCGGTGCGGGCGGAGCCGGGCAGCGCCGTGTACGAGAGCGGCGCGGCCGTGGACGCGTTCGTGCGGGACGCGCAGGGTAGGACGGTGCGCGGTGTCGCGTGGGCCGGCGAGTCGGTCTTCCCGGATTTCACGGACGCACGCGCGCGTGCGTGGTGGGGCGGACTCTACGAGGAGCGGCTGGAGCAGGGCTTCGCCGGTTTCTGGCACGACATGAACGAGCCGACGTCGTTCAGCGCCTTCGGTGAGCCGACGCTGCCGCGTTCGGCCCGGCATGCCCTGGAGGGGCGCGGCGGCGACCACCGGGAAGGGCACAACGTGTACGCGTTGTGCATGGCGCAGGCCGCGTACGAGGGGTTGCGAGAGCTGGCGCCGGAGGAACGGCCCTTCCTGTTCTCGCGCTCGGGCTGGGCGGGGCTGCAGCGGTACGGGGGCACGTGGTCGGGGGACGTGGCGACCGGCTGGCCGGGGTTGCGGGCGTCGCTGTCGCTGGTGCTGGGGCTCGGGCTGTGCGGGGTGCCGTACTCGGGTCCGGACGTGGGCGGTTTCGACGGCAGTCCGTCGCCGGAGCTGTATCTGCGCTGGTTCCAGCTGGGCGCGTATCTGCCGCTGTTCCGCACCCACGCGAGTCTGCGGGCGGGGCGCCGGGAGCCCTGGGAGTTCGGTGCCGAGGTGCTGGAGCACGCGCGCGTGGCGTTGCTCGAACGGCGGCGGTTGCTGCCGTACTTCCTGACGCTGGCGCATCTGGCCCGGCGGACCGGTGCGCCCTATGTGCGGCCGCTGTGGTGGGGGGCGCCGGAGGACCGGGCGCTGCGCGCCTGTGAGGACACGTTTCTGCTGGGCGACGGCCTTCTGGTGGCGCCCGTCCTGGATCCCGGGGTTCGCCGGCGCGCGGTGCGGCTGCCGCGGGGCCGCTGGTACGACACGGTGACGGAGGAGGTCCATGAGGGGCCGGGGCAGGTCCTGGTGGACGCGCCGCTGTCCCGGATACCGGTGCTCGCGCGCGCGGGAGCGGTGCTGCCCGTGCGTGGCGCCGACGGCGGGCTGGAGCTGGAGGTGTGGGCGCCCGCGCGCGGACGCACCGGGGCCGGCCTGGTCGTGGCGGACGCGGGCGACGGGTGGGGGGAACCGGAGATCGAGCGCTACGTCGCCCGTCGGCACGGCGGGCGGGTGGTGGTCACCCGGGACCGGGAGGACGGCGTGGCGGAGCCGCCCTACCCGGTGCGCATGCGCGGGCTCGGCTGAGCCGCGGGCTCAGACGTAGCGGCCCTCGAACCATGCCTTGACGGCCACGGTGTGCAGCGGGAAGGCGAGTTCCTCGGGCCTGCGCAGCAGGTGCCAGCCCTCGGTCTCGTCCGTGGGACCGGAGGGCGGCAGTCCGTCGGCCGGGCGTTCCGGCAGCACTCCGAACAGCAGCAGGTGTCCGTCGGGTGAGCTCATGACGTCCACGAGCCGCACGTCACGGGCGGCTGCTTCGATGCCGGTCTCTTCCTTGAGTTCCCGTACGACGGCCTGTTTCCAGTCCTCGCGGTCGTCGATGTACCCGCCCGGCAGGGCGATGCCTCCGCGCGCGGGGGCGACGGTTCGGGTGATGACGACCAGGGCCGTGCCCTTGGTGTCGTACACGGGCTGGAGAGCGATCGCGACCGGCAGCGGATTGCGATAGGCGATGGTGCCACAGGACGGGCAGGTGCGCGGCCATCCTGAAACGCCCTCTCCATAGGGCGCTCCGCAGCTCGAACAGTGAGAGTCGGGCGCGGAGTTGGCAGTTGGTTGCTGAGTTTCGGACACGCGCGGACTGTATCCGATCAGGGGAGGGACATGTTCCGCTAGTGAGGCATCGGGAACGAGCGCATCCGGAAGGGGCGGCCGGAATCACCCCCGTCGATCCCGGCCGCCCCTCGTGTACCACGACGCCGTGAGCCGCCGTTCGGTTCACCGAAACGGCCTGCCCATTTCCGGTTGCCCGTGGCACACTGCTGACGCTCCGTCAGATATGCCTCACGGGGAGGTTCCCTTGCCGCACACACGCAAGCCCGCGGTCACCGGCTGGTTCACCGGCGAGGGCGACGGTTTCCGGCTGCTGGGCACCCGCTGCACGGCCTGCGCCTCCGCCTTCTTCCCGCGCGAGGACGTCCACTGCCGCAACCCCCACTGCGCGGGCGGCTCCCTGGAGGAGACGCCCTTGTCACGAAAGGGACGTATCTGGTCGTACACCGACAGTCGATACCGTCCTCCGTCACCGTATGTGAGCAACCCGGAACTTCCATGGGTGCCGTACGCGTTGATCGCGGTGGAGCTGGAGGCCGAGCGGATCGTGGTGCTGGGGCAGGCGGCTCCCGGGGTCGCCGTCGGCGATCTGACGGTGGGCATGGAGGTGGAGGTCATCCCCGGTGTGCTCCACGAGGACGAGGACACGGAGACGACCTGGACGATCTGGCACTGGCGGCCGACGGGGGTGGCGGGGTGACGGTTGAGGTGGCGGTGCTCGGTGCGGGCATGCACCCGTGGGGCAAGTGGGGCCGCGGCTTCGTGGAGTACGGCACGGCGGCGGCTCGCGCGGCTCTCGCGGACGCGGACCTCGACTGGCCGGACATCGGCTCCGTCGTGGGCGCGGACACGGTGCGCGGCGGGTATCCGGGCCATGTCGCGGGCGCGACCTTCGCCAAGGCCCTGGGCTGGCAGGGCGCCAGGGTGACGAGTGTGTACGCGGCGTGCGCATCCGGGGCCCAGGCCATCGCCGTCGCGCGGGCACAGATCCTCGCCGGTCTCGCGGACGTCGTCCTGGTGGTGGGGGCGGACGCCGCACCCAAAGGCTTCTTCCGGCCAGCGGGCGGGGACCGTCCCGACGATCCGGACTGGCTGCGCTTCCGCTTGCTGGGGGCGACGAATCCGGTCTACTTCGGGCTGTACGCGCGGCGGCGGATGGCGGTGCACGGTGACACACCGGAGGACTTCGCCCTGGTCAAGGTGAAGAACGCCGCGCTCGGGGCGCTCAACCCGTACGCCCGCTACCGCAAGCCGGTCACCGCCGAAGAGGTGGCCGCCTCCTCGGTGGTCGCCGACCCACTGCGGCTGCTGGACATCTGCGCCACCTCCGACGGCGGGGCCGCCCTGGTGCTGTCCAGCCTGGACTTCGCGCGCCGGCACGGTGTCGCCCGTCCGGTCCGGATCCGGGCGGTGTCGACGGTGACACCCCGTTTCCCGAACACGGTGCTGGACCTGCCGGACATCGCCACGGACTCGGCGGCCACGGTGGCACCGCCGGCGCAGACCTTCCGTGCCTCCATCGCGCGGGCCGCCTACGACGAGGCGGGCATCGGACCGGAGGATCTGTCCCTGGCCGAGGTGTACGACCTGTCCACCGCCCTGGAGTTGCAGTGGTACGAGGATCTGGGACTGTGCGGCGAAGGCGACGGCGCGAAGCTGCTCCGGGAGGGCGCGACCGCCCCGGGCGGCCGGATACCCGTGAACACCAGCGGCGGGCTGGCCTCCTTCGGTGAGGCAGTGCCCGCCCAGGCCATCGCCCAGGTGTGCGAGCTGACCTGGCAGTTGAGGGGTACAGCGGGTGACCGGCAGGTCGCCGGGGCGCGGGTGGGCATCACCGCTAACCAAGGGCTGTTCGGACACGGGTCATCGGTGATCGCCGTGCGGTGACCTCAGGAGGCTGGAGCCTGCTGCGCCGCAAGGGAGCCGATGAGACTGTCCACTCTCCGTGATCGCCCCGGAATGCTGCGTGAACGTCTCATGAACTGCGCCTCGGGGTGCGCGGGCAGCGCCATCATGCTCCCGTGCACTCCTGGACGGATACTCTCCGCTTCGCCTTCCAGCCGGTGGTCAACCTGAGGACGGGCGCGGTCGCCGCACTGGAGATACTCGCCCGCCCGGAGACCGGCGACGTCCTGGCCGAGGCCCGCCGGGATCCCGAAGTGGACGGCAGGCTGACCGTGTTGGCGCTCCGCGCCGCGGCCCGCAAGGAAACCCTGCTGCCGTTGCACCTGAACGTGTTCGCGGGCACGCTCGCCGACCTCGGCGGCCTGACACCGCTGCACGACGCCGTCCGCGCGGCGGGGCGCATGGCCTGGGAGGTGACGCTCGACATCGTCCCGCCGTACACGCACGTGCCACAGCTAGCCCTGCTGGAGGCGATCGCCTCACTGCGCGAGCAGGGCTTCCGGATCAGCGCGGACGGCATCGGGGACGGCGACGTTCCGCTCAGGCTGCTCACCGACCTCTCCCCCGACCTGGTCAAACTCGACGCCTCGCTGCTGGCACGGCCGGCCGCGGTGCGGGCCATGCGGACACTGTGCGAGGAACTGGGCGCCCTGGTCGCGGTGGAGGGAGTGGAGACGGAACTCCAATGCGCGGCGGCGGTGTCGGCGGGTGCGCAACTGGCCCAGGGCGAGCTGTTCGCTCCGCCGGCCCGGATCCCCGCAGCGGACGTGTACGTTCCGTCCCTTGCGCCGGGCGCCGGGACCGTTCCCCGCTCCGGACCGTCCGTGCGGGAGTTCGTACGGCCGGCCGCCGTCCTGCCGCTGACCGCCTCGGCGGGACAGGTGCGGGCGCTGCTGACCGGTTCCCCGGACGTCTCCGGCGTACTGCTGGTGGACCAGTACGGCAGGCCCGTGCGGTCGGTGCACCGTTCGCGGTTCCTGCTGTCCATGTCGGGTCGCTACGGACACGCCCTGTACGCCGACCGGCCGGCCTTCAAACTGGGCGACGCGCCGCGCACGGTCGGTGTCGACGCGACGGCCTGGCAGGTGCTGGACGTGGTCGCGGTAGGCGGCAGGGACCGGACCTCCGACGACGTGGCGGTGGTCGACGGACACGGTCGGTGTGTCGGCGTCGTACGGCTGGCGGATCTGGTGCGGGCACTGGCCGAGAGCCGGGTGGAGGAGGCGGCCGGGCTCAACCCGCTGACCCGGCTGCCCGGTTCGGACGCGATCGTGAGCGAGGTGGACCGGCGGATCTCCGACGGGCGGGCCTTTGCGCTCAGCTGGCTGGACATCGATCACTTCAAGCAGGTCAACGACGGTGCCGGGTTCGCGGCGGGCGACGAGCTGATCCGCGCGGTGGGCCGTGCGCTCCAGCAGGCGGTCGCGGAGCACGCGCGCGTGGGGCACATCGGCGGCGACGACTTCCTGGTACTGGCGGACGAGGAGGCGCTCGATCCGCTGGTCACCGCCGTGCTGGACGTTCCCTGGGCGGCGGGCGGCCGGCCGGTCACGCTCTCCCTGGCGACGGTCGTCTGCGATCCGGGCAGCGTGAGCGACCATCACCAGGCCGCCGCCCAGCTCGCCCCGCTGAAAAAGGCGGCCAAGGCACTGAACGGCGCAAGCTGGGTGCTCGGGCGCGCCGGGCTCCCCGGTCACCAGGTCCGGCGTGGCGGTCAGGGCCCGGCCCCGGCGCAGGCCGGATACGCGGCCGCCGAGCCACGGTGGTGAACGGCCCTGCCGTGCACGTCCGTTGGGGCGCTTCCGCTCCGCCGAGGCCGGCGGAGCGCTTGTGTCACCGTCGCCGTCGGCAACCTTGACGCCCCTGGGGCGCCGGTGAACACTTCCCGGTGTCAGCCGACATCGCCGAACATTCTCGGCGTTATCAGGCACTGCGGCACGGGTCTGTCCTGCTCATGACCCGGTGTTCCAGGGCGATCCGGCTGCGACGGCACGCTCGTCACCGACGCCGGGCGGGGCGCGGGGCCCTCCCTGCCTTCGGCTGAAGTCGCCAAGGGAACCGTCCTGCACGCCAGGGCCGGGGGCCGATCGCCCCCTGCCGGCGCCAAGGGAGCCGCCATGAGCAACGGAGACATATTCGTCGGCGAGGTCATCGGCACCGCGATCCTGATCCTGTTCGGCGCGGGCGTCTGCGCCGCCGTCACCCTCAGATACTCCAAGGCACGGGCCTCGGGCTGGATCGTGATCGCGTTCGGCTGGGGCTTCGGCGTCCTCGCGGGCGCGTACACCGCCGCTCCCCTCTCCGGTGGGCAGCTCAATCCCGCGGTCACCATCGGTATCGCCGTGGACACCGGCAAGTGGGGCAAGGTCTGGGTGTACCTGCTCGGGCAGATCGTCGGCGCCATGCTCGGCGCCGTGCTGGCCTACCTCGTCTATCTCGCCCAGTTCCAGGCCAACGTCCGCACTGAAGGGACCACGGACGGCACCGCCGGTGAACCCGTGCCGACCCTCGGCATCTTCTCCACGATTCCGGAGATCAGGAACCCGGTCGCCAACCTCGTCACCGAGATCATCGCGACCGTCGCGCTCGTCCTGCCGGTCCTCGCGTTCGGGCTCACCAAGGGGCTCGGCGAGTCAGGCACCACCGTGCTCATCGTCTCCCTGCTCGTCGTGGGCATCGGCCTCTCCCTCGGCGGCCCCACCGGCTATGCCATCAACCCCGCCCGCGACCTCGGCCCGCGCATCGTGCACACCTTCCTGCCGATCCCCCACAAGGGCGGCTCCGACTGGGCCTACGCCTGGATCCCGGTCGTCGGACCGCTGATCGGCGGAGCACTGGCCGGCCTCATCTACAAAGCCGCCTTCTGAACCCCCGCTCCCGCCACCGCGATCCACGATCCGCACGCGGCCTTTCGGCCAGCGATCCGACCCAGCGACCCAGGGACAGCCATGACGGACACCGCCGACACGTACGTCGCCGCCATCGACCAGGGCACCACGTCCAGCCGCTGCATCGTCTTCGACCACAGCGGTGCCATCGTCGCCGTCGACCAGCGCGAGCACCGGCAGATCTTTCCCAAACCCGGCTGGGTGGAGCACGACGCCACCGAGATCTGGTCCAAGGTGCAGGCCGTGGTGGCCGGGGCACTCGCCCGGGCGGGACTGCGCGCCGACCAGCTCAGCGCCCTCGGCATCACCAACCAGCGGGAGACTACGGTCCTGTGGGACCGCGCCACGGGCATGCCCGTGCACAACGCGATCGTCTGGCAGGACACCCGAACCGCGGCCCTGTGCGGCGAACTGGGCGGCACGGACGGCCAGGACCGTTTCCGTGAGAAGACCGGGCTGCCGCTGGCCAGCTACTTCTCCGGGCCCAAGGCGGCCTGGCTGCTGGACCACGTGCCCGGTCTGCGGCAGCGGGCCGAGCGCGGCGAGATCGCGTTCGGCACCATCGACTCCTGGCTGATCTGGAACCTCACCGGCGGCACCGACGGCGGCCGGCACGTCACCGACGTCACGAACGCCGGCCGCACCATGCTGATGAACCTGGACACCCTCCAGTGGGACCCCTCCATCCTGTCCGCGATGAACGTGCCCGAGGCCGTACTGCCCGAGATCAGGTCCTCCGCCGAGGTGTACGGCACCGCCGTCGGGCAACTGTCCGGGGTGCCCGTCGCCTCGGCGCTGGGGGACCAGCAGGCCGCCGTGTTCGGGCAGGCCTGCTACGACGTCGGCACGGCGAAGAACACCTACGGCACCGGCAGTTTCCTGCTGCTGAACACCGGCAACCGGCCGGTGCCGTCCAAGAACGGGCTGCTGACGACGATGGGCTACAAGATCGGCGAGGAGGTGCCGGTGTACTGCCTGGAGGGGTCCATAGCGATAACGGGCGCGCTGGTCCAGTGGTTCCGCGACCAACTCGGGATCATCCGGACCGCCGACGAGATCGAGACGCTGGCGGCGAGTGTCGACGACAACGGCGGCGCCTACATCGTGCCGGCCTTCTCCGGCCTGTTCGCGCCCTACTGGCGCTCCGACGCGCGCGGTGTCGTCACCGGCCTCACCCGGTACGTCACCAAGGCCCACCTCGCACGCGCGGTGCTGGAGGCGACGAGCTGGCAGACCCGGGAGGTCGTGGACGCGATGTACCAGGACTCCGGGGTGCGGATCAGCACGCTGAAGGTCGACGGCGGCATGACCCGGAACAACCTGCTCATGCAGCACCAGGCGGACGTCCTCGGCGTACCGGTGATCCGGCCCCGCGTGTCGGAGACGACGTGCCTGGGCGCCGCCTACGCGGCCGGGCTGGCCACGGGCGTGTGGAACGACCTGGACGAGCTGAAGTCACACTGGCGCAAGGACGCCGAGTGGACGCCCGTCATGGAGGCGTCGGTCCGCGACCGCGAGTACCGGAACTGGCGCAGGGCCGTGGAGAAGAGCTTCGGCTGGCTGGAGGAGGACGGGGTCTAGAGCACGAAGCCAACGGGAAAGCAGCCGGAAGCCGCGGGGAAGTCACCGCACGCGCGCGTGGGCACTCCGCACAGGACCACGGCCCGTACCCCGGTCGGCGGGGGTACGGGCCGTGTCCGCGGTCAGCGCACGACGGCCCGGCGGCGGTCGGCCGCGTACTCCCTCGCGTGCTGGACGAGCCCGACGAGCACCTCCTTGACCGACTCCCGGTCACGGGCGTCGCACAGCAGAAGGGGCACGTCGTCGTCCAGGTCGAGGGCCTGACGGACGGATTCCACGGGATGCCGGGCTGCCCCTTCGAAGCAGTTGACGCCCACGAGGAAGGGGATGGAACGCCGTTCGAAGTAGTCGACAGCGGCGAAACAGTCCTCCAGACGGCGCGTGTCGGCGAGGACGACGGCTCCGAGCGCGCCCTCGGACAGCTCGTCCCACATGAACCAGAACCGCTCCTGCCCGGGCGTGCCGAAGAGGTAGAGCACCAGGTCCTCGCGCAGGGTGATCCGGCCGAAGTCCATGGCCACCGTGGTGGTGTGCTTGCCCTCCACACCGCTGGTGTCGTCGACGGGCCGCCCGGCCTCGGTGAGCAGTTCCTCGGTGCGCAGCGGCCTGATCTCGCTGACCGCACCGACGAGGGTCGTCTTGCCCACGCCGAAGCCGCCGGCCACGAGGATCTTGAGCGTGACGGGCTCGACCGGAGCCTTGCCTCGCTCAGAACGCCCGAAGGTCATCGATCTCTTCTCCTGCTTGCTGGGGGTCGGGCGACGGTCGGCCGTAGCCACCGCCACCGGGGGTTTCGATGACCAGTACGTCGCCGGGGCCGACGTCGACCGAGCCGCTTCCGCCGAGGTCGGTGACCGTGCCGTCGGCGTGCTCCACCCGGTTGGCGCCGAGCGCTCCGGGGGCGCCGCCGGCCATGCCGTACGGCGGCACGCGGCGGTGCTGGGAGAGCGTGGAGACGGTCATCGGCTCGAGGAACCGGATCCGGCGCACGGCTCCGTCGCCGCCGCGCCACCGTCCGGCGCCGCCGCTCCCCCGCCGGACGGCGAACTCCTCCAGCCGGACCGGTAGCCGCCATTCCAGGACTTCCGGGTCCGTGAGCCGGGAGTTGGTCATGTGGGTCTGGACCACGTCGGCACCCGGGAAACCGTCGCCCGCGCCGGATCCAGAGGCGACGGTTTCGTAGTACTGGTGCCGCTCGTTGCCGAAGGTGACGTTGTTCATGGTGCCGGAGCCCTCGGCCTGGACGCCGAGCGCGGCGTAGAGGGCGCCGGTGATGGCCTGGGAGGTCTCGACGTTGCCCGCGACCACGGCGGCGGGCGGCTCGGGGGCGAGCATCGAGCCGGACGGCACGATGATGTCCAGCGGGCGCAGACAGCCGTCGTTGAGCGGGATGTCATCGGCGACGAGCGTGCGGAAGACGTACAGGACGGCAGCGTTGACCACGGCGGAGGGCGCGTTGAAGTTGGTGGCGAGCTGCGCGGAGGTGCCGCTGAAGTCGATGGTCGCCCGGCGCTCCGTGCGGTCGACGCGGACGCGGGCCCGGATGACTGCCCCGGAGTCGGTCTCGTAGGCGTACTCGCCGTCGTCCAGGGCGTCGATGACGCGGCGGACGGCCTCCTCGGCGTTGTCCTGGACGTGCCGCATGTAGGCCTGGACGACATCGAGGCCGAACTCGTCGATCATGCGCCGGACCTCGTCGACGCCCTTCTGGTTGGCGGCGATCTGGGCGCGCAGATCGGCGAGGTTGGTGCGCGGGTTGCGGGACGGGTACGGCGCCTCGGTGAGGAGGCGGTGGGTCTCCTCCTCGCGGAAGCGGCCGTTCTCGGCGAGGAGCCAGTTGTCGAAGAGGACGCCTTCCTCCTCGATGGTGCGGCTGTGGGCCGGCATGGAGCCGGGGGCGATGCCGCCGATCTCGGCGTGGTGACCGCGTGAGGCGACGTGGAAGAGGATCCGCGGCTCACTCCGCGTGTCCGTGGCCACGTCGGTGCCGAAGACGGGGGTGATCACGGTGACGTCGGGCAGGTGCGTGCCGCCGTGGTAGGGGTCGTTGACGGCATAGGTGTCACCCGGCCGCATGGCGGAGCCGCGCCGGCGGATGACCTCTTTGACGCTGGTGCCCATGGACCCCAGGTGGACGGGGATGTGGGGGGCGTTGGCCACCAGGTTTCCGTCCGGGTCGAACAGCGCGCAGGAGAAGTCCAGCCGCTCCTTGATGTTGACGGACTGGGCCGTGGACTCCAGCCGCGCGCCCATCTGTTCGGCGATCGACATGAAGAGGTTGTTGAAGACCTCAAGCAGAACCGGATCGGATTCTGTGTCCACGTTGGAACTCTGCGTAATCGCCGTGCGTTCCATGAGCAGGTGCCCGTCGTCGGTCGCGGCGGCCCGCCAGCCGTCGTCGACGACGGTCGTGGCGCCGGCCTCCGTGATGATCGCCGGGCCGGTGACCGTCTCGCCGGGAGGAAGGGCCTCCCGGCGGTGGAGGGGTACGTCGCGCCAGGCACCGCCGGTGTGGAGGCGGACGGTGCCGGGCGCCTGGGCACGGCCCTCGTACGGGGCGAGGGCGGAGAGATCGGGGGGTGCGGTGATGCCGGTGGCTTCGACGGAGAGGGCTTCCACTACGACCGGGCGGTCGAGCGTGAAGGAGTACGTGGCGCGATGACGCTCCTCGAAGGCGTGCCGCATGGCGTCGGGCTCGGCCAGCTCGACGGTGAGGGTGGTGTCGGTGCCGTCGTAGCGGAGCTGGGCGCGGCGGGTGACCCGGATGCGGTCCTCAGGGACGTCCTCGGCGACGAGTTCGGCCCGTGCGGCGGCCTCCAGATCGTCGGCCGTCTTGCGGACACCGGGCATGGAAGCGGCTTCCAGGGGCGCTTCCACGGAGTGCTCGCGCATGGCCGTGGTGTCGGCCAGGCCGATGCCCAGCGCGGAGAGCACGCCGGCCATGGGGGGTACGAGGACGGTGCGGATGCCGAGCGAGTCGGCGACCCGGCACGCGTGCTGGCCGCCCGCCCCGCCGAAGGTGGTCAGGGCGTAGCGGGTGACGTCATGGCCCTTCTGGACGGAGATCCGCTTCACCGCGTTGGCGATGTTGGCCACGGCGATCCGCAGGTAGCCCTCGGCCACCTGTTCCGGGGTGCGGTCGTCGCCGGTGTGTTCGTGGATCTCGCGCGCGAGGGCGGTGAACCGGTCACGGACGAGGGCGGCGTCCAGTGGCTGGTCACCACCGGGACCGAACACGGCTGGGAAGTGGGCGGGCTGGATGCGGCCGAGCATGACGTTGGCGTCGGTGACGGTGAGCGGGCCGCCCGCGCGGTAGCAGGCGGGGCCGGGGTCGGCGCCGGCCGAGTCGGGGCCGACCCGGTAGCGCGAGCCGTCGAAGTGCAGGACGGAGCCGCCACCGGCCGCGACGGTGTGGATGTCCAGCATGGGCGCCCGCAGCCGGACACCCGCGATCTGCGTGGTGAAGACCCGCTCGTACGCGCCGGCGAAGTGCGAGACGTCGGTGGAGGTGCCACCCATGTCGAAGCCGATGACGCGGTCGTGGCCGGCGCGCTGCGACATGCGGACCATGCCGACGATGCCGCCGGCCGGTCCGGAGAGGATGGCGTCCTTTCCGCGGAACTGTCCGGCCTCCGTCAGGCCGCCGTTGGACTGCATGAACATCAGCCGGACGCCGTGCAGTTCCTCGGCGATGTGCCGCACATAGCGGCGCAGCACGGGCGAGAGGTAGGCGTCCACGACGGCGGTGTCCCCGCGCGGGACGAGCTTCATCAGCGGGCTGACCTCGCTGGACAGCGAGATCTGCGGGAAGCCGATGCGGGCGGCGAGTTCGCCGATGGCCCGTTCGTGGCTCGGGTGGAGGTGGCTGTGCAGGCAGACGACGGCGACCGCGCGGATGCCGTCGTCGTACGCGTCCCGGAGCGGACCCTCCAGGGCGTCCAGGTCGGGCGCGCGCAGGACGGTGCCGTCGGCGGCGACGCGTTCGTCCACCTCCACGACCCGTTCGTGGAGCAGCTCGGGCAGCTCGATGCGCCGGGCGAAGATGCGGGGGCGGTTCTGGTAGGCGATGCGCAGGGCGTCGCGGAAGCCGCGGGTGACGACGAGGAGGGTGCGCTCGCCCTTGCGTTCCAGCAGGGCGTTGGTGGCGACCGTGGTGCCCATGCGAACGGCCTCTACGGGCTCCTGGGAGCCGCCCAGGAGTTCGCGTACGCCCGCGACGGCCGCGTCGGCGTACCGTGCCGGGTTGTCGGACAGCAGTTTGTGCGTGAGCAGCCGGCCGTCCGGGCGACGCGCGACGATGTCGGTGAAGGTGCCGCCTCGGTCGACCCAGAACTGCCAGCCAGTCACGTCACTACCTCGCTTCCGCGCCGGTCACAGCGCCCGGAGGCCGTTGATCACGTCGCGCAGAATACTCTCGTCCGGCAGCTCGGCCGGGGGCACCGGGCGGGTCACACGGACGAGTTCGGCGTGCACCAGGTCGCCGATGAGGACGCGGACGACGCCGATGGGCAGGTCCAGTTCCGCGGCGAGTTCGGCGACGGACTGGGGCGCGTCCCGACAGAGTCCGACGATCTCCACGTGTTCGGGGGACAGTGTCGGGTCCGATTCCGGGTCGCCCGTGCCGGGCTCCGTGACGACCACCGCGATCAGGTCGAGGCGGTGCTGGCCCTCGCTCGTGGTGCGGCCACGCGTCATGGCGTACGGACGGACGACCGGCCCGGCATCGTCGTCGAACCAGTGGCTTCTTCCCTGACCGTCTGCGCTCATGTCATCCCACTACCCGCCTGCGGGCAGATCGGTGCGCGGAGCGGTGCCCAGATGGACGCCGACCCGCTTGACCAGGAGCGTCATCTCGTAGGCGACCTGCCCGACGTCGGAGTCGGCGTCCGAGAGGACGGCGAGGCAGCTGCCGTCCCCGGCGGCGGTGACGAAGAGGAAGGCGTCGTCCAGCTCGACCACCGTCTGCCGGACACTGCCCGCCTCGAAGTGGCGGCCGACGCCCTTGGCGAGGCTGTGGAAGCCGGACGCCACGGCGGCCAGATGCTCGCTGTCCTCCCTGGTCAGGTCCTTGGACACCCCCGTGGGCAGGCCGTCGCCGGACAGGATCACGGCCTTGCGGATACTGGCGACCCGGTCGACCAGATCGTCCAGGAGCCAGTTCAGCTCCCCCTTGTCCGTCGCCGTGTGGCCGGTCGCCTTCGGTGCGGTCATCGACCGTCCCCCTTAGTCGTTCCTTGTGCTGTGCCGTTCGGGGCCTCGTCGCCCGCGGCGTTCTCCTCCCGGCCACGCTGCCAGCCGCGCTGGAGCGAGGCCATCCTGCTGCGGACCTCCTCGGCATCGCGGTCGGCGGGTGGCGTCGCGCGCTCGGCGCGCCGGTCGGTGTCCTGCTTGAGCTGGGGTGCCAGGCTCGCCTGGCGTACGCGCCGGGGAAGCGGCCCGGCGCCCGGCTCGGGGGCCGAGTCGTCGGTGGGTGCGGCGGCGCGGGAGCGGGGAGGGGCCGTGTCCGCGGAGTGGGGCGGGGCCGCGTCCGCCGGGCCGCCCGTGCCGGAGCGAGGGGATGCCGTGTCCGCCAGGCCGCCCGTGCCGGGTGTCCCGGTCCGGGTGCGCCTGGGCAGCGCCGGAGCTTCCACGGCCGAATCGGCACTCTCGGCCGGCGTCGCGGTGCTGTCCTCGGCGGTGCGTCCGGCGGGGCGCCGGGAGGACGTGCCGCGGCGGCGGGTGGGCAGCGGAGCCGGTCCCTCCGTGTCGGAGCGGCGCGTGGCGGCGGAGGGCCCCGGCTCAGGTTCGCCGCGGCGGGGCCGCTGGTCGGTGACGGGCTTGCCGTGCGAGCTGACCAGCTTGGGCGTCTGCCGCCGGGGCAGCGGTACGGCCCCGGCGTCACGGATCCCGTCGTGCGACAGGCGGTCGGCCGGCGGGGCGGCTGCCTCCTCGTCGTCGCCCGGGCGGACCCCGCGGGGGCGGAACAGACCGCCGCGCTCACTGTCCTCGTCCGGAAGGGCGCCGGGGAAGTCGTCCAGCGCGTCGAGACCGACGGGCGCCTCCAGCTCGACGGGGCCGTCCAGCAGGGAGGTCGGCAGGCCGGGCAGCTGCAGCGGGGCCGGCGACCGGCCGGCACCGCGGCCCAGCGCCTGCTCGGTGCGCTTCGCCGGGCGGTCCCGGTCGAGCCGGAAGCCGACGCCGTTGGTGTCCGGGACGTCGTCGGTGAGCAGCGCGTCGGGGATGAACACCACGGCGGTGGTGCCGCCGTACGGCGACGGCTGGAGGGAGACCCGGATGTTCTGGCGCTGGGCGAGGCGGCTGACCACGAACAGGCCGAGACGGTCGGTGTCGGAGAGTTCGAACTCGGGTGTCTCGGCGAGACGCAGATTGGCGTCCAGGAGTGCCTCGGCCGTCATACCGAGGCCCCGGTCGTGGATCTCCAGGGTGAAACCGTTGGCGACCCGCTCGCCGAGGACCTGGACGGCGGTGTGCGGGGGCGAGAAGACGGTGGCGTTCTCCAGGAGTTCGGCCACGAGATGGGTGAGGTCGGCGACGGCGGGACCGGTGACGGCGACCCTCGGCAGGCGCCGGACCTCGATGCGCTCGTAGTCCTCGACCTCGGCGACGGCGGCGCGGACGACGTCCATCAGCTGCACGGGCCGGCGCCACTGCCGGGAGGGTGCGGCTCCGGAGAGGATCACGAGGCCCTCGGCGTGCCTGCGCATGCGGGTGGTGAGGTGGTCCAGGCGGAACAGGTCGGCGAGTTCGTCGGTGTCCTCGGTCCGGCGCTCCATGCTGTCGAGGAGGGTGAGCTGCTTGTGCAGCAGTACCTGGCTGCGGCGGGCGAGGTTGACGAAGACCTCGGAGACACCGGCCCGTAGCTCGGCCTGTTTGACGGCGGCCTCGACCGCCGCGCGCTGCAGGGTGTTGAGGGCCTGTCCGACCTCGCCGATCTCGTTCTTGTCGTACTCGAGGCGCGGGACCTCGGTCTCGACGTCGACCTGTTCGCCCGCCGACAGCCGGCGCATCACGCTGGGCAGTCGGACACCGGATGCCTCGTGCGCCTCCAGCCGCAGTTGGCGCAGGTCGCGGATGAGGGAGCGGCCGACCCGGATGGAGAGCACGACGGAGAGCAGGAGCGCGACCAGGCCGAGGGCGCCGGCGACGGCCGCCTGCACGATGACGCCGACGGCCACGGGGCGCATCCGGTCCTGGAAGCGGTCGCCCGCCTGGTCGTCCAGGGTGCCGAGTTCGTCCAGCACGGTTGCCGCGGAGGAGTCCCAGCTCTTCGCGGTCACATCGCCGGGGGTGCCGGAGTCCGAGGCGATGACGGTCCGTTCGGCCTCCCGCAGCGGGGCCGTGGTGGCGTTCTTCCAGAAGCGCTCGTAGCGGTCGCGCTCCGCGGCGGGCAGCAGGGGGAGGCTGATGTCGTACAGGAGGGTGCGCTGGGCGACGAGGTCGGAGATCTGACGGGTCTCGTCGCGGGTGAGGCGCCCGACGACGAGGGAGGAGCCGAGCAGGGCGTCCTCGCGGGACAGCAGCTCGCGGGCGCGGGTGACGTTCACCAGGGCGCGGGCCTGCTTGTCGACCTCGACGTCGTCCAAACCGTCGAGGGACGCGAGGAGCGCGTAGCAGGGGTCCACGAGACGGTTGTAGAGGTCGAGTGCCTGGGCACGGGTGACGGTGCCTCCCTCGACGCTGCGGCGCAGGGGCCCGAGACCGTCCAGGGCGTCCAGGACGGCGGTGAGGTGTTCGCCGTCGTCCGCGTCCATGTCGGCCCGGATGTCCTGGTCCTTGGCGTTCCTGCGGATGGTGGTGATCACCCGGTCGGTGGCGGTGCGGGTGCGGCGCAGCGCCGAAAGGGCCTCGGAGCCCCGGGGGTCGGCGAGGTAGACGAGGGTCTGACGGCGCTCCTGCTGCAGGACGCGAACGGTATCCTCGGTGGGGTAGCCGATGTCCTCGACGATGTCGGTCACGCGGAACAACTGGGCGACTTCGCGCCCCGTGAGCACCGTGGCGAAGCCCCAGACGGCGGTCAGGGACACCAGCGGCACGAGAAGCAGCGCCACGATCTTCCGGCGGATCGACTTCCCGCGAAAGCGCATGGCCTCCCCCAGCTCGACCCCCGCCGGCCGGGGGTGCTCATGTCCGTCAGCAAACGGCGCGAGCCTACTACCGCCTCACAGTTAACTCGAAGACATGTCCGGAGGGCGAACTTCCGCACCGGCGGCGAGACATGGCGAGTTGTCCGGGCATTGGGGGAGATTGCCACCGCGATCCCGACACCCACGCCGTACCTACGGCGGCCGCACGGTCAGGTGGTTGGCCGGAATCTTTCGCCAGTTGGGAATCTTCGGGGGATCTCGTACGTCCTTCTCTATGGGAATCGGGGGCGGAATGGGCCACAGGAGCCGCATCCCACACCCCGGCGGCGTAAAGCAGCGCAAGCCGGGCAGTCCCTGGGGAGTCGGGGTCTTCGGATGCCGGGGGCGATCGGTCTGCTGGCGGTGGGGAGTGACACGGTGATGGGCACAGCGGAGCGGCGCGGGGCGCCCGAGGAAAGCCTGGCGGAGCGCTCGTGGGTGCGACGGGACAAGGCGGCGCCGGATCGGGACATTCCAGGGCCGGAACGCGCCGGGGAGCCCGGCGTTGATGAACAGCGGCAGAACTACCGCCCGTTGTGGATCGAGGAGCCCGCGCGCCGGCACCCGTTGCCCGATCCGGTGCGCACGGCGGCGGTGCGCGCGGTCCTCGTCATCGCGGCCACGCTGATCCAGGCGATGGTGGCGTTCCTGTGCACGCTGGCCGGGTCCTGGCTGGCGTTCCCCATGGTGATCAGCAGTGTGGTGAGCACGGTGGTGGCCACCTGGGCCGTGGTCGACGTGTGGGTCACCCGCCAGGTGTGGAACCAGCGGTACGGCGTGGTCTCCGAGCCGAGCAGCACGGCCCGGTCCCTCCGCCGGGAGCGACGCGCCCACCGACGCCTGGAGCGGGCCGGTCTGCGGGAACAGGAGCGGATACGCCGGACCGGTGGCGCGGGGCGGCTGTCGCACTCCTGACGGACGGCGCCCAAACCGCCCGCGATCAGGCCACCGGGGCTCTGCGGTGCCGGAAGCGTGGTCGCCGCGCGCCGGGCACGCGGTGAGGGTACGCACGGAAGCCGGGCCATGGGACTGCGGGCGCCGGAAACACAGGCCGACGGAATCAAGGGTCACCGGAAGTCCCGGTCGCGAGCAGCCCAGGACGCCGAAAGATTCGGCCACCAGCAGCCCGGGACGCCGGGAGCAAGAGCCGCCGGATATGCCGGGCGGGCGCCGGCCCGCCCGGACCCGGAGCCGAGCCGCGCACGCCCCCGGCGATGCGCAGCGACACCGACCGTCACAACGCAGCCGACTCCACCCGCGGCCCTCCCGTCCACCGGTGTTCCTCTCGCTGGAGTTCCCGCCGGGCCCGCATGAACGCGCGGGGCCGGTTCACTCCGAGTACGGCGACGGTGCGGCCGTCCCGTTCGTAGCGGGCGAGGAAGCCGGACTCCCCGGGGGCACCGTCGTCGGTGATCTCGCCCTCGGTGACGTGGACGGTGTCGCCCTCGCGGTACCGGCCCGCGAACTGGATCCGTGAGTCGTACTGGTCGGACCAGAAATACGGCAGGGTGCGAGCGGTCGCCACGGTGCGGCCGGCGAGCAGGTTGGTCACGGCGACGCGGGGCTGCTCGGTGGCGGAGGTCCAGTGCTCGGCCCGGGTGCCGCCCACCCGGGCGACGTCACCGACCGCGACCACCTGGGGCAGGGCGGTGACGCAGCCGTCGTCGCACAGCACACCGTCGTGCAGTGCGAGTGCCGAGCCCACGAGCCAGTCGGTGTGCGGGCGGGCGCCGATGCCGACGATCACGACGTCGGCGGGCAGGGTGCGGCCGTCGGTGAGGTCCACCCCGGTGACGGTGGCGGCGCCCCGGAGCGCGGCCACGCCCGTGCCGGTGACCAGCTCCACTCCGCCCCGGCGGTGCAGGGCGGCGCAGACCGCGGCCATCCGGGCGCCGAGTTGGGGCACGAGCGGCAGCGGGGCGGCCTCGACCACCGTGACGTCGTGGCCGAGCCGGGCGCACGAGGAGGCGGTCTCGGCGCCGATGAAGCCGCCGCCGATGACGACGACCCGGCGATGCCCCTGAGTGAGTTCGGCACGGAGGGCGCGGGCGTCGTCCAGGGTGCGCAGGGTGTGGACCCCGGCGAGGCGGTCGCCGGGCAGTCGGCGGGCGGCGGCGCCGGTGGCGATGACGACGCCGTCGGTGGAGACCGTGCGGCCGTCGCCGAGGAGGACGGTGCGGCCTCGGGGATCGAGCCCGCGAGCCCGGACGCCGAGCAGCCACTCGGCTTCGAGTCCGGCGGTCTCGTCGGCGTCGGTGAGGGCCAGGTCGCTCTCGTCGGCGCGGCCGGTGAGGAAGTCCTTGGAGAGGGGAGGTCGGTCATAGGGGTGATGCGGTTCCTCGCCGACGATCACCAGTCGGCCGTCGAAACCCAGGGCGCGGAGCTCACGGGCGGCGTAGAGCCCGGAGAGGGAGGCGCCGACGATGGTCACGGTTCTCATACGGCACGGCTCCTGACGTCGGTGGCGGGACGGCGGGGGCAGGGCCGGCCGTGACGTGGAGGAGCACCTGCGCCGGTGGGCGCACGGCCGAGGACGGCGGAGGCGGGGTGCCGGTGCCTGGGGGTGTTCACGCGGCCGTGCCCTCCTCCGCGCCGAGGTGGACGTGCACGACGCCGTCCTCCACGGTGACGCGATGGGTGCGCACCGGGCGCCGGGCCGGCAGACAGGTCGGTTCGCCGGTGCGCAGGTCGAAGGACGCCGCGTGCAGCGGGCATTCGACCAGGCAGCCCTCCAGCCAGCCCTCGGAGAGCGAGGCGTCCTGGTGGGTGCAGGTGTCGTCGATGGCGTACAGCTCGCCGTCCTCGGTGCGGAACACGGCGATCGGAGGCGTGGTCGCGACGCGGACGGACTCACCCTCGGGGAGGTCTTCGAGGCGGCAGACGGGAATCACGGGCCCCCCTCTCGGTCCGGGACACTCGGTCCGGGACCTGCTCGATGCAGGCGTCAGGGATGCTGCCGGGAGCCCGGACCCACGTCGGTCCGGCCCGGTGAAGCGGCAAGGGAGTGACGGACCGTCGACGGTCCGGGTGGTCCGGCACCCTTCCGGGATCCGGACGCTTCGGTAACATGATGTTTCGCATGGCGCACGATCCAGCGCTATGCGCAACAGAATCCGGGCGGGACGACCGTCGCGTCAAGGGCTTCCCGCAGATGCGGCCCGAACCGGGCACACAGGTGGTGAGAGTTGAGCCATGACCCGCACGCAGAAGCAGTCTGACCGCAGCGAGGAGACCACGCAGAACCCAGGGACCCCGGAGAGGCAGGGCGGCCGCGGCGCGGCCAGCGCGGTGCAGTCGGTGGACCGCGCCGTGAGCGTGCTGGAGATCCTGGCGCGGCACGGCGAGGCGGGCGTCACCGAGATCGCCGAGGAGCTGGACGTGCACAAGTCCACGGCATTCCGGCTGCTCGGCGTCCTGGAGAACCGCGGCCTGGTGGCCCAGGCCAAGGACCGCGGCAAGTACTACCTGGGGGCCGGCGTACTGCGTCTGGCGGGGGCGGCGGCAGTGCGTCTCGACATCTCCCAGGAGGGTGTCCCGGTCTGCCGGGAGGTCGCCGACGAGCTGGGCGAGACGGTCAACATCGCCGTGCTCGACGACGACGCGGCGGTCAACATCATGCAGGCGCGCGGCACCGCGTCCGTGACCGCGCAGAACTGGCTGGGCAGACGCACCCCGCTGCACGCCACCTCCAGCGGCAAGGTGCTCCTCGCGCACATGCCGCCGACCCTGCGCGAGGGCCTGCTGGCACGGCCGTTGCCGCGGTTCACGGACCGTACGATCACCGGTGCGGCGATGCTGCGCGCCGAGCTGGAGGCCGTGGTCGGCCAGGGCTACGGCGTCACGATCGAGGAGCTGGAGCTGGGGCTCGCGGCCGTCGCGGCGCCGGTGCGCGCCCACGACGGCAAGGTGATCGCGGCGATCAGCGTGTCGGGGCCGGTCTACCGCCTCAACGCGGACCGGCTGCCGGAGGTGGCCAAGCGGACGGTCGCCGCGGGCGCCGAACTGTCCCGGCGGATGGGGTACGGCTTCTGACCGGCCTTCACCGTCACTGGCTCGCTTTCACGCCACTCCGCCTTCACACCACTGGCCCGCCTCCACGCCACTGGCCCGCATTCACCGCCGCCGGTGCACTCCGACTCCGCGACTCCGGCATCACACCTCCGACTGCGCCCACGCACCCTCACCTCCGCCGGCGCACCCTCGACCCCGCCGATCCCCACGCACTCGGCACGCTCTCAACCCCGGCCACGGCGCGGGACCGGAAGCTTCCCCGGTCCCGCGCCGCCGTGTGTCCGACAGGTTTCGCCCCACAGGTTCCTTTTGCCAAGGGTTAACGCGCACCCCTTGACGGCCCCGTGACGCCGTTCTCAATATGTTCCCCATCGCGCAACCCATCGTGCAATGCGCAACAGCAGAGGAGCTTGTCGTGCCACACGAGGTCCGTGCCGTAGTCGCTGTGAAGAAGGGCGCACCCGTGGAGGTGCGGACGATCGTCGTCCCCGACCCGGGGCCCGGTGAGGTGCTCGTCGATGTGCAGGCCTGCGGGGTGTGCCACACGGATCTCCACTATCGGGAGGGCGCGATCACCGACGACTTCCCGTTCCTGCTGGGCCACGAGGCGGCCGGTACCGTCGAGTCCGTGGGCCCCGGCGTCACCGATCTGCAGCCCGGCGACTACGTCGTACTGGCCTGGCGAGCGCCATGCGGCAGCTGCCGTTCCTGCCGCCGGGGCCGGCCCTGGTACTGCTTCGACTCCCGCAACGCCGCACAGCCCATGACCCTGCTGGACGGCACCCCGCTCAGCAACGCGCTCGGCATCGGTGCCTTCGCCGAGAAGACGCTGGTCGCGGCGGGCCAGGCGGTGAAGATCGACCCGGCCGCTCGGCCCGAGGCGGCCGGTCTCATCGGGTGCGGGGTGATGGCCGGGTACGGCGCGGCGGTCAACACCGGCAATGTCGGCCGGGGCGACTCGGTCGCCGTCATCGGCTGCGGCGGCGTCGGCAACGCGGCCATCGCGGGCGCCTGCCTGAACGGCGCCATGAAGGTGATCGCCGTCGACATCGACGACAAGAAGCTGGACCAGGCCGAGAAGTTCGGCGCCACGCACACCGTCAACTCCCGGGGCACCGACCCGGTCGAGGCGGTCCGGGAGCTGACCGACGGGCACGGCGTGGACATCGCGATCGACGCGGTCGGCCGCCCCGAGACCTTCCTCCAGGCCTTCTACATGCGCGACCACGCGGGTCTGTTGGTCCAGGTCGGCGTCCCGGCCCCCGAGATGAAGGTGGAACTCCCGCTGATCGATGTCTTCTCGCGCGGCGGCGCCGTCAAATCGTCCTGGTACGGCGACTGTCTGCCGAGCCGGGACTTCCCGTTCCTGATCGACCAGTACCTCTACGGCCTGCTCGACCTCAACGCGTTCGTGTCCGAGACGATCGCCCTGGACCAGGTGGAGGAGGCGTTCGGCAAGATGCACCGCGGTGAGGTGCTGCGCTCGGTGGTGGTCCTGTGAGCGTGCGCGGTGCCGTACGTGTCGAGCGGGTCGTCACCTCGGGGACCTTCAGCCTGGACGGTGAGACGTTCGACGTCGACAACAACGTCTGGCTGGTCGGCGACGACGAGGAGGTGCTCGTGGTGGACGCCGCGCACGACGCCGAGGCGATCCACCGCGCCACCGCCGGCCGCCGGGTCACCGCCATCGTCTGCACCCACGCCCACGACGACCACATCGACGCGGCGCCGAGGCTTTCCGTCCTGACCGGCGCGCCCGTGCTGCTGCACCCCGACGACACCGAGCTGTGGTCGCTCACCCACCCCGGTCGCAAGCCGGACGGCGAGCTGTCCGACGGCCGGATCCTCGCGGTGGCCGGCATAGAGCTGCACGTGATCCACACGCCGGGCCACACCTGGGGGAGCTGCTCGCTCCACGCCCCCTTCCTGAACGCCGTCTTCACCGGCGACACCCTGTTCCACGGCGGACCCGGCGCCACCGGCCGCTCCTACTCCGACCGCCCGGCGATCGAGGCGTCGGTCCGCGCGCGGCTGCTGACCCTGCCGGGTGACACCGTCGTCCACACCGGCCACGGCCAGGACACGACGATCGCCGCCGAGCGGCCGAACGTCCCCGCCGCCTGAGTAGTCCCCGACACCCCGCGGCACCCGGTCTCCCCACTCCCTGAGCACCTCCCGACACCCCGCGGCCCAGCCTCCCCCACCGCTCGAGCACCGCGACACCCCGCGGACCAATCTCCCCACCCAAGGGCCTTGAGTCACCAGGACTCGCACCTGCCATCCCCGCCACCACAAGGAGGGGCATGTCCAGCACCCCCGAACCTCGCTCCCAGGGACCCCGTGTCGTCGTCATCGGCGCCGGCATCGTCGGCTGCTCCCTCGCCGACGAGCTGACCGCCCGCGGCTGGACGGACGTCACCGTCCTCGAACAGGGCCCCCTGCCCGCCCCGGGCGGCTCCACCTCGCACGCCCCGGGACTCGTCTTCCAGACCAGCCCGTCCAAGACCCTCACCGAGTTCGCCCGGTACACCGTCGAGAAGTTCCGCGCCCTCGAAGCCGACGGCGTCTCCTGCTTCCACCAGGTCGGCGGCCTGGAACTGGCCACCACCCCCGAGCGGCTGGCCGATCTGCACCGCCGGGCCGGTTACGCCGCCTCCTGGGGCGTCCGGGGCGAGGTCGTGAGCACGGCCCGGTGCAAGGAACTGTGGCCGCTGCTGGACGAGTCGCTGGTCCTCGGCGGCTTCCACACCCCGGACGACGGCCTGGCCCGCGCCCTCCTGGCGGCGCGCGCCCAGATGGACCGCGCCACCGCGCGCGGGGCCCGCTTCCTGGACCGGCACACGGTCACCGGGATCGAGCAGCGGGACGGCCGGGTCACCGCGGTCGTCACCGACCGGGGCGCCTTCCCGGCCGACCACGTCGTCTCGGCGGCCGGTTTCTGGGGTCCGGTGATCGGCCGCATGGCCGGGATCGACGTACCGCTCCAGCCCCTCGCGCACCAGTACGCGAAGACCGGGCCGCTGCCCGGGCTGCGCGGCGCCACGGCCGAGGCCACGCGGCCCATCCTGCGCTTCCAGGACCGCGACCTGTACTTCCGCGAGCACGCCGACCGCATCGGAATCGGTTCGTACGCGCACCGCCCGATGCCGGTGGATCCGTTCGCGGTCCCGGCGTACGACGAGGCGCGCGGCCGGGACATGGAGATGCCGTCCTCGTACCCGTTCACCGCCGAGGACTGGGCGCCGAGCTGGGAGGACTGCAGGCGGCTGCTGCCCGCGCTGCGGAAGTCCGGGATCGAGAGCGGCTTCAACGGGGTGTTCTCCTTCACGCCGGACGGCATGCCGGTGCTCGGGGAGGCGCGGCGGCTGCGGGGCTTCTGGCTGGCCGAGGCGGTCTGGGTGACCCATTCCGCGGGTGTCGCCAAGGCGGTGGCCGAGTGGATGGTGGACGGGCGGCCGTCCGTCGACGTGCACGAGTGCGCCCTCACGCGGTTCGAGGAGGCGCAGCGTTCACCGTCGTACGTCCGTGAGCGCGGTTCACAGCAGTTCGTGGAGGTGTACGACGTCCTCCACCCCCTCCAGCCGATGGAGCGGCCGCGTCCGCTGCGCGTGAGCCCCTTCTACGCACGCCAGCAGCAGCTCGGCGCGTTCTTCCTGGAGGGCACCGGTTGGGAGCGCCCGCACTGGTACGAGGCGAACGCACCGCTCGTGGACGGCCTCGGCGACCTGCCCGAGCGCGACGCCTGGTCGGCCCGTTACTGGTCCCCCATCGCCCCCGCCGAGGCGAAGGCCACCCGCGAGAAGGTCGCCCTGTACGACATGACCCCGCTGCGCCGCCTGGAGGTGACCGGGCCCGGCGCCCTCGCCTTCCTCGACCGCATGACCACCAACAACCTCCGCAAGAAGCCCGGCGCGGTCACGTACACCCTGCTCCTGGACGAGGCCGGAGGCGTCCGCTCCGATCTCACGGTCGCCCGTCTCGCCGCCGACCGTTTCCAGGTCGGCGCCAACTCCCCCGCCGACCTCGACCGGCTCCTCCGCCACGCCCCCGACGACGTCCAGGTCCGCGACATCACCTCCGGGACCTGCTGCGTCGGCGTCTGGGGTCCCCTCGCCCGCGCCCTCGTCCAGCCCCTGACCGACGACGACTTCTCCCATGAAGGCTTCGGCTACTTCCGGGCGAAGCAGACGTACCTCGGACACGTGCCGGTGACGGCGATGCGCCTGAGCTACGTCGGCGAGCTGGGCTGGGAGCTGTACACCACCGCCGACCTGGGGCTCAGGCTGTGGGACACGCTGTGGGAGGCCGGACGGGACCTGGGCGTGGTCGCCGCGGGCCGCTCCGCCTTCAACTCGCTGCGCCTGGAGAAGGGTTACCGGGCCTGGGGCACCGACATGACCGACGAGCACAACCCCTTCGAGGCCGGACTCGGTTTCGCCGTCCGCATGGACAAGGAGGACTTCGTCGGCAAGGCGGCGCTCCAGCGGGCCGGAGAACCCTCCCGCCGGCTCACCCCGCTCCTGCTGGACGACCCCGCCGCCGTGGTCCTCGGCAAGGAACCGGTCTATGCCGACGGCGCCCCGGCCGGTTACGTGACCAGCGCGTCGTACGGCTACACGCTGGGCCGCTGTGTCGCCTACGCCTGGCTGCCGGCCGGTCTCGCCACCGGCACCGGCGTGCACATCGAGTACTTCGGCGAGAAGGTTCCGGCGACCGTCGCCGACGAGCCTCTGTTCGACCCGAAGATGACCCGCATCCGCCGCTAGGAGGCGACCGTGTCACCGTCTTACGACGTCATCGTCATCGGACTCGGCGGCATGGGCAGCGCCGCCGCCCACCACCTGTCCGCGCGCGGCGCCCGCGTCCTCGGCCTGGAGAAGTTCGGCCCGGTCCACAACCGCGGCTCCAGCCACGGCGGTTCGCGCGTCACCCGGCAGTCGTACTTCGAGGACCCGGCGTACGTGCCGCTGCTGCTGCGCGCCTACGAGCTGTACGAGGAGCTGGAGCGGGCCACCGGCCGGGACATCGCGATCCTGTCGGGTGGCGTGATGATCGGCCCGCCCGAGTCCCGGACCGTCTCCGGCGCGCTGCGCTCGGCGACCGAGTGGGGCCTGCCGCACGAGATGCTGGACGCAAAGGAGATCCGCCGCCGCTTCCCGACGCTCGCCCCGCACGACGACGAGGTCGCCCTGTTCGAGGCGAAGGCGGGCCTGGTGCGCCCCGAGAACATGGTCGCCGCGCATCTCCAGCTGGCCACCCGGCAGGGTGCCGACCTGCACTTCGAGGAGCCGGTGCTGCGCTGGGAACCGTACCGGGACGGGGTGCGCGTACACACGGCCGAGAACACCTACACGGCCGGGCAACTGGTGATCTGCCCCGGTGCCTGGGCACCGCAGCTGCTCACCGACCTCGGGGTGCCGTTCACCATCGAGCGGCAGGTCATGTACTGGTTCCAGCCGAAGGGTGGCACCGAACGGTTCCGGCCCGAGAACCACCCGGTCTACATCTGGGAGGACGCGGCCGGCGTCCAGGTGTACGGCTTCCCGGCCATCGACGGCCCGGACCTGGGCGCCAAGGTCGCCTTCTTCCGGAAGGGGCGGGTGACGACTCCGGAGACCATCGACCGGACGGTGCACGAGGACGAGATCCGGGCCATGGCGGACCACATGTCCCGCTGCATCCCGGACCTGCCCGGCACCTTCCTCAAGGCCGCCACCTGCATGTACTCCAACACCCCGGACGAGCACTTCGTGCTGGCCCGGCACCCCGCGCACCCGGAGTCGGTGACCGTGGCCTGCGGCTTTTCCGGGCACGGGTTCAAGTTCGTGCCGGTCGTCGGCGAGATCCTGGCCGACCTGGCGCTGACCGGTGCCACCGCGCATCCCATCGGCCTTTTCGACCCCGCCCGCCCCCTGACTCCCCCTCGTCCGAGCGGGGGAACCCCCGCCGCCGCGTCCGCCTGAGGAGCCCGCCCGTGACGACGACCCCCATCTCCCCTGGCCCGGCCTCCCCGAGCCTCATCGCGACGCTTCCGGGCCACTACTACACCGACCCGGCGGTCTTCCGGCAGGAGCAGGAGAAGATCTTCGAGTCCCTGTGGTTCTGCGCGGTGCGCGGCGCCGACCTGGACAAGCCGGGCGCTTTCCGCACGGTCCAAGTGGGCCGCGAGAACGTCATCATCACCCGGACCCGCACCGGTGAGCTGCGCGCCTTCCTCAATGTGTGCCGGCACCGCGGGGCGCGGCTGTGCACCGAGGAGTCCGGTGAGGTGCGGCGCAGCCTGCAATGCCCGTACCACGCATGGACGTACGACCTTGACGGCAGATTGATCGCGGCACCCAACTTGATCAAGATGCCCGACGTTGATCGAGTCGAGTACGGGTTGATCAAGGTGGCGTTGCGCGAGTGGCTGGGTTACGCCTGGGTGTGCCTCGCCGACGAACCGCCCTCCTTCGAGGACACGGTGATGTACGCGGCCGTGGAGCGGCTCGGCGACGCCGCCGCCATCGAGCACTACGGCACCGAGAAGCTCGCCCTCGGCAAACGCGTCACCTACGACGTGCGGGCCAACTGGAAACTGATCGTCGAGAACTTCATGGAGTGCTACCACTGCGCGACGATCCACCCCGAACTCACGGAGGTCCTCCCGGAGTTCGCCGACGGCTACGCGGCCCAGTACTACGTGGGCCACGGCGCGGAGTTCGGCGAGGAGATCAAGGGCTTCACGGTGGACGGCAGCGCGGGCTTCGCCAAGCTCCCCGAGGTGACGGCCGACCAGGACCGCCGCTACTACGCGATCACGGTCAAGCCGACGGTCTTCGTCAACCTCGTCCCGGACCACGTGATCCTGCACCGCATGTTCCCGCTGGCCGAGGACCGCACGGTGGTGGAGTGCGACTGGCTGTACGCGCCCCAGGTGGTGGCCTCGGGCGCGGACGTGTCGAAGTCCGTGGAGCTGTTCCACCGCGTCAACGTCCAGGACTTCGAGGCCTGCGAACGCACCCAGCCGGCGATGTCCTCGCGCGCGTACCGCACAGGCGGGGTGCTGGTCCCGAACGAGCACCACATCGGGATCTTCCACGCGTGGCTGCTGGAGCGGCTGGAGGACTCCCATGCCTGACGTGTTCATCGACGGTGTGTGGCGGGGCGCCCTGGACGAGCGCAGCCGGGAGATCCGCTGTCCCGCCGACGGCTCCCTGGTGGGCGTCGTGGACGAGGCCGGCGGCAAGGACACCGCGGAGGCCGTCGCGGCGGCCCGGCGCGCCTTCGACACCGGTCCCTGGCCGCACACGCCGGCCGCCGAGCGCGGTGACCTGCTCCTGCGGGTCGCCGGGCTCATCGCCCGGGACAAGGACGCGCTGGCCCGCGCCGAGTCCCTGGACACCGGCAAGCGGGTGGTGGAGAGCGCGTACGACGTGGACGACGTCGTCAACTGTTTCCGCTACTTCGGGCGGCTGGTCGCGAGCGAGACCGGCCGGGTGATCGACACCGGGCGGGCGGACGTCGACAGCCGGGTGGTGTACGAGCCGGTCGGCGTGTGCGCCCTGATCACGCCCTGGAACTACCCGCTGCTGCAGACCGCGTGGAAGGTCGCCCCGGCGCTCGCCGCCGGCAACACGTTCGTGCTGAAGCCGAGCGAGCTGACCCCGCACACCGCGATCCACCTGGTCCGGCTGCTGGCGGAGGCAGGGCTGCCGCCGGGCGTGGCCAATCTGGTGCTGGGCGCCGGTCCGGAGGCGGGCGCCCCGCTGGGCGACCATCCGGACGTCGACCTGGTCTCCTTCACCGGCGGTCTGCAGACCGGCCGCCGGCTGATGGCGGCGGCGGCCGGCACGGTGAAGAAGGTCGCGCTCGAACTCGGCGGCAAGAACCCCAACATCGTCTTCGCGGACGCCGACTTCGAGGCCGCGGTCGACATGGCGCTCACCGCCGTCTTCCTGCACTCCGGGCAGGTGTGTTCCGCCGGGGCCCGGCTGCTGGTCGAGGACGCGCTGCACGACCGGTTCGTGGACGAGGTCGTACGGCGGGCGCGGCTGATCCGGCTCGGCGGGCCGTTCGACGAGCGGGCGCAGACCGGGCCGCTGATCTCCGCGGCCCACCGGGCCAAGGTGGAGGCCTATGTGGCGCGGGGGCTGGCGGAGGGCGCGGTGCTGCGCTGCGGCGGCGCCCGGCCCGCCGGTCCCGGCTACGACGAGGGCTTCTACTACCTGCCGACCGTCCTGGACGAGTGCACGAGCGCCATGTCCGTCGTCCGGGAGGAGTCCTTCGGTCCGGTGCTGACCGTCGAACGGTTCACCGACGAGGAGGAGGCCGTCCGGCTCGCCGACGACACGGTCTACGGCCTCGCGGGTGCCGTCTGGACCGGCGACGAGGCCAGGGCCGCGCGGGTCGCGGGGCGGCTGCGGCTCGGCACGGTCTGGATCAACGACTACCACCCGTACGTGCCGCAGGCCGAGTGGGGTGGTTACAAGCAGTCCGGGTTCGGGCGTGAACTCGGACCGGCGGGGCTCGCCGAGTACCGCGAGACGAAACACATCTGGCGCAACACCGCGCCCGCACCGCAGGGCTGGTTCGACTGACCCACCCGTCACCCAACCGATCCCGGCACCCGCACGGGCCGCTGCCTCCCCCTCCCAGGCCCACGAGGAGTCCGCTCATGACGACCACCGAGCAATCGCCAGGCCCACACCACCACGACGACGCCGAGCTCGCCGAGTTCGGCTACAAGCCCGAACTCAGGCGCACCCTCGGCCACTTCCACACCTTCGCCGCCGGGATCAGCTACATCTCCATCCTGACCGGCACCTTCCAGCTGTTCTACTTCGGCTACGGCAGCGGCGGCCCCGCCTACTGGTGGTCGTGGCCGATGGTGTTCGTCGGCCAGTTCATGGTGGCCCTGTGCTTCGCCGAACTGGCCGCCCGCTATCCGGTGGCCGGCTCGGTCTACAACTGGTCGAAGAAGATCGGCAATCCGCATCTCGGCTGGCTCGCCGGGTGGATGATGTTGATCGCGTCCATCGTGTCCATCTCGGCGGTCGCGCTCGCCTATCAGCTCACGCTGCCGCAGATCTCCTCCGTGTTCCAGTTCGTCGGGGACGGCACCGGCAAGTACGACGTGGCGACCAACGCGGTCGTGCTCGCTGCCGTGTTGATTCTGTTCACGACGCTGGTCAACGCGTTCGGCGTCAAGCTGATGGCCACGATCAACACGGCGGGCGTCTTCATCGAGTTGATCGCGACCGTTGTATTGATCATCCTCTTCGCCGTCCACATCACCCGTGGTCCTCAAGTCGTCATGCAGACGAACCACACGGGATCGGGTTACTCAACGGGTTACCTCGGCGCCTTCCTGGTGGCCTCGCTGGCGTCCGCGTACGTCATGTACGGATTCGACACCGCCTCCTCCCTCGGCGAGGAGTGCCTGGACCCGTCCCGGAACGCCCCGCGCGCGATCATCCGCGCGATCGTCGCCTCGTTCATCCTGGGCGGCCTGGTACTGCTGCTGGCGCTGATGAGCGTCTCCAGCCTCAAGGGCGACAAGCTGTCCACCGACGGCCTGCAGTACGTCGTGCTCGACGTGCTCGGCCCGACGGCGGGCAAGGCGATGCTGTGGTGCGTGCTGATCGCGGTCACGGTGTGCGCGCTGGCCGTGCACACGGCGGCGATCCGGCTGGCGTTCGCGATGGCCCGGGACAACAACCTGCCCGCGTCCTCGCTGATGGCCCGGGTCAGCCCCCGTTTCCAGACCCCGGTCCTGCCGGCCGTGATCATCGGCGTGCTGGCGCTGGCGATCCTCGTGGTCAACATCCGCCAGCCGCAGATCTTCACGGTCGTCACCAGCATCGGCATCATCATGATCTACCTCGCCTACCTGGGCGTCACGGGGCCGATGCTGGTGGCCCGGCTGCGCGGCACATGGCGGCCCGCGGGCGAGGGGAGGTTCTCGCTGGGCCGCTGGGGACTGCTCGTCAACATCGTCGCGGTGGTCTGGGGCGCGGCGATGACGGTCAACCTGATCTGGCCGCGCGCCGCCGTCTACAACGCGTCCGCGCCGTACCACTGGTACCTGCGCTGGGGTGCGGTCCTCTTCGTCGCGGTCATCGCGGGCGGCGGCTTCGCCTACTACTGGTTCGTCCAGCGACACCGCACCGGTGTCCTCGCCGAGCACCGCCTGGACGCCGCGGCGGCCGCCCCGCCCCCGCCGCTCGCCGCCCCCGCGGCCGAGTGATCCCGCCCGATTCCGGCTGACCAGGAGGTCACATGAGCATCGATGAGTTCGACTACGTCGTGGTCGGTGGCGGCACCGCGGGCAATGTCGTGGCCGCCCGGCTCTCCGAGGACCCCTCGGTAACGGTGTGCGTGCTGGAAGCGGGCCCCAGCGACGTCGGCGACGACGACGTCCTCAGACTGGAGCGCTGGATGGGGCTGCTGGAGTCCGGTTACGACTGGGACTACCCGGTCGAGCCGCAGGCCAGCGGCAACAGTTTCATGCGGCACGCGCGCGCGAAGGTGCTGGGCGGCTGTTCGTCGCACAACTCCTGTATCGCCTTCTGGGCGCCCGCGGAGGACCTGGACGACTGGGCGGCCCAGGGCTGTACGGGCTGGAGCGCCGCCGATCTGTTCCCCCTGTACCGGCGGCTGGAGAACAACGACGCGCCCGGCGACCACCACGGCCGCACCGGCCCCGTGAAGCTGCGCACGCTGAAGGGCGGCGACCCGTGCGGCGCCGCCCTCCTGGAGGCGTGCGCCCAGGCCGGTATACCGACGGTCCCGTTCAACACCGGGAAGACGGTGGTGCGCGGGGCCAACTGGTTCCAGATCAACTCCGACGAGAACAACATCCGTCAGTCCTCGTCCGTCGCCTATCTCCACCCCGTCCTCGGCAAACGTCCGAATCTGGACGTCCGGACCGGGGTGCGGGCCAAGAGGCTGGTGCTGGAGGGGCGGAGGTGCGTGGGCGCCGAGTACCTGGACTCCGATCTGGTGCACACGCGCACGGTACGGGCCCGGCGCGAGGTGATCGTCTCCTGCGGCTCGATCGACTCCCCCAAGCTGCTGATGCTGTCCGGCATCGGCCCGGCCGGGCACCTGCGCGAGGTCGGCGTCGAGGTCGTGGCGGACTCCCCGGGCGTCGGCGAGAACCTCCAGGACCACCCCGAGGGCGTGATCATGTGGGAGGCGAAGCAGCCGATGACCACCACGTCCAGCCAGTGGTGGGAGGCGGGCATCTTCTACGACACCGAGCCCGGCCTGGACCGGCCCGACCTGATGTTCCACTACGGGTCCGTGCCGTTCGACATGAACACCGCGCGCTGGGGCTACCCGACCTCGGAGAACGCGTTCTGTCTGACCCCCAACGTGACGAAGGCGAAGTCGCGGGGCACGGTGCGGCTGCGGACGCGGGACTACCGGGACAAGCCGAAGGTGGACCCGCGGTACTTCACGCACGAGCACGATGTGCGCGTGATGACGTACGGGCTGAAGCTGGCCCGTCGTATCGCCGGGCAGCCGGCGCTGAGCGGCTGGGCGGGCGCCGAGCTGGCGCCGGGACCGGACGTCCGCACGGACGACGAGTTGCTGGACTACATCCACAAGACGCACAACACCGTCTACCACCCGTCGTGCACCGTGAAGATGGGCGCCGACGACGACCCCTCGGCCCCGCTCGACGCGCGGCTGCGGGTCAAGGGGGTCGAGGGGCTGCGGGTCGCCGACGGCTCGGTGATGCCGGACCTGATCGCCGTCAACCCGTGCATCACGACGATGATGATCGGCGAGAAGTGCGCCGACCTGATCAAGGAGGATGCTTGATCAATGGATCGGTCAACCCATTGATCCAGCCGGCTTCTTGTACATCCTCGTCGCCGTGATCTCGCTGTGCACCGCCTCCCCGGCCTGGGGCTGCTGGGGCAGCCCGGGCCGGAGGTGTTCCTCCACGCTGATGTACTTCAGTCCCGCCCGGAGGTCGGCGTCATTACGGAGGCGGATGACCAGCGGGAACTCGGCGAGGGCGGTGGTGTCGAACAGGCCGGTGGTGTAGAGCAACTGGACGCCCAGCGCGTCGGACACCGCTCGCTGGAGCTCGAGCAGATAGGTCGCGTTGGCACGGCCGATCGGGTTGTCCAGGAACAGCGTGCCCGCGTGCCGGTGCTTGTCCCGGCCCCGGTCGTTCGAGCGCAGCGCGGCCATCGTGCAGTACAGGGCGATGGCCGCCGTGAGCAGCTGGCCGCCGGAGAAGACGTCGCCCATCTGGCCGACGGGGACGCGCTCGGCGCGCAGCACCGCGTCGGGCTTGAGGATCTCGACGGCCACGCCCCTCGGCTGCAGGGCCGCCGCGACGCCGCGCAACAGCAGGGACATGCCGTCACGGCGCAGGTCGGAGTTCTTCCTGACGGCCGCGCGCGTGGCCTCGTCGATGACCTCGCCGAGCCGTTCGGTGAGCGTGGCGTGGTCCGGCTCCTCGAAGCGGATGCGCAGGAACTCCTGGCCGGACCACTCGCCGAGCCCCTCCGGCAGCCGGGACAGCCGCTGCGCGGACCGCAGGGTGGCGAGCGCCGACTCCACGAGTCCGCGCAGCCGGTCCACGATCGAGTCGCGGTTGCGCTCGAGCTGGGCCAGCTCGTCGGTCAGGACGCGCAGCCGGGGAGCGAAGGCGTCCGCCCACTTCTGGGCGTGCTCGGGCAGCGCGGAGGCGGGCAGTTCGCGGATCTGCTGCCGGGCGGGGGTGCGGACCTGCTCGTAGCGCGTGGAGTTGGCGTGCCGGACGAGAATGTCGCTCGCCTCGCGCACGGCCGCCTCGGCGGCGGACAGGTCGGCCGCGCAGCCCCGCAGCGAACGGCGGGCCTCGGCGGCGGAGTGCCGGGCCTCCTCCAGGGTGCCGGGGTACGGCTCCGGCTCCTCCTGCTCCTCCTCCTGGGCGGGTTCGCGCAGCAGGTCGCGGAGCATGGCGGCGATCTCGTCGAAGCCGCCGGCCGCGTCCTCGGCGGCGCGGTGGGCGTCCAGCAGCTCCGCGTGCGCCTCGCGGGCCTCGGCCAGGGCCTCAGTGCGGGCGGCGAGTTCGGCCGTGGCGGTGCGCAGCAGGGCCTGGGCGTGCTCGGCGTCGCGCGGGACGAGTTCCTCGGGCAGCTCGGTGTGGGCCTCGCCATCCTCGGGCGCGTGCCGCTCGGCCTCGCCGCGCAGCCGGCCGAGCTGCTCGCTCGCGGTCGACATACGGGTCTCCAGGAGCTGCACCAGCTCCTCCGCGCGGGCGGCGGCGGCCTGCCGGGAGGGTCCGTCGGCGCCGTCGGGCGACTGGAGCAGTTGCTCGGCGCGGGTGCGGACCTTGTTGCTGAGCCGGTCCAGTTCGGCGCGGGCGGCGCTCTCGTCGCTCTCCGCGCGGGCCTGCTCGGCGCGCAGGTCGGCGCCGACGCCGACCTTCTCGTACACCTGGGAGGCGGCCCGGTAGGCCTCGCGGAGCGCGGGCAGGGACGCCTTCGGGGCGTCCTCGTCGGCGACCGGTACGTCGTCCGGGGCGCCGGCGATCTCGGAGCGCTCGGCGCGCAGGGCGCGCGCGGTGCGACGGGCGTCGTCGGCGGCGCGCTGGGCGGCGCGGCGGTCCTCGTCGGCGGCGCGGGCGCGGTCCAGGCAGGCCTGTGCGCGGGCCTCGGACTCGGCGGCCTCGTCGGCGAGTTCACGCAGTCGCGCCTGCCAGCCGGCGCGTTCGCGGAGCCGGAAGGCGAGGCCGGCGAGGGCGTCGGCGGCCCGGCGGGCCTTCTGCGCGGCCTCCTGCCGTTCGTCGCGGATCCGGGTGGCCTCGGCGGCGGACTCGTCGGCCTCCGCCCGTACGGTGCGTGCCTCGGCGAGTTCGGCCTCGGACTCCTCGGCGAAGGCGCGGGCGTCCTCGGCGGCCCGGGCCAGCTCGGTGAGGCGCCCGGCGGGGCAGCCGGTGCGCCAGGAGGCGAGCCGCGCGGCCAGTTCGCGGTCCTTGCCGAGGCGGGCGGCGAGGGCGCGGATCTCCTCGTCGCGTGCGGTGGCCCGGGCGCGCAGTGCCTGCCGTTCCTCGTCGGCCGCGTGCTCGTCGTGCATGGCCGGGTTCGGCGGCACGAGGAACACGTCACCGGAGGTGCTGCCCGCGGCGGGCGGCGGGGCGAGCAGCGCCGCGGCGGTGCCGACGGCGACGGCGGAGCGGGGCAGCAGGGCGGCGTCACCGAGGGCTTCGCGGGCACGCGCGTGCGTGTCCGGATCGGTGATGATCACGCCGTCGACCAGTTCGGGGCGGGCGGCGAGCACGCGCGCGTGGTCGGCGGGGTCGACGGCCTGTGCCAGGTAGCGCCAGCCGGGCAGCGCCGGGATGCCGTGTTCGCCGAGGAACTCGACGGTGGCCAGCACGTCCGGGCCGGGCGGCAGCAGCCCGCCGTCACCGAGGGCGCCGAGGATGCGGGCGTCGTCGGCGGCGGCCGTCCGCAGGTCGAACAGGTGTCGTTCGGCGGTGGACACGGCGTCGTCGAGGAGTTCGCGCAACTCGTCGGCGAAGCGGTCGAGTTCCTCGGCGGTGAGAGGGCTGTGGGCGGCGTCGGCGGCAGGTGCGCGCGTCTTGTCGCCCTCTTCCGTCCTGGGCGCGGGCACCCGTGCCACGCTCGGCGCGCCCGGCAGGCTCAGCAGCTCCGCGAGCCGTTCCTCGGCGGCCAGCGACTCGGCGAGGCGCCGCTCGGCCTCGTGGGCGCGCTCGGCGGCGGTCGCCGCGTCGGCCGCGCGGGCCGCCGTCAGCTCCGCGCGGGCCTCGGCGGAGGCCGCCTCGCGCGCGTGCTCGGTGGCCTTGCGGGCGGCCTCGCGGGCCGCGTCCCAGGCGGCCACGGCGGTCTTCTCGGCGTCGCTGGCGGCGAGCGCGGCCCGCGCCGGGTCGGCGTCCGGTGCGCTGTCGTCCAGCCAGCCGGCGCGCACGGCCTCGGCGGTCTCCTGCTCGACCTCGGTGAGCCGCTGGCGCAGGTGCCCGGCCTCGCTACGGGCCCGCTGCGCCTCGGTGGCGGCGGCGGTCGAGTCCCGGTAGGCGGAGTCGCTGACCTCCTGGAGGGCCGCGGAGCGCTCCTCCTCCTCGTTGGCGAGGGCCTCGGCGCTCTCGGCCGCGGCGTGCAGGGCCCGTACGAGGTCCACGGCGGCCTTGGCTCGGGCGGCGAGCGCGGGGGCCGCGTCCCGTTCGGCCTCCTGGATGGCGGCGGACACGCGCGCGACGCGGTCGGCGGCGGCCCGGTGGCGCAGCACGGCCTCGGCGGCCTGCCAGGCGGCGTGCAGGGTGCGGGCGTCGGCCAGCTCGCGCTTCTGCGCGGCGGCGGACTTCTCGGCGGCGGCCAGCGCCAGGGAGGCGTGGCGGTAGGCGAGTTCGGCGGCGATGAGGGCGCTGCGTTCGCGCGCGCCCTCGGAGTGGGTGACGGCGTACGCGGCGGCCGTCACCCGCTGGGCGAGGTCGGCGGCCCGGATCCGCTCCCGGACGGCTCGCGCGGACAGCCGCCGGGCCAGCGTGCGGGTGCGGCGCTCGGCGCCCGCGTGGACGTCACGCGCGCGTGCGCGCGCCTCGGCGGCCTCCACGATCCGGCCGAGCAGGTCGACCGAGCCGGCGGTGAAGTCCCGTTCGGCGATCAGCTCGGCGCGCCGGCCGAGCTTGTTGCCGAAGCCGCTGACGAGGTCGGCGAGGCCGTCGGTGTCGCGGGTGTCGGTGACGGCGCGCAGCAGCAGGTCGGTGAAGTCGGAGTCCTTCTTGACCGCGAAGAGGCCGGCCGCCTCGCCCTCGTCGGCGTTCATCTCGCGCTGGTAGCGGAAGAGTTCGGGGTCGAGGCCGAGGTCGCCGAGGTGTTCGGTCCAGCGCTCGTGGATCTCCTCCCAGTGCACCTCCAGGTGCGGGTAGACCTTGCCTGCCTCCATGAGGGCGTCGCGGAAGCCCTTCATGGTGCGGCGGCGGCCGTGCGCGCCGGAGGTGCCCTCGGCGGGCGGCCGTACGGCGGTGGACTCGGCGACGGGCAGGTTGTCCAGGCTGAGGCCGGGGCCGGGCCGGAAGGAGTACCAGGCCTCGGCGAACTTGCGCGGGTCGTTGGAGACCTGCCGGCCGCGCCACTCGCTGACCTTGCCGACGACGACGCACTCGCCGGTCAGCACGTGCTGCCACTCCAGGGCCACGTGGCCGCAGTCGTCGGCGAGCAGGAATTTGCGCAGCACGCCGGAGCTGGCGCCGCCGAGGGTGTTGCGGTGGCCCGGCAGCATCACCGAGAAGATCAGCTTGAGCAGGACGGACTTGCCGCCGCCGTTCTCCAGGAACAGCACGCCCGCGGGTGCGGGCCGGCGCGGCGGACCGGACGGCTCCTCCTCGAAGAACTCCACCTGCGTGGGCGCCGGGTCGGGCACGGGCTCGCCGACACCCCGCAGGTCGAGCACGGTGTCGGCGTAGCGCGCACCGGCGGGACCGATGGAGTAGAGGCGGACCCGGGACAGCTCGTACATGGCGGACTCTCGTAAGTCTGGTGAAACGTGCGGGGGGTTCAGGAGGGGCTGGAGCTGCGGGAGCCTCAGCGCGTCAGGAGTGGAAGGGCAGTCCGGCGTCGGCCACCAGGTCGAGGTCGTCGGTGTCCTGGGCGGGCAGCAGGGTGGCCGTGCCGTCGGTGACCGGGACGATGCCCAGCTCCACCAGTTCGGCCAGGGCGGCGCTGCCGGCCAGGTCGCGGACCTGGAGCTGGTAGCGGGCCGTGGTGCGGTACGTGCCGCCGTTGTCGTCGCCGGTGCGCTGCAGGAAGCCCGAGTCGGTGAGGAAGGCCATGGCCTTCGCCACGATGCCGGTGGTGGAGGCGGCCGGCCGGCGGGCGTCCTTGGTGGCGCCGGTGGCGCTGCGTCTGGCCCAGATCCGCCAGGCCGCCTCCAGGCCGGGCGCGTCGGTCGCCGGGTCGGTGTTCTCGCCCTGCTCCTCGGCGCGCTCCTCCAGACGGCGGCAGGCCTGCCGGACGAAGGCGTCGACGCCGTTGACGGTGACCCGGCCGATGTAGGAGTCGTCGGCCAGGTCCTCCGGGCGCGGGAACGCCAGCGCGGCGACGGCGAGATGGGCGAGTCCGTGCAGGAAGCGGTCGCCGGAGTCGGCGGCGGTGCGACGCGCGTAGTCGCCCATGCGGACGGCGAACACCGAGTCCTCGGCGGCGGTCACGGCCATCCCCGCGCGCGGGGACACCTCCAGCACGACGAGCCCCAGACCGGCGGCGACGGCGTCGGCGAGCCGGGCGAACGCCGGGTCGTCGCGGTAACGGCGCAGCAGCTCGGTGTACTCCTGGTCGCGCGCGGGCGCCAGCTTGGGCTGGAGTCCGAAGGCGACGAGCCGCGCCGCGTCGGCGGCGTCGGCGGGGGTGACGGCGGAGCCCGCCGGGGCGGCGGCAGACTCGGGTTCACTCCGGTCGACGTGCTCGGTCACGGGTTGGGCTCCTTGTCGTGCTCTTGTCCACTCATGCTGCTTCCGTCCGGTCGGCGGCCATCCCCGCCGCGTCGAGCAGTGCGGTCCCCACGATCAGGTCCGCCCCGCCGAACTCGGGATCGTCCAGTTCGGTCCCGTCGTCCACGGCGAACAGCAGCTTCTCCTCGCCCTGCCGGTAGGCGGTGCCGACGGGCGGGCTGGCCGCGTGGACCGCCAGCAGCGCCACCAGGTAGGCGAGGTCCGGGTCACCGGTCCGCCGGGCCTCGGCCAGCAGCCCGGACAGCCGCCTCGGGGCGTCCGCCGGCAGATCCAGCAGTTCCGTGGCCGCGGCCAGTTGTTCCTCGCTGAAGCGGCTGTCGTCCGGCGTCGCGATCAGGTCGGGCTCGGGCATCTCCGCGCCCAGGTGCTCCCGCTCCACCGGCGGGGTCAGCAGGATGTCCACGAGGTCCCCGACCCGGACGGACACCGGCGTGCGCAGCCCCGTGCCGCGCGCGAAGAAGGCGTCGGTGACCCGGATCGCCCGCTCCAGGGGCAGCGGCAGGACGGGGGCGACGAGATGGCCGTAGAGGTCTATCCCGGACGTCGTCGCCGGTGTGGCGAAGGCCTGCCGGTCCTGTTCGGCGCGGAACAGCGGGCCCGCCTCCAGCAGGCGCGACTGGAGCTGGGTGTGGCGCCGGATGCAGTCCTTGACGATGTCGACCAGCTCGGCGGCGCGGCGCTTGTGCTCGGGGTCCTCGGTCTCGTCGCGGGCCTTGCGGATGTTGGTGAGGATCGCGTTCTCGTGGCGGTAGCGCTCGGCGACGTGGTCGAGGGCCTCGGCGATCATGTCGGGGACGGCGTTGAGCCAGTCGACCGCGCGGACGTTGCGCCGGGTGGCCTCCAGGGCCCGGCGCAGCGTCTCGGAGTACTGGACGGTGCGGTAGCGGGCCTGCTCGGCGGCGAGCTGGGCGTCGGCGAGCCGGCCGCGGTTGATCAGCACCTCCAGCTTGACCTCGGCGGCGATCTGGGCGCTGGTGACGTCGGTGTCGAGGGCGCCGACCAGGACGTTGACCGCCTCGTCCGTCGTCCGCAGGTAGACCGTGCCGCCGGGGCCGGGGACCTCCTCGATCAGCTTGAAGTCGTAGTCACGGCGGACGTACGTGCCGTCCGGCGCGAAGGTGCCGTAGACCGCGCGGAAGCCGCGGTCCACGCTGCCGACGTTGATCAGGTTCTCCAGCACCCAGCGGGCCACGCGCTCGTGCTCGGCGGCGGGCCGGCCCGGCGCCTGCGCGGCGATGCGCGGGATGAGCCGGGCCACGATCTGCTCGTGGTCGGCGCCGGTGTCGAAGTCCATGTTCAGCGTGACCAGGTCGATGGCGGCCAGCGCCACCTCGGCCATGCCGTACACCGAGTACTCACCGGCCAGGTTGGCCTTGCGCGCGTCCAGGTCGTGCAGCGGCGCGGTGCAGGCGAGCGCGCGCAGCCGACGCGCCAGCCCCTCGTCGGCGGCCGGGCCCGGAGCCGGGCGCGGCCCCGCGCTGAGCTGGGGCGGAACACGGTCCGTCGATGCAGGCGAAGTCACGGTGCACAGACTAGGTCCTGGGTCTGACATCGACCCAAACGAGAGCCTCCGCCGGTTTGGCCGGCCCGGCTGCGGGGCGTCGTCCGGGCGCCGGCCGTCCGGGCTGGTCGCGCCGTTCCCCGGCCCTACGGGACGCTTTCCTCGCCGACCCTGCGCCGGTACACCTCGACGACCCGTTCCAGCGAGTCCGCGAGATAGGTCTCCAGGAGCCGTTCCGCGCCGCGCCGGTCGCCGGCCTGGAGCGCCTGGAGGATCTGGGCGTTGCGGGCGAGGTACGGCTCGTGCAGCCGGCGCGGGTCGTCCACGACGTGGAAGGCCAGGCGCAGCTCGGCGAAGACGCTGCGCATCAGTTCGTCGGTGCGTTCGCTGCCGGCGAGGGCGACCAGTTCCCGGTGGAAGTGGATGTTGGCCGTACCCAGCTCTTTCCAGTCATTCTCCGCGGCCGCCGTCCGCCCCTCCTCGACCGCCGAGACCAGCCCGCCCAGCCGGTACGGCGGTTCGCCCAGCCCCCGGACGACGGCGCACTCGACGAGGGAGCGCGTGCGGTAGATGTCCTCCACGTCCTCGACGGTCAGGACCCGGACGAACACGCCCCGGTTGAGTTCGTGGATCAGCAGGCGCTCGTGGGTGAGCAGCCGGAACGCCTCGCGCAGGGTGTTGCGGGAGACGCCGAGCGCCCCGCCGATGCTGTCCTCGGACAGCCGGGTGCCGGGCGGGAAGTAGCCCTCGGAGATGCGGCTCCTGAGGATGTCCGAAACGCGCTCCGCGGTGCTTGTACGGCCCAGAAGGGCCCGGTCGCCGGCCAGTCCCGTCAGCTCCTCTGCCATGCCCGGAATTCAATCGCAGACACCAGGACGAAACAACACGGGTATTGAAGGATCGTTGAACGATCCTCTACGGTGCTCCGCACGGCTCACTTCCCAGCACCCTCCGTCCCTCTTCTGCGAGGTGCCCATGAGCACGACCCCACCGCCCCGCTCCGCGCCCTCCGCCGACGTCCGCCCGGGACCGGCCGAACGCGCCGCCGAGGACGGCGCGTTCGCCTGGCTGCGCGCCCTCGGCCCGCGCGGCCGGCGCGCGTTCGCCGGTGCTTTCGGCGGATATGCCCTGGATTCGTACGACTACTTCACCCTGCCGCTGAGCATGGTGGCGCTCTCGGCGTACTTCGGCCTCAGCAGCGGCCAGACCGGCCTCTTCACCACCGTCACGCTGGTGGTCTCGGCGGTCGGCGGCGCCGCCGCGGGCGTGATCGCGGACCGGGTGGGCCGCGTCCGGGCCCTGATGATCACGGTGATCACCTACGCCGTCTTCACCGTCGCCTGCGGCTTCGCGCCCACGTACGAGACCCTGCTGCTCTTCCGCGCCCTCCAGGGCCTCGGCTTCGGCGGCGAGTGGGCGGTCGGCGCGATCCTGGTCGCCGAGTACGCGAGCGCGCGCCACCGGGGCCGTACGCTCGGCGCGATCCAGAGCTCCTGGGCGGTCGGCTGGGGACTGGCGGCGGTCGTCTACACGCTGGTGTTCTCCTTCGCCGACGACGACCTGGCCTGGCGGGTGATGTTCTGGACCGGCGCGCTGCCTGCGCTGCTCGTGGTCTGGCTGCGCCGCTCGGTGCACGACGCCCCCACGGCGACGGCGGCCCGCGAACAGGACCCGCGCCGGGGCTCGTTCGCGGCGATCTTCCGGCCGGCCGGCCGGGACGGCGCCCCCGGCCTGCTGCGCACCACGGTCTTCGCGAGCCTTCTCTCCACGGGCGTGCAGGGCGGCTACTACACGCTGGCGACCTGGGTGCCGACGTACCTGAAGTCCGACCGCGGCCTGTCGGTCGTCGGCACCGGCGGCTATCTGGCCTTCCTGATCTCCGGCGCCTTCCTCGGCTACCTGACCGGCGGCCACCTCACCGACCGGCTCGGCCGGCGGAACAACATCTGGCTGTTCGCGATGCTGTCGGCGGTGTGCATCCTGGCGTACGCGAACATCCCGCACGGCGCCAACACCCTGCTGCTGGTGCTCGGTTTCCCGCTCGGCTTCTGCATGTCGGCCATCTTCAGCGGCTTCGGCTCCTACCTGAGCGAGCTGTACCCGACGGCGGTACGCGGCACCGGGCAGGGCTTCACGTACAACACGGGCCGCGCGGTGGGCGCGGTGTTCCCCACCCTGGTGGGCTTCCTGGCGGACGGCTGGGGCGTCGGCGGCGCGCTGGTCTTCGGCGCGATCGGCTACGGCATCGCGGCACTGGCGCTGCTCGGACTGCCGGAGACGCGTGGGAAGGAGCTGGCGTGACGCGGGTGAACCGTACCGAGGACCGGCCCGTCACCACGGCCGACGCGCACGCGCACGCGTGGAGCCCGGAAACCGCGCGGGCCCGCTTCCGCGCCGGACTGGCCGGGCCGACCGCCGGGGTCGCGGCGGGCCACACGCAGGCCAACCTGATCGCGGTGCCCGCCGACTGGGCCTACGACATGCTGCTGTTCTGCCAGCGCAACCCCAAGCCCTGTCCCGTGCTCGACGTCACGGACGCCGGTTCCCCGACGACCGTCCTCGCCGAGGGCGCCGACCTGCGCACCGATCTGCCGCGCTACCGGGTGTGGCAGGACGGCGAGTTGGTGGACGAACCCACGGACGCGCGCGCGTACTGGCGGGACGACCTGGTGTCGTTCCTGCTCGGGTGCAGCTTCACCTTCGAGTGGGCGCTGGCCCGCGCGGGCGTGCCGATCCGGCACGTCGAGCAGGGCCGGAACGTGCCGATGTACGTGACCGACCGGGCCTGCCGGGAAGCGGGGCGGCTGCGCGGGCCGATGGTGGTGTCCATGCGGCCGGTGCCGTCCGGGCGTCTGGACGCGGCCGTCCGGGAGAGCAGCCTGCTGCCGGCCGTGCACGGCGGTCCGGTGCACTGCGGGGACCCGGCGGCCCTCGGCATCGAGGACCTCGGCCGGCCCGACTTCGGCGACCCGGTGACCGTCGCCGAGGGCGAGATCCCGGTGTTCTGGGCCTGCGGGGTGACCCCGCAGGCGGCCGTGATGGCCTCCCGGCCGCCGTTCGCGATCACGCACGCGCCGGGCCAGATGTTCCTGACCGACGCGCGGGACGAGGAGTACCGGCTGGCCGGCGTCGACTGAGCCCGGTCGTACCGGAACCCCGCGCACAAGAAGACTCCACGAGAACCGGAGACGCGACAACCATGACCGCGATCGATCTGAACGCCGACCTGGGTGAGGGCTTCGGCCGCTGGCGGCTGACCGACGACGAACAGCTCCTGTCCGTCGTCACCAGCGCCAACGTGGCCTGCGGCTTCCACGCCGGGGACGCGGCCACCATGCGCCGGGTGTGCGAGTTGGCGGCCGAGCGCGGGGTGACGATCGGCGCACAGGTCTCCTACCGGGACCTGGCCGGTTTCGGGCGGCGCGCGATGGATGTGCCGCCCGCCGAGCTGACGGCCGAAGTGGCCTATCAGATCGGCGCCTTGGAGGTGTTCGCGCGGGCGGCGGGCGCGCGCGTGGCGTACGTCAAGCCGCACGGCGCGCTCTACAACCGGGTCGTCCACGACGAGGAGCAGGCCCGCGCGGTGATCGAGGGCGTGCGGCTGGCGGACGCCTCGTTGCCGGTGCTGGGCCTGCCCGGCTCGCGGTTCCTGGAGTTGGCGGCCGAGGCGGGACTTCCGGCCGTCACGGAGGCCTTCGCGGACCGTGCGTACACCGACGAAGGCACGCTGGTGCCGCGCGGCCGGGAGGGTGCCGTGGTGACCGACCCGGACGCCGTCGTGGAGCGCTCGGTGAGCCTCGCGCGCTCCGGTGCGGTCATCGCGCACTCCGGCGCGCGCATCCAGGTGCGCGCCCGGTCGCTGTGCCTGCACGGCGACACACCGGGCGCGGTCGGCCTGGCCCGGCGGGTGCGCGAGCGGCTCGTGGCGGCGGGCGTGCGGGTGGAGGCGTTCGCGTGAGGGCGCTTCCCGTCGGCGACGACGCGCTGCTCGTCGAGGTGTCCTCCGGGGAGGAGGCGCAGGCTCTGCACGCAGAGCTGCTGCGGCGCCGCGCGGAGGGCGCGCTCACCGTGCGCGAGATCATCCCGGCGGCCCGTACGGTCCTGCTCGACGGGCTGGCCGAGCCGGCCCGCTGGGCGGCCGAACTGACCGGCGCGCGGGTGCCGGAGGTGCCTGCCCGCGCGCGCGAACTGATCGAACTGCCCGTGCGGTACGACGGCCCGGACCTGGCGGCGGTCGCCGCGCACTGGCAGGTGCCGGAACGGGAGGTGGCCCGCGTCCACGCCGGCACCGAGTTCACGGTGGCCTTCTGCGGCTTCGCCCCCGGCTTCGGCTATCTCACCGGGCTCCCGGAGCGCTACCACGTCCCGCGCCGCGCCACCCCGCGCACGGCGGTCCCGGCCGGCGCCGTGGCCCTGGCCGGCCCGTACACCGGCGTCTACCCGCGCTCCTCCCCCGGCGGCTGGCAACTGATCGGCATGACGGACACCGTGCTGTGGGACCCGACACGCGTCCCGGCGGCGCTGCTGGAGCCGGGGACGCGCGTGCGGTTCGTACCGGTGGGTGGCGCATGAGCGTGAGGCGGAGGATCGTACCGGCAGGGGTGGGCGCCCGGGAGACCCGCGTGACCGGGCAACGGACGGCAGCCCACGCGCGCGTGTGCCTCGTGCCGGCGCGACCCGTGACCTGGGAGGCCCCATGACCGACCGTGCGCTGGTCGTCGTGCGCGCCGGCGCGCTGACCACCGTGCAGGACCGCGGCCGGCGGGGGTACGCGCACCTCGGCGTGCCCCGCTCCGGAGCGCTCGATCCGCTCGCGGCGAACCTGGTGAACCGGCTGGTCGGCAATCCTCCGGACGCCGCCGTCCTGGAGACCACCCTCAACGGCTGTGCGGTGCGCGCGCGTTCGACGGTGACCGTCGCGGTCGGCGGCGCGCCCTGCCCGGTGGCGGTGGGCGGTCGCCCGGCCGCGTGGGGTGCCCCGGTCGTGGTACCGGCGGGCGAGTTGCTGGAGGTGGGCGCGGCCACGGCCGGCGTACGCAGTTACCTCGCGGTCGCCGGCGGCGTCGCCGTGGAACCGGTCCTCGGCAGCCGTGCCACCGACCTGCTGTCCGGCCTCGGTCCGGCACCGCTCACGGACGGCACGGTGCTGCCGCTGGGCGCCCCGGCCGGCCCTCCCGCACGCGTGGACGGCGCGCCGCAGCCGCGTCCGCCGGCCGAACTCGTGCTCCGGGTGACGCCGGGCCCGCGCGACGACTGGTTCACGGCGCGGGCGGTCCAGGACCTCACCACGCGCGCGTACCGGGTCTCCGCGGCGAGCAACCGCATCGGCCTGCGCACGGAGGGGCCCGCGCTGGAACGGGCCCGGTCCGGTGAACTCCCCAGCGAGGGCATGGTTCTCGGCGCGGTCCAGGTCCCGCCGGACGGCCGCCCGGTGGTCTTCCTCGCGGACCATCCGACCACCGGCGGCTACCCGGTGATCGCGGTGGTCCGCACCGCCGACCTCCCGGCCGCCGCCCAGGCTCTCCCCGGCACCCCGGTCCGGTTCGTACCGGTACACCGCCGCTGAGCCTCTCCGGCGGCCACAGCCTCGCCGCCCTCTCAGTGGAGCACCTCCCCCCTCAACCGGCAGGGACGATCGTCGCCACGGCCCCCTACCTCGACCGCCCCTTCCGCCAAGGCCGCCCCGCCCGTCCCGCTGCCGCAGCGTCGAGGCGCGGCCTCCACGGCGGTGGCCGCCGGCAGGGCCGCCAGGGCCGCCGACACCGCTGCCGATACACGGAGGTCAAGGTGGGTGCTGGTGCCCCGGGCACGGTGGTGCAGTTCGTCGGCGGCCAGGCGCAGCAGCTGCGGCAGCAGGTCGTTGCAGCGCCGGAGCACCCAGCCGGTTCCCGCCGTGGCCAGCCACCACAGGCTCGCCGCGCGGGTCGGCGCGGGGAACTCCGGTTCGGGCGAGGGCGGTTCCCCGGTCGCGCGGCCCGTCTCCGCGAGCAGGGCGTGGCAGCGGACGGCGAGCTGCCGGTGACCGCGCTCGGCGGGATGGAGCCGGTCCGCGCTCCACAGGCTCCGGTCGCTGATCCAGTCGTCGTCCGCCGCGTGCAGGTGGACGGCGCCGTACCGCTCGGACAGCGCGTGGACGACGGCGTTGACCGCGCGTTGCCGGCGGGCCAGCGGGCGGGCCAGGGCGTCCGGCAGCCGGAGCATGGCGCCGGGGTCGGGCAGGCAGGCGGTGAGCAGGGTGGCGCCCTGGCGGGTGAGGGAGCCGTAGACCTGGTCGAGGTGGGCGGCCACGGCGCGTATGTCGAAGGTGCGGCGCAGTGTGTCGTTGACGCCGACGACCACGGACACCAGGTCGGGGCGCAGTTCCAGGGCGGCCGGCGTCTGCTTCTCCAGCACGTCCCGGGTCTGCGCCCCGCTGACCGCGAGGTTGGTGAACCGCACCCGCTCGCCGTCCTGGGCGAGGGAGGCGGCCAGCAGCGCGGCCCAGCCTCGCCATCCGGTACCGACCGGGTCGCCCACGCCCTCGGTCAGCGAGTCCCCGAGCGCGACGAAGCGGACGGGGCCGCCCCGCCGTGCCGCGGCATCGGCACCCATGCCACCCCCTCCGTCACGGACAGGACGACTGCACTGTGTCGGCACATCGGCGCTCATGCCGCCCTCTCCGGCACAGACCGAGCCGCCCCGCCGTGTCGGCACATCGGCACCCATGCCGCCCTCTCCGGCACAGACCGAGCCGCCCCGCCGTATCGGCACATCGGCACCCACACCACCCCATCCGCCACGGACGGAGCCGCCCCGCCGTATCGGCACATCGGCGCTCATGCCACACCCTCCGGAACCGTGGGCCGGGCGTCGGCGCGGTGCAGCACCTCCGCGTCGTGGGCCGCCAGGAAGGCCTCCACGGCGGTTCCCCAGCCGAAGCACTCCGCACGCGCGCGTGCCGCTTCCCGCCGCTCGGGCTCGGCGCGGTCCAGCAGCAGTTCCACGGCGTCCGCGAACGCCTCTCCACCGCCCGCCGCGGCGGCTCCGGCGGACCCGATCACCTCGGGCAACGCGGAGGAGGCGCTCGCCACCACGGGCGTGCCGCACGCCATCGCCTCCAGCGCGGCCAGCCCGAAGGTCTCGGCGGGCCCTGGCGCGAGGCACACGTCGGCGGACGCCTGGAGCGCGCCGAGGGCCGTCCGGTCGGAGACGTACCCGAGGAAGGTCACCGGCAGCCCGCGGTCCCGCGCGCGCTGCTCCAGCCGGGCCCGCAGCGGCCCGTCCCCGGCCACCACGAGCACCGCCGGCCGCCCGCGCCGCAGCAGCGCCTCCAGGGCGTCCAGGGCCGTGCCGGGGCGTTTCTCCACGGACAGCCGGGACGCCATCACGAGCAGCGCCTCGTCCCCGCGCGCGTAGCGGTCACGCAGCCCGGCATCGCGCAGCGCGGGGTGCCGTTCCATCAGGTCGACGCCCAGGGGGGCGCGAACGACGTTGCGCGCGCCGATGCGTACGAACTCGCGCTCGGCGAACTCGGTGGTGCACACCACCCGTGAGTAGACGTGCGCGGTCCGGGTGTTGAGGGAGTCGGCGGCGCGCCGGGCGAGGTGCTCGGGCAGGCCCCAGGTGCGCAGCACGCCGTCGGCGGTCTCGTGGGAGACCATCACGGCGGGCACGCGCGCGCGGCGGGCCCAGCGGCCGGTCCAGCGCAGGGTGGTCCGGTCGGAGACCTCCAGACGGTCGGGGGCCAGCTCCTCCAGGAGGGCGGCCACGCGCCGCTTGTCGGTGAGGACGCGGTAGCCGCCGGTGCCGGGCAGCAGCGGACCGGGCAGGGTGATGACCCGGCCCTGCTCGGTGTCGCGGTCGGTGTGCCGTTCGCCTGGCACGATCAGGACCGGTTCGTGGCCCGCGGCCCGGAAGCCCCGGCCGAGTTCCCGCAGGGCGGTGCGCAGGCCCCCGGAGGCGGGGGCGACGAAGTTGGCGAGGCGGACGATGCGCAGGGACTCCCCGGTCATGCCGCCACCGCCGTCTTCCGGTCCGCGAGGACGTCGTCGTAGTGGGCGATCAGCTGGTCGCCGACGGCGGCCCAGGTGCGGCCCTCGACCGTCGCGCGGGCGGTGGCGCCGTACGCGGCGCGCCGCGCGGGGTCGGCGGCCAGCGCGCGGACGGCCTCCTCCACGGCGGCGGCGTCGCGCGGCGGGACCAGCAGGCCGGTACGGCCGTGGTCGACGAGGTCGAGCGGGCCGCCGGCGGCGGGCGCGACGACCGGCACACCGCTGGCCATGGCCTCCTGGACGGTCTGGCAGAACGTCTCGAAGGGGCCGGTGTGCGCGAACACGTCCAGCGAGGCGAAGATCCGGGCCAGTTCGTCGCCGGTGCGACGGCCGAGGAAGACGGCGCCGGGCAGGGCCTCGGTCAGATGGGCCTGGCTGGGTCCGTCGCCGACGACCACGACCCGCACGCCGGCCAGCCCACAGACTCCGGAGAGGAGTTCGACGTGCTTCTCCGGCGCGAGCCGGCCGACGTAGCCGACGATCAGTTCGCCGTTCGGGGCGAGTTCGCGGCGCAGCGCCTCGTCCCGGTGCTGTGGCCGGAAACGTACGGTGTCCACGCCGCGCGGCCAGAGCCGTACCCGCGGTATGCCGTGTTCCTCCAGGTCGGACTGGGCGGCGCTGGACGGGGCCAGGGTGCGGTCGGCGGCGGCGTGCACGGAGCGGATCCGCCGCCATGCCGCGGCCTCTCCGGCGCCCATGTAGGTGCGGGCGTAGCCGGCCAGGTCGGTCTGGTAGACGGCGACGGCGGGGGTGCCGAGCCGGGCGGCGACCGCCATGCCGCGGACACCGAGGACGAAGGGACTGGCCAGGTGGACCACGTCGGGGCGGTGCGCGACGAGGGCGGCGGCGAGACGTCGGCTGGGGAGGGCGACGCGGACCTGGGGGTAGCCGGGGAGGGGGAGGGAGGGAATCCGGACGACCGGGCACGGGGCGTCCGTGTCCGGGCCGCTGCCGGGCGCGGGAGCGGGGGCGACGACGAGCGGGAGGTGACCGCGATCTACGAGGTGCCGGGCGGTCTGGAGCGCGCAGTGGGCCACGCCGTTCACATCGGGGGGAAAGGATTCGGTCACGATGACGACACGCATACGGGTGTTGTCGCCGCGCTGGACGTGCCCGCGTCAACTTCGATCTTTCGGCGCGGGGAACGTCCCATGAGCGTTGGGCTGCACACCCGAGCGGGTCAGACGGCCGTCATGGCCGCCTGACCCGCGGGTCATCCGGTGTTCACCCGGCGGGCGCTCGTCCGCCGGGGCAGATGTACGGGCGGGGGTCGGCAGATGCGCCCCGGTCGGGGGTCACGTTGCGCCCCGGTCACGTCCGGTCGCATGTGTTCAGCAGAGGGCCGCGTCCGGTCCCATTCGTTCAGCCGAGAGCCGTGTCCGGTCCGAAGCGGCTGCGAACCGCGGTCTGCACCTCGTCCTCCTCGGCCGGATCGGCGGCCAGGCGGCGCAGGCGCTCCACGACCCGGGCGTCACCGGTCTCGGCGTGCCGGGCGGCGAGTTCGCGGGTGGTCTCCTCGCAGTCCCACAGGCATTCGACGGCGAAGCCGGTGGCGAAGGAGGGATCGGTGGCGGCCAGCGCGCGGGCGGCGCGGCCGCGGAGATGGGAGGAGGCCGTCTCGCGGTAGACATGGCGCAGGACGGGTGCGGCGCAGGCGATGCCGAGGCGTCCGGCGCCGTCGACGAGGGTCCACAGGGTGGGCGCGTCCGGCCCCTCGCCGCGGACGGCCTCGCGGAGGGCGCCGAGGACGAGGTCGCGGTCCTGTGCGCCGCCGCGGCAGGCGAGCATGCGTCCGGCGGCGGCGCCGAGCGCGTCGGGGCGCTGGGCCCAGCGGCGCGCGCGGTCGACGGCGGCGATGCTGCGCATCCGTTCGAAGGCGTCGACGGCGGCCTCCACGACGGGTGCCGTCCCGTCGACGACGGCGGCCTCGATCAGGTCGAGCGCGTCACGGTCGTTGCTGTCGGCGAGGTAGCGCAGGGCGGTGCAGCGGGCTCCGTCGGTGCCGGCCCGGGCGGCCTGGAGGATCTCGGGCCGGTCCTCCGGGCCGGCCACGGCGACCAGGCAGCGGGCGGCCGGCACATGGAGGGCGGCGCCGCGCTCCAGACCCTGCTGGGCCCACTCGAAGACGGCGCGGACGCTCCAGTCGGGGCGGGGGCCGGTGGGCCGCATCTGCCGCTGCCAGCGGTCGAAACAGCCGGCCTCCTGGGCGGCACGCACCCGCGTGGCGATCGACGCGCGCGGATCCTCGGCCCACAGCCGCCAGGGCCGTGGCTCGAAGGCGTCGCGTACGGCGGCGGCCAGCTCGGCCTCGCCCTCGGGATCGGTGGCGAAGCGGGCCAGGACGGGGGCGGCGAGGGCGCGCAGGCCCGCGTCGTCGTCCCTGAGGGCCAGCTCGTCCAAGGCCCAGGCCCAGCTGGAGCCGTGCGCGGCGTACCTGCGCAGCAGTTCCAGGGCGTCCCGCCTGCCGTAGGAGGCGAGGTGGCCGAGGACGGCCAGGGCCAGCCCGGTGCGGGACTCGTCGGTGTCGACGACGTCCTCGGGGTCGAAGAGGTGCGCCTCCACGGCGTCCAGCTCGCCGTTCAGGTCGAGGTAGAGCCGGGCGTAGTACAGGGAGCGGTTCTCCAGCTGCCAGTCGTGGCGGGGGTCGCGCAGCACACAGTGGTTCAGGGCCGCCAGCGCTTCGGCGCGCGGGGCCGTGAGCGCGTGCAGCGTGCCGTCACCACGGCCGCGCTGGAGCAGGCCGAGCAGCGTACCGCTGGGCGCTATGACCGGATCGAACATGGGAAACAGCCTCACATCAAGCGTCGACGCAACCGGGGAACACGCATTACCTGGCCGCGTGACACAACGTCGGAGCGCCCGCCGTCTCTTGCTTGCTGTAGACCATCTCTCTCTGCCTCTCGTCGGTGGCCCATGCGGACCGCATCACGGCCCGCGCGGTGCGGCAACACCTGCCCAGCCATCGCGTCCGTGAATCACGACGTCATGATGACCCGCGGTGTGTGCTGCCGCGACCGTATTTCCGGCGGCCCTGTACCGCCTCCCCCGTTTTCCGTGTCGTACTGGTCAGCGCGTCGACGTCAGTGGACGCCGAACAGTTCCAGAAGCTCTGTCTTGCCGAACATCCGGGCCGTGTCGACGGCCGACGGCGTGCCTGCGGAAGGATCGGCTCCGCCCTCCAGGAGGGCCTTGATGACGTCCGTCTCACCCTTGAAGACGGCGCCCGCGAGCGGGGTCTGACCCCGGTCGTTGACCTGGTCCGCCGCCGCGCCGCGGGCGAGCAGCGCGCGCACCGCGCCGGCGTGACCGTGGTAGGCGGCGAGCATCACCAGGGAGTCGCCGCGGTCGTTGGTGAGGTTGGCCGGAACACCCGCGTCGACGTACGCCACGAGCGCCTCGGTCTGCCCCTGCCGGGCCAGATCGAAGATCTTGGTCGCCAGCTCCACGACCTCGGGGTCGGGAACTTCACTCATCGGCCGGACCACCTCTCCTTGCTGATTCGGGGACTGCTTCGTACGGGTGAATCGCCAGCGTACTGGCTCGCGTGGCACATGACCCGATCTGCCCGAGGTAAAGATCAGCAGCAGCGCCCGCCGGGGGCACCGTAGTGCAAACAGGCCTGGTCAATCGGGGTCCCGACACACTCGCCCGAGCGGGGTAATTCCACCGTTTTTCACCCAGTTGCACCTTTAATCGTATGGATACATCCTGTGATCCTGGAAGAACTCATGGTGACTGTCCCCCACCATCGACACCAGGAGGCCCCAAATGATCCTCTCCCTTTCAGGCGTGCTGCTGCTCGGCGTCGTCGTCTTCCTGTTCTTCCGCAAGGACGGGCTGAAGGGCTCGCACGCCACGGTGTCGGCCCTCTTCGGCTTCTACCTGTCGACCACGGGTATCGCCCCGAGCATCAAAGCCGGAGGAGAGAGCCTGGCCAGCCTCCTGGGCGGCATCAAGTTCTGACCCCGCCAGTCCCGCCCGCACGCACCATCAGGAGACAGCAGTGGCCCGGCGCCCTCTCCCCCGCATTCTGAGCAAGGACAGCGCCCAGATCGCCCGGACGCAGATCGCCCGGAGCAAGGAGCTGGCCCGGACGGCGGCCGACAGCGCCACCGACGTCCTCCATCCGCTGATCACCGTGACGCGCGGGCTGCGCCTGCTGGCCTCGGCCGGCCGGCGCAGGTGGGCGGACACGCCCAAGGACAAACGGGGGCCACTGCTGTTCTTCGTGACGTCCGTGGTCCTGATCGTGGCCCTGATGCCGTACGGGCCGCTGCTCGCCGTCATCGCCGTGATGGCGGCAGCGGCCTGGCACGGCCGCGATCGCACCCCGTCGGCGCCCGAGGGGCCCGACGAGTCCCAGACCCAGCGGCTCCAGGCGCTGTACGAGGCCCTGGTGCCGTACTTCTCCAGCTCCGAGGACCCGGCACCGCTGTATACGCACGGCGGGGAATGGGAGAAGGCCTACGCGGCCCACGAGTTCGACGACGCCGGACGCATCGGCCACCTCGTGATCCGCTACCCCGCCTACTTCCCGGACGGCGAGCCCGCGGCCCGCGCGCGGATCGAGCATCTGCTCACCGCGAAGGCCGGGCGGAGCCGCGAGTACCGCTTCGCGTGGGACGAGGAGGGCAACCAGCTCACCGTCATCGCCCTCCCCCCGCTGCCCGCCGACATCCCGGCCCAGCGCTTCGTCACCGCGCCCGGCGAGACCGTCCTCGGCTTCACCGACCCCAGCGAGGTCCAGCGCACCCTCCCCCTGTCCTACGGGGAGGAACGGGTCGACGTGCCGCCGGTCGTCTGGCGCACCGGCATCCGCTCCACCGAGCCGCACCTGCTGGCCATGGGCCACCCCGGCAGCGGCACGTCCACCCTGCTGCGCTCCGTCGCCCTCCAGGCCCTCCAGTACGGCGATGTGCTGATCGTCGACGGCGGCGGCACCGGCGAGTACGCCTGCCTGACCGGACGGACCGGCGTCCTGGCCGTGGAGTGCGCGCTGCCCGGGGCGCTGGCCAGCCTGGAATGGGCCGCGCAGGAGACCGAGCGGCGGCTCATCGCGATCAACCTGGCGCGGCAGGCGGGCGACCCACCGCCCCCGGACACCCGGCGCCCGCTGTGGATCCTGCTGGACCGCCCGAGCGTCTTCGCGCACCTCGCCCTGGCGGACGGCCGCAAGGACCCGCAGGTCCTGCTCCAGGTGCCGTTGCGGCACGGCCGCGCGGCGAACGTGACCGTGGTCGTGGCCGAGCAGTTCGACAGCGCGGAGACGCTGACCGACGCGGTACGGCAGCACACGCGCGCGCGTGTCGTGCTCGGGTCCGCGGCGCCGGAGCAGGTGGAAGCGGTGCTGGGGGCGGCGCCGCACACGACGTCGATCGCGCACGTGCCGCCCGGACGGGGGTACGCCCGGCTGGGCTCCGGTCCGGTGCACCGGCTTCAGGTGCCCCGTACGCCGGATCCGTACGACGACGCCACGAGTGACGCCGACCGGCAGGCGGTACTGGAGCTGCTGCCGCCGCGGACCACCGCGGTGGAGGAGGAGCCGACGGTTCTGTCGAAGCCGACGGCGGAGAAGACAGCGGTCCCCGCGGACGCACTGGCGGCGGAGCCTTCCTAGCACCCTGTGCCGCGACTGGACGGATGCGCGGCACGAGGGGGCGCGGGGTACCGCGCGAGCAACCACCGGGCATCCGCGGTCGCCGAAGCACCGCACCACCCGAGCCGTCAGGCGCCGGTCGTCCCCGCCGGCGCCTACGCCACGAAGGTCCTCGGCGCCTCGCCCGCTCCCGTCGCCCCCGACTCCACCAGCCGGGCCGCGGCGGCGAGCCGCACCGCCGCCTCGTCCGCCACCGCTCCCCCGACGGTGAACGGGAGCCGGACGTAGCCCTCGAACGCGCCGTCGACTCCGAAGCGAGGACCGGACGGGACGCGGACGCCGGTCCGTTCGCCCGCTTCCGCGAGGCGTGAACCGGAGAGACCGCCGGCGCGCACCCACAGCGTCAGGCCGCCCTGGGGCACCTCGAACTCCCAGTCCGGCAGTTCCCGGCGCACCGCCGCCACCAGCGCGTCCCGGTTCTCCCGGGCCTGCGCGCGGCGGAGCTCGACGGCCTGCTCCCAGCCCCCGGTGCTGAAGAGCCAGTTGACGGCCAACTGCTCCAGCACCGGCGTGCCCAGGTCGGCGTACGCCCGCGCGGCGACCAGGCTGCGGATGACGTCCGGCGCAGCCCGCACCCAGCCGATCCGCATCCCCGCCCAGAACGCCTTGCTCGCCGAGCCGACGGTGATCACCGTGGAGCCGGCCGGGTCGAACCCGCAGACCGGGCGGGGCATGCCGCCGTCCCGGAAGTCCTCGTCGAGCCACAGCTCGCTCATCGTCTCGTCGGCGACCAGCACCGTGCCGGCCGAGCGGGCCGCGTCCACCAGCCGGCGCCGCTGGTCCTCGTCGGCGAGCGCCCCGGTGGGGTTGTGGAAGTCGGCGACCACGTAGGCGATCCGCGGCGCGGCCTCGCGCAGCACCTGGCGCCAGCGGTCCACGTCCCAGCCGGACAGGCCCTCGGCCATCGCGACGGGCACGAGCCGGGCGCCGGCCTCGCGCATGAGCTGGAGGATGTTGGCGTAGGACGGGGACTCCACGGCGATCCGCTCGCCCCGGCCCGCGAAGAGGTGACAGATGGCGTCGATGGCGCCCATCGCACCGGTCGTCACCATGATCTGCTCCGGCATGGTGGGGATCCCGCGCGTGGTGTACCGCTCGGCGATCATCGAGCGCAGCGCGGGCAGCCCGGCCGGGTAGTCGCCGTGGGTGTGGGCGTACGGCGGGAGTTCCTCCAGGGCGCCCTGCACGGCCCGGGTGAGCCACGGCTCGGGCGCCGGGAGCGAGGCGCAGCCGAGGTCGATCACCGAACCCAGGGCCTCGGGAGGCAGGGGTTCCAGGCCACGGGCGGGGATGGGGTTGCCGGCCGGTACGGCGGTCCAGCTGCCGGCTCCGCGCCGGGACTCCAGGAAGCCCTCGCCGCGCAGCGCCTCGTAGGCCGCGGCCACGGTGGTGCGGCTGACGGAGAGGGCGAGGGCCAGTTCGCGTTCCGCGGGCAGGCGCGCGGCCACCGGGACCCGGCCCTCCAGCACGAGCAGCCGGACGCCGTCGGCGAGGGCGCGGTAGGCGGGGGGACGGCGGGTGCCGGGGCCGGCCGGACGCTCCTGCTGGGAGTTGAGGAGCCGGGCGAGCTGCGCGGCCCCCACGGCCGAGGTCCACTGCGCCATGAAGATCAGTCCACCTTCCCCGAATTGGCCATGGATGACGATTCATCCCAAGCCACAGAGTGTCATGCGTCAGGCCACCGCCACCACCCAGGGGGGTAATTCCATGTCCTCTCCCAGTCCATCCGGTCCCGGCCGCCCCCTCGGACGGCGGCTGGTCCAGCTGTACGCGGGGCTCGCGCTCTACGGCGCGAGTTCCGCGCTGCTCGTGGCGGCGGGGCTGGGCCTGGAGCCGTGGAACGTGCTGCACCAGGGGCTCGCGGAACTGACCGGGCTGAGCATCGGGGTCGTGTCGATCATCGTGGGCGCGGCGGTGCTGCTCCTGTGGATCCCGCTGCGCCAGCGCCCCGGGCTCGGCACGGTCTCCAACGTCTTCGTGGTCGGCCTCGCCATGGACGGCACGCTCGCCCTGCTCCCGGACGCGCGCTCCCTCGCCGCACGTGTCCCGCTGCTGCTCGCGGGGATCGTGCTGAACGGCGCGGCGACCGGCCTCTACATCGCGGCGCGCTTCGGGCCGGGTCCGCGTGACGGGCTGATGACGGGGCTGCACCGGCGCACCGGCCGGTCGATCCGGCTGATGCGGACGGCGGTCGAGGTGGCGGTGGTGGTCACCGGGTTCGTGCTGGGCGGCACCATCGGGGTGGGCACGGTGCTCTACGCCGTGTCCATCGGCCCGCTGGCGCAGGCCTTCCTGCGGGTGTTCGCCGTCCCGTCGGCATCGGCGGGCAGCACGGTCGTTGCCGGAGCGACACCCGGACGCGCGATACTGCGTCCGTGAGCCTCACGACACCGCGCCCGCGCCATCCGTACCTGGACCACCCGGTGCCGATCGCCTTCGCCCACCGGGGCGGGGCCGCCGACGGCCTGGAGAACACCGTGGCCCAGTTCCGGCGCGCGGTGGAGCTGGGCTACCAGTACATCGAGACGGATGTGCACGCCACGGCGGACGGCCGGCTGGTCGCGTTCCACGACGCGACCCTGGACCGGGTCACCGACGGAGCGGGCCGGATCGCCGACCTGCCGTGGGCGGACGTACGGCACGCGCGCGTGGGCGGCCGTGAACCGGTGCCGCTGTTCGAGGAACTGCTGGAGACCTTCCCCGAGGTGCGCTGGAACGTCGACGTCAAGGCGGAGCCCGCGCTGCGCCCCCTGCTGGAGCTGATCGAGCGCACGGACGCCTGGGACCGGGTCTGCGTGGGCTCCTTCTCCGAGGCGCGCGTGCTGCGGGCCCAGCGGCTGGCGGGGCCGCGACTGGCCACCTCGTTCGGCACGCGCGGGGTGCTGAGCCTGCGGCTGCGCTCGTGGGGGCTGCCGGCCGCGGTGCGCCGGTCGGCCGTGGCCGCGCAGGTTCCGGAGGCCCAGTCGGGCGTGCCCGTGGTCGACCACCGCTTCGTCCGCGCCGCCCACGCGCGCGGGCTCCAGGTGCACGTGTGGACGATCAACGAACCGGAACGGATGCACCGGCTCCTGGACCTGGGGGTTGATGGCATCATGACCGATCACATCGACACGTTGCGCAAGGTCATGGAGGACCGCGGCGTCTGGGTCTGACCACCCGGCCGCCTCGGCCCGAGCCTTCGCGGTTGAGCGGGGAAGCGAGGGCACGGGTGAGCACCGACACCGTGCGGGCGGGGGCGGCGGACGAGTCCGCCGGCCTCAGGCGCGAGCAGCGCGGCTGGTACGTCTACGACTGGGCGTGCTCGGTCTATTCGACGAGCGTCCTCACCGTCTTCCTCGGTCCGTACCTCACCTCGGTCGCCGAGCACGCGGCGGACGCCGACGGCTATGTGCACCCGTTGGGCGTTCCGGTCCGGGCCGGTTCCTTCTTCGCGTACTCGGTGTCCCTGTCGGTGATCCTTGCCGTCGTCGTGATGCCGCTGGTGGGCAGCGCGGCCGACCGCACGGGCCGCAAGAAGCCGCTGCTCGCCGCGGCCGCGTACACCGGCGCGGCGGCGACCACCGGCATGTTCTTCCTGAACGGCGACCGTTATCTGCTCGGCGGGGCGCTGCTGGTCGTGGCCAACGCGGCGCAGTCCGTCGGGATGATGCTCTACAACTCCTATCTGCCGCAGATCGCGCCGCCCGAGCAGCGGGACGCGGTCTCCTCCCGGGGCTGGGCCTTCGGCTACGCGGCGGGCTCGCTGGTCCTGGTCGCCAACCTGGTGCTGTACTCGGCGCACGACTCCTTCGGCCTGTCCGAGACCGCCGCCGTCCGCGTCTGCCTGGCCTCGGCCGGCCTGTGGTGGGGCGCCTTCACGCTGGTACCGCTGCGCCGGCTGCGTGACCGCCACGCGCGCGTGGACCGGGCCACGGCACCGGGGCTGCGGCAGCTTGCCGCGACGGTCCGGGACATGCGCCGCCATCCGCTGACCCTGGCGTTCCTGCTGGCGTACCTCGTCTACAACGACGGCATCCAGACGGTGATCACCCAGGCGTCGGTCTACGGGTCCGAGGAACTGGGGCTCGGCCAGTCGACGCTGATCGGGGCGGTCCTGCTGGTGCAGGTGCTGGCCGTGGCGGGGGCGCTGGCGATGGGGCGGCTGGCGCGGACGTACGGCGCGCAGCGGACGATCCTGGGCTCGCTGGTGGCGTGGACGCTCACGCTGGCGGCCGGCTGGTTCCTGCCCGCGCGGGCGCCGGTGTGGTTCTTCGTGCTGGCCGCGGGGATCGGCCTGGTCCTCGGCGGCAGCCAGGCGCTGTCCCGGTCGCTGTTCTCCCATCTGGTGCCGCCGGGCAAGGAGGCGGAGTACTTCTCGGCGTACGAGATGAGCGACCGCGGGATGAGCTGGCTCGGACCGCTGCTGTTCGGCGTGACCTACCAGCTGACCGGCAGCTACCGGTCGGCGATCATCTCGCTGGTGGCCTTCTTCGTCGTCGGCTTCGTCCTGCTCGCGCGGGTCCCGGTGCGGCGTGCGATCGCCGAGGCGGGGAACCCGGTTCCGGAGAAGATCTAGCGCCGATTTAGCACTCGGCGTGAAAGGGCGGTAGTGTACGCGTTTGGCCTGCCAGGCGTACCGTTACTGCGCGTCAAAGATGCCGAAACGCTGGGTGACATCTGCTAGCAGATGTGACAAACCGGGCGCCTGTGGGTAGAACAAGGGGCGGCTACGACGGCGACGCATGACCCGGAACGGGACTCGGAACGGGAATCTTTACCGCCGACCGGACGTTGACCGGATGACGACGACAGCGACACCTGTCCTGTGGGCGACAAGCCCGGGAGGCACGATTCATGAGTGAGCGAGCTCTTCGCGGTACGCGCCTCGTGGTGACCAGCTACGAGACGGACCGCGGTATCGACCTGGCCCCGCGCCAGGCCGTGGAGTACGCATGCGAGAAGGGGCACCGGTTCGAGATGCCCTTCTCGGTCGAGGCGGAGATCCCGCCGGAGTGGGAGTGCAAGGTCTGTGGTGCCCAGGCACTCCTCGTGGACGGCGACGGCCCTGAGGAGAAGAAGGCCAAGCCCGCGCGTACCCATTGGGACATGCTGATGGAGCGACGTACCCGTGAGGAACTCGAAGAGGTCCTTGAGGAGCGTCTGGCGGTTCTGCGCTCGGGGGCGATGAACATCGCGGTCCACCCCAGGGACAGCCGCAAGAGCGCATAACGCGCACGCACAACAACGACCGCGGGCGCCGTACGTCTTCACGTACGGCGCCCGCGGTCGTTGTTGTGCGTGCGCGGGACGCTCAGCGCGTGAGCGGGGGCCTCTGCTCCCCCGGCTCGGGCCGGTCCTCCCTGATGACCTCGCCCTGCACCACCTTGCCGTCGGGCCGGTGGATGCGGACCTGCTGGAACGCATCGCCCAGGCTGCCCGGGGAGGCCTCGCGCAGACTCCGTTCCAGGGCGCTCTCCGCGAAGCGGCTCACCGCCTTCTGGACCGGTGGGAGCAGCAGGAGCAGACCCGCCGCGTCCGAGACCAAGCCGGGGATCATGAGCAGCAGGCCGCCGAGCATCATCAGGCCGTTGCCGCCGCCGCGCGCCGGTGAGCCGCCCTGCTGCAACGCCTCGTTCAGGCTCTGGAAGGCGCGGCGACCCGCCCGCTTGATGACCACGGACCCCGCCACGAGGCCCGCGACCAGCAGCAGGAACACCGTGAGGCCGCCCGCGGCGCCCGCGACCAGGGTGAGCAGCCAGATCTCCAGCACCAGCCACGCGGCGAGGCCCAGCGGCAGATACCTGCGCAGCCGGGAGCGCCGGCGGCGGGCGGGGTACGGAGAGGTCGGAGCGCCAGTCGTCATGCTCCCAGTGTGCCTGGGCACGCCTCAGCGCGGGATAAGGGGGTGATCAGCCGGATCGCGAGCCGGCCGGGCGGCCGCCGGCCCCGAACCGGCCGCTAGGCCTGCTTGTCCTTGCCGGCGAGCTTGCCGAGGCGGTCCCCGACGCCCCAGGCGGTGACCCGCCACAGGGCCTCGACCACGATGTCCCGGCTCATCTTGGAGTCGCCCAGTTCCCGCTCGACGAAGGTGATGGGGACCTCGACGACGTGGTAGCCGGCCTTCACCGCGCGGCGGGCCAGGTCGACCTGGAAGCAGTAGCCCTGCGAGGCGACCTCGCCGAGGCCGAGACCCTCCAGCGTCTCGCGGCGGAAGGCCCGGAAGCCGCCGGTCACGTCCTTGATCGGCACGTCGAGCATGAGCCGCGAGTAGGTGGAGCCGCCCCGCGAGAGGAACTCGCGGGACTTCGGCCAGTTCACCACGCGGCCGCCCGGCACCCAGCGGGAACCGAGGACCAGGTCGGCACCCTTGAGGGCGGTGAGCAGCCGGGGCAGTTCCTCGGGCTGGTGGGAGCCGTCGGCGTCCATCTCGATCAGCACGCCGTAGTCCCGCTCCAGACCCCAGCGGAAGCCCGCGAGGTAGGCGGCGCCGAGGCCCTCCTTGCCCTTGCGGTGCAGCACGTGGACGTGTCCGTCCTCGGCGGCCAGTTCGTCGGCGAGCTTGCCGGTGCCGTCGGGGCTGTTGTCGTCCGCGATCAGTACGTGCGTCTCGGGGACGGCCTTGCGCACCCGGCCGACGATGGACTTGATGTTCTCCGCCTCGTTGTAGGTCGGGATGATCACCAAGGCCGTGCCGAGCGGACCGAACTGCCTCCCCTGGGCCTTGGCCGCGAGGGTCCCGTCGCCGTCGTTCACTGCTGCCCCTTCATGTCGTACGCAGGGGTCCACCATAGTGGCCGCGGCCTGGCAAGACGTGACAGCGCGTTCGTATGGTGGTGTCGGTTCCACAAGAGCGGGGTAAGAAGGTTGTTTTCGGTACCTTCCCACCACGTGCCGGACACCTTCGTACCACGACGGATGGGGGCCCGGCGCCCTTCGGTCCGACCCGGGACCCGCTGGCTGCGGGTCGACCGAAAGCCGTTGTCTACTGAGCGCCCGGGCCCCACCCGGGTCACACCTGGCCGACCCGCGAGAACGTTCCCCTCGTCGGCGCGGGCGCTGAGCCTGGCTCCCAGTGACGGTGCCCCGGTGCGGCACACCGTCCCTGACCCAGCGGCGCTGCGACGAGTCGGCTGAACGTCCCCCGGTCGGGCGTCCGGTGGTGGACTCGGACGAACCTACCGGCCCCTGGCCGCCGACTGTCAACAGTCCTCTGAGCTGGGCGGACGACACCGGCGGCACGGCCGTCGGGGAGGATGCGCAGGTCGGGCGGCGGGGCCCCGGCGGCCGGGGGAACCCGCGCCGCCCCGGGAGATCACTCGCCCGGCCGTACGAACACCGTCCGCCCGCCCACCACGGTGCGCAGGCAGACCGGCAGGTCACGGCCCGGGCTGAGGTCGGGCAGGCCGGGCGTGCCGGAGCGCGGATCGGTGGACCAGCGGGCGACCCGGTCGTCGGGGGCCTGCACGATCAGCTCGTCGGTCCGCCAGACGGCGTAGTCGGCGGGGGCGCCCGGGACCAGGACGCCCGCGTCGTCGCGGCCGACGGCCCGCCAGCCGCCGCGGGTGTGCGCGGTGAAGGCGGCGCGGACGGAGATCCGGTGCTCGGGCGTGCGGTGGAAGGCGGCGGCACGGACCGTGCCCCAGGGGTCGAGCGGGGTGACCGGGCTGTCGGAGCCGAACGCGAGCGGTACGCCGGAGCGCAGCAGCGCGGCGAACGGGTTGAGCGTGCGGGCCCGCTCCGCCCCCAGACGCCGTGCGTACATGCCGTCCTCGCCGCCCCACAGCGCGTCGAAGGCGGGCTGGACGGAGGCGATCAGGCCCAGCTCGGCGAAGCCTGCGACGGTGTCGGGGGTGAGCATCTCGGCGTGCTCGACGCGGTGCCGGGCGGCACGGATCCGGGCGAGGCCCACCTTCTCGGCGGCGGCGCGCACGCCCTCCACCACGGTGGCCACGGCGGCGTCGCCGATGGCGTGGAAGCCGGCCTGGAGGCCCGCCTCGGTGCAGGCCACGACGTGGGCGGCGACGGCGTCGGCGTCCAGGTAGGCGGTGCCGCTGTGGCCGGCGTCGGCGTACGGCTCGTGCAGGCAGGCGGTGTGCGAGCCGAGGGCGCCGTCGGCGAAGAGGTCGCCCGCGGCACCGGTCGCGCCCAGCTCGCGGGCCTTGTCGGTGTCCTGTTCGGCCCAGTACCCCACCACGCGGGGGCCCGGCGCCTCGGCGGCGAGGCGCAGCAGGCCGGTGAAGTCGTCCTCGGAGGAGATCCGCGGGCCGCCGCACTCGTGCACGGTGCCGATGCCGAGGGAGGCCGCGTGCGCCAGGGCGGTGCGCTGCGCCTCCTCGCGCTGGGCCGGCGTGATGGCGGCGAGGGCGGTCTCACGGACGGCGTGGTGGGCGTCCTTGGTGAGGGGGGCGTCCTCGCGCGGGACGTCGCCGGTGACCAGGTCCAGCAGGGCGGTGCTGACGACCGCCGAGTGCACGTCGATGCGGGACAGGTAGAGGGGGCGCCCGCCGGTGGCCTCGTCCAGCTCCGCGCGGGTCGGCGGCCGGCCGCCGGGCCAGCGGGCGGCGTCCCAGCCGTGCCCCAGCAGGACCCGGTCGTCGGGGCGGGCCGCGGCGAACTCGCGGACACGGGCGAGGGCGGCCTCCAGGGAGGGGGCGCCGGACAGGTCGAGGCCGGTCAGGGCGAGGCCGGTGGCGGTGGTGTGCACATGGGCGTCGGTGAAGGCGGGGGTGACCAGGGCGCCGTCGAGATCGACCACCTCGTCCACGCCGTCGGCGAAGGCGTCGGCCGCGCCCTCGGAACCGACCCAGGCGACGTGTCCCGCCTCCACGACCATCGCCGTGGCGAAGGGGTCCGCGGGGCTGTGCACCTCGCCGCGGCGGAGCAGGACGGTCTTGGGGGGCTCGGCGGTGCGGTTGCTCATAGCCGACAGTTTCTCTCGGTGCCGGGCGGGAGCCGCACCGGGGGCGCCCGAAGGGCACCGGGCGCCGTCGGCGCGGCGGCTGTCAGATCTTGGGCGGCCGTGCCTCGTAGGGTGTCGAGAGGACCACCGTCGTCCGCGTCGAGACGCCCGCCAGCGAGCGCAGCCGGGCCAGGAGTTCCTCCAGTTCGTGCGGGGTGGACACGCGCACCTTGAGGATGTAGTTCTCGTCGCCCGCCACGCTGTGGCACGCCTCGATCTCGGGGACCCCGGCGAGGCGGTCCGCGATGTCGTCGGGGGCGCTGGGGTCGAACGGCTTCACCGAGATGAAGGCGGTCAGCGGCAGCCCGACGGCCTCGGGGTCGACCACCGCGGCGTAGCCGCGGATGACGCCACGCTGTTCCAGCCGGCGCACCCGCTGGTGCACGGCCGACGTGGACAGGCCCGTGGCCTTGCCCAGGTCTGTGTAGCTCATCCGCCCGTCCTTGACGAGCAGCTGCACGATCTGACGGTCCAGCTCCTCCATGCCGCCAAAACCTACAGTGCGCTTGATCTCCACGGATACCTCAGAGGCGCAGGTCATTCCCTGTTCGGCAGAAAATGCACCGGGACGGGCACCTGCATACGGCATGTGACGAAGACCACACACCTTGAGCAGGCTCCGTGATGGTCTCGTGATTACCGCCGAGACCGGGCGGGAAGTGCTTGCTGTGGTCCAGGCCGCAGCGCCTTCACGGCCCAGCCTTAGGGGGAGAATCCCATGCAGAGTGCCCATCGCCCTGGTCGATCCGCGTCCACGCACCGGCAGCCGGTCGCCGGTCCCGAGCCGGAGGGCGTCGAAGCCGACGTCTTCGACGAGGATCCGGACGCCTACGACACCTTCGAGATGTACCGGGTGATCTGCCCGGACTGCGCACAGCCGATCGCGCTGCTGGCGGACGAGGAGGTGCTGCCGGAGCACGCGCTGTGCGCCTCGCCGTGGAACCCGTTCGGGCTGACGGTGTGCGCGGGTACGGGCCGTGCGGCGGCCGACGCCCGCCCCGCGGACGAGTCCTTCGAGCCGCAGGAGCAGGACACCGCCCTGCTGCTCACGCTCCCCCAGGGTCTGAACTGGCGGACGCAGCCGTTCTCGCACGTCGGCGGCCCGGGCTCGCGCCCGATGCGCGTGCCGTCGATGCGCCGCCAGGCCGCCTGAGTCGTCTCCCACCCCCCGCTCACCCACGCGTACGTGCTCCGCACCATGGCGCGCAGGCCGTCATGGTGCAGGACCGGTCTGCCCGGGTCCGCGGGGACGGCGACCTTCCCGGAGCAGACCTGACGGCAGGCGGCGCGCAGCGCCGGCTGACAGCACGTCAGCGGACCGGAGGAAGCCGGAGAGTGAACCGGACGGGGATGAACTGAAGCTCGATTCCGTCGGAGGGTGACCTGTGCGGCCGTCGGCGCGTTGCCCTGGTATGACCCCCACGTACTCGGCAACCGGGCGTCAGCGCCGTATCTTCGTCCCCCGCCCCGGAGAATCGGTTCCGCCGGCCGCGCCGCCGGACCCGCCCATCTACCGCGACCTCATGCGGACCTGGGCCGACCGGGGCCGCACCCTGCCGGGCCGCCATGACCCGGAGTGGGTCAGGCTGGCGGCCCCGACGGTGCTCACGGGCCAGTTCAGCGACCTTCTGGCCCCGCCACGTGACGGGCGATGACCATCCGCTGGATCTGGTTGGTGCCCTCGACGATCTGCAGGACCTTGGCCTCGCGCATGTACCGCTCGGCCGGGAAGTCGGCGGTGTAGCCGTAGCCGCCCAGTATCTGCACCGCGTCCGTGGTGACCTTCATGGCGGTGTCGGTGCAGTGCAGTTTGGCCATGGCGGCCTGCTTGGCGAACGGCCTGCCCGCGTCGCGCAGCCGGGCGGCGGCGAGGTACAGCGCGCGGCCCGCCTCGATCTGGGTGGCCATGTCGGCGATCATGAAACGCAGGCCCTGGAAGTCGGCGATGGGCCGGCCGAACTGGCGGCGCTGGGTCGCGTAGCGGACCGCCTCGTCCAGTGCGGCCTGGGCGAGGCCGATGGCGCAGGCCGCGATGCCGAGCCGGCCCGAGTCGAGCGCCGCCAGGGCGATGGAGAAGCCCTGGCCCTCCTCGCCGACGCGCCGGTCGTCGGGGACGCGGACGCCGTCGAAGTGCACCTGCGCGGTGGGGGAGCCCTTCAGGCCCATCTTCTTCTCGGGCGCGGCGCCGCTCAGGCCGGGGGCGTCACCGGGCACGAGGAAGGCGGTGATCCCGCGCGGGCCGTCCTCGCCGGTGCGGGCCATCACGGTGTAGAAGTCGGCGATCCCGCCGTGGGTGATCCAGGCCTTGGTGCCGTCGATCACCCAAGTGTCGCCCTCCCGGACGGCCTTGGTGCGCAGGGAGGCGGCGTCCGAACCGGAGGACGGCTCGGAGAGGCAGTACGCCCCGAGCAGGCCGCCGCCCAGCATGGCGGGCAGGTGCTCGACCTGCTGCTGCTTGGTGCCGTAGGTGGCGAGGGCGTAGGACGCGAGCGTGTGGACGCTGACGCCCAGGCCGACGGTGAGCCGGGCCGCGGCCAGCTCCTCCAGGACCTGGAGATAGACCTCGTAGGGCTGGTCGCCGCCGCCGTACTCGGACGGGTACGGCAGGCCCAGCAGGCCGGATTCGGAGAGCAGACCGAAGATCTCACGCGGGAAACGTCCCGCGTCCTCCTCCTCCGCGGCCCTGGGCGCTATCTCGCGCTGGGCGATCTCCCGGACGAGGGCGAGCAGATCCCTCGCCTCTTCCGTCGGCAGTTGACGCTCCACCGGCTGCGGGTCGCGGTCGGACATGGCGTCGGGCTCCTCCCTGTTCGGGCACCGGCGGTCCGGCCCGGGGTGGGGGGCGGCTCCGCCTGGTGATCGCGCTTCGCCGAAGGCGCCCGCTCCCGGGTCTCGGAAGCTGCTGACCAGCGGCATGCGCAGTGAGTATGCCCGATCAGCGACCTCCCGTCACCAGTTAACGACCGCTTACTTCAGGAGTCCAGTCGGGGCTCTGCGCAGGGCCGATATTGGTCCGAACCATTGACCTAATGGTCTAGTCCTCCTAGGGTGCATGACCAACGCTTTACCGCGTTCATGCCAATCGGCGCGCGTTCCCCTCTCCCCCACGAGGAGACACCCGAATGCACACTCCCCACCGCTCCCTCGTCCGGGCCCTCGTCTCGGCCGCGTGTACCGCCGCCCTCGGCGCCGGCCTGCTGGCCGGAACGGGCACGGCGACCGCGGCGGCCCCGAGCGCCCCGCGGCCGGCGGCCGGCTCGAAGGTCGTCGGCTACTTCACCGAATGGGGCACCTACGACCGCAAGTACTACGTCAAGAACATCGAGACCTCCGGCTCGGCCGCCAAGCTGACCCACATCAACTACGCCTTCGGCAACGTCACCGGCGGCAAGTGCGCCATGGGCGACTCCTACGCGGCCACCGACCGGGCCTACACCGCCGCCGAGTCCGTCGACGGCGTCGCCGACACCTGGGACCAGCCGCTGCGCGGCAACTTCAACCAGCTGCTGAAGCTCAAGAAGAAGCACCCCGGCCTGAAGGTCCTCTGGTCCTTCGGCGGCTGGACCTGGTCCGGCGGCTTCGGCGAGGCCGCGAAGAACCCGGCCGCCTTCGCCCAGTCCTGCTACGACCTGGTGAAGAACTCCAAGTGGGCGGGTGTCTTCGACGGCATCGACATCGACTGGGAGTACCCGAACGCCTGCGGCGACACCTGTGACACCAGCGGACGCGAGGCGTTCAAGAACCTGATGGCCGCCCTGCGCTCGAAGTTCGGCTCCGGGAACCTGGTGACCGCGGCGATCACCGCCGACGCCACCAGCGGGGGCAAGATCGACGCGGCGAACTACGCAGGCGCCGCCCAGTACGTCGACTGGTACAACCCGATGACGTACGACTACTTCGGCGCCTGGGACGCGACCGGCCCGACCGCCCCGCACTCCCCGCTGAACTCCTACTCGGGCATCCCCAAGGCGAACTACTACACCTCGGCGACGATCGCCAAGCTCAAGGGCCTCGGCATCCCGGCCTCCAAGCTGCTCCTCGGCATCGGCTTCTACGGGCGCGGCTGGACCGGCGTCACCCAGGCGGCCCCCGGCGGTACGGCCACGGGCCCGGCCGCCGGGACGTACGACCAGGGCATCGACGACTACAAGGTGCTCAAGACCAAGTGCCCGGCGACCGGCACCGTGGGCGGCACGGCCTACGCCAAGTGCGGCAGCGACTGGTGGAGTTACGACACCCCTGCCACCATCGCCACGAAGATGACGTACAAGAACCAGCAGGGCCTCGGCGGCACCTTCTTCTGGGAGCTGAGCGGCGACACCGCGAACGGTGAGCTGATCAGGGCGATCAACTGACGGTTCTTCCGGGTCAGCCGTCCCTGCGGGCGGGCGGCGGGGCCGGGTGGGCGGGGTCCAGCTCCTCGATGGCGCGCAGGGCCCCGCCGAGCGTCTTCACCAGCAGCTCGCACAGGGTGTCCCGGGACAGCCGGGGGCGGTCGATCCAGTCCAGGGTGGCGCCCTCCACGCTGCACACCCAGGAGAGCAGACCCATCCTGGCCACCGGGGAGATGTCGCCGCGGCCGTAGGCGCCCTCGGCGATCGTGGTGACGATCGCCTCGCGCACGCCGTCCCGGATCGCGTGCACCTCGGTGTCGAAGCCGACGCCACCGCTGACGATGGTGCGGTAGGCGGCCTGGTGCTGCTCGGCGTAGCGCAGATAGCCGTCGATCGTGCGGTGCACGCGGTCCACGGCGGGCAGCTCGACCCCGCCGGCGGCGGAGGTGACCAGGTCGGCGACGGAGTCCTGGATGATCGCCAGGTAGTAGCCGCGCTTGGACCGGAAGTAGTAGTAGATCAGGCCCTTGGCCACCTGCGCCTGGCGGGCGATGTCGTCCATGGACAACGCGTCGTAGGACGTGTCGGCGAACAACTTCCGCCCGATGGCGATGAGTTCGGCGCGACGCGCCACGGAACGCTCGGTGCCGCGCGCCTGGACGACGGCACGCTGCTGCGGCATGTTCAAGACCGGCCCTGCACTGGGTACGACGGGACAGCCGCAGTATGTCAGAACAAGCCGCACGCGTGAGCGGTCGATGCGGAGGCGATGACGCGCCGATTCCGAGGCGGGAGCGCCTCGGTTCAGAGCAGGCCGAGCTGGGTCACGAGCATCGCGAACACCGCGACGAGGACCCAGCCCAGGACATGCTCGACGATCTTCGGGCCGTCTTCCTGCGGGCCGCCGGTGACGGCGCGGGTGGCGGTGGCCGGGTGTGCGGTCATGGTGTTACTCGCAGAGGTCGGACGTATACGGCGGAATCCCCCCACCCATCCGTCCACCATGCCACCCGCGACGGCGTGCGCGGCGATGAGCTTGGTCACACGCCGCGCACACCGGGGCTCAGTACACGCCCACCGCGGCGAGCGCCTTGCGCTGGTGCGGGGTCGGGTGGGCCGGGAAGTAGAGGTAGCAGACCCCTCCGGTGCCGGAGACGACCTTGCCGGAGGCGTTGTACCGCTTGGTCCTGAGCCAGATGTTCTCCCACTCGCGCCGCTTGTAGACGCGCCGCACCGCCTCGTCGCTCGGCGAGGCGGGGTCGTTGGCGATCACGTCCCCGTCCGCGGTGAAGCCGATGACGGTCATCAGATGGCCGGAGGTGCCGTAACCGGCCCCCGTCAGCTCCTCCTTGAGGAACGACTGGGACGTTATGGCCGGGATGCCGGCCGCGATCAGCGTCTCCAGGTCGGTGAGGGAGGCGAGCCGGGTGACCACGCCCTGAAGGCCGTCGAAGGTGGCCGCGTAGGCGGCGTTGAAGGGCCAGTTGCCGCAGCCCTGGTACTGGTGGTCGTAGGTGGACCGGGCCGCGTGGCAGACCTGCGGGTCCGCGTAGGACGGGTCGACCCAGGACAGTTGCTCGGGGGTGAGCCGGCCGCCCCAGTACTCGATGATCATCTGTGAGGAGGTGGGGCTGCACCAGGCCTCGCCGCCGTTGTCGTACTCGGGGTACTGGCCCTTGTGGATCTCCTGCGAGTAGCGCGGTACGGCCAGTTCCTGGGCGAGGCCGGGAGTGGAGGCCGGCACGGTGAAGCGGTCGGGGATGTCGGAGCCCATCGCGCCGAGCCGCCAGACCGTCGGGGTCAGGTGCGTGCCGGGCCGGCGGTAGAGGGTGAGGCGCAGCCGGTACGACGTCAGGCGCAGGCCGGTGCTCGCGTCGTCGATGGCGAAGGTGTCCGTCCAGATCGTGCTCTTGCCGTCGGTCTGGTCGTCCACCGAGGTGCGCTTGATGTCCTGGTCGCCGGCGGCCCAGCGGCCCATCACGTACCAGGGTGTCTCGGTGCCGTCGGAGTACGTGCCGTGCAGCTCGACCTGGAGCCAGGTGCCGGCGGGGGTGTGCGCGTTCCAGGAGGCGATGACCTCGGTCGCGGGCACGGTGAGCCGGTGCACCGGGGAGGTCCAGGTGGCGTACTCCCAGGTGGCGGTGGTGCCGGTGTGCGGGTCGGTGTAGTCGCTGCGGCCGGCCGGGGCGCCGATCACGACGCCGGGGCGGCTGCCGGAGACCGGCCGGGCGCCCTGGGCGGTGCCGCAGCGCCAGTCGCGGAACGTGGTCCAGCAGTGGTAGTCGATCGGGCGGGCCTGCGCCTGGCCGGGGTCGTCGCTGCCGGCGGTTCGCGGTGCGGCGGCGGCAGCGGGGGCCGCTGTGCCGGTCACCGCCGCGGCGACGGCCACGGCCAAGACGGTTCTGCGGGACGGCTGTTGGGCTCTGCTCATGGGCGCGACGACCCCCAGGGTGTCCGAGACGGGCTGATCCGGTGCGGTAACTATGAAGCAGGCCGGATCTCGCTGCCAGCACTTCGGCGCATGCCGTGGCACGAATATTGGTCTGGACCCCTGACGGGGCGCGCCAGGGGCGCCCGAAGGGGCGCGGGAGCGTGGGGCCGCGCGGCCCCGCGCACCCCGCACCCCGGCGACGACGCGACCGCGAGCCGGACGGCTCGCTCAGACGAGATCCATCGCGGCGACCTCGTCCGGGCGGCCATAGCTGACCGGTCCCTGGAAGCGGCGGCGGGCCGTGGCGAACCACCACACCGTGGCCACCAGAAGGACGACGGCGAGCGCGATCGGCGCGTAGTTGAAGGAGTCGACGGTGATCGGGGAGGCCTGCGGCAGCATGAACAGGACGCTGCTGAGCAGGATCCAGGTCACCGCGAGCCAGCCGATCGGCCTGCCCCAGCGGCCCAGGTGCCAGGGACCGGGCTGGAACGCGTCGCCGAGCCGCAGCCGCAGGAAGATCGGTACGGCGTAGGCCAGGAAGAGGCCGACCACGTTGACGCTGACGATGGCGGTGAACGCCGTGTGCGACCACCAGCCCGGCACCACCAGGGCCAGCGAGCACACGACCGCGAGCCAGACCGCCTTCACCGGCGTGCGGGTGCGCAGCGAGACCGTGTGCCACCAGCGGGAGCCGGGCATGGCGCCGTCCCGGGAGAAGGCGAAGATCTGCCGGGTGTTGCTGGTGAGGTTGGCGAGACCGCAGAAGAGCATGGCGCCGATGACGATGAGGAGCATCACCTTGGCGGTGCGCAGGCCGAGGCCGTCGATGAGGATCTGCACGGGCGGCGCGGCGGCCCCGGCCACCTTGGCGTAGTCGCCGATGCTATAGACCAATGCCAGCATCAGGACGAGACCGGTGATCGCCGAATAGCCGATGGCACGGGTGATGCCCTTCGGGGCGCTGACCGTCGCATGGACCGTTTCCTCGGACATGTGGAAGCTGCCGTCGAACCCGGTGAAGGTCCAGCTGGTGACCAGCAGGCCGAGCATGCCGCCGTAAAGCCCGCTCGTGAAACCGGTGTTGTTCTCGAAATGGGTGACGAAGGACGCGGACTGGTGATGATCGGGCATCACGATGAGTGCGCCCACGATCACGACGAGTCCGATCAGCAGCCACCACACGGAAATGCGGTTCAGTACGGCGACGAGCTGGACGGTGTAGGTGTTGGCGAGCCCCTGGAGCACGATGATCAGGGCCGTGATGAGGACCGTCTGGTGCGCGGTCGGCTGGTAGGAGGGCCACTGCAGCTCAACGAACACCTGTATGAAGGTGGCGGCGGCATAGCCGGTGGCGGCGGTGCCGCCGATCTGGCCGACGAAGTTCAGCCAGCCCGTGAACCACGACCAGGCGCCTTTGTGCCGCTTGGCGAGTTTACCGGCGGAGAAATACAGGGCACCGCTGGTCGGATAGGCGGAGGCGACTTCCGCCATGGCCGCGCCGATGAGCAGCACCATGAGCGAGACGCCGATCCAGCCGAACACGAGAATGCGGGGGCCGCCCGCGTTCATACCGAATCCGAAGGACGAGAAAATGCCCGAGAGGATATTGATGATGGTGAACGAGATCGCGAAATTGTCGAACGCCCGGAAGCGTCGGGTGAGTTTCCGCGGATAACCCATCGCGTGCAGGGTGGCGTCGTCGTCGAGCACGACGGGGTCCGTCGCGCGGGCGCGGGCCCGGGGAGTCGACATCCGTTCCGACACAGATCGGCCTTTCTCTGGGTGGGGGGTGGAGGGGACGTGCGGTCAGGCGGGCCCCGGGACGGGCAGGCCGCAGGCGCGCCGCGCCCGGGAGAGCTGCTCGGCGGGATCGCCGAAGGCGCTCCACGGCATGCGCGAGGCGTACGGGCCCATCGCCGTGAAGACCGCCCGGGCCTCGAACACGCGCTGGGCCATGACCAGCGCGTGCGCGAGGTAGGCCAGGTCGAGCACCGGGGTGAAGCGGTAACCGGCCACGCTGGGCAGCCAGTGCTGGTAGATCGCCAGCGCGGTGGAGCGCCACTGGGGCTGCTCCCACACCCGGTCGGCGAGGAGCTGGGTGGGGTTGTAGCTCTCCACCAGGGCCACCAGGGGAAGCAGCCGCAGGGCGGAGTCGGCGGGCGCCCGCTGGCTGAGGAAGGCGGCCACGTCCCAGGCAGCGGTGACCGAGCCGCCGTACCGCGTGAAGAAGCAGGACAGGAAGCGGTGGTGGGCCTCGCGGTGCCAGGGGTCCAGGGACAGGATGTGCGCGAACAGCCGCCAGGGGCCGGGCGGGGCGGTGAGCAGGCCTTTCGGGGCCGGGTCGCGCAGCCGGTGGAGCCGGGCCATGGCGAGCCGGGCGACCCAGGGGGTGGGGTCGGCGGGAGCCGCCTCGGCGGCCCGGTCGCAGGCGGTCAGCGCTATCCGTTCCAGGGCCTCGGCGCGCTCGTCACGGGCGTCGGCGGCCCGCAGGGCGCGCTGCACCGCGACCCGGGCCCACATGAGCGCGGCCTCGGGCGTCGGCTCCTCGGCCAGCCAGCGCTCCACCAGGTCGGTGCCCGCCGCCTCGGAGGCGAGGACGAGCGAGCGGTGGGCGCGCAGGGCGAAGTCGGAACGCGTCTCGGCGAGCGCCTCGTGGGCGTATCGATAACGTCCGGCGCGCACATCGACGCATACGCTCGCCAGGACCCGGTCGTCGGCCGCCGGATGCCATACATAGTGCCCTTCGAATAATTCCGCGGCCATGGTCCCCCTGCCGGTCCCCGTTCGACGCATCACGTTGCGCAGGAGGCACCTTACTCAGCGTGGGGCACACCCGGAACGCCGAATTCGACATATCGGTCAGGGGATTCGGACTGTTTATCGGCGCCTTTGACTGGCCGCCAGCCGATGGTTCAACGCGTGACGACTGCCGGCGCGTGACCGCTACTAGACTGTTTCACGGAAAACCCACAACAACGGACCTCACGCCCACACACGGCACGACTCCACGGGAATCACCATTCACGACCTCGCCGCCCGGCTGCACGGGCTCCCGCCCTCACTGGGACCGGTCCGGCTCGTCGCCGTCGACGGACACGCCGGCTCGGGGAAGTCCACCTTCGCCGGACGACTGGCGCACGCGCTGGGCGGGGCTCCGGTGCTCCACCTCGACGACATCGCCAGCCACGAGCGGCTCTTCGCGTGGACCGACCGGCTCATGACCCAGGTGATCGAGCCTCTGGCGCGTGGCGAGAGCGCGCACTACACCCCGTACGACTGGCGGGCCCGTGCCTTCGGCGCACCGCGCCCGCTGCCGGCCGCACCCGTCGTCCTGATCGAGGGTGTCGGCGCCGGCCGCCGCGCCCTGCGGCCGCACCTGGCCCGGCTGCTCTGGATGGAGCTGCCCCGGGAGGAGTCCTGGGCGCGCGGGCGGCGACGGGACGGCGCGGAGCAACGGGAGTTCTGGGACGGCTGGGTCGCGGCGGAGCGCGCGCACTTCGCCGTGGATCCCTCGCGCCCCCATGCCGATCTGCTGGTACTCCAGCGACAGGAGGGATATGAGGTGCTGCCGGGACCGGCGGCGACTCCCGAATCCGGGCCGGATGTGACGCTCCGTGACGGACCATCCCGGATGTGGTGAAGTCGTGAAGAGCCTTGCGGGACAACTTCTCCGAGTGCCTCAACTGCGCTTGACCGGGGGGCCGTACAGGTCTTACGTTCTCAATGTGCGGCTTTCGGAGTCGCCCATCGACGCGAAGCCCCCGGTTGTTCCCCCGTGACCGGGGGCTTCGTTCTGCCCGCGAAGACCGCTTTCCGGGCGCCCGGCGCACCCGCACTCTCACCCTCGGTCACGAAACGCCGTGCGCCCCGTCTGCTCCCACCTCGTGGAACGCCCCGTGCGGCACCCTTCGGCACGCGGAGTACCGCGGGTACGATGCCCTCGGTGCGACCTTCGAGCGGCTGCCTCGCGCACTGCAACTCCGGTCCGCGGCACAGCGGTTCGACCGCGGCGGCCGTCGGGCGACTGCCCGGTGGTGAACCACGGGGACACGGTCTGTGGGGGGACGTGATGGACTTCGGCACGCAGGGCCCCGAGGCCCCGGCCGACCTCGCCTGGCTGCGGGGTGTGGACGCCTACACGATGGGCGCCTACCCGCAGGCGGAGGAGGAGTTCCGCACCGCGGTGCGGATGGACCCGGGCATGGCGGACGCCTGGCTCGGGCTGCACGCGCTCCGGGTCGACACGACCACGGCGCTGCTGCGGATGTTCCGGCACCGCGACCGCTTCGGCGAACAGCGCGCCCGGCACCGCCGGAGCCTCAACTCCTGGTACTGGCTGGGCTGGTGGGTGCAGCCGGTGCTGGAGAGCCCGCGCGATCTGCTGCTGGCGCACGCCTCCCACTGGCTGGACGGCCGGCATGTGCCCGAGCTGGACCGCGCCCTCGCCGGGCTGCCCCCGGTCGACGCCGACCCGCAGGTCCGCTTCCTGCACGCCTGCCGCGCCTATCTGGTCAAGGACTGGGAACAGCTGGTCCGGCACACCGATCCGCTGCTGGACGATCCCCTGCTCGGCATCGAGGCCGGGCTGTTCGGCGGCATGGCCCGGGTCCGGCTGGAGATGTACGGCCAGGCCGAGCCGCTGCTGTCGGCGGCGCTGATGCGGTGCCGCAGCGAGCAGCCGCAGCGCAAGGAACTGCGCTACTGGCTGGCGAGGGCGCACGAGGGGACGGGGCGCTCGGCCGCCGCGCTCCCCCTGTACCGCGCGGTGCACCGGGTCGACCCGGCCTTCATGGACACCTCCGCCCGGCTCGCCGCCATCTCCGAGGGCGACGGGTACGACGAGACGGCCGACTACGCCGCGATCACGCTGACCGGCGCGGGGCAGGACGCGGTGGACGGGCCGGACGGGTTCGATCCGCTGTTCGGCACGGAGGGCCGGGACCTGCGGCTGCCGGAGCCCGATCTGCCGACCGGGCCGCTGCCGTCGGTGGCCGACCCCTCGGTACGGACCAAGACGGGGGTGCCCGGGGTGTCCGCCGTACCGATCCCGGCCGGGCCCACCGACCCCGCGTTACTGGAGGAGGCGCTCGCCGAACTGGAGCGCATGGTGGGGCTCGAACCGGTCAAGCGCCAGGTCAAGGCGCTGTCGGCGCAGTTGAACATGGCGCGGCTGCGGGCCGGTCAGGGGCTGCCGGTCCAGCCGCCCAAACGGCACTTCGTCTTCTCCGGCCCGTCCGGCACGGGCAAGACCACGGTCGCGCGGATCCTCGGCCGGGTGTTCTACGCGCTGGGGCTGCTGGGCGGGGACCACCTGGTGGAGGCCCAGCGCGCCGACCTGGTCGGCGAGTACCTGGGGCAGACGGCCGTGAAGGCCAACGAACTGATCGACTCCGCGATCGGCGGGGTGCTGTTCGTGGACGAGGCCTACTCGCTGTCCAACTCCGGGTACGGCAAGGGGGACGCGTACGGCGACGAGGCCTTGCAGGTGCTGCTGAAGCGGGCCGAGGACAACCGGGACCACCTGGTGGTGATCCTGGCCGGCTACCCGGAGGGCATGGACCGCCTGCTCGCCGCCAACCCCGGGCTGTCCTCCCGCTTCACCACCCGGGTGGACTTCCCCTCCTACCGGCCGCTGGAGCTGACCGAGATCGGCAAGGTGCTCGCGGCGGAGAACGGGGACCTGTGGGACGACGAGGCGCTGGACGAGCTGCGGTCCATCGCCGGGCACGTGGTCGATCAAGGGTGGATCGACGAATTGGGCAACGGCCGGTTCCTGCGGACGCTGTACGAGAAGAGCTGCGCGTACCGGGACCTGCGGTTGTCGACGTACGCCGGTTCGCTCACGCGGGACGACCTGGCGACGCTCCGGCTGCCGGACCTCATGCAGGCCTACGGCGAGGTGCTGTCGGGGCGGGGGCCCCAGGATCCGCCGGGTATGTGAAGCGCCCCGAAGGGACGCGGGGAACCGCGCGACCGGCACGCCACCGGCGGGCAGTCGCGCGGCTCCCCGTCACCATCCGGGCTATCCGGCGAGCGCTCCCTCCGGCTCCCCGCTCACCCGCGGCTCCGGCATCTCCCGGTGCGCCGGGTCCCGGACCTCGCCCACCAGCAGCTCCAGCACGTCCTCCAGGGCCACCAGCCCCAGCACCTTGCCGGTGGCGTCCGCCACCTGGGCCAGGTGCGTGGCCGCCCGGCGCATGACCGTCAACGCGTCGTCCAGCGGCAGCTCGGCGCGGAGCGTGGCCATCGGGCGCCACACGTGCTGCGGCACGGCCCGGTCGGACTCCTCCAGATCCAGGACGTCCTTCACGTGCACGTACCCCATGAACGGGCCCTTCGCGCCGGCCTCGACCGGGAAGCGGGAGTAGCCCGTGCGGGCGGTCAGCTCCACGATCTCGCCCGGGGTGACCGCCGGGGTCACCGTGACCAGGGTCTCCCGGCGCAGCAGGACGTCCGTCACCGGGCGCGAGCCCAGCTCCAGGGCGTCCTCCAGGCGCTCCTGCTCCTCCGGGTCGAGGAGGCCGGCCTGGCCGGAGTCCTCCAGGAGCCGGTTGAGCTGCTCGGTGGTGACGACCGCCTCCACCTCGTCCTTCGGCTCGACCCGGAACAGCCGCAGGATGCCCTGGGCGCAGGCGCCGAGGGACACCGTGATCGGCTTGCAGAGGCGGGCGAACCAGACCAGGCCCGGGCTGAGCCACAGCGCGGCCTTCTCCGGGGCGGCCATGGCGAGGTTCTTCGGGACCATCTCGCCGATGACCAGGTGGAAGAAGACCACCGCCGCCAGCGCGATGACGTAGCCCAGGGGGTGGATCATGCCGTGCGGGAGGTGGATCCACTCGAACACCGGCTCCAGCAGGTGCGCCACCGTCGGCTCGGCGACCGCGCCGAGCGTCAGCGAGCAGACGGTGATGCCGAACTGGGCGGCGGCCATCATCTGCGGGAGGTGTTCGAGGCCGTACAGCACCTGCCGGGCCCGGGCGGTGCCGAGCGGTTCGATCTGGCTGCGGCGGACGGAGACGAGCGCGAACTCGGCGCCGACGAAGAAACCGTTGGCGAGCACGAGCAGCGCAGCGAAGACCAGTTGGAGGACGCTCATCGGGCGGCCTCCACCACGTTCACCGCAGGGACCGTCCTGACCAGGCGGACCCGTTCGGCGCGGTAGTGGCCGACCTGGCGGACCGAGAGCCGCCAGCCGGGCAGTTCGGCCCGGTCGCCGGGGGCCGGAATCCGGCCGAGCAGGTCGGCGACCAGGCCGGCGACGGTCTCGTACGGTCCTTCGGGGACATCGAGGCCTATGCGCTGCAGGATGTCGACGCGGCAACTGCCGTCCACGTCCCAGGCGGGCCTGCCGTCCTCGGGCGGGGCGGGGGCCAGCTCGGGCACGTCCTTGGCGTCGTGCTCGTCGCGGACCTCGCCGACCAGTTCCTCGACGATGTCCTCCAGGGTGACCACGCCGGCCGTGCCGCCGTACTCGTCCACGACGACCGCGATGGGCTGCTCGCTGCGCAGCCGCGCGAGCAGGGGCTGGACCGGCAGGGTCTCGGGGACGAGGAGCGCCTTGCGGGCGATCCGGCTGACCGGCGTGCGCAGCCGGTCGTGCACGGGAACCGCCAGGGCGTCCTTGAGGTGGGCCATGCCGACGATCTCGTCGATCTTCTCCCGGTAGACGGGGAAGCGGGACAGACCGGTGGCCCGGGTGAGGTTGACGACGTCCTCGGCGGTGGCCGAGTCCTGCAGCGCGCTCACCTTCACGCGCGGCGTCATGACGTGCTGGGCGGTCAGCTCGCCCAGGGACAGGGTGCGGACGAACAGGTCGGCCGTGTCCTGCTCCAGGGCGCCGGCCTGGGCGGAGTGCCGGGCCAGGGAGACCAGTTCGCCGGGGGTGCGGGCGGAGGCCAGCTCGTCGGCGGGTTCGACGCCGAGGGCGCGGACCAGCCGGTTGGCGACCGTGTTCAGCGCCGAGATCACCGGACGGAACAGGCGGGCGAAGCGGTGCTGGGGGCCGGCGACGAAGCGCGCGACCTGCAGCGGCCGGGACACCGCCCAGTTCTTGGGTACGAGTTCGCCGATCACCATCTGGATCGCGGAGGCCAGCAGCATGCCGACGACCACGGCGACGCCGGAGGCGGCACCGTCGGGGATGCCGAGCGCGGCGAACGGGCCGCGCAGCAGCTCGGCCAGGGCCGGTTCGGCGAGCATGCCGACGACCAGGGAGGTGATGGTGATGCCGAGCTGGGTGCCGGAGAGCTGGAAGGACAGCTCCTTCAGCGACTCCACGACCGTACGGGCGCGGGCGTCGCCGTCGGCGGCGGCCTTCTCGGCCTCCGGTCGCTCGACCGTCACCAGGCCGAACTCGGCCGCCACGAAGAAGCCGTTGGCGAGAATCAGCAGGAACGCAGCTCCGAGGAGCAGCAGGGAGATGGTCACGCTGCCACCGCCTTCCCGCTGAGTCGGGCAGGGGTGGCGCAGGTACTACAGGACGATCCGTCCATCGCCGGAGGGAGTCACTCCTCGGGTAGCAGGAACCCCTGTGCACCGGGCGGCACGCAGGGGCGGAGGCGCAGCGAAACGGCCTCCGCCCTCCAGATTAATCAAGATCTGGGCTCGTGCGGCAGGGCGGACGGCGCCGAGTGGGCCTCGGCGAGCGCGCGCAGGGCCTTGGCGTCGGCGATGGCCCGCTGCTTGGCGATGCCCGGCTGGATGCCGAGCGCGGGCAGGCTGGTGCCGTCGCTGAGGTCGAGGAACACCCAGGGGTCACCCGGCCGGAGGTTCACCCGGAGGATCTCCTCCCAGGCCAGGCGGCGCTTGCCGACGATGTTGACGACGGTGACGCCGGCCTCGTCGGCGACCACCTTCACCCGGGCCAACTGGGCCAGGACCCAGAAGATCAGCGCGCCGGTGACGACGAAACTGAGCTTCGAGCCCGGGCCGAGGTGTTCCAGCAGCATCGCGACCCCGCTTATCACGAGGAAGATCACGACCCCGGCGGTGAGCAGGATGGCCCGCGTGTGCCCCGGCCGGAAGGTGACGGGGAGGCGGGGAAGAGGGGGCAGGTCCGACATCTCGGGCGTACCTCTTACAGGCGGCAGGCGTGGATGGCCGTGGTCAGGATGGCGCGGGCGCCGATGGCGTAGAGGTCGTCCATGATCCGCTGGGCCTCCTTGGCGGGGACCATGGCGCGTACGGCGACCCAGCCCTCGTTGTGCAGCGGGGAGACGGTCGGGGACTCCAGGCCGGGGGTGAGCGCGACGGCCTTCTCGAGCTGCTCGACCCGGCAGTCGTAGTCCATCATCACGTACGTGCGGGCCACCAGGACGCCCTGGAGGCGGCGCAGGAACTGCTGGACCTTCGGCTCCTCGGCGTCGGCGCCGGTGCGGCGGATGACGATCGCCTCGGACTTCATGATCGGCTCGCCGAAGACCTCCAGGCCCGCGTTGCGCAGGCTGGTGCCGGTCTCCACGACGTCGGCGATGACCTCGGCGACGCCCAGTTCGATCGCGGTCTCCACGGCGCCGTCCAGGTGGACGACGGAGGCGTCGATCCCGCGGTCCGCGAGGTGCTTGTCGACGATGCCCTCGTAGGAGGTGGCGACCGTCTTGCCCTTGAGGTCCTCGATGCCGCTCGCCGTGCCGGGCTTGGCGGCGAAGCGGAAGGTGGAGCGGGCGAAGCCGAGCGGCAGGATCTCCTCGGCGTCGGCGCCGGAGTCGATCAGCAGGTCACGACCGGTGATGCCGATGTCGAGGCGTCCGGAGGAGACGTAGATCGCGATGTCGCGGGGGCGGAGGTAGAAGAACTCGACCTCGTTCTCCGGGTCGACGATGCGCAGTTCCTTGGACTCACGGCGCTGCTGGTAGCCGGCCTCATGCAGCATCTCCGCCGCAGGGCCGGACAGTGAACCCTTGTTGGGGACGGCGATGCGCAGCATGAGGTCGGCTTCCTTTGCGTGACGGGGTTTTCTACGGCTGTGTGCGGCGGGCGGCTTACAGGTGGGCGTAGACGTCGTCCAGGGAGATCCCGCGGGCGACCATCATCACCTGGACGTGGTACAGCAGCTGCGAGATCTCCTCGGCCGCCGCCTCCTTGCCCTCGTACTCGGCGGCCATCCAGACCTCGGCGGCCTCCTCGACGACCTTCTTGCCGATGGCGTGGACACCCTTGCCGACCAGCTCCGCGGTACGGGAGGTGGCGGGATCGCCGTGGGCGGCCTTCTGCTGGAGCTCGGTGAAGAGCTCCTCGAACGTCTTCTTGGACATGGTGCTGCCCACCCTACGCGGTCGGCCCCGCTCCTCAGTGCCAGGGTTCGGATACTGAGCGGAGCGTGGCCGCGGTCGCGACGGCGGCGGTCACCGCCTCGTGGCCCTTGTCCTCGTTCGAGCCCTCCAGGCCGGCCCGGTCCAGGGCCTGCTCCTCGGTGTCGCAGGTGAGCACGCCGAAGCCGACGGGGACGCCGGTCTCTACGGACACCTGGGTGAGGCCCTGCGTGACGCCCTGGCACACGTAGTCGAAGTGGGGGGTGCCGCCCCGGATGACGACGCCGAGGGCGACCACGGCGTCGTAGCCACGGCCCGCGAGGACCTTGGCGGCGACCGGCAGCTCGAAGCTGCCGGGGACCCGGATCAGGGTCGGCTCGTCGATCCCCAGCTCACGCAGGGCGCGCAGGGCGCCGTTCACCAGACCGTCCATCACCTGCTCGTGCCACTGCGCCGCGATGACGGCGACCCGGAGGTCGCTCACATTGCGTACGGACAGTTCCGGTGCACCCTTGCCGCTCACGTCTCTCCTCAGTGCTTTCGTGCTTACTGGTTGCCGCAGGTGGCCGCGGACGCGGCCGTGGAGGCCGACACGGCGGGCGTGTCGAGCCAGGGCAGGTCGTGCCCCATCCGGTCCCGCTTGGTGCGCAGGTACCGGAGGTTGTGCTCGCCGGCCTGGACGGGCATGGACTCCCGGCCGGTGACCTTCAGGCCGTGGCGCAGCAGCGCCTCGGTCTTGTCGGGGTTGTTGGTCATCAGCCGGACGCCGCGCACGCCGAGGTCGGCGAGGATCTGCGCGCCGGCGCCGTAGTCGCGGGCGTCGGCGGGCAGGCCCAATTCGAGGTTGGCGTCCAGGGTGTCGCGGCCCTGCTCCTGGAGTTCGTAGGCGCGCAGCTTGGACAGCAGACCGATGCCGCGTCCCTCGTGTCCGCGCAGATAGACGACGACGCCCCGGCCCTCGGCCTGGATGCGTTCCAGGGCGGCGTCGAGCTGGGGGCCGCAGTCGCAGCGCAGCGAGCCGAAGACGTCGCCGGTGAGGCATTCGGAGTGGACGCGGACGAGGACGTCCTCGCCGTCGCCGATCTCGCCGTGGACGAGGGCGACGTGTTCGACGCCGTCGACGGTGGACCGGTAGCCGTAGGCGGTGAAGGTGCCGTGCCGGGTGGGCAGGCGGGTCTCGGCCTCGCGGCGGACGGTTGGCTCGCTGCTGCGGCGGTAGGCGATCAGGTCCGCGATGGAGATGATCGTCAGGCCGTGCTTGCGGGCGAACGGGATCAGTTCGGGGAGCCGGAGCATCCGGCCGTCCTCACCGGCGATCTCCACGATGGCGCCGGCCGGGCGGAGCCCCGCGAGCCGGGCGAGGTCGACGGCGGCCTCGGTGTGGCCGTTGCGCACGAGGACCCCTCCGGGCCGGGCGCGCAGCGGGAAGACATGGCCGGGGCGGACGAGGTCGGTGGGCTGCGCCGTGCCGCTCGCGAGGAGCTGGAGCGTCGTCGCGCGGTCGGCGGCCGAGATGCCGGTGCTCACGCCGTGGGCGGCGGAGGCGTCCACCGAGATGGTGAACGCGGTCTTCATCGACTCGGTGTTGTCCTGGACCATCTGCGGCAGTCGCAGCCGGTCCAGTTCCTCCCCCTCCATGGGGGCGCAGATCAGGCCCCGGCACTCGCTCATCATGAAGGCGACGATCTCGGGGGTCGCCTTCTCGGCGGCGATGACGAGGTCGCCCTCGTTCTCCCGGTCCTCGTCGTCCACGACGACCACCGGGCGGCCCGCCGCGATGTCGGCGATGGCCTGCTCGACCGGGTCGAGGGCGAAGTTCTCGATGTCGTCGGTGCCGTACAGCAGCGGTGCGGAGGTCATGCCGGGGCTCCTTCCAGTGCGGGCTGCGGGCCCCGGCGGGAGCGCAGCCACCAGTCGCGCATGCCCCACAGGACGAGTGCGCCGTAGATGACGTAGACGAAGCCGGAGAAGGCGTAGCCGTTGGCGAAGTTGAGGGGGACGCCGACGAGGTCGACGAGCAGCCAGGCGATCCAGAACTCGACCATGCCCTTGGCCTGGGCGTACATCGCGACGACGGTGCCGACGAAGATGTAGGCGTCGGGCCAGGGGTCCCAGGACAGCTTCGGGTAGGCCGTGAAGAGCAGGGCGACGGCGACCGTGCCGGCGGCGGCCGCGGCGAGCATGGCCGCGCGCTCCCGCCAGGTGGCGAAGCGCGGGGCGATGTGGCCGTCGTCGGACCGGTCCTTGGTGCGCTGCCACTGCCACCAGCCGTACAGCGCGACGGCCATGACGACGACCTGCTTGCCGGCGCTGCCGGTCAGGTGGCCGTAGAAGGCGGCGAAGAGGACGAGACCGGACAGGAACTGCACGGGCCAGGTCCACAGGGAGCGGCGCCAGCCGAGGGCGAGGGTGATGAGGCCCAGGATGTTGCCGATCATGTCGGACCAGATGATGTGCTGGCCGAAGAGGGTGAACGCCTCGGAGTTCATCCAGTTCACTTGCCGGTCCCCTGTCCGGCCGCGAGCAGCCGCTCCACGTACTTGGCGATGACGTCCACTTCGAGGTTGACCGGGTCGCCGGGCTGCTTCACGCCGAGCGTGGTGAGGGCGAGGGTGGTCGGGATGAGGCTGACGGTGAAGTGGTCGGGGCCGGCCTCGACCACGGTGAGGCTGATGCCGTCGACGGTGATGGAGCCCTTCTCCACGACGTAGCGGGAGAGGTCCGCGGGGAGGGAGATCTTCACGATCTCCCAGTGCTCGGAGGGCGTGCGGGCCAGGACCTGGCCGGTGCCGTCCACGTGTCCCTGCACGATGTGTCCGCCGAGGCGGGCGCCGACGGCGGTGGGGCGCTCCAGGTTGACGCGGGAGCCGACGGTGAGCGCGCCCAGGCTGGAGCGCTTCAGGGTCTCGGCCATGACGTCGGCGGTGAACTCGTCGCCCTCGTGCTCGACGACCGTGAGACAGACCCCGTTGACGGCGATGGAGTCGCCGTGGCGTGCACCCTCGGTCACGACGGGGCCGCGGAGCCGGAAGCGGGAGGAGTCGCCGAGGTTCTCGACGGCGGTGACTTCACCCAGTTCTTCGACGATTCCGGTGAACACTTCCCGGGTCCTCCTGCCTCTTCGGGCACGGACTCCGGGGCCTGTCGATGACGACAGCAAGGTACGGATGAGCACACACCGGGGGCGTCGCCGAAAGGGACACGTCCGCGCACGGACCCGTCACACGTACGGCGGCGCGCACACGGAAGACGCATGCCCGCCCGCCGCGCACTGCCTCCCATCCGGACTTTAACCGTCGGTCCAGGAATTTCACCTGGTCAACCGGCCGCTGGAAGCGACCGGGTCGCGGACTGTAACCGCCGGTTCGGAGTTTCACCGACCCCGGAGTGCGCTGCTTCTGGTACAGGGCCAGTGTGCCACGCCCGGTACGCGTCCAGGCGGGTGACGGGTGTGGGGTCGCTCACAGCCTGTGTCGTCGCCTTCGCGCCACGCGGCCGGCCGCGCCAACTGGCCGGTACGGAAAGAGCATTGGCCTCGGTCCGGACCATTGACCGTACTGGTCTAGTCCTTTTAGGGTGCGGACGGGCCCGGCGGCGGTGACGACGGCCCTTGCCCGCCGCCGGGCCGTCACGGGACGACCCCTCCGAGGACCAACTCCACGATCTACCGGCGGACATGAGTCCGGCCTGGCGCTTCGTCACCGGTGCCGCGCGAGCACGACGCGTTCGCCGTCGCGCCCGTGGCCGAGGCCGTACGGGCGTAGGCGTTCGGACGGCCGGGGCGGCGGGAGGCACCGCCGTGGGTCAGGTGCCTGAGCCGAGCCACGTCGAAGAGCCGCCCGCTCCGGGGTCGTGGGCGCTCCGGTGGCGTGTCAGCCGCCCGGGCGCTCCGGTGGCGCGAACAGTTCGTCCTGCGCCCGCTCCCTCGCCGTGAGGAGCGCGCCGCGCAGCACGGCCGTCCCGCCGAGGCTGCTCGCCCGCACCTCGGTGACCAGCGGCGACATCCGGCGCAGCCGCTCCTCCACCAGCCCGGCGAGCACCGCTCCCCCGGCCTGGCCGACCTCCCCGCCGAGCACGACGCAGCCGGGGTCCAGAACGGCCACCACGGAGGCGGCACCGACGGCGACCCGGTCGGCGAGGATGCGAAGGAAGCGGGCGGCGGGAAGCTCACCCGGCGGGGCCACCGGGGGCGCGCCGCCCGACTCCGGCTGTTGGGCCGCCCCGCATCCGACATGCCCCTTCGCCGCCGTAGCCGGCATCGACGCGGAATCGCGGCCGGGATCGACGCCCGAAGCCCGCACCGAGGGCCCCGCCTCCCCCGGGGCCGACACGGTGCCAGGACCCGAGTCCGCACCCGCCTCCGCGCAGGCCCCGCCCGGCCGCGCCGCCGGCCCCACCGCTCCCGGCCCCGCCACGGTCACGGCCTCCGCCGCCATGGGCGCCTCCACCGGCACCGCCTCCCCCGCCGTCTCCAGCACCTCCGCCACGGCGGCCCGCACCGCCTCGGCCGCCCCCGGGCCGTCCGGTGTCGCAGGGGTCGGGAGGCCGCACTCGGCTGCCAGGGAGGCGACCGCCGCCGCGCCGGTGAGGGAGTGGAAGCCGCCGGCGCAGTCGGTCACCGAGGGCAGCGTCGCGGTTCCCGGGACCGGCAGGAAGCCGATCTCGCCGGTGCCGCCGGAGGCCCCGCGGCGCAGGGTGCCGTCCAGGACGACCGCGGCGCCGACGCCGTGGCCGAGCCAGAGCAGGACGAAGGTGTCCCGGTCGCGCGCGGCGCCCTCGCGCTGTTCGGCCAGGGCGGCCAGGTTGGTCTCGTTCTCGACGGTGACCCGCGCGCCGGGCAGCCGGTCCTGGAGGGTGGCGGCCAGGCTGCGGTGCCAGGCGGGCAGCCCGGCCGAGTCGCGGAGGTCCCCGGTGGCCGGGTCGATGAGGCCCGGCGCGCCGATGCCGACGGTGTGCAGCCTCCCCCATGCCCGGACGTCCTCGCGCGAGGGCGCCCCCATGGCGCCGGCCTCCTTCGCGGCGCTCTCCACCGCCGCCACCGCCTGCTCCACGGCGGGGCCCGTTCCGGCGTCGGGGTCGATCGGCACGGACGCCTCGGCGAGCACCCGCCCGACCAGGTCGGAGACGAGGACGAAGACGCCCTCGGTGCGGACGTCGAGCGCGGCGAGATGGGCGCGGTCGGCGACGATGCCGTAGAGCCGGGCGTTGGGGCCCCGGCGCTGTTCCCCGGACTCGCCGACCACGGTGATCAGCCCGGACGCGGTGAGCCGGTCGACCAGGTCGGCGACCGTGGGCCGGGACAGTCCGGTCAACTGCTTCAACTGCCCTGCCGTGAGCGGGCCTTCCTGCTGCAACAGCCGCAGGGCCAGCCGGTCGTTGATGGCCCGGGCGGTGCTGGGTGATGCGGGCATGACGGGAATCCTCCCAGATCGCCGAGGCAGGACCAGGCTGGTAATCGCTATCTATCAGGCAGGGTTCCTGATAGTTTACGGCGCGTCGCAGCCGGAGCGGCGCCGACGGGGCCGGGCACTCCCGGGGAGGGGACAGGATCATGAGTGACGTGACGCGTGCGGGCGACGAGGTCAGGCGCGCCCGGTACGCCGTGGCGGCCGTCTTCGCCGTGCACGGCGCCGTGACCGGCTCGTTCGCGACGCGCGTGCCGTGGGTCCAGGACCACACCTCGCTCGGCGCGGGCCAGTTGGGGTTCGCCCTGGCCTTCACCGCGCTCGGTGCCTCGTGCGCGATGCCGCTGGCGGGCGGGATCACCCATCGTTTCGGCAGCCGTACGGCCCTGCGCGGGCTGCTGGCGCTGTGGACGCTGTCCCTGATCCTGCCGTCGATCGCGCCGAACCTGGTCACCTTGTGCCTGGCGATGTTCGTCTACGGGGCGAGCGCGGGCATGGCCGATGTCGCGATGAACGCGCTCGGTGTGGAGGTCGAGCGGCGGCTCCACAAGTCGATCATGTCGGGGCTGCACGGCATGTGGAGCGCGGGCGCCCTGATCGGCTCGGCGGCCGGCACCCTCGCCGCGCATCTCGGCGCCGACGCGCGCGTGCACTTCGCCCTGGCGTCGGCCGTCCTCACCGTGCTCGGTCTGGTGGCCTGCACCTGGGTGCTGGACCTCCAGCCCGCCGAGGACGAGGAACCGCCGCCGCGGTTCGCGCTGCCGCCGCGCTCCGCGCTGCTGATCGGCGCGGTCGGCTTCTGCGCGGTGTTCGCGGAGGGCGCGAGCCTGGACTGGTCGGCGGTGTTCCTGCGGGACCGGCTGGACAGTTCGGCCGGGCTGGCGGCGGCGTCCACGACCGGCTTCATGCTGACCATGGCGGTGGCCCGGATCGCCGGGGACGCGGTGGTGAACCGCTTCGGCGCGGTCCGCACGGTGCGGGCCGGAGGTGTCCTGGCCGTGCTGGGCGGGCTGCTGATCGTGCTCGCCGGGCATCCGGCGGTGGCGATGGCCGGGTTCGCGCTGATGGGGCTCGGCATCGCGGTGGTCGTACCGCTGTGCTTCGCGGCGGCCGGGCACGCGGGCCCGAACCCCAGCCAGGCCATCGCGGGCGTGGCGACCATCACCTACACCTCGGGGCTGGTCGCGCCGAGCCTGATCGGCGGGGTGGCCCAGGCGACCAGCCTGATGGTGTCCTTCGTGGTGGTGACGGTGCTGGCGTGCGGGCTCGCGGCGTTCGCGGGCGTGCTGCGCACCGCCGAGCGCGGCGGCGGCGAGGTCAGCCGGCAGGCCGCAGCAGTTCCCGACCCGCGGCCCTGAAGGTCTCGCTCCAGGGCGCGGGGCGCATGGTCGCCGCGTCCAGCCGGACCAGCACCCGGGTGCCCCGGGCGTAGGTCTCGGTGCCGTCGGCCGAGCAGAACCGGAAGCCGTAGGTGAGGCCGGTGGTGCCGAGCCGTTCCAGCCAGAGGTGGACGGCGTAGGTGCCGGGCCGGGTGACCGGCGCCTCGTAGCTGATGCGCAGTTCGCGGACCGCGTTGCAGGCGTCGCCGGCCGCCGCCCAGTCGCCGTCGAAGCGGACGCCGTGCTCGTGCCACAGCTCGGTCCAGGCGCGCTCGACCATGAGCGGGTAGCGGGCGTTGTGCAGCAGCCCGAGCGCGTCGAGGTCGTCGAAGTGGACGGTGACGGGGATCAGCCGGCCGTGGGAGACGGCGGGGGCGGTCGGGGCTTCGGCGGTCACGGGAAGGGCTCCTGAGCAGCGCTGTTGGGGTGGCGACACCCCCGTACACCACCATACTAAGCGACCGCTCAGGAGCCTGGCAGGGAAGCCCCGTGTCAGCCGGGGGGTCAGCCCGCGATGGAGTCGAGCTGCTCGGCGGCGGGCCGCAGCGCCCAGAGGTCTCCCCCGGGCGGCGCCTCCAGCTTCGGCACGGCCGCCTTGGCCAGTGGGTCACCGGCGTCGGCCGCCGCGTGCACCACGTCGGTCGCCGCGTAGCGGTGGAACTCCAGCTCGGGGTGCGGCCAGGCGGTGGCGCCGGTCGCCGCGGGCAGCAGATAGTCGACCGCCTTGGAGAGGCTCTGCCCGTCCGGCCCGGCGTAGCCCCACAGGTTCACGCCGACGTGCCGGCCGATGGCCGCGAGCCGGGTGTAGGCGACCAGGTCGAAGGTCGAGTAGTGCCAGCTCCGGGTGCGGGTGAGTTCCTGGGGCTGGCTGCCGTCGGCCGCGATCTGCGGGTCGATGCGCTTCGCGCGCGCGTCGAGCACGGTCCGCCGGGCGAGCGCGGTGTCGCCGGTGGCGTAGGCGAGAGCGGCGAGCTGCATGTCGTAGAAGGTGCCGTGGTTGTTGGCGGCGGCGCCCTCCTGCCGGCCGAACTCGCTGTTCTTCAGCCAGTCGCGGAAGTCCTCGTTCCACCGGGTCATCGCGGCGCGGTCGGCGGCCGTCCAGCCGGGTGCGCCGGTGGCGAGGATCGCCTGCGCGTCCAGGACGCTGGTGTAGGACTGCGAGAAGTCGATGATGCCGATGGCCCGGCCGTCGTACTTGCACGGGATGAACTGGGCGTGGTCCAGGTCGGGGTTCATCCGGGTGGCCGGGTCGAGGAACCAGGTGCGCAGGATCTGCCCGGCCTTCTCGGCGTAGCTCCGCTCGCCGGTGTAGTACCAGGCGAGCGAGAGGTCGTACGTCGCGTCGAAGACCTTCTCCACGTCCTGCCGGTCGGTCCCGCTGTCGACCTCCGGATTGCGCTGGCCGTCGCGCTGGACGTACGGGCAGCCCCAGGGGTTGTCGGCGGTGGGGGCGGTCGTGGGCCACCAGTAGGGGGCCTGGCTCAGGTAGTCGTGGACGTCGCCGCCGGGGGCGGGCCTCGGCTTGTCGACTACCGTCCAGGGGCCCTGGTCCAGCCAGGCGTCGGCGCGGGTGGTCAGGTCCGCGAGGGCGCGCCGGAGCCGGGGGTCGTGGGGTAGGCGGGCCCGGGTCTGCTGGAGGCGGGCGCCGTCGAGGACCGCGGTCCGCGGGGCCGCCTTGGCCGGGGCCGGTGCCGCGTGGGCGGAGGGGACGAGGAGGGCTCCGAAGGCCACCACGGCGGCGAGGAGCGCGGCCGCACGGGGTCTTCCACTCATTCAGGCACTCCGATCTTCGCTCGACCCGATCAGACCTCGATCAGGTATGTGAACGCAGTTCATGAGTAGGACCGTGTGAGCGTAGAGCCGCCAGGTACCCCTGACAATGGTTCGGACCCTCTTCACGTACAGAGAAAGCGAAACCCCTCATGGATCTCGGCGTGCGCTGGAAGCTGCACGGTGACGGGCGCACGCCCGCGCCCGGAGCGGTGGTACGCCCCGACGAACGGCTGTCCTGGCCCCGCACCGTGGGCCTGGGCGCCCAGCACGTGGTCGCGATGTTCGGCGCCTCGTTCGTGGCCCCCGTGCTCATGGGCCTCGACCCCAACCTGGCGATCATGATGTCGGGCGTGGCGACCATGATCTTCCTGCTCGCCACCCGCGGCCGGGTGCCGAGCTACCTCGGCTGCTCCCTTTCCTTCGTGGGCGTGGCCGCCGTCATCCGCGCCCAGGGCGGTACGAGCGCGACCGTGACCGGCGCGGTCCTCGTGGTCGGTGTCGTGCTGTTCCTGGTCGGCCTCGCGGTGCAGCGCTTCGGGGCGCGGATCATCCATGCCGCGATGCCGCCGATCGTCACCGGCGCGGTCGTCATGCTGATCGGCTTCAACCTGGCCCCGGTGACCGCGTCCACCTACTGGCCGCAGGACCAGTGGACGGCCCTGCTGGTGATGCTCTTCACCGGTCTGGCGGTCGTCTGTCTGCGCGGTTTCTGGTCCCGCGTCGCCATCTTCCTGGGCCTCGTGTTCGGGTACGGCCTGTCCTGGGCGTCCGACCGGGTCTTCGGCAGGATCCACTCGGTGGACGCGAGCGGCAAGCTCACCGACCACTGGCGCCTGGACCTCTCCGGCGTCTCCAAGGCCGACTGGATCGGTCTGCCGTCCTTCCACGGCCCGTCCTTCCAGTGGTCGGCGGTCCTGGTCGCGCTGCCGGTCGTCATCGCGCTGGTCGCGGAGAACGCGGGCCACGTCAAGGCGGTCGGCGAGATGACCGGCGACCCGCTGGACGACAAGCTCGGTACGGCGATCTCGGCGGACGGCGTCGCCTCCGTGCTGTCGACGGCCGTCGGCGGCCCGCCCAACACCACCTACTCCGAGAACATCGGCGTGATGGCCGCGACCCGCGTCTACTCCACCGCCGCCTACTGGGCCGCCGCCGGCTTCGCGCTGCTCTTCGGCGTCTGCCCCAAGTTCGGCGCGGTCGTCGCCGCGATCCCGGGCGGGGTGCTCGGCGGCATCACCGTCATCCTCTACGGCATGATCGGCCTGCTCGGCGCCCAGATCTGGCTGAACGCCAAGGTGGACCTGCGCAACCCGCTGAACCTGGTCCCGGCCGCGGCGGGCATCATCATCGGCGTCGGCAACGTCAGCATGAAGTTCACCGACACCTTCTCGCTCAGCGGCATCGCGCTCGGCACGCTGGTCGTCATCACCGGCTACCACGCGCTGCGCGCCTTCGCCCCAGCCCACCTGAAGAAGCAGGAGCCGCTGCTGGACGAGGGCACGTCCTCCTACGACAGGGAGGCGGACACGGACGCGGCGCCGCGCGCCGAGTCGTAGCCCGGCGTTCCCCCGTTCCGGCGAAGCACCGGGCCGGTCGGCACACCGGCCGGCCCCGGGCTGGGACCCTTCCCCCATGGTGCAGCTGGAACACCTCACCGCCCCCGTCGACGCCGTCGTCGCACGGATGCGCGCGCTGGACGCGGCCCTGCCCCCACGGGACGGTGTCGCCGTGTTCAACCGGGTCTACCTCGCCGTCACCGAGGAGATCGACCGGCGCCTGGACGCCGGGGAGTTCCCGGACCCGCACGCGGCGACGGCGCTGGACGTGCGGTTCGCCGAGCGCTATCTGGCCGCGGTGGACGCGGCCGCCGCGGACCGCCGCCCGCCCGCCTGCTGGCGCCCCCTGTTCCAGCTCCGCCGCCACCCCGGGGTACGGCCACTGCAGTTCGCGCTGGCGGGCATCAACGCCCACATCGGGCACGACCTGGCCCTGGCCGTGGTCGACGCCTGCCGCACGCTCGGCTGTGAACCGGCCGATCTGGAGGACGAGTTCGACCGCGTGGGCGATCTCCTCGTGTCACTGGAGGAGCGCATCCGCGAGGATCTGATGCCGGGCCCCGACCTGTTCCAGATCGCCGACCCGCTCACCCATCTGCTGGGCTCCTGGAGCCTGGAGCGGGCCCGGGAGGCGACCTGGGCGGCGGCCCGGGCCCTGTGGGCGCTGCGGCACTGCGCCGACGTGGCCGAGGAGTTCACCGAACGGCTCGACGCGGCGGTGGGGTTCGCGGGCCGGATGCTGCTGACACCGCTGGCCGACTGAGCTTTCAAGGGGGTTGAAGAAGGCGCGGGCGGCCGGAGTCTGGTGGCCGGCCGCCCGCGCCTTTCGTCCGTCTCCCGGGTCAGTCCTCGGGAAGCTCCACCGGCGCGATCTCGTCGTAGACGTCACCCGGGCCCGGGTTCGACGCGTCGGTCTCGCCGCCGAAGTGGTGCATGACGCCCCAGACCGCGTTCAGCGCGGTCTGCACGGCGCCCTCGGCCCAGCCGGCCGTCCAGGAGATGTCGTCGCCGGCGAGGAAGATGCCCCGCTTGTCCTCGGGCAGCCGCTCCTGCATGAAGTGCGTGAACAGGCGCCGCTGGTAGCGGTAGTGGCCGGGCAGGTTGGCCTTGAACGCGCCCATGAAGTAGGGCTCGTTCTCCCAGGAGACGGTCACCGGGTTGCCTATGATGTGCTTCCTGATGTCGACCTTCGGGTAGATCTCGCCGAGCGACTTCAGCATGACCTCCATCCGCTCGTTCGCGGACAGCGGCAGCCACTTCAGGCTGTCGTCGCACCAGGTGTACGACAGGCAGATGACGGCGGGCTTGTCCGGGCCGTCGTCCAGCAGGTAGGTGCCGCGGGTCATGCGGTCGGTGAGCGTCATCGACATGACGTCCCGGCCGGTCTGCTCGTCCTTGTCCAGCCAGAACGGCCGGTCCACGGGCACGAAGAGCTTGGAGCTCTCCATGTAGTGGGTGCGCTCGATCGCGGTCCAGTGGTCGATCGGGAAGAGCGAGTCGTCGCAGGCGATCTTGGACAGCAGCATCCAGGACTGGGCGGTGAAGATCGCCGCCCGGTAGGTGCGGATGTCGCCGTTCGCGTCCGTCACGGTGATCCGGTTGCCGGCGGTGCGGTGCAGCCGGGTCACGGCCGGCAGCGGCTTGCCGCCCTCGTGCAGCTTGGCGAGCGAGGTGCCGTACGCCCAGTGGACGATCTTCTCCGGCTCGCGCTCCCACAGCCGCAGCGGCAGCTGCTGGGAGCCGCCGACGATGCCGCGGTGGTGGTCGTCGGCCTCGGTGTAGACGACGCGGAGGATCTCCAGGATGGAGTTCGGGAAGTCGGTGTCCCAGCCGCCGGTGCCGAAGCCGACCTGGCCGAAGATCTCGCGGTGCCGGAAGGACTTGAAGGCCTCGGAGTCGCAGAGGAAGCCGTAGAAGGTCTGGTTGTCCAGCTTCTCGACCAGCTTCGCCCAGATCTCGCGGATGCGCGGGACGTCCCGCTCGCGCATCGCGCGGTTCATGTCGGAGAAGTCGGCGCCCTCCTCCAGGCACTTGTTCCAGGCGTCGGCGACGTCCCGGTACACCTGGGGCAGGTCGTCGATCGTCTCGGCGTAGTGCGACTCGCCCTTGAGGTCGACCACGGTGGACGGGGTCGCCTCGGCCAGGGGGTTCGGGAAGGGCCTGGTCTCCAGGCCCACCAGGTCGATGTAGTGCTGGAGCGCGGTGGAGGACGGCGGGAAGCGCATGGCGCCCATCTCGGCGGTCAGCGAGTCGTCGCAGCCCTCGAAACCGACCGTGCGCAGCCGGCCACCGATCTGGTCGGCCTCGTAGACGACGGGCTTGAGGCCCATCTTCATCAGCTCGTAGGCGGCCACGATGCCGGACAGGCCGCCGCCGATGATCGCGACCTCGGTGCCGTGCTCGGTCGCCGGGACCTGGCCGAGGCCCGCCGGGTGGGCGAGGAAGTCGTCGTAGGCGTAGGGGAAGTCCGGGCCGAACATGGTGATCGGCGGCTGCTGCTCGTCGGTGTGCTCGACGGCGTTGGGCACCGTGGACGTCATGGGGTACGGACTCCTTGCACGGGTGGTTCGGGGGAAGGCTCGGGTGTCAGACGAGGGACCCGTACAGACCGGGGCGGCGGTCCTTCAGGTACGGGTTGTGCTCGCGGGAGGCGGCCAGGAAGGCGGGGTCGGCGTCGGCGAGCACCAGCTCCTCGGCGCGGCCCGCGCGGGTGCGGGCGACGCCGTCGGGACCGGCGAGGACGGAGAGGCCGACGAACTCGAACTCGCCTTCCTGGCCGACCCGGTTGACGTAGGCGACGTACATCTGGTTCTCGAAGGCGCGCACCGGGATCATCGACTCGGCGACGAACTGGAAGGGGTGCATCTGCGCGGTCGGCACGACCAGGAGGTCGGTGCCGGCCAGGGCGTGGGCGCGGACGTTCTCCGGGAACTCGACGTCGTAGCAGATCAGCAGGCCCACGGTGAGGCCGTTCAGCTCGGCCTGCACGACCTGCTGCTCGCCCGGTGTGAAGTGGTCGCGCTCGAAGCAGCCGAAGAGGTGGGTCTTGCGGTAGTTCGCGAGCCGGGTGCCGTCGGCGGAGACGAGCTGGGCGGAGTTGAAGACGGCGTCGCCGTCGCGCTCGGGGTAGCCGTAGGCGAGCGCGAGGCCGTGCCGGGTGGCGATCTCGGCGATCGCGTCGGCGGAGTCACCGTCGGCGGGCTCGGCGAGGCGGGCGATGTCGTCGCCGATCGCGTACCCGGTGAGGAACATCTCCGGCGCGGCCAGCAGCCCGGCGCCCGCGGCGGCGGCCCGGCCCGCGGCCTCGTCGAGGACCTTGAGGTTCTCGGCGATCGAGCCGGGGCGGCCGGAGCTCTGGAGCAGGGCGGTGCGCATGCGTGATCCTCACCGGAAAAAAAGGGGGGTTCGGGGGCCAGAAAGAAGGTACGTTCGGCGCGCTCGGCCGGACAAGAAGGAGCCGTTGCGCGCCGGTGCGAAGTTTGTTGCGCCGAGGGGCGGCTGGGCGGCGATTCGTTGCGTGGGCCGGTGAGGGGGGCCGGAGGAGCGCGGAAAAGGGCTCGGGGCGCCTCGCCGTCGGCCGGGTGCGGGTAGTCCGGGGTGCTCGCGCAGTTCCCCGCGCCCCCTCGGGGCGCCGACCCGCACCCGGTGACGACGAGGCGCCCCGGGCCGTGGTCCGCTCCTACCCCGGCGCCCCGGAGGAGAAGCGGCGCAGCAGCGGCGACAGCACCAGCACCGACTTGGTCCGTTCCACGAACGGCTCCCCGGCGATCCGCTCCAGCACCCGCTCGAAGTGACGCATGTCGGACGCGAAGACCTGCGCGATCGCGTCCGCGTCCCCGGTGACGGTGGACGCGGCCACGACCTCCTGGTACCGCTCCAGTCCCCGCTGGATCGTCTCCGGCGAGGTGTTCCGCCGGCAGTAGATCTCGATGAACCCCTCGGTCTCCCAGCCGAGCGCCGCAGGGTCCACCCGCACGGTGAATCCGGTGATGGCTCCGGTGGCCCGCAGCCGGTCCACGCGCCGCTTCACCGCGGGCGCGGACAGGCCGACCATCTGCCCGATGTCCGCGTAGGAGCGGCGGGCGTCCTCGGCGAGGGCGTGCACGATGCGTTCGTCGAGATCGTTCAGCACAGGGGGTGGTTCACTTCTTCGGTCCGGTCACTTCTCTGCCGTCACCGCGAGAGCGCCGTCGGCCGCGAGACGGGAACGGCGATAGCCGTAGAGGAAGTAGAACACGAGCCCGGCGGCCATCCAGCATCCGAAGACCACCCAGGTGATGGTGTCGAGACTGAACATGTTGTACGCGCAGAACAGGAAGCCCAGCACCGGCAGGACCGGGCCGAACGGCACCTTGAACGTGCGCTCCAGCTCCGGCCGCCTGACCCGCAGCACGATCACCGCGATGTTGACCAGACCGAAGGCGAACAGCGTGCCGATGCTGGTGGCGTCGACGAGCTTGCCCAGCGGGATGAGGGCGGCGAGCGCACCGCAGAACAGGGACACGATCACCGTGTTCAGGCGCGGCGCCCCGGTCTTCGGGTGGATCCTGCCGAGCGCCTTCGGCACCAGGCCGTCGCGGGCCATCGCGAAGAGAATGCGGGTCTGGCCGTAGAGGACGGTGAGGACCACGCTCGCGATGGAGATGACCGCGCCCAGCGCCAGCAGCGTGCCCCAGAAGGTCTGACCGCTGACGTCGTTCATGATCCCGGCGAGGGCGGCCTCGGAGCCGTCGAACTTCTTCCAGTTCCAGGCGCCGACGGCGACGGCCGCGACGAGCACGTACAGCGCGGTCACGATGATCAGCGAGAGCATGATCGCCCGCGGCAGGTCCCGCTTGGGGTCCTTCGCCTCCTCACCTGCGGTGGAGGCGGCGTCGAAGCCGATGTACGAGAAGAACAGCGTGGCGCCGGCGGCGCTGACCCCGGTCATGCCGAGCGGCATGAAGTCGGCGTAGTTGCCGGACTTGAAGCCCATGACGCCGATCGCGCAGAACAGCACCAGCGCGGCGATCTTCACACAGACCATGATCGTGTTGGCGCGGGCGGACTCCCGCGCGCCACCGAGCAGGAACACCATCGCCAGCAGGACGACGATCAGGGCCGGCAGGTTGATGACGCCGCCCTCGCCCGGCGCGGAGGACAGGGCGGCCGGGATGGTGACGCCGATGGTGCCGTCCAGCAGCTCGTTCAGGTACTCGCCCCAGCCGACGGCGACCGCGGCCACCGAGACGCCGTACTCCAGCACGAGACACCAGCCGCAGACCCAGGCGACCAGTTCGCCCATCGTTGCGTACGCATACGAGTAGGAGGAGCCGGCGACGGGGATGCTGCCGGCCAGTTCGGCGTACGACAGGGCCGAGAACAGCGCCGTGAGACCGGCGATGACGAAGGCGAGGGTGACCGCGGGACCGGCCTTGGGGACGGCGTCGCCGAGGACGACGAAGATGCCGGTGCCGAGGGTGGCACCGATGCTGATCATGGTCAGCTGCCACAGCCCGAGGGAGCGCCGAAGCTGCCCTCCCTCGCCGTGGCCGCCCTCCGCGACCAGGCGTTCCACGGGCTTGCGACGCATGAGGCGCGCGGCGACGCCCGGGGACGCGGGGGCGGCCGATATCTGGTCGTGCGGGGGTGCGCCTTGGTCGAGCACGCGTTGGCTCCTTATCGCTGCCGGTGATTGTGGGGCGGACCGGCAAGAGCGCCGGCCCTCGTGGGCGGGGACCGGCGGAGCCTGCGAGGGCAGGAACCCGCCGAGCGGGGTCCCCGCCACGCCACGTACTAGCGCAGCACCCTATGAGGCGGGCCTTCACGGGCGTAATGCAGCAACCTTGCGCATCCCCGCATGATCATTGCGTTCATCGGGGCGGAATGACAAATCGTTGCGCGCGACCTGTCGACCGTTGCACACCCGTCCCACGGGTCCCGTTCGCCGTCGGTTTGCCTGCCGGCTTCTCGGCGGCGACCTCGCCGACTCCGGGCCCGTCCCCGCCGGCTCCTCGCCCGCTCCTCGTCCTTTTCCTCGGCGGGCGCCGCACACGCCGACGGCCCCCGTCGTTCCCGGACGCGGGAACGACGGGGGCCGTCGGTGCGGAGCGGGGTCAGTTCCAGCTGGCGTGCAGCGGCTTGCCCTCGGCGTAGCCGGCCGCGCTCTGGATGCCGACGATGGCCTTCTCGGCGAACTCCTCAAGGGAGCCCGCACCGGCGTAGGTGCAGGAGGAACGGACGCCCGCGATGATCGAGTCGATCAGGTCCTCGACGCCCGGGCGGGCCGGGTCGAGGAACATGCGGGAGGTGGAAATGCCCTCCTCGAACAGCGCCTTGCGGGCGCGGTCGTACGCCGACTCCTCCGACGTGCGGTTGGCCACCGCACGCGCGGAGGCCATGCCGAACGACTCCTTGTAGGCGCGGCCGTTGGCGTCGTGCTGGAGGTCGCCCGGGGACTCGTACGTGCCCGCGAACCACGAACCGACCATCACGTTGGACGCGCCCGCGGCGAGCGCCATGGCCACGTCGCGCGGGTGGCGGACACCGCCGTCGGCCCAGACGTGCTTGCCGTACTTCTTCGCCTCGGCGGCGCACTCCAGGACGGCGGAGAACTGCGGGCGGCCCACGCCGGTCATCATGCGGGTGGTGCACATGGCGCCCGGCCCGACACCGACCTTGACGATGTCCGCGCCGGCGTCGATCAGGTCCTTGACGCCCTCGGCGGAGACGATGTTGCCCGCGGCGATCGGCACCCGCGGGTCGAGGGCGCGCACCACCTTGATGGCGTTGATCATCGACTCCTGGTGGCCGTGCGCGGTGTCGATGACGAGCGTGTCCACGCCCGCGTCGAGCAGCTGCTTGGCCTTGCCCGCCACGTCGCCGTTGATGCCGACGGCCGCGGCGATCCGCAGCCTGCCGTTCGCGTCCACGGCCGGGGTGTACAGCGTGGCGCGCAGCGCGCCCTTGCGGGTGAGGATGCCGACGAGCTTGCCGTCCTTGTCGACGGCCGGGGCGTAGCGGCGGTTGTGGTGGTCGAGGGTGTTGAAGGCCTCACGCGGGTCGATGTCGGCGTCCAGCAGGAGCAGGTCCTTGGACATGACCACTTCGAGCTGGGTGAAGCGGTCCACACCGGACAGGTCGGCGTCGGTGACGACACCGACGGGCCGGTTGTTCTCGTCCACGACCACGCCGGCGTTGTGCGCGCGCTTGGGCAGCAGCGACAGGGCGTCGGCGACGGTCTGGTGCGGGGCCAGCACGATCGGGGTGTCCAGCACCAGGTGGCGGCTCTTCACCCAGGAGATCACGTCGGTGACGACGTCGATCGGGATGTCCTGCGGGATGACCACCAGGCCGCCCCGGCGGGCCACCGTCTCGGCCATGCGGCGGCCGGCGATGGCGGTCATGTTGGCGACGACGAGCGGGATGGTGGTGCCCGTGCCGTCCGGCGAGGCGAGGTCCACGCCCTGACGCGAGCCGACCGCGGAGCGGCTCGGCACCATGAACACGTCGTCGTACGTCAGGTCGTACGCGGGCTGGATGTCATTGAGGAAACGCACGTGCTGCACATCCCAGTCGATCAGAGGCGACCCCCTGACAGGTGTGCCAGGGGGAAAGAGCACGTACTTCATTGTCCCATGTCGGGGCCGCTGTCATGCCCTGACGGATCATCCAGGGTCCTCGCCGATCAGCTAGGAGGTTCCTCCAAGGGCGAGGGCGACGGTGAGCGAGGGCATCACGCGCATGGCCTGCGTGAACACCTCCCGGGCGGTCTCCCACTCCCGGGGCCGCTCCGTGGCGTAGCCCTCCCAGCCCCGTACGACGACCAGGAGCCCTCTGCCCTCGGCCTCCGCCGGCCACACGGACGGGTCGGACAGGGAGTCGGCCAGCGCGTCCCAGTTGCGGCCGAACCAGTCGGGCAGCGACAGGGCCCGGGCGGCGCGGTCCATCAGGCCGGCCTTGTCCGTGACGCCGTCGAGGTCGAGTGCGACCACGATGCGGCCGGTCAGGTCCTCGCTCATCTCAATACCGCCCGGAACGACTCGTAGTGATCATCGGTGTAGTAGAACTCCCCGCCCTGACCGGTGACGATGCGCCGGGCCCCGCGGTCGTGCGAGCCGGGGGTCGGCACGGTGTACTCGTGGTAGTAGCCGCGCCGGTGCTTCGGCAGACGTCCCTCGAAGTTCCCGAAGACGGTCCCGTCCTTGGCGTAGGGGAAGGGGCCGCCCCTGTCGATGAGGGCCAGTGTCCTGCGGGCTTCGGCCGGGAGCCGGGGCTCCTGGACGGTGGCCGTGCCGGCGGCCCAGGCCGGGGTGGACGCGGCCGGTGCGGGCGGCGTCGGCGTACTCGTGCCCGTACTCGGCGAGGCCGGGGAGGCGCCGGAGCACCCCGTCAGGAGGACGGCGAGACAGACCAGCACCCCGGCGAGAGCACGGGGGACGAACCGTGGCAGCATGCGGACGATGCTGCCACGGCCGTCCCGCGACGACCCCGGCGCGACCCGCCACCGGACTCCGTCGAGGTCCCGAGGCCGAGCGTCAGACCCCGTCGGGGTCCTGCCGGCTGAGGGCCGGCTTCGGGGTCGGGCCCGCCGTCATCAGGTAGTCGGCGGCCGAGGTGTCGGTCACCAGACTGGTGACCAGCCCGGAGCGCAGGACCGCGTCGATCGCGGCGGCCTTGCGCTGCCCGCCCGCGATGGCCACGACCTCCGGGATACGGCGCAGCTGGTCGGCCTTGACCGTGATGCACCGCTCCCCCAGGTCCCGCCCGACCCGGCGCCCCTCGGCGTCGAAGAGGTGTGCCGACATCTCGGCGGCGACCCCGAGCGAGGCGTAGTGCGCGCGCTCCTCGTCGCTGAGCATGTCGTGCACGGTCGAGATGCCCGGCTCCCAGGAGCCGATGGAGACGCAGGCGACCGTGACCTTGTCGAAGTACTCGAAGGCCCGGGCGATCCCGGTCTGGTGGCGCAGCGCCGCCGCGGTGGCCGCGTCCGGCAGCAGCATCGGCGCGTAGATGGGGTGCGCGTCTCCGCCCGACACCTGGGCGGCCCGGCGGACGGCCTCCACCGAGCCGCGCTCGGCGGTCCCGGCGTCGTACACGCCCGTCAGCTGCACCACCGTGCACGGCGGCAGCCGGTCCAGCGCCGCCGCCATGTGGATGGTGGACCGGCCCCAGGCCAGCCCGAGCACGTCCCCCTCGTTGACGAGTTCGCCGAGCAGGTCGGCGGCGACCTCGCCGAGGTTCTCGGGGTCGGGGGTCTCCTCGGCCTCGGCCGGGGACTCGACCACGACGGCGTGCCTCAGGCCGTAGCGGGCGCGGAGCGCGTCGGAGCGCTCGGCGTCCAGTTCGGCCGGCACGCGGATCTCGATGCGTACGAGGTCCCTTTCGAGGGCAGTCTCAAGTACCCGGGCCACCTTGAAGCGGCTGACGCCGAACTCCTCCGCGATCTGGATCTTGGACTTGCCCTCGAGGTAGAAGCGGCGGGCCATGGCCGCCGCCTGCACCAGCTCAGCGGGTCCCATCCGCATGGCTGACCGGCCCGCCGACATACCCGACACGGCGATCTCCTCACTGCTGTTCACACTCTGGATTCGCCGTTCATCCTTGCAGATTCGGGGCGACTGATCTGCCCTGATGGGCGCCGTTCACTTAACCGTTCACTTGGCCGTGGCTCAGTGGTCGCATGCCCAGGACGCCTTGGCGGTGGCCGCTTCCGCCTGGGCGCGCAGGGCACGTACCGCCTCCGCCGGGTCCTTCGCACCGTAGACGGCCGAGCCGGCGACGAACACGTCCGCTCCCGCGTCCGCGCACCGCTCGATCGTCGAGGCCGAGACCCCGCCGTCGACCTGCAGCCACAGCTCGAGACCGTGCTTCTTGATCAGCTCACGGGTGCGGCGGATCTTCGGCAGCATGATGTCGAGGAAGGCCTGGCCGCCGAAACCGGGCTCCACCGTCATGACGAGCAGCATGTCGAGTTCCGGCAGCAGGTCCTCGAACGGCTCTATCGGCGTCGCCGGCTTGAGCGCCATGGAGGCGCGGGCACCCTTGGCGCGGATCTCCCGGGCGAGCCGCACCGGTGCGGCGGCGGCCTCCACGTGGAAGGTGACCGACGACGCCCCCGCCTCGACGTACTGGGGCGCCCACCGGTCGGGGGCCTCGATCATCAGGTGGCAGTCCAGCGGGGTGTCCGTCGCACGGGCCAGGGACTCCACCACCGGCACGCCGAGCGTGAGGTTCGGGACGAAGTGGTTGTCCATGACGTCGACGTGGAGGAAGTCGGCGCCTTGGACCGCCTTGGCCTCCTCCGCGAGGCGGGCGAAGTCGGCGGACAGGATGCTGGGGTTGATCTGCACGGCCATGACCCAAGCCTGCCATGTCGCTGCGCTGGGCTGTAGCCGCGGTCCCTTGCGGTGGGGATTCGGACGCGGGCCGGTGGGGGTTGCTCGCGCAGTTCCCCGCGCCCCGCCGATGGCGCTGCCCCCCTGGCGGCGTTATGCGGTTCTGCGGATCAGGGACAGGTACATCGCGTCCGTGCCGTGGATGTGGGGCCACAGCTGGATGTCGGGGCCGTCGCCCAGGTCGGGCACGCCGGGCAGGAGGGGGCGGGCGTCGATCAGTTCCGTGTCCGGGCGCTGCTTGAGCACGTCGGAGACGACCGCGCGGGTCTCCGCCAGGTGCGGGGAGCACGTGGCGTAGCCGACGACGCCGCCCACGCGGACGGAGTCGAGGGCGGTGCGCAGCAGACCGCGCTGGAGCGGGGCGAAGCTGTCCAGGTCCTCGGGGCGGCGGCGCCAGCGGGCCTCGGGGCGGCGGCGCAGGGCGCCGAGGCCGGTGCACGGGACGTCCACCAGTACCCGGTCGAAGCTGCCGAGCCGCCACGGCGGGCGGGTGCCGTCGGCGGCGATGACCTGGTACGGCCCGGGGTTGCCGTGCAGGGCCCTGGCCACCAGCCCGGCGCGGTGCGGCTGCTTCTCCGAGGCGAGCAGCGTGGCCCCCCGCTCGGCGGCGAGCGCGGCCAGCAGCGCGGCCTTCCCGCCGGGTCCGGCGCAGCCGTCGAGCCACTTCTCGTCGGGGCCGTCGAGCGGGGCGTTCGCCAGTGCGAGGGCGACGAGCTGGCTGCCCTCGTCCTGGACGCCGGCGCGGCCCTCGCGCACGGCCTCGACCGCGCCCGGCTCGCCGCCCTCGGCGAGCCGCACGGCGTACGGCGACCAGCGCCCGGGTACGGCGGCGTCCTCGCGGAGCAGTTCCCCGGTGGTGGCCCGGCCGGGCCGGGCGACGAGCGTGACCTCGGGCCGCTCGTTGTCCGCCGCCAGCAGCTCCTCGATGCCGGCCCGGCCACCGCCGAGGGAGTCCCAGAGCGCGGAGACGACCCAGCGGGGGTGCGAGTGCACGACGGCGAGGTGGTCCTCGGGGTCCTCGTCGTAGGGCGGCGCGACCTTCTCGATCCAGCCGTCGAGATTGTCCTGGGCCACCTTGCGCAGCACGGCGTTGACGAACTTGGCCCGTCCGTCGCCGAGTACGACCCGGGCCAGCTCGACCGAGGCGGACACGGCCGCGTGCGTGGGGATGCGAGTGCCGAGCAACTGGTGCGCGCCCAGGCTCAGCACGTCGAGCACCGGCGGGTCGACCTCGCGCAGCGGCCGGTCGACGCAGGCGGCGATGACGGCGTCGTACGTGCCCTGGCGGCGCAGCGTGCCGTACACCAGCTCGGTGGCGAGGGCGGCGTCCCGGGCGTCGAAGTCACCCTGCTCGCGGGCCTTCCGCAGCAGCGGGGGCAGCACGAGGTTGGCGTACGCGTCCCGCTCGTCCACCGCGCGCAGCGCCTCGAAGGCCAGGATGCGGACGGGGTCCTTCTTGGGACGGCGGTAGGGCTTGGCGGGCTTGCGGGGCCGCCGGGACTGCTCGCTCACGAAAAAGGTGCTCCGGGTGTGAAGAGGGGGATGCGCCTCCAGCGTACGTCGCCTCGCCCCCGGGCCCGTCGGCCGGGCTCGGCCGTGCCGCCGCCCGGAGCCGCCGCCGCCGCCCGCCCGTGCTCGGCCTCGCCCGGGCTGTCAGCCGCCCAGCGTCTCGCCGTCCGCGATGCGTACCCCGCGGGCCCAGTCGGCCGCGCGCATCGGCTTCTTGCCCTGGGCCTGGACCCAGAGCAGCTCGACGGCGTACGACCCCGTGCCCACGTGCACGCTGTTCTTGCCCACCGCGAGCCGGCCCGGCGCGAGGTCCGTCCGCTCCGGCACCGGCGTGACCTGGACGAGCTTGAGCCGCTCGCCGCGGAAGGTGGTCCAGGCGCCGGGCGCGGGCGTGCAGCCGCGCACGACCCGGTCGACGCGCAGCGCGGGCGCCGCCCAGTCCACCTGAGCGTCCTCGACGGTGATCTTCGGCGCCACGGTGATGCCCTCGGCGGGCTGCGGTACGGCCTTCAGCGTGCCGTCCTCGATGCCGTCCATGGTCGCTGCGAGCAGCCCGGCGCCCGCGAAGGCGAGCCGGGTGAGCAGGTCGCCGCTGGTGTCGGTGGGGCGGATCTCCTCGGTCACGGTGCCGTAGACGGGCCCGGAGTCCAGGCCCTCCTCGATGAGGAAGGTGGACGCCCCGGTGATCTCGTCGCCCGCCATGATGGCGTGCTGGACGGGTGCGGCGCCGCGCCAGGCGGGCAGCAGCGAGAAGTGCAGGTTGACCCAGCCGTGGGCGGGGATGTCCAGGGCGGCCTTCGGCAGCAGGGCGCCGTAGGCGACGACCGGGCAGCAGTCCGGGGCGATCTCCCGCAGCCGCTCCAGGAACTCCGGGTCCCGGGGCTTCAGCGGCTTCAGCACCTCGATGCCCGCCTCCTCCGCCCGCTCGGCCACGGGCGACGCGACCAGCCTGCGCCCGCGCCCGGCCGGCGCGTCGGGCCGCGTGACGACGGCGGCCACCTCGTGCCGCCCGGAGGCGAGCAGAGCGTCCAGAGCGGGAACGGCGACCTCGGGGGTACCGGCGAAGACGAGCTTCATGGGCGGGATCGGGCCTCTCGGGCGGAAGTTGGCGGGCAGCGCACCAGTCTATGACCACGGACGTGGGCACGCCGACGGCGACCGGCCCCCAGCGGGGTGTCCGGCCTCCCGGCCGAGCCGACGGGAAACGGGGGGTGCGTGGGTGGGAGAACGGCGTACGCATATGCCCGTACGCCCCCACCCCGTGACCAGCGGAGCGTCAGCGCGTTGGTCAAGAAAGAGTTGACCACATCGGGCCGCTTTCGCGGCCCAATTCCTTTCAACGCCGGTTCGAGAGGCTTGTTCATGGCCGACCACGCAACCCACGACGCCCAGGCCCGGGCCAGCCTGCACTTGCTGGTGCGGGACATCGAGAGGGTCCGCCGGCAGGTGGACGCGCTGCGCACGCTCACCGCCCAGTTGGGCAACGTCTACCGCCCGCGCCGCTCCGGCCCGTCCACGGGCTTCGTCGTCTACGGACGCGCTCCCGCCCCGACGGTCCGCCTCGCCCAGGAGCTCCGGGACAGTGTCGAGACCCTGGTGACGGCCGCCGTGGACTTCGACCGCTCGCTCGGCTTCTCGTGGGACGCGGTGGGCTCGGCGCTCGGGGTCACCAAGCAGGCGGTGCACCGCCGGTACGGCGCCCGCCGCGCCGCGGCCCAGGCGGCGGCGGAGGCGGAGCGGACGCCGGAGCCGTCCGGCACCCGCACGGTCAACGTGAACACGCCACTGCCCACGGTCCCCGCGGCCCGCTCCATGCCCACGCAGCCGACGGCGGGCAGCCCGACACTGCGCGACGACGCCCGCCCGACGGCCTTCCCGGGCCCCCGCAACGGCTGACACCCCCACCCCTGCCCTTCCGGGCCACGTCCGGGAGGGCAGGCGTTTCCTCCCCTCCGGTCCGGACCGCCGCGGGTACCGGGGGGGTTCCGCCCGGTCGAGCGGCTCCCCGCGGGGGACGCCTCGCCGGGTCCCGACGCCCGGCCACCGCGGCGGAAGGCGCTCCGCTCGCCACCGTCACCCGATGTCCGGCGGATCGATCCGTACCCGGACCGCCTCCCCGCTCCCCCGTGCCATGCGCGCCGCCTGAGCGGTCTTCAGGGCCATGGCCAGTGCGGAGCCGCTGCCCGGTGGTACGCGCACCAGTGCCCGGTCCCAGTGTTCGCCGGGCGGCGGGGCGCCGGGTCTGCGTGGTCCGCCCGGCGGGAGCGGTGGCAGCGGGACCGGTCCCAGTACCTCGGCGTCCGGCGGCAGGTCGACCGCCGCCAGGAACTCGGCGACGGCCGTGGGCGGTCCGGAGACGGCCGCCATCCGGGACACCGGCGGAAAGCCCAGCTCGGCCCGCTCGGCCAGCTCCCGCACGGCATGCCCGACGGGGTCCCACCGCACCAGCGCCTGGACGGGCCGCAGGGTCGGCTCGGCCACCACGACCACCGTGCCGCCCTCGCTCTGCGGCCGTACCAGCGCCCCGGCCGCGATCCACCGGCGCAGCGCGTCCTCACCGGCCCGCAGGTCGGGTCGTACGAGCATGGCCCAGCCGTCCAGCAGCAGGGCCGCCGCGTAGCCGCCCTCGGCGACCGGTTCGGCGCCCGGGGTGCTGACGACCAGGGCGGGCGCGTCCGGGACGGTGTCCAGCACATGCTCGCGTCCGGAGGTGCGCACCGGTACGGCGGGGAAGGCCCGGCCCAGCTCCTCGGCGGTCCGGCGCGCGCCCACGACCTGGGCGCGGAGCCGGAAGCCGCCGCACTCCGGGCAGTGCCAGGCGCTCTCCTCGCGCCCGCACCAGCCGCAGCGCAGCACGCCCGCGTCCTGCCCCTGGAGCGGGCCGGAGCAGTGCCGGCACCGGGCGGGGGCCCGGCACCGGGCGCAGGCCATGCGGGGCGCGTAACCACGCCGGGGCACCTGCACCAGCACCGGCCCGTGCCGCAGCCCCTCGCGGGCGGCCTGCCAGGCGAGCGTGGGCAGCCGGGCGGCGCGGGCGGCCTCGTCGCGCGCGAGGTCTTCGTCCCCGACCGTCCGGACGAGGGGCGCGGTCCGGCGCACCTGTTCCCGCCCGGCGACCAGCGGCCGGGCCCAGCCGCTCTCGACGAGCTGGGCGGCCTCCACGGTGCAGCCCCAACTGCCCAGCAGGAACGCGCACTTGTCGAGTGCGGCGCGCAGCAGGAGGACATCGCGGGCGTGTGGCTGCGGGGCGTGCGGCTCGCTGTGGCTGTCGTCCCCGTCGTCCCAGATCGCGACGAGCCCCAGGTCCTGGACGGGCGCGAACATCGCCGCCCGGGTCCCGACGACGGCACGCACCGCACCGCGCCGCACCGCCAGCCACTGCGCGTACCGCTTCTCCGGCCCGGCGTCGGCGGTGAGCAGCGCGTGCCGGCCGGTGCCGAGCAGCGCGGTGAGCGCGGCGTCCACGCGCGCGGCGGAGCGCCCGTCCGGTACGACGACGAGGGCGCCGCGTCCGGAGACGAGGGTGGCGGCGACGGCCCGGGCCAGCTCCTCGCTCCACAGCGGCCCCGGCAGCGCGTTCCACACGGCCCTGGGCGCCCCGCCGGAGGCCAGGGCGTCGAGGAAGGCGCTCCCGTGCTCGTACCGGGTCCAGGAGCCGTGGTCCGGCGCCTGGGGCGGGGGCAGCGGCTCGGGGGACGGGCGCTGCTCGGCACGGGCGCTGCGCGGGGGCACGGCCAGCTGGAGGACATCGGCGAGGCTTCCCGCGTACCGGTCGGCGACGGCCCGGGCGAGGCCCAGCAGTTCCTCGCTCAGCACCGGCTCGGGCGACACGACCTGGGCGAGCGCGGCCAGCGGCCCGGAGTAGTCGGACTCGGCGCGCCGCTCGACGAGGAAGCCGTCGATGAGCCCGCCGCCCTCCCGGCGTCCGTCGCGCACCCGGTGCCGCCCGGCCCCGAACCGCACCCGCACCCGCACGCCGGGCTGGGCGTCCGCGTCCAGCTCCGCGGGCACGGCGTAGTCGAAGTACCGGTCGAGGTGCAGCACGCCCTTGTCGACCAGGACCCGTGCGACGGGCAGTTCCCCGGCGAGCGCGGCCCCCCGCCAGGTCCGGGGCTTGGCCTTCGGCACCTTCGCCTTCCGCACGCTCTCGCGGATGAGCGCGAGCTGTTCCGGCGGAGCCCCCTCGGCCCCGCCACCCCCCGACCCGTTCTCGCTGCTCACGCTTGCATTCTTGCAAATCCCACTGACAACGCGGCCGGTCCGCCGGTGGACGGCGACGCCGAGGCCCGGCCCCCCGAAGGGAGCCGGGCCTCGGCGACAGCGGGTGGGCCGGGGTTACAGGCCCGCGGCCTTGCGCAGGGCGTCCACGCGGTCCGTCCGCTCCCAGGTGAAGTCGGGCAGCTCGCGGCCGAAGTGGCCGTAGGCCGCCGTCTGCGCGTAGATCGGGCGGAGCAGGTCGAGGTCGCGGATGATCGCGGCCGGGCGGAGGTCGAAGACCTCGTCGATCGCCTTCTCGATCTTCTCCGGCTCGATCTTGTGGGTCCCGAAGGTCTCCACGAACAGGCCCACGGGCTCGGCCTTGCCGATCGCGTAGGCGACCTGGACCTCGCAGCGGGAGGCCAGGCCCGCCGCCACCACGTTCTTCGCCACCCAGCGCATCGCGTACGCCGCCGAACGGTCGACCTTGGACGGGTCCTTGCCGGAGAAGGCGCCGCCGCCGTGCCGGGCCATGCCGCCGTAGGTGTCGATGATGATCTTCCGGCCGGTCAGGCCGGCGTCGCCCATCGGGCCACCGATCTCGAAACGGCCGGTCGGGTTGACCAGCAGCCGGTAGCCCTCGGTGTCCAGCTTGATGCCCTCCTCCAGGAGCGCCTTCAGCTCCGGCTCCACGACGAACTCGCGGATGTCGGGGGCGAGCAGCGACTCCAGGTCGATGTCGGAGGCGTGCTGGGAGGAGACGACCACCGTGTCCAGGCGCACGGCCTTGTCACCGTCGTACTCGATGGTGACCTGCGTCTTGCCGTCCGGACGCAGGTAGGGGATCGTGCCGTTCTTGCGGACCTCGGACAGGCGCTTGGACAGCCGGTGCGCCAGGAAGATCGGCAGCGGCATCAGGGTCGGCGTCTCGTCGGACGCGTAACCGAACATCAGGCCCTGGTCGCCCGCGCCCTGCCGGTCCAGCTCGTCCTCGTCGCCCTCGACCCGGGCCTCGTACGCCGCGTCCACGCCCTGCGCGATGTCCGGGGACTGCGCGCCGATGGACACCGAGACACCGCAGGAGGCGCCGTCGAAGCCCTTCTTGGAGGAGTCGTACCCGATCTCCAGGATCGTGTTGCGGACGAGGGTCGCGATGTCCGCGTACGCCTTCGTCGTCACCTCGCCGGCCACGTGCACCAGGCCGGTGGTGATCAGCGTCTCCACGGCGACCCGGGAAGACGGGTCCTCACGCAGGAGCGCGTCGAGAATGGTGTCGCTGATCTGGTCAGCGATCTTGTCGGGGTGACCTTCGGTCACGGACTCCGAGGTGAACAGGCGACGGGACACAACGCTCCCTGTGGTTGCAGCGGCTGCTGGCTGATCATTTACGGTCGACACGGGGCTGCGCCCGGCGTCGACCGTGAACAGTTTATCGGTCGCGCTCGACATGCGGGCCACTGTCTCGCCTCTCGGGAGCGCTGTGACCTGCGGCACGGGCATTCTGCACAATGGCGAGCGCCCTTGGCCAGGGCCGCCGCACCCGATTTCGGCGTGGCGTGAACCTGCCGTCGAGTTCGCCCGATCGCGTGCCCGGGGTTAGTCCAGTCGCCGTACGACCAAGTCCCAGACGGTGTCGGCCAGGGCTTCCTTGGGGCCGTGCGGCACCGGGGTCTCGCTGCCGTCGGCACCCAGGACGACGGCCTCGTTCTCCTCGGAGCCGAAGGTCTTGCGCTCCCCGACCTCGTTGACCACGAGCAGGTCGCAGCCCTTGCGGGCGAGCTTGGCGCGGCCGTTGGCGAGGACGTCGTCGGTCTCGGCGGCGAAGCCGACGACGACCTGTCCCGGCCGGGCGCGGTCGGCGGAGATCTCCGCGAGAATGTCCGGATTCCGCACCAGGACGATCGGGTCCGGGTCCTGGCCGTCCTTCTTCTTGATCTTCCCGGCGGCGTAGGCGGCCGGGCGGAAGTCGGCGACGGCGGCGGCCATCACCACGGCGTCGGCGTCCGCGGCGGCCTTGAGGACGGCCTCGCGCAACTGCACGGCGGTGCCGACCCGGACGACGTCCACGCCCGCCGGATCGGGCAGGCCGGCGTTGGCGGAGACCAGGGTCACCCGGGCGCCACGGGCCGCGGCGGTGCGGGCGAGGGCGTAGCCCTGCTTGCCGGAGGAGCGGTTGCCGAGGAAGCGGACCGGGTCCAGGGGCTCGCGGGTGCCGCCGGCCGAGACGACGACGTGCCGGCCCCGGAGGTCGGGCTCGGTGACACCGCGGGCCAGCACCCGGCGGCACACCTCGAAGATCTCCGCCGGGTCGGGCAGCCGGCCCTTGCCGGTGTCGACGCCGGTGAGGCGGCCGACGGCGGGCTCGATGACGACGGCGCCGCGGCGACGCAGCGTGGCCACGTTCTCCTGGGTGGCCGGGTGCTCCCACATCTCGGTGTGCATGGCCGGGGCGAAGACGACCGGGCAGCGGGCGGTGAGGAGGGTGTTGGTCAGCAGGTCGTCGGCGAGGCCGTGGGCGGCCTTGGCGAGCATGTCGGCGGTGGCCGGGGCCACGACGACCAGGTCGGCGTGCTGGCCGATGCGGACGTGCGGCACCTCGTGGACGTCGTCCCAGACCTCGGTGGCGACGGGGTTGCCGGACAGCGCGGACCAGGTGGCGGCGCCGACGAAGTGCAGCGCGGAGGCGGTCGGCACGACGCGGACGTCATGGCCCGACTCCGTGAACCTTCTCAGCAGCTCGCAGGCCTTGTAGGCGGCGATGCCACCGCTGACCCCCAGCACGACCTTCGGCTTGTCCACCATGGCTCCTCGCATTCGAGAATCTGCACCACCCATGACACACCACAGGCCCGGCAGGGGGTCCCCCCGGCGTTAGCTGGGGGAATGACTGCCGAGCCTGTGGATAAGTCAATCGCGATCTGAAAGTACTACTGCGCCGGGCCGTCGACGGCCTCGGAGGTCAGCAGACCGGCGTTGATCTCGCGCAGGGCGATCGACAGCGGCTTCTCGTGGACGTGGGTGTCGACGAGCGGACCGACGTACTCGAGGAGGCCCTCACCGAGCTGGGAGTAGTACGCGTTGATCTGGCGGGCACGCTTGGCCGCGTAGATCACGAGGCTGTACTTCGAGTCGGTCGCCTCGAGAAGCTCGTCGATCGGCGGGTTGATGATGCCCTCGGGCGCGGTGATGGAAGAGGACACGCTCTACCTTCCGATGGGTGGGAAAGAATCAGACATCGTGATCACAGTCACGATCACACAACGTCCATCAAGGCTAGCAGCTCGCGAGCCACGTCCTCGACGGAGGTGTTGACCAAGGTCGTATCGAACTCCGGCTCGGCCGCCAGCTCGGTCTTCGCCGCCGCCAGGCGGCGCTCGATGACCTCGGGCGGCTCGGTCCCCCGGCCGGTCAGCCTGCGCACCAGCTCCTCCCAGGAGGGCGGAGCGAGGAACACCAGCTGGGCGTCGGCCATGGACTCGCGGACCTGCCGGGCGCCCTGGAGGTCGATCTCCAGCAGGACGGGCTCGCCGTTCTCCAGCCGCTCCAGCACCGCCGCACGGGGGGTGCCGTAGCGGTTGCCGGCGAACTCGGCCCATTCCAGCAGCTCGCCGTTGGCGATCAGCTTGTCCATCTCCTCGTCGGTGACGAAGAAGTAGTGGACTCCGTGCTGCTCGCCGGGGCGCGGCTTGCGGGTGGTCGCCGACACCGAGAGCCAGACCTCGGGGTGTTCCTTGCGCATATGGGCGACGACCGTGCTCTTGCCGACCCCCGAGGGGCCGGAGAGCACGGTCAGCCGCGGACGTTCACTCATGCAGCGATTATTCCAGCAATCCCGGAGTGCCCGGGACTCCCGGTCCGCCGGGAGACGGACTCAGGAGCCGGTGCTGCCGAACTCACGCTCCAGGGAAGCGATCTGGTTGGAACCGAGACCGCGCACGCGGCGGCTCTCGGAGATGCCCAGACGCTCCATGATCTGCTTGGCGCGGACCTTGCCCACGCCCGGCAGCGACTCAAGAAGGGCGGAGACCTTCATCTTGCCGATGACGTCGTTTTCCTGGCCCTGCTTGATGACCTCGTGCAGGGAGGCGCCGGAGTGCTTGAGTCGATTCTTGACCTCGGCCCGCTCCCGGCGAGCCGCGGCGGCCTTTTCGAGCGCGGCTGCGCGCTGTTCAGGGGTAAGGGGCGGAAGAGCCACGCCTACGTCACCTCGGATGTCGAACTGTCGGATACGGACCGGTGAGGAACCTAGTCGCCCCACACCTGGGGAGCCACGAGCAACACGCTGCCCGTTCTCCCCCACTGCCTGAGGGGCGCGGGAGGTGCCCCCACTGCTCGGAGACTAGCGGGCAAGTCCGCCAGAGTCAGCGAGAACAGCGGAAAAGTCCTGGTCAGCCTCCGTCAGGCCGGACATTTCAGACATACTGCCCCTGATTTGAGGATGTATTCACACTCAAGTCGGCGTGATGCCGCTCAGCGGAGCACCCGGCCGGGCCTCAGACGCCGTCGACGGCCGCCCGGATCTCCCCCGCGAACCGTTCGGCAGCCCCCCGCAACGCGCTGACGTCGGGACCGTGACGCAGAACACCCCGGCTGACGTTGGGCACGACGTTGCGGACGGCCGCCCCGAAGACCCGAGGAAGATCGGCCGGGGTCGCCCCCTGGGCACCGATGCCCGGCGCGAGGAGCGGACCGCCCACGGCGAGGTCGTACGAGGACAGGTCCCCGAGCGTGGCCCCCACCACCGCGCCGAAGGAGCCCAGCGGCTCCTCCCCCGCGTTCTCGGCCGCCAGGTGGGCCAGCATGGTCGCCCCGACCGTCCGGCCGTCCGCGCGGACCGCGTGCTGCACCTCGCCGCCCTCCGGGTTGGAGGTCAGCGCCAGCACGAACAGGCCGGCCCCGCTCTCCCGGGCGAGCGCGACGGCCGGGCTCAGCGAGCCGTAGCCGAGGTACGGCGAGACGGTCAGGGCGTCGGAGAACAGCGGGGCGCCGGGGCGGAGGAACGCCTCGGCGTAGGCGGCCATGGTCGAGCCGATGTCCCCGCGCTTGGCGTCCATCACGACCAGGGCACCGGCCGCGCGCGCCTCCTGGACCGACTTCTCCAGGACGGCGAGGCCGCACGAGCCGAACCGCTCGAAGAAGGCGCTCTGGGGCTTCAGGACGGCCACCCGGTCGGCCATGGCCTCGACGACCGTGCGGCTGAACCGCTCCAGGCCGGCGACGTCGTCGTCCAGGCCCCACTCGGCGAGCAGGGAGGCGTGCGGGTCGATGCCGACGCACAGCGGGCCGCGCTCGTCCATGGCGCGGCGCAGCCGGGCGCCGAAGGGCTCCAACGGGCTCATGCGGGCTTCCTCACGTCGGCGCCGACCGCGTCGGCGAGGGTGGCGTACGGACTGGTGCGCAGGCGGGCGGCGAGGCCCTTGTGGAGGGCGCGGCACCAGAAGGGGCCCTCGTAGATGAAGGCGCTGTAGCCCTGGACCAGCGTGGCACCGGCCAGGATGCGCTGCCAGGCGTCCTCGGCGGTCTCGATGCCGCCCACGCCCACCAGGGTGATCCGGTCGCCCACGCGCGCGTACAGGCGGCGCAGGACCTCCAGGGAGCGCTCCTTGAGCGGAGCGCCGGACAGGCCGCCGGTCTCCTTGACCAGCGCGGCGGAGGAGCGCAGGCCGAGGCCCTCGCGCGCGATGGTGGTGTTGGTGGCGATGATGCCGTCCAGGCCCAGCTCCACGGCGAGGTCGGCGACCGCGTCGACGTCCTCGTCGGCGAGGTCGGGGGCGATCTTCACCAGCAGCGGGACGCGCCGGTTCGCGACCGTGCGGTCGGCGGCCTCGCGCACGGCGGTGAGCAGCGGGCGCAGGTGCTCCACCGCCTGGAGGTCGCGCAGACCGGGCGTGTTCGGCGAGGAGACGTTGACGACCAGGTAGTCCGCGTACGGCGCGAGGCGCTCGGCGGACTTCACGTAGTCGGCGACGGCCTCCGCCTCCGGGACGACCTTGGTCTTGCCGATGTTGACGCCGACCACCGTCCTGAAGACCGGCTCACGGGTGGCCAGACGGGCCGCCACGGCCAGGGAGCCGTCGTTGTTGAAGCCCATGCGGTTGATCAGCGCGCGGTCCGCCACGAGCCGGAACAGCCGTTTCTTGGGGTTGCCGGGCTGCGGCTCCCCCGTCACCGTGCCGATCTCGACGTGGTCGAAGCCCAGCATCGACATCCCGTCGATGGCGACCGCGTTCTTGTCGAATCCGGCCGCGAGCCCGAACGGGCCGTGCATGCGCAGCCCGAACGCCTCGGTGCGCAGCTCCTTGTGGCGGGGCGCGAGCGCGGCGGCGACGAAGGTGCGCAGCACGGGGATCCGGACGGCCAGACGGATCCAGCGGAAGGCGAGGTGGTGGGCCTGCTCCGGGTCCATGCGCCGGAAGACCAGACGGAAGAAGAGCTTGTACATGTGCGTGTCCTCTTGAGGCTTCAGGGAGCCCTCATGAAGAGGGGGACACCGTTTCCGGTGTCCCCCTCGGGGCTGCTAGTCGCGGGCCGCGGTCAGGTGTTCCGCGTGTTCCTGGAGCGAGCGGACGCCCACGTCACCGTGGTTGAGGGCGTCGATGCCCTGGACTGCGGCGGCGAGCGCCTGGACGGTCGTCAGGCACGGCACGGACCGCGCGACGGCCGCCGTACGGATGTCGTAGCCGTCGAGGCGGCCACCGGTGCCGTACGGGGTGTTGACGATGAGGTCGACCTCGCCGTCGTGGATGAGCTGGACGATGGTCCGCTCGCCGTTCGGGCCGGTGCCCTCGGACTGCTTGCGCACGACGGTGGCGTTGATGCCGTTGCGCTTGAGGACCTCGGCGGTGCCGGAGGTCGCGAGCAGCTCGAAGCCGTGCGCGACCAGCTCGCGCGCCGGGAAGATCATCGAGCGCTTGTCGCGGTTGGCGACCGAGATGAACGCGCGGCCCTTGGTGGGCAGCGGGCCGTAGGCACCGGCCTGCGACTTGGCGTACGCCGTGCCGAAGACCGAGTCGATGCCCATGACCTCGCCGGTGGAGCGCATCTCCGGGCCGAGGACGGTGTCGACGCCGCGGCCGTGGATGTCGCGGAACCGCGACCACGGCATGACGGCCTCCTTGACGGAGATCGGCGCGTCCAGCGGCAGCTCTCCGCCGTCGCCGTTCTTCGGCAGCAGGCCTTCGGCGCGCAGCTCGGCGATGGTCGCGCCCAGGGAGATCCGGGCGGCGGCCTTCGCCAGCGGCACCGCGGTCGCCTTCGAGGTGAAGGGAACCGTGCGCGAGGCGCGCGGGTTGGCCTCCAGGACGTAGAGGATGTCGCCGGCCATCGCGAACTGGATGTTGATCAGGCCGCGCACGCCGACGCCCTTGGCGATGGCCTCGGTGGAGGCGCGCAGGCGCTTGATGTCGAAGCCGCCGAGGGTGATCGGCGGCAGGGCGCACGCCGAGTCGCCGGAGTGGATGCCGGCCTCCTCGATGTGCTCCATGACGCCGCCGAGGTACAGCTCCTCGCCGTCGTAGAGCGCGTCCACGTCGATCTCGATGGCGTCGTCCAGGAAGCGGTCGACGAGGACCGGCCGGGAGGGGCTGATCTCGGTCGACTCGGCGATGTAGGAGGCGAGGCGGGTCTCGTCGTAGACGATCTCCATGCCGCGCCCGCCGAGGACGTACGACGGCCGGACCAGGACCGGGTAGCCGATCTCGTCGGCGATGGCCTTGGCCTCCGCGAAGGTGGTGGCCGTGCCGTGCTTGGGCGCCGGCAGGCCCGCCTCCGCGAGGACGCGGCCGAAGGCGCCGCGGTCCTCGGCGGCGTGGATGGCCTCGGGGGACGTGCCCACGATCGGCACGCCGTTGTCCTTCAGGGCCTGCGAGAGGCCGAGCGGGGTCTGGCCGCCGAGCTGGACGATGACACCGGCGATCGGGCCGGCCTGCTGCTCCGCGTGGACGATCTCCAGCACGTCCTCGAGCGTCAGCGGCTCGAAGTACAGGCGGTCGGAGGTGTCGTAGTCCGTGGAGACGGTCTCCGGGTTGCAGTTGACCATCACGGTCTCGTACCCGGCGTCGGACAGCGCGAAGGAGGCGTGGACGCAGGAGTAGTCGAACTCGATGCCCTGGCCGATGCGGTTGGGACCGGAGCCCAGGATGATGACGGCCGGCTTCTCACGGCGCGCGACCTCGGTCTCCTCGTCGTAGGAGGAGTAGAAGTACGGCGTCCTGGCGGCGAACTCGGCGGCGCAGGTGTCGACGGTCTTGTAGACCGGGCGGACACCGAGGGCGTGCCGGACCTCGCGGACGACGTCCTCGCGCAGGCCGCGGATCTCGGCGATCTGCTGGTCGGAGAAGCCGTGCCGCTTGGCCTCGGCGAGCAGGTCGCGGGTCAGCTCGGGGGCCTCGGCCAGCTCGTCCGCGATCTCCTTGATCAGGAAGAGCTGGTCCACGAACCAGGGGTCGATCTTCGTGTACTCGAAGACCTCTTCCGGGGTGGCGCCCGCGCGGATGGCCTGCATGACGGTGTTGATCCGGCCGTCGGTGGGCCGAACGGCCTCGCGCAGCAGGGCGTCCTTGTCGCCGGGCTCGCCGGTGAAGGCGAACTGGCTGCCCTTCTTCTCCAGGGAGCGCAGCGCCTTCTGGAAGGCCTCGGGGAAGTTGCGGCCGATGGCCATGGCCTCGCCGACCGACTTCATGGTGGTGGTCAGCGTGGAGTCGGCCTGCGGGAACTTCTCGAAGGCGAAGCGCGGGGCCTTGACGACCACGTAGTCGAGCGTGGGCTCGAAGGAGGCCGGGGTCTCCTGCGTGATGTCGTTCGGGATCTCGTCGAGCGTGTAGCCGACGGCCAGCTTGGCAGCGATCTTGGCGATCGGGAAACCGGTGGCCTTGGAGGCGAGCGCCGAGGAACGCGACACGCGCGGGTTCATCTCGATGACGATCACGCGGCCGTCCTCGGGGTTGACCGCGAACTGGATGTTGCAGCCGCCGGTGTCGACGCCGACCTCGCGGATGATCGCGATGCCGACGTCGCGCAGCACCTGGTACTCGCGGTCGGTCAGGGTCATCGCCGGGGCGACGGTGATCGAGTCGCCGGTGTGCACGCCCATCGGGTCGAAGTTCTCGATGGAGCAGACGACCACGACGTTGTCGTGCTTGTCGCGCATCAGCTCCAGCTCGTACTCCTTCCAGCCGAGGATGGACTCCTCCAGGAGCACCTCGGTGGTCGGGGAGAGCGTGAGGCCCTGCCCGGCGATACGGCGCAGCTCCTCCTCGTCGTGCGCGAAGCCCGAGCCGGCGCCGCCCATGGTGAAGGACGGGCGGACGACGACCGGGTAGCCGCCGAGGGTCTCGACGCCCTTGAGGACGTCGTCCATGGAGTGGCAGATGACCGAGCGGGCGGACTCGCCGTGCCCGATCTTCTTGCGGACCTCCTCCACGACGTCCTTGAACAGGTCGCGGTCCTCGCCCTTGTGGATCGCCTCGGGCTTGGCGCCGATCAGCTCCACGCCGTACTTCTCCAGGACACCGTTCTCGTGCAGCGAGATGGCGGTGTTCAGGGCCGTCTGGCCGCCCAGGGTGGGCAGCAGGGCGTCGGGGCGCTCCTTGGCGATGATCTTCTCGACGAACTCGGGGGTGATCGGCTCGACGTAGGTGGCGTCGGCGATCTCCGGGTCGGTCATGATCGTCGCCGGGTTGGAGTTCACCAGGATGACGCGCAGGCCCTCGGCCTTGAGCACGCGGCACGCCTGGGTGCCGGAGTAGTCGAACTCGGCGGCCTGGCCGATGACGATCGGGCCGGAGCCGATGACCAGGACGGACTGGATATCGGTGCGCTTAGGCACGCTGGCCCTCCATCAGGGAGACGAAGCGGTCGAAGAGGTAGGCGGCGTCGTGCGGGCCGGCGGCCGCTTCGGGGTGGTACTGGACGGAGAAGGCGGGCTGGTCGAGCAGCCGCAGCCCCTCCACGACGTCGTCGTTGAGACAGACGTGCGAGACCTCGGCACGGCCGAACTTCGTCTCGCTGACCTTGTCGAGCGGCGCGTCCACGGCGAAGCCGTGGTTGTGCGCGGTGACCTCGACCTTGCCGGTCGTACGGTCCTGGACCGGCTGGTTGATGCCCCGGTGGCCGTACTTCAGCTTGTAGGTGCCGAAGCCGAGGGCGCGGCCGAGGATCTGGTTGCCGAAGCAGATGCCGAACAGCGGAGTCCTGCGCTCCAGGACGGCGGTCATCAGCGCGACCGGGCCGTCGGCGGTCGCCGGGTCGCCGGGACCGTTGGAGAAGAACACACCGTCCGGGTCGACGGCGTAGACGTCGTCGGCTGTGGCGGTGGCGGGCAGGACGTGCACCTCGATGCCGCGCTCGGCCATGCGGTGCGGGGTCATGCCCTTGATGCCGAGGTCGATGGCGGCGACGGTGAACCGCTTCTCGCCGACCGCCGGGACGACGTACGCCTCCTTGGTCGCGACCTCCTCGTAGAGGCTCGCGCCCTTCATGTGCGGCTGGGCCTGCACGCGCGCGACCAGCTCGGACTCGGCGGCGATCGCGTCGCCGGAGAAGATCCCGGCGCGCATGGAGCCGCGCTCGCGCAGATGACGGGTGAGGGCCCGGGTGTCGATGCCGGAGATGCCGACCACGCCCTGCCGCTCCAGCTCGTCGTCCAGGGAGCGCTTGGCCCGCCAGTTGGACGGCACGCGCGCGGGGTCGCGCACGACGTAGCCGGAGACCCAGATGCGGCTGGACTCGTCGTCCTCGTCGTTCCAGCCGGTGTTGCCGATCTGGGGGGCCGTCGCGACGACGATCTGGCGGTCGTACGACGGGTCGGTGAGGGTCTCCTGGTAGCCGGTCATGCCGGTGGAGAACACGGCCTCGCCGAAGGTCTCCCCCACGGCCCCGTAGGCACGGCCGCGGAAGACCCGGCCGTCCTCCAGGACGAGTACGGCGGGAACCTTGCCAGCTCCCCTTGTGGAGGTCGTCATCGTGCGCCTTCCGTGTCGTTGATCATCTGGTTCAGGGTGTCGACCCACTCGGTGTGCTCGGCCGCGTGGTCGGAGCGGAAGCCGGAGTCGATCAGTCTGTCGCCGTGCGCCCAGGTCACCACCAGCAGTCCGCCCTCGGTGAGGACCTTGCCGGCGATGCCCTTGTCCAGCCGGGCTCCGCGCAGTGCGGCCGTGGGGACGAAGAAGTCGGTAGCGCCGGGGCGCTCGACCTCCAGGCCCGCGTCGGTCAGGGTGAGCTCGGCCCGGCTGCGGGTGCCCAGGCCGTGGGCGACGATGCGGTCCAGCCACTGCCCGGCGGTGGTGGAGCCGTGGTAGCGGCCGCTCATGCTCAGTCTGGCCGGGCCGGTCTCCTCCGGCGCGCCAGGCAGCTCGGGCAGGTCGCTCTGGAGGGTGCCGCGCCACTTCCAGCCCTCGCGCATCAGCCAGTAGACGAGCGCGATGAAGAGGACCAGTCCGACGAGCCAGCCGATGCGGGCCGGCCAGTCGGTGACCTCGGCCGACCGCTCGGCCTCGGCCAACAGGATTACAGGTGTCACGTGAGCTTCCCGTCGACGAGCGTGGCCTTGCCCCGCAGCCACGTGTGCGTCACACGGCCCGGCAGCTCACGCCCCTCGTACGGGGTGTTGCGGCTGCGCGAGGCGAAGCCCGCGGGGTCCACCTGGCCACGGTATTCCGTGTCGACCAGGGTGAGGTTGGCGGGCTCACCAGCCGAGACGGGACGGCCGTGGCCGGTGGCCTGTCCGATCTGCGCGGGCTTGGAGGACATGCGGTCGGCGACGCCGGCCCAGTCCAGCAGGCCCGTGTCCACCATGGTCTGCTGCACCACCGACAACGCGGTCTCCAGGCCGACCATGCCCATGGCGGCGGCGGCCCACTCGCAGTCCTTGTCCTCGTGCGGGTGCGGGGCGTGGTCGGTGGCGACGATGTCGATCGTGCCGTCGGCGAGCGCCTCGCGCAGGGCCAGCACGTCGCGCTCGGTGCGCAGCGGCGGGTTGACCTTGTAGACGGGGTTGTAGGTGCGCACCAGCTCGTCGGTGAGGAGCAGGTGGTGCGGGGTGACCTCGGCGGTGACCTGGATGCCCCGGGACTTGGCCCAGCGGACGATCTCGACGGAGCCGGCGGTCGACAGGTGGCAGATGTGGACGCGGGAGCCGACGTGGTCGGCGAGGAGGACATCGCGCGCGATGATCGACTCCTCGGCGACGGCAGGCCAGCCGCCAAGGCCCAGCTCGGCGGAGACGACGCCCTCGTTCATCTGGGCGCCCTCGGTGAGCCGCGGCTCCTGCGCGTGCTGGGCGACGACGCCGCCGAAGGCCTTCACGTACTCCAGCGCCCGACGCATGATCACGGCGTCGTCCACGCACTTGCCGTCGTCGGAGAAGACGGTGACGCCGGCGGCGGACTCGTGCATGGCGCCCAGCTCGGCGAGCTTCTTGCCCTCGAGGCCGACGGTGACGGCGCCGATGGGCCGGACGTCGCAGTAGCCGTGCTCCTGGCCGAGGCGCCAGACCTGCTCGACCACACCGGCGGTGTCGGCGACCGGGAAGGTGTTGGCCATGGCGAAGACGGCCGTGTAGCCGCCGCTCGCCGCCGCGCGGGTGCCGGTGAGGACGGTCTCGGAGTCCTCGCGGCCCGGCTCGCGCAGGTGGGTGTGCAGATCGACCAGGCCCGGCAGCAGCACCTTGCCGTCGGCCTCGACGACCTGGGCACCCTCGGCGCTCAGTCCGGTGCCGACCTCCGCGATGGTCTCCCCGTCGATCAGGACGTCCTGCGGCGCGCCGCCGAGCACCTTCGCACCACGGATCAGGATCTTGCTCATGGGTCTTACTTCTCCTCGGTACGAGAGTGGGTGACGGCGGGCTCGTTGCCGCCGAGCAGCAGGTACAGGACGGCCATCCGGATGGAGACGCCGTTGGCGACCTGCTCGACGGCGGTGCAGCGGTCGGAGTCGGCGACCTCGGCGGTGATCTCCATGCCGCGCACCATCGGACCGGGGTGCATCACGATGGCGTGCTCGGGCAGCTTGGCCATGCGGTCGCCGTCGAGGCCGTAACGCCGCGAGTACTCGCGCTCGGTGGGGAAGAAGGCGGCGTTCATGCGCTCGCGCTGGACGCGGAGCATCATCACGGCGTCGCACTTGGGCAGCGTGCTGTCGAGGTCGTACGACACCGCGCACGGCCAGGTTTCGACACCGACCGGCACCAGGGTGGGCGGGGCGACCAGGGTGACCTCGGCGCCGAGGGTGTGCAGCAGGTCGACGTTTGAGCGGGCGACCCGGCTGTGCAGGACGTCACCGACGACGGTGATCCGCTTGCCGGACAGGTCCTGGCCGAGCCCGGCGTCGCGGCCGATCAGCCGGCGGCGCATGGTGAAGGCGTCCAGCAGGGCCTGGGTGGGGTGCTGGTGGGTGCCGTCGCCGGCGTTGATGACGGCCGCGTCGATCCAGCCGGAGTTGGCCAGGCGGTACGGGGCTCCGGAGGCGCCGTGCCGGATGACCACGGCGTCGACGCCCATGGCCTCCAGGGTCTGCGCGGTGTCCTTCAGGGACTCGCCCTTGGACACCGAGGACCCCTTGGCGGAGAAGTTGATGACGTCCGCGGACAGGCGCTTCTCGGCGGCCTCGAAGGAGATGCGCGTGCGCGTGGAGTCCTCGAAGAAGAGGTTGACGATCGTCCGGCCGCGCAGGGTCGGCAGCTTCTTGATCGGCCGGTCCGCGACCCGGGCCATCTCCTCGGCGGTGTCGAGGATCAGGACGGCGTCGTCGCGGGTGAGGTCGGCGGCCGAGATGAGATGACGCTGCATCTGTCAGGCTCCGTAAGGCAGTTCATTCGGGAGATTTCGGGCAGGCGGGCGCGTGTTCACGGCACGCCGGAGCGGCCGTGCGCCTGACTTGCTACTGAGCGGCCGGCTTCACACCGAGCAGCACGGTGTCGCGACCGTCCTCCTCGGCGAGCTGGACCTTGACCGTCTCCCGCAGCGACGTGGGGAGGTTCTTGCCGACGTAGTCGGCGCGGATGGGCAGTTCGCGGTGGCCGCGGTCGACCAGGACCGCGAGCTGCACCGCGCGCGGGCGCCCGATGTCGTTCAGGGCGTCGAGGGCGGCGCGGATCGTCCGCCCCGAGAAGAGCACGTCGTCGACGAGGACGACCAGCCGGCCGTCGATGCCGTCACCGGGGATCTCGGTGCGGGCCAGCGCGCGCGGCGGGTGCATGCGCAGGTCGTCGCGGTACATGGTGATGTCGAGGGAGCCGACCGGGACCGCGCGGTCGGTGATCTGCTCCAGCTTGGCGGCGAGCCGCTGGGCGAGGAAGACACCCCGCGTCGGAATGCCGAGGAGCACCACGTCGTCGGCGCCCTTGGCGCGCTCGACGATCTCGTGGGCGATGCGGGTCAGTACCCGCGCGATGTCGGGGCCTTCGAGAACGGGCCGCGCATCGGACGCCTGCGGATGCGCAGACGTGGCGTTCTTGTCCATACGAAACGGACCTCCTTCTCCGCCTCACGGGACGGACCTTAAAGGACGTCGGAATTGCGCCATCCACCCTAGCAGCTCACCCGACCGGCCTCGACCACCCCCCTGTCACCCGCTTGGCCTAATCGACCGTCACTACCACGGAAGAGTCGGTGTGGACCATTCGGCTTGACGCACCAGAGTCACGCTGCGTAACCTCACAGTGAGTTACCAGCCGCGCGGCGGGAAAGCCTCCGGCCGCGTCGACACAGTGTCCGGGGAGCTATATGTCCAGCGAATACGCCAAACAGCTCGGGGCCAAGCTCCGGGCCATCCGCACCCAGCAGGGCCTTTCCCTCCACGGTGTCGAGGAGAAGTCCCAGGGTCGCTGGAAGGCCGTGGTCGTCGGTTCGTACGAGCGCGGCGACCGCGCCGTGACCGTACAGCGCCTGGCCGAGCTGGCCGATTTCTATGGCGTTCCGGTGCAGGAGCTCCTGCCGGGCACCACGCCGGGCGGCGCCGCCGAGCCGCCGCCGAAGCTGGTCCTGGACCTGGAGCGACTGGCCACCGTGCCGGCCGAGAAGGCGGGCCCCCTGCAGCGCTACGCGGCGACGATCCAGTCCCAGCGCGGTGACTACAACGGCAAGGTGCTCTCCATCCGCCAGGACGACCTGCGCACACTCGCCGTCATCTACGACCAGTCCCCCTCGGTCCTCACCGAGCAGCTGATCAGCTGGGGCGTTCTCGACGCGGACGCGCGCCGCGCGGTCGCCACGCACGAAGAGGCGTAGCCGCCCTCACACGCCTCAGCAGAAACGTGCCGCCGGGGTGGCCGGAACTCTATGGTTCCGGCCACCCCGGCGGCTTTTCGGCGACGGTGGGCACACGCCGGAGGGCCCGCAGCACAGACGTGCTGCGGGCCCTCCGGCGATGGCTGTCGGGCGTTACGCCTCGTCCCGGCGCAGGGACGGCTTGAGTTCCTTCAGGCGGCCCAGCAGGCCGTTGACGAACGACGGCGACTCGTCGGTCGAGAACTCCTTCGCCAGCTGCACCATCTCGTCCAGGACGACGGCGTCCGGGGTCTCGTCGACCCAGATCAGCTCGTACGCGCCCAGCCGCAGGATGTTGCGGTCCACGACCGGCATGCGGTCGAGCGTCCACCCCACCGCGTACTGGGCGATCAGCTCGTCGATCCGCTTCGCGTGCTCCGCGTAGCCCTCGACCAGCTGCATCGTGTACTCGCTGACCGGCGGCTGCCGGGTGTCGGCCCGGGAGAGCCGGATCCAGTCCGCGAGGACCGTCAGGACGTCGGCGCCGCGCTGGTCGCCCTCGAAGAGGATCTGGAAGGCGCGCTTGCGGGCCGTGTTGCGGGCAGCCACGGTTAGCTGTTCACCCGGCCGAGGTAGTCGCTGGTGCGGGTGTCGACCTTGATCTTCTCACCGGTGGTGATGAAGAGCGGGACCTGGATCTGGTGGCCGGTCTCCAGGGTGGCGGGCTTGGTGCCACCGGTGGAGCGGTCGCCCTGGACGCCCGGCTCGGTCTCCTGGATGGTGAGCTCGACGGCGGCGGGCAGCTCGACGAAGAGAACCTCGCCCTCGTGCTGCGCGACGGTGGCGGTGAAGCCCTCGACCAGGAAGTTCGCGGCGTCGCCGACGGCCTTCCGGTCGATGTGCAGCTGGTCGTAGGTCTCCATGTCCATGAAGACGAAGTACTCGCCGTCCATGTACGAGAACTGCATGTCGCGCTTGTCGACAGTGGCCGTCTCGACCTTGACACCGGCGTTGAAGGTCTTGTCGACGACCTTGCCGGAGAGCACGTTCTTGAGCTTGGTGCGCACGAAGGCCGGGCCCTTGCCGGGCTTGACGTGCTGGAACTCGACGACGGACCAGAGCTGGCCGCCTTCGAGCTTGAGCACCATGCCGTTCTTGAGGTCGTTCGTGGAAGCCACGGTTGCGGAATCTCCTGGACTGACGTACGACCCCGGGTCACGCGCTACAGCGCGAGCAGCTCCTTGGTCGTGATGGTGAGTAGCTCGGGTCCGCCGTCCGCCTCGGGGCGTACGACGAGCGTGTCATCGATCCGGACACCGCCCCGGCCCGGGAGGTGGACCCCCGGTTCGACGGTGACCGGCACGCAAGCGTCCAGTTTACCCATGGCCGAGGGAGCCAACTGCGGGTCCTCGTCGATTTCGAGTCCGACACCGTGTCCGGTCAGCGGTGGCAGGGCCTCCGCATAGCCCGCGGAGTCCAGTACCTGACGTGCGGCGCGGTCCACGTCGCGGTAGGCGGCACCGGGTGCCAGGAACTCACGTCCGGCCCGCTGGGCGGCGAAGACCAGGTCGTACAGCTCGATCTGCCAGTCCGCGGGCGAGGTGCCGATGACGAAGGTGCGGCCGATCTCGCACCGGTAGCCGCGGTAGGTGGCGCCGAGGCAGACGGAGAGGAAGTCACCCTCCTCCACCCGCCGGTCGGTGGGACGGTGGCCGCGGCGGCCGGCGTGCGGCCCGGTGGCCACGGAGGTGGGGAAGGCCGGGCCGTCGGCACCGTGATCGACCAGGCGCCGCTCCAGCTCCAGCGCGAGGTGCCGTTCGGTGCGGCCGACCAGGATCGACTCCAGCAGCTCGCCGAGGGCCTGGTCGGCGATCTCGGCGCCGATGCGGAGACAGGAGATCTCCTCCTCGTCCTTGACGACCCTGAGCTGTTCCACGGCCCCGCCCAGGTCGGTGAGGCGGAGCCTCGGGGCGACGGAGGCGATGGCCCGGTGCCGGGTGACGGTGAGGTGGTGTTCCTCGACCGCCACGGAGTCGGCACCCTGGTCGGCGGCGAGGCCGGCCGCCGTGACGGCGGCGTCGCCGTGGTGCGCCGGAAGGACGTGCAGGCGCAGGTTCTCGTCCGGCTGGCCTTCGTGGGGGCGGTCGTCCGGCGGGCCGGCGCACACCAGGACGTCCTCGCCTCTGCCGATCAGCAGCGCGGCGCCCTGCGGGGCCGCGGCGGCGAGGTAGCGGACGTTGGCCGGGCGGGTGACGAGCGCTGCCGCGGTGCCGGCCGCGTTGAAGTGTTCCCTCAGCCGGGATCGGCGGTTCGCGTACACCTCTGACATGAGATGAGCGTAGGAGGTTTGTCCGGATTATGCCGATCGGCGGGGGCCGAGTGGGGTTGCGGGGCAGGTGGGGGGTGGTGCGAGTGGGACCAGCCCTCCGCTCACCAGCTCGGTGGGCTCGCTATCGCTCTCGCCAGGACCTCGTCCAGGACCCTCGCCGTCCCGGGGACGTCCAGCGTGGAGTTGTCGATGATCGGGAGGCCCGAGCCGTACCAGCCGGCCATGCGGCCGTGGATGCGGGCCACCTCCTCGTCCGTGAGGCGGCGGTTGCCGGTGCGTTCGGCGTTGCGCTCCAGGACGACGTCGAGGCCCGGGAGCAGGACCACCGGGAGCAGGCCGGGGCCCACGTGCCGCTTCCAGCCGCCGAGGCCGACGACCGGGCGGTCCGGGAAGACGGCGTCGTCCAGGATGCAGGAGATGCCGTTGGCGAGGAAGTTGCGCGCGGCGAAACCGCAGGTCCGGCGCGCCAGGCGGTACTGGGCCTCCGAGTTGTCGTTCCAGCCGGACTGCGGATCGGCGAAGCCCGAGCGGACCCATTCGCGGACGTCGTCCAGGCTGATGTGGGCCGTGGGGACGCGGCGGTGGTCCGCCCAGTACTTGGCGACGCTGGTCTTGCCGGCGCCGGCCGGGCCGATGAGGAGGACGGCGAGGGTGGTCGCCGCCGGGTCCGGTGCCGTGGCCGCGGCGGACGGGGCCGCGAGGGCGCCGACCGGGCCGCCGGGTGGCAGCGGGACGTGTCCGGTGCTATCGGGGGCCTGCGGGCCGGCGGTGTGCTGCGGGGGCGGGGGCGGCGGCACCGGGCCGGAGCCGACCGGGGGCCGCTGCGGGGCCGGCGGCACCGGTCCGGGCGCAACCGGGAAGCCCGGCGGCGGAACGGGGGCGGGCCCCTGGGAGACTCCCGGGTGCGGGCCCGGGTGGTGTGCGGCCGACGCCCAGCCGGCGTGCGGGCCCTGCCCCGGCTGCTGGGGCGGCGGCAGCGGAGACCCCACTGCGTGCTGCATCCGTTGCCACTCCGTCTCGTACACACATCTGGCGCTGGCAGCAGGGGCGTGCCCCGCTTGCTACCGAACGGTACCGTCCCCGGCCGTCGTCTGGTGAAACGGCCGGGGGCGGTTCGAAGTGCCCGGCGGGCGAAGGAAATCGGACGCGGGGAGCGGTCCGGGGCCTACTGGCCGACCTCGCCGTAGGCGGCGAGGAGGACGGCCGGGTCCGGGCCTTCCAGGACGGTCGGCTTGGCCAGCCCGTCCAGGACGATGAAGCGCAGCAGGTCGCCGCGCGACTTCTTGTCGACCTTCATCGCCTCCAGCAGCTTGGGCCACTGGTCGTAGCGGTAGTGCAGCGGCAGGCCGACCGACTCCAGGACGCTGCGGTGGCGGTCGGCCGTCGCGTCGTCCAAGCGGCCCGCCAGGCGGCCCAGTTCGGCGGCGAAGTGCATGCCCACCGCGACCGCGGCCCCGTGCCGCCACTTGTACCGCTCGTTCTTCTCGATGGCGTGGCCGAGCGTGTGGCCGTAGTTGAGGATCTCCCGGCGGCCCGATTCCTTCAGGTCCGAGGAGACCACGTCGGCCTTGACCCGGATCGACCGCTCGATCAGCTCGGCCGTGTGCGGGCCCGCCGGGGTGCGGGCGGCCTCCGGGTCGGCCTCGATCAGGTCCAGGATCACCGGGTCGGCGATGAACCCCGCCTTGATGATCTCGGCCAGTCCGGAGACGTAGTCGTGCACCGGGAGGGAGTCCAGCGCGGCCAGGTCGCACAGGACACCGGCCGGCGGGTGGAAGGAGCCGACCAGGTTCTTGCCCTCGGCGGTGTTGATGCCGGTCTTCCCGCCGACCGCCGCGTCGACCATGGCCAGCACGGTCGTGGGGACGGCGATCCAGCGCACCCCGCGCAGCCAGGTCGCGGCGACGAACCCGGCCAGGTCGGTGGTGGCGCCGCCGCCGACACCGACGATCACATCGGTGCGGGTGAAGCCGCACTGGCCCAGCGCCTTCCAGCAGTAGGCGGCGACCTCGGCGGTCTTGGCCTCCTCCGCGTTGGGCACCTGGATCGCCACGGCCTCGTAGCCCTGCCCGGCCAGGTCGGCGCGCAGCGCCTCCCCGGTCTCGTCCAGCGCCTCCGGGTGGATCACGGCGACCCGCTTGGCCTTTGCCCCGATCAGCCCGGCCAGCTCGCCCAGCAGTTGCCGGCCCACCAGCACCTCGTAGGGGTCCGTGCCCGCGGTGCCGGCGACCGGGATCCGGGTGACTGCCTCGCTCATACCTGCTTCAACTCCAGTGCGTCCAGCGCCGCCTGCGCGACCTCTTCCGGAGTGCGGCCGTCCGTCGCGACGACGGCGGTGGCGACCTCCTCGTACAGGTGCCGGCGCGCCTCCATCAGCTCCCGCCACTGCTTGCGCGGGTTGACCGCGAGCAGCGGGCGGGCCACGTTCAGACCGGTGCGCTTGACCGCCTCCTCGACCTCCATCGAGAGGTAGAGGACCCGCTGTCCGGCCAACAGCGCGCGCGTGTCCGGGTCCAGGACCGCCCCGCCGCCCAGCGCGACGACGCCCCGGTGCTCGGTGAGCGCGGCCCGCACCGCGGATTTCTCCAGGGCGCGGAAGGCGGCCTCGCCCTCGTCCACGAAGATCTCGGCGATGGTGCGGCCCTCGGCCGCCTCGATGTCCTCGTCGGTGTCCCGGTAGCCGACGCCGAGGCGCTCGGCGAGCAGCCGGCCGACGGTGGACTTGCCCACGCCCATCGGCCCGACCAGGACGACCGCCGGTACGCCGCTCACCGGATCGCCAGGTTGTCGAGGTACGACCGGACGTTGCGCCGGGTCTCCGGGACGGAGTCGCCGCCGAACTTCTCGGCGACCGCGTCCGCGAGGACGAGCGCCACCATGGCCTCGGCGACGATGCCGGCCGCCGGGACGGCGGAGACGTCGGAGCGCTGGTGGTGGGCCTGGGCGGGCTCGCCGGTGGTGACGTCCACCGTCCTGAGCGCGCGCGGCACGGTGGCGATCGGCTTCATCGCGGCGCGCACCCGCAGCAGCTCACCCGTGCTGAGGCCGCCCTCGGTGCCGCCGGAGCGGCCGGAGACGCGCCGGATGCCCTCCGGCGTGCCCACGATCTCGTCGTGGGCCTGGGAGCCGGGCACGCGGGCCAGCTCGAAGCCGTCGCCGATCTCGACACCCTTGATCGCCTGGATGCCCATGAGCGCTCCGGCGAGGCGGGCGTCCAGCTTGCGGTCCCAGTGCACGTGCGAGCCGAGGCCGACCGGGACGTCGTAGGCCAGCACCTCGACGACGCCGCCCAGGGTGTCGCCGTCCTTGTGGGCCTGGTCGACCTCCGCGACCATCGCCTTGGAGGTGTCCGCGTCCAGGCAGCGCAGCGGGTCGGCGTCCAGCTTCTCGACGTCGGCCGGAGTGGGGTAGACGCCCCGCGGGGCCTTCACGGAGCACAGCTCGACCACGTGGGAGACGATCTCGATGCCGGTCGTCTCCTTCAGGTACGACCGGGCGACCGCGCCCAGCGCCACCCGGGCCGCCGTCTCACGGGCCGAGGCGCGCTCCAGGATCGGACGGGCCTCGTCGAAGCCGTACTTCTGCATGCCCGCCAGGTCGGCGTGGCCGGGGCGGGGGCGGGTCAGCGGCGCGTTGCGGGCCAGGCCCGCCAGCACCTCGGGGTCGACCGGGTCGGCCGCCATGACCTGCTCCCACTTCGGCCACTCGGTGTTGCCCACCATGACGGCCACCGGGGAGCCCAGGGTCAGCCCGTGCCGGACGCCGCCGAGGAACGTGACCTCGTCCCGCTCGAACTTCATCCGCGCACCACGGCCATAGCCGAGCCGCCGCCGCGCCAGGTGGTCCGCCACCATCTCGGTGGTGATCGGCACGCCGGCGGGAAGACCCTCCAGCGTCGCGACAAGTGCGGGACCGTGGGACTCCCCCGCGGTCAGCCAACGCAGCCTGCTCAACGGTGCTCCTCAGTGCTCGCGCCCGGTACTGCCCGGCGTACGCGCGTCCTCGCGTACGGCGACGGCGCTGCCGGGTGCGCGACCCCGGTACGCCACCTCCGATCCTCCCACGTCCGGGGGTGCGAACCGGCCGCCGGTCCAGCAGGCGGACGCGCGTGGGGCGTCAGCGGGCCGCGAGCGCCAGCTCGCCGGCGTGCCGCATGGCCTCCAGGGGGCCCGGGGTGCGCCCGGTCATCTGCTCGAACTGGAGCACGGCCTGGTGGACCAGCAGGTCGAGGCCGCTGACCACGGCACCGCCGAACATGGACCAGCGGGCCGCCAGCTCGGTGGGCCAGGGGTCGTAGAGCACGTCGAAGAGGGTGGCGGGGCGTTCGGGTACGGCGGCGGCGAGGGCGTCGGTCGTGCCGGCGGGGGTGGTGGCGATGACCAGCGGTGCGCGCAGGGCCTCGGCCGCGTCGGCCCAGTCCGCCGTGCGGACGTCCACGTCGAGCCGTTCGCCCCACTGCCGCATCTCGGCGGCGCGGGCCTCGCTGCGGACGTAGGCGACGACCTCCCCGGTGCAGATCCGGGCCAGGGCGGCGAGCGCGGAGGAGGCGGTGGCGCCGGCGCCGAGGACGGCGGCGGAGTCGACCTGTTCGATGCCGTGCTCGCGCAGGGCGGCCACCATGCCCGGGATGTCCGTGTTGTCACCGAGCCGGCGGCCGTCCTCGGTGAAGACGAGCGTGTTGACCGCGTCGACCGAGGCGGCCGTGTCGCTGATCTCGTCCAGCAGCGGTATGACCGCCCGCTTGAGCGGCATGGTCAGCGACAGCCCCGCCCACTCCGGCCCGAGCTTGTCCAGGAAGCCGGGCAGGGCGGCCTCGTCGACGTCGAAGCTGTCGTACGACCAGCCGGTGAGTCCGGCCGCGTCGTACGCGGCCCGGTGCAGCACCGGGGAGAGGGAGTGGGCGATCGGTGAACCCAGCACGGCGGCGCGGCGGCCGTCAGTTGCCCGCGTTGGCATTGAACTTGTCCCGGAGTTCCTGGAATTCGGTGAAGGTCTTGGCGAACTCGGTGTTGCTCCTCCCGTCGGTCGCCACGAAGTAGATCCACCCGTCGTGCGTCGGATTCAGGGTGGCCTTCAGCGCGTCCTCGCCGGGGTTGCCGATCGGGCCGGGAGTGAGCCCCTTGTGGGTGTACGTGTTGTACGGGTCCTGGTTGCTGGTGATCTCCCGCTCGGAGATGTGGATGTTGCTCGTGCCCTTGAGGTAGTTGTAGGTCGAGTCGAACTGCAGCAGCCGGTTCGTCTCGGTGTTGGTGGGCTTGAGGCGGTTGTAGACCACCTCGGCCATCTTGCGGAAGTCGTCGTGGGTCTTGCCCTCGGCCTGCACCAGGCTCGCCACCGTGACGAGTTCGAAGGCGTTGTCCAGGCCGAGCGCCTTGGCCTTCTCGGTCAGCCCGTAGGCGGCGTACTTCAGCTTGGCCTGGGTGACCATCTGCTTCAGGACGGCGTCGGGCTTCATGCCCTTGGCGGCCGGATAGGTGCCCGGGAAGAGGAAGCCCTCCAGCGGGTCCTTGATGTCGGCGTTGTTCTGGTTGAGCGCCCAGGCCGGCAGGCCGAGGCTCTTGTAACTCTTCCTGGCGACCTTCCTGGTGGTGCCCGCGGACAGTTCGAGTTTCTTGTCGATGGCCGCGTAGACACCGGCATTGCGCTCGCCCGGGGTGACGATCACATTGTTCTGGCTGCGCGGGTCCATCATCAGCCGGACGGCACTGGCGGCGGACATCTCCTTCTTCAGGAGATAGGCGCCCGCCTGGATTCCGTCGCCGCCCGGAGTCGTGGTCTGGGCGTGGACGAACGCCTCGGCGCTCTTGACGACCCCGGCCTCTTTCAGGCGGCGGCCGATCTCCCAGCCGCCCGCGCCCTTCGGGATCTCGACGGTCACCGTCTCGCTGGTGCCGTCGCCCGCGTAGTCCGGAGCCGTGCCGAAACGATTTTGGTAGAACTGGTAGCCGAAATACCCGACTCCGCCGAGGCCGCCGCCGAACACCAGGACGACCACCATGCAGGCGCAGCCGGTGCGCCGCTTCTTGCTCTTGACGGGCTTCTTGCCGCGCCGCTCACGCCGGCTCTGGAGCTCGTGCTCCTCCTCGTCGTCCTCGCCGCCGCCTCCCGCGAAGAAGGCGTGCTCCTCCTCGCCCGGCGCCTGCGGCTCGGGTTCGGGCTGCCGGCGGCCGGGCGGCTCCGGCGGCGGGTAGGCGTCCTCGGTGGGATAGAAGTCGGGCTGCTCCGCGCCGTAGGCCACGGGCTGCTGGCCGTACGGGTCGCCGGGGTCGGCGGCGTAGGGCACGTGGCCGTGGGTGCCGGTCGCGTCCCAGCCGCCCTGGTGGAACTGCTGCTGGGTCTGGTGGGCGAACCGCTGGTCGTACTCGTGCCGGGTCGATCCGTCGTAGTACTGGTGCTGCTGCTCGCCGTACCCGGGCTGCTGCGCCTGGCTCCAGTCGCCGTGCTGCGGCGCCTGCGGATAGTGCTGCGGCTGGCCGCCGTAGGGGGACTGCGGGCCCGCCTGGCCCTGCTGTCCTCCCCATCCGCCGTCCCCGTACAACGGGTCCTCCGGATGCCACGGTTCGGAGCCTTGGCCCCGGCCATACTCAGTCATCGATCCCCTAGAGCCGCGAGGCCGACGGTCACGCGGCCGGGGGCCGGCTTCCGCTCCGCCTCTTGCTGTGCCCCGGCTGTTCGAACACCGGCGCATCGCGCGGAACGTTACCGTATCGCGATCAGATGACCACTTCGACGCCTTCGCCGGGTGGTCTGCCTGACACCCGTTCGGATTCCAGGGCCTGCTGCAAAATGATGACGGCGGCGGCCTGGTCGATGACCGCGCGCCCCTTCTTCGACTTCACGCCCGAGGCACGCAGTCCCTGACTGGCCGTCACCGTCGTCATCCGCTCGTCCACCAGCCGCACCGGCACCGGCTTGATGCCCCCGGCCAGCTCCTGGGCGAAGGCGCGGACCTTGACCGCGGCCGGGCCCTCGCCCCCCTTGAGGGAGCGAGGGAGGCCGACGACGACCTCGATCGGTTCGTACTCCTCCACCAGCTGACGCAACCGGCGGTGGGCGGCGGGGATGTCCCGGCCGGGGACGGTCTCCACCGGGGTGGCGAGGATCCCGTCGGGGTCGCACGAGGCGACCCCGATCCGGGCGTCCCCGACGTCGATCGCGAGCCGACGTCCTCTGCGCATCTCTCGACCGCTTCTTACTTGGCGGTCTCGGCGACCAGGCGCTCGACGGCCTCGACCGCCTCGCCGACGGCGGCCGGGTTCTGGCCGCCGCCCTGGGCGACGTCCGGCTTGCCGCCACCGCCGCCGCCGAGCGTCTTGGCGGCCGTACGAACCAGGTCACCGGCCTTGAGGCCGCGCTCGCGGGCGGCCTCGTTGGTGGCGATGACCGTGAGCGGCTTGCCGTTGTTGACGGTGAACAGGGCCACGACCGCGGCCCGGCCGCCCTGGATCCGGCCGCGCACGTCCAGGACCAGCTTGCGCAGGTCGTCCGGCGTGGTGCCGTCCGGCACCTGACCGGTGACCAGGGCGACGCCCCGGACGTCCTTGGCGGACTCGGCGAGACCGGCGGCGGCCTGGAGCACCTTCTCGGCGCGGAACTTCTCGATCTCCTTCTCGGCGTCCTTCAGCTTGCCGAGCATGGCGGAGACCTTCTCCGGCAGCTCCTCCGGGCGGCCCTTGAGCAGCTCGGTCAGCTGGTTGACGACCGTGTGCTCGCGGGCGAGGAAGTTGTACGCGTCGACGCCGACCAGGGCCTCGATACGGCGCACGCCGGAGCCGATGGAGGACTCGCCGAGCAGCTTCACCAGGCCGAGCTGGGCGGTGTTGTGCACGTGCGTGCCGCCGCACAGCTCCTTGGAGAAGTCGCCGATGGTCACGACGCGGACCCGGTCGCCGTACTTCTCGCCGAACTCGGCGATGGCGCCCTGCTTCTTGGCCTCGTCGATGCCCATGATCTCGGCGCGCACGTCGAGGTCGCGGGCGAGCACCTCGTTGATCTTCTGCTCGACGTCGGTCATCACGGCCGTCGGCACGGCGGACGGGGAGCCGAAGTCGAAGCGGAAGCGGCCGGGCTGGTTCTCGGAACCGGCCTGGGCGGCCGTCGGGCCGAGGGCGTCGCGCAGCGCCTGGTGGGTGAGGTGGGTGGCCGAGTGGGCGCGGGCGATGGCCGTACGGCGGCGGGCGTCGATGGCGGCGTGGGCCTTGGCGCCGACGGTCACCTCGCCGACCTGGACGACGCCCTTGTGGACGTACACGCCCGGGACCGGCTTCTGGCAGTCGCGGACCTCGACGACGGCACCGGAGTCGACCTTGATCCGGCCGGTGTCGCCGATCTGGCCGCCGCCCTCGGCGTAGAACGGGGTGCGGTCCAGGACGATCTCGACCTCGTCGCCCTCGGTGGCGGCCGGGGAGGAGACGCCGTTCACGAGGATGCCCACGATCGTGGACTCGCCCTCGGTGTCGCTGTAGCCGATGAAGTCGGTCTCGCCGGCGGCGTCGGCGATCTCGCGGTAGGCACCGAGGTCGGCGTGGCCGGTCTTCTTGGCCTGGGCGTCGGCCTTGGCGCGCTCCCGCTGCTCCTTCATCAGGCGGCGGAAGCCCTCCTCGTCCACCGAGAGGCCCTGTTCGGCGGCCATCTCCAGGGTGAGGTCGATCGGGAAGCCCCAGGTGTCGTGGAGCAGGAAGGCTTTGTCGCCGGGCAGGACGCTGGAGCCCTGGGCCTTGGTCTCGGTCACGGCGGTGTCGAGGATGTTGGTGCCGGCCTTCAGCGTCTTGAGGAAGGCGTTCTCCTCGGCGACGGCGACCTTCTCGATGCGCTCGCGGTCGGTGATCAGCTCCGGGTACTGCTGGCCCATCATGCCGATGACGACGTCGATGAGGTCCTTGACGACCGGGCCGGTGGCGCCGAGCAGGCGCATGTTGCGGATGGCGCGGCGCATGATGCGGCGCAGCACGTAGCCACGGCCCTCGTTGCCGGGGGTGACGCCGTCGCCGATGAGCATGGTGGCGGTGCGCATGTGGTCGGTGACCACGCGGAGGGACACGTCCGAGGTGTGGGCGTCGCCGTAGCGGACGCCGGTCAGCTCGGTGGCCCGCTCGATGACGGCCATGGAGGTGTCGATCTCGTACATGTTCTGCACGCCCTGCAGAATCATGGCGAGCCGCTCCAGGCCGAGGCCCGTGTCGATGTTCTTGCTCGGCAGGTCCCCGAGGATCTCGAAGTTGTCCTTGCCGGTGCCCTCGCCGCGCTCGTACTGCATGAAGACGAGGTTCCAGATCTCCACGTACCGCTCGTCGTTGACGGCGGGGCCGCCCTCGACGCCGAACTCGGGGCCGCGGTCGTAGTTGATCTCGGAGCAGGGGCCGCAGGGGCCGGGGACGCCCATGGACCAGAAGTTGTCCTTCATGCCCAGGCGCTGGATGCGCTCCATCGGCACGCCGACGACCTCGTGCCAGATGCGCTCGGCCTCGTCGTCGTCCTTGTAGACGGTGATCCAGAGCTTCTCCGGCTCCAGGCCGTAACCACCCTTGTCCTGGGGGCTGGTGAGCAGCTCCCAGGCGAGCTTGATGGCGCCTTCCTTGAAGTAGTCGCCGAAGGAGAAGTTGCCGCACATCTGGAAGAAGGTGCCGTGGCGCGTGGTCTTGCCGACCTCTTCGATGTCGGGCGTGCGCACGCACTTCTGCACGCTGGTGGCGCGCGGGAACGGCGGCTTGACCTCACCCAGGAAGTAGGGCTTGAAGGGCACCATGCCGGCGGGGACGAGGAGCAGAGTCGGGTCGTCCGCGATGAGCGACGCCGAAGGGACGACGGTGTGCCCGCGCTCCTCGAAGAAGCTCAGCCAGCGGCGGCGAATCTCTGCCGACTCCATCAGTGGTCCTCATTCCGGTTGTACGAGTACGTCGTGTTCTCGATGTACTTCGGGTTGTTGCGGTGGTTCTCGATGGCGGCGTACCGCCCGGACGCCGTGAGTCCTGGGCTCTCCTGGATGCCGAGCGCCTCCTCCAGCTCGGCCTCCCGCTGGGCCATGTTGTCGCGGACGTCGAGCGCGAAGCCGACCGCGCGGTCCTTCAGCCGCTGACCGGTCTCCAGCGCCTTGTTCGCCGCGGTGGCGGCCAGGCTCTCCGGGGTCAGCTGCTTCAGCTTGCGGTTGACCTTGGTGGTGGCCCACACACCGGCGGCGACACCTGTGGTGAACCAGAACGTACGGCGGAACATCGCTCGGTCTCAGTCCTTACTTCCGCTTGCGTCGTGCGGCAGGGACCGTGCGGCCCACGATCACGGTACGCCGGGGCGACTTCCCAGGCACGTCCTCCTCCTTGCGGCCGCCGAGCGCCCGGCGGACGCCGTAGCCGAAGGCCGCGACCTTCACCAGCGGGCCGCCGAAGGTGGAGGCGACGGTGGAGGACAGCGCGGAGGCGTTCGACGTGACCTCCTGGACGTCGGAGGCGATCGCGTCGACCCGGTCGATCTGCGTCTGCGCGGAGCGAACCGCCTGGGAGGCGTCGGCGAGCAGGGGGACCGCCTGGTCGGTCACGTCCGCCACGAGCTTGGTGGTCGCCTTGAGCGTCTGGGCCAGCCTCGCCAGTGCGACCGCGAGGAAGGAGACCAGGATCGCCCAGAAGACGGCCACCAGGATCCCGGCCACCTCTCCACCGGACACTGTGCGCACCCGCTCCCTGAAACGTGCTCTGAACATCGGAACCATGAAAAAGCAGTGACCCGAGCCTATCGCGCCGGGGCGGAGGCTCCGTACCGGTTTACCGGGCGGAGCGGGCGGAGTTACGGGAAGCGATTGTACGGAGTGAACACGGTTCAGTACGCTCCGTGTCCCATGCGAGGTCCTCACAGCCCCGGCTCCTGGGCGGACGGCGATCCGCCCCTCGAACTCACCGCTTTCGTCGGGCGCTCGGCCGAGCTGGCCGAGCTGACGACGGCGCTCGGTCGGACACGGCTGGTGACCGTGACCGGGGTGGGCGGGGTCGGCAAGTCCCGGCTGGCCGCGCGGGTGGCGGCGCGCTGGGCGTCCGGTGCGCCGGCGGGCGCCCCGGGCTGGGGACGGGTGGAGCTGGCGGCGGTGCGGGATCCGCAGTTCGTGGAGTACGCGGTCGTGGAGGCGCTGGGACTGACCGACCACACCACGCGGCTGCCCCGGGAGACGCTGCTGGAGCATCTGGCGGGGCGGCGGGCGCTGTTGGTGCTGGACGGGTTCGAGCACCTGGTGGCTGCCTGTGCCGATCTGACGGCGGAGCTGCTGCGGAAGCTGCCGGAGCTGCGGGTGCTGGCGGTGGGCCGGCGTCCGCTGGGTCTCGCGGGCGAGCGGCTGTTCCCGCTGGCGCCGCTCGGCGAGGACGAGGCGGTGGAGCTGTTCACGGACCGGGCCCGCGCGCAGGGCGTGCCGGTGGCCGACGGCGCCGAGGTGCGGGAGCTGTGCCAGCGGCTGGAGGGGATCCCGCTGGCACTGGAGCTGGCGGCCGGGCGGCTGCGGGCGCTGTCCCCGGCGCAGTTGCTGCAGCGCCTCGACGACCGGTTCCGGCTGCTGACCGGTGGCGGCCGGGACGTCCTGCCCCGGCACCAGACGCTGCGCACGGCGATCGGCTGGAGCCACGAGCTGTGCTCACCGGCCGAACGGCTGCTGTGGGCACGGCTGTCGGTGTTCGCGCACTCCTTCGACCTGGAGGCGGCCGAGTACGTGTGCAGCGGGGAGGGACTGGCCGCCGAGGACGTGCTGGACGTGCTGTCGGAGCTGCTCGCCCAGTCGGTCGTCTCCCGCGAGGAGACCCCGGCGGGCCCGCGCTACCGGATGCTGGACACGGTCCGGGCCTACGGCGCCGAGTGGCTGGAGGCGACCGGGGACGCGGGCCGGCTGCGCAGACGGCACCGGGACTGGTACCTGGGCCTCGCCACCATGTGCGAGCTGGACTGGTTCTCGCCCCGGCAGCGGGAGGTGGCCGCGCGGGTCGAGGCGGAGCTGCCGAATCTGCGGACCGCGCTGGAGTTCTGCCTGACCGAGCCGGAGGAGGCGCATCTCGGCCAGCACCTGGCGGGTTCGCTGTGGTTCTGCTGGGTGGGGTGCGGCCGGCTCGCGGAGGGGCGGCGGTGGCTGGAGCGCGGCCTGGAGCTGGACTCGGAGTACGAGCGGTCCCGGCTCAAGGCGCTGTGGGTGCTCGGCTATGTGGCGATCCTGCAGGGCGACACCGTGCCGGCGCTCCAGGCGCTGCGGATGTGCCGGGAGCAGGCGGAGCGGTCGGCCGATCCGACGGCGATGGCGTACGCCGAGCACCGCACCGGCTGTCTGGCCCTGGTCACGGATGACATGGCCCGCGCAGAAACGCTGCTGCGGTCGGCACTGGACCGCTACCGGGAGATCGGCGAGCTCAACAGCAACGTCCTGATGGGCCAGGTGGAGCTGGCGATGACGCGGGCGTTCCAGGGGGATCTGCCGGACGCGGTGCGGCTGTGCGAGGACGTGCGCCGGGTGTGCGAGGACCACGGGGAGCGGTGGGCGCGGTCGTACGCCCTGTACGTGCTGGCGTACGCGACCTGGCAGGGCGGTGACGCGGCCCGTGCGCGGGAGCTGCTGGCGGACTGCCTGGACAACGCGCACGGCTTCCACGACCTGCTGGGCACGGTGCTGTCGATCGAGCTGCTGGCCCTGGTGACGGTGACGCAGGGCGATCCGGTGGAGGCGGCGGTGCTCCAGGGCGCCGCCGGGCGGATGTGGCCCTCGGTCGGGCTGCCGCTGTTCGGCTCGGCCCACTACAACGCCCCGCACGAGCAGTGCGAGGCCATGGCCCGGGAGGCGCTGGGCGACGAGCGGTACGAGGAGTGGGTGCGCCGGGGGGCGCGGCTGGACCGGGAGACGGCGGTGGCCCGGGCGCTGCGGAAGGACGGGCGGCCGCTGCCGGCGCTGCCCGCACCCCGGGGGCCGGTCCCGCGCACCCGCCCCGGACAGCGCGAACCCGCCGCCTCGCCCACCCGGAAGGGCGGGGAGACGGCGGGCTGAGGACTTACGCCGTGACGGGGGTCAGCGGGCGTAGTACTCGACGACGAGCTGCTCGTCGCAGATGACCGGAACTTCCTTGCGGTTCGGCTCGCGGTCCAGGCGGAACGCCAGGGCCTTGAGGTTCACCTGCAGGTAGCGCGGGGTCTCGCCGTCGGGGGCGAAGCCACCCTCACGGGCGATCTGGAAGAGCGTCTTGTCCTTGGAGCGGTCGCGGACCTGCACGACGTCGTCCGGGCGGACGCGGAAGGACGGCTTGTCGACCTTCTGGCCGTTGACCTGGATGTGGCCGTGGACGACCATCTGGCGGGCCTGGTAGATCGTGCGGGCGATGCCCGAACGCAGGACCAGCGCGTCGAGGCGGCGCTCCAGCTCCACGATCAGGGCCTCACCGGTCTTGCCCTGGACCTTGGACGCACGCTCGTAGGCGCGGACCAGCTGGCGCTCGGAGATGTCGTACTGAGCGCGCAGGCGCTGCTTCTCCAGCAGACGGACCTTGTAGTCCGAGTTCTGCTTGCGGCCGCGGCCGTGCTCACCCGGCGGGTAGGGGCGGGCCTCGAAGTACTTGACGGCCTTCGGGGTCAGCGCGATGCCGAGGGCACGCGACTTCTTGACCTTGGGGCGGGACTGGTTCGCCACTGTCTTTCGTCTCTTTCGTAGTGTTCGGCTCGTCAGTGTTGAGGGAGGTCGCATCCGCAGCCGGGAAAACCCGCCGGGTCCGCAGGGGACCTGCCGGGCAGCCGCTTCCCTGGTCTGGGCACATACGTGCAGCACGCGAGTGGCCCACCGACCGTCCCGGGAATCCGGGTGGTGGTGGGCTGCCCGCGACACCGTTCGACGGTGCGCGACGCTCCTGGAGCCGGTCCGCGCGGGACCGGTTCTCCGGCTGGTTGTCCCGCTCTGACGGCACGGGACTCAGCACTTCGGAGCAGTCTACAGGGTGCTCAGGACCGCTTGCGACCGAGGCGCTTGCGGGTCCATTCCACGGCGTCCGCGTATCTGGCCTCGGCGCCGTGCCGGCTCGGCGTGTAGTACTCGCGGTCCTTCAGGGCGTCCGGGGCGTACTGCTGCTCGGCGATGCCCTCGGGCAGGTCGTGCGGGTACACGTACCCCTGGGCGTGGCCGAGCTTGGCCGCGCCCTTGTAGTGCCCGTCGCGCAGGTGGGGCGGCACCGGGCCGGCCAGGCCCTTGCGTACGTCCTCCAGGGCGGCGCCGATCGCGGTGGTCGCGGCGTTGGACTTGGGGGCGAGGGCCAGGGCGATCGTGGCGTGGCTCAGGGTGAGCGCGGCCTCCGGGAAGCCGATCATGGCGACGGCCTGGGCGGCGGCCACGGCGATGGGCAGCGCGTTCGGGTCGGCGAGGCCGATGTCCTCGCTGGCGGAGATCATCAGGCGGCGGGCGATGAAGCGCGGGTCCTCGCCGGCCTCGATCATGCGGGCCAGGTAGTGCAGGGCCGCGTCGACGTCGGAGCCGCGGATGGACTTGATGAGGGCGCTGGCGACGTCGTAGTGCTGGTCGCCGTCGCGGTCGTACTTCACCGCGGCCCGGTCGACCGTCTGCTCCAGGGTCCGCAGCCCGATCTCGCTCTCGCCCTGGTCCAGGGCGGCCCCGGCGGCGGCCTCCAGGGCGGTCAGGGCGCGGCGGGCGTCGCCGCCGGCGATGCGGAGCAGGTGCTCCTCGGTGTCCTCGGGGAGGGCGACGGCGTCCTTGAGGCCGCGTTCGTCGCTCAGCGCGCGGCGGAGCAGTGCGCGGATGTCGTCGTCGGTGAGCGGTTCGAGGGTGAGCAGGAGGGAGCGGGAGAGCAGCGGGGAGATCACCGAGAAGTACGGGTTCTCCGTGGTGGCCGCGATCAGGGTCACCCAGCGGTTCTCCACGGCCGGGAGCAGGGAGTCCTGCTGGGCCTTGCTGAAGCGGTGGATCTCGTCCAGGAAGAGGACGGTCTCCTTGCCGAAGGCGCCGGTGGCGCGGCGGGCGCCGTCGATGACCGCGCGGACCTCCTTGACGCCCGCGGTGATCGCGGACAGCTCCACGAACCGCTTGTTCGTCGCCTTCGAGACGACGTAGGCCAGGGTGGTCTTGCCGGTGCCGGGCGGGCCCCACAGGATCACCGAGGACGGGCCGGCCGGGCCGCCGTTGCCCTCCCCGACCAATCGGCGCAGCGGGGAACCGGGCCCGAGCAGGTGCTGCTGGCCCACGACCTCGTCGAGCGTGCGCGGGCGCATGCGTACCGCCAGGGGGCTGGCCGCCGGATCCTTCTCCTGGCGTTCTTCTGCTGCTGCGGTGAAGAGGTCGGGTTCCACGCTGAAACCCTAGAACACCGCACTGACAATCCGGCCGGGACCGTCAGCTGGTCCAGAAGTCCCACCAGCGGGTGAGGACCAGCATGCCGATGATGCCGATGTGCAGGACCGGCAGCACCCAGGTGAACTCGCCGAAGAAGGACTTCAGCCAGCGCGGGGACGGCAGGAAGTCGTTGCGGATGTTGAACGAGGTCACGTACCAGAACATCGTGATCGTGGCGACCCAGGCCAGCGAGCACCACAGGCACAGCGCGTTGATCCGGTACAGGGACTGGAACTGCAGCCACGTGCAGAAGGCCACGCCGAAGAGCGTGCCGAAGTTGAAGGTCAGCCAGTACCAGCGCGGGAACCGGGCGCGGGCCAGCAGGCTCATGCCGACGCAGACGACGATGCCGTAGGCGACCAGGCCGAGCATCGGGTTGGGGAAACCGAAGGCGGCGGCCTGCTTGCTCTCCATGACGCTGCCGCAGGAGACGACCGGGTTGAGGCTGCACCCGGGGGTGAACGTCTTGCCGGCGACCTTGGCTTCCAGCAGCTTGAACTTGTCGATCGTGATGACCCAGGCGGCCAGCAGTCCGGCCGCGCCGGTGATCACCAGCAGGATGGCGAAGGCGCGGCTGCCGCCCACCGCGCGCGGGGCGTCGGCGGCGCGCTCCGGGCCGGGCTCCGTGGAGACGTCTTTGACTGTCGTCTTGCTCATCACGCCGATTCCGTCACTCGAGACTCGGACCATCTTCGGGCACGGGTCATTGTGCCGCACACACGTGTGTGCGCACCGTTCGCTCCGCATAAGGATGTACGTACGACGGGTACCGCCTGCTCGGTTCCGGACAGCGTCGTCGGGGCCGGGAAAAGACGCCGGAGCCCCCTCGGGGGGAGCGTCCGGCGCCCACGTGCGCGCGTGCTGCCGCTAGCCGAGCCGCGCTTCCAGCTCCGCCACGATCTCGTTGACGCCGACCGCCGTCTGCTCGCCGGACTCCATGTCCTTGAGCTGGACGACGCCCTCGGCGAGGTCGCGCTCACCGGCGACGATCGCGTAGCGGGCGCCCGAGCGGTTGGCGTTCTTCATGGCGCCCTTCAGGCCCTTGCCGCCGTACGCGAAGTCCGCCGCGATGCCCACCTTGCGCAACTCGGTGACCTTGGCGAACAGCACCCGGCGGGCCTCCTCGCCGAGCGGGACGGCGTAGACGCTGGTCGATGCCGGGACGTCCGGTTCGACGCCCTCGGCCTCCAGCGCGAGGACCGTGCGGTCGACGCCCAGGGCCCAGCCGACGGAGGGCAGCGCGGGGCCGCCGATCATCTCGGACAGGCCGTCGTACCGGCCGCCGCCGCCCACCGCGGACTGCGAGCCGAGACCGTCGTGCACGAACTCGAAGGTGGTGCGGGTGTAGTAGTCCAGACCGCGCACCAGCTTCGGGTCGTCCTCGAAGGAGACGCCCGCGGCGGTGATCAGCTCACGGACCTCCTCGTGGTACGCCTTGCACGCGTCGCACAGGTAGTCGCGCAGCAGCGGCGCGCCGGTGAGCTGCTTCTGGACCGACTCGCGCTTGTCGTCGAGGACCCGGAGCGGGTTGATGTCGACGCGACGGCGTGTGTCCTCGTCCAGGTCCAGGCCGCGCAGGAACTCCTGCAGCGCCGTCCGGTAGACCGGGCGGCACTCCTTGTCGCCGAGGCTGTTCAGCAGGATGCGGAAGTTCCTGAGGCCCAGCGAGCGGTACGCCTGGTCGGCCAGGATGATCAGCTCGGCGTCCAGTGCCGGGTCCTCGGCGCCGATCGCCTCGGCGCCGACCTGGGAGAAGTGCCGGTAACGGCCCTTCTGGGGGCGCTCGTAGCGGTAGTAGGAACCCGAGTACCACAGCTTGACCGGGAGGTTGCCCGACTTGTGCAGGTTGGCCTCCAGGGCCGCGCGCAGCACGGACGCCGTGCCCTCGGGGCGCAGGGCGAGCTTGTCGCCGCCCTTGGTCTCGAAGGCGTACATCTCCTTGGTCACGATGTCGGTGGACTCGCCGACACCGCGCGCGAAGAGTTCGACGTTCTCGAAGCCGGGGGTCTCGATGTAGCCGTAGCCGGAGTTGCGCAGCGGAGCGGCGATCGCCTCGCGGACCGCCAGGTACTTCGCCGAGTCCGGCGGGATCAGGTCGTAGGTGCCCTTGGGGGCCTTGAAAGTGCTCACGGAAGGTTCTCTCGTCACATTCCTCGTCGGGGAGCCTCGGCGGCTCCCTGGCCGGCCGCGACCTGCCGCAAATAGGGGTTGCCGGCGCGCTCCTGGCCGATGGTCGTCTGGGGGCCATGACCGGACAGCACCACGGTGGAGTCGTCGAGCGGCAGGCACACACGGGCCAGCGACCGCAACATGTCCTCCATGGACCCGCCCGGCAGATCGGTGCGTCCGATGGAGCCGGCGAACAGCAGATCCCCGGAGAAGAACACCGACGGGATGTCGGCGGTCTCGGGCATCCGGAAGGTCACCGACCCCTTGGTATGGCCCGGCGCGTGCGCGACGGAGAACTCCAGGCCCGCCAGTTCGAGGGTGGTGCCGTTCGTCAGCTCCTTGACGTCGTCCGGCTCCCCCACGGTCAGCTCCCCCATCAGCGGCATGCCGATGGAGCGGCCGAGCGCCTTCTCGGGGTCGCTCAGCATGTACCGGTCCTCGGGGTGGATCCACGCCGGGACGTCGTGCGCCCCGCAGACGGGGACGACCGAGGCGACATGGTCGATGTGTCCGTGGGTGAGGACGACGGCGACGGGCTTGAGCCGATGCTTCTTCAGTGCTTCCTCGACGCCTTCGGCGGCCTGGTGGCCGGGGTCGATGATCACGCACTCCTCACCGGCGGCGGGGGCGACGAGATAACAGTTCGTCCCCCAGGCCCCGGCGGGGAACCCGGCAATGAGCACGATCGTCCTTCGTTGTGTCGATTACAGGCGGCTTCCGCCGCAGTCAGAGCCTACCGGCGCTGCCGTTTCCTCAGCGAACCCATATACGGTACGGGGCTACACGCAGCGGTCGGATCACGAGGACGCACGCGTACCGCCCGACACACGACACGCATGAGGAGAGAACCCGGTGGTCAGCCAGGAGCAGCGGCGGCGTCAGCTCGCCCGGGAGAAGTTCTTGCGGCAGCAGCAGCGGCGCACCGAGGCGCGGCGCAAGGCCCGCCTGCGCAACTCCGTGATCGCGTCGGTACTGGGCGTGGTCGTGATCGGCAGCGTCGCCCTGTACACGACCGGAGTGCTGAAGGACGACGGCGACAAGAAGGAGAACGCCAGCGCCCAGGTCACCCCGAGCGCTTCGCCGACCAGCAAGGCACCGGACCCGTGCGCGAAGCCGGCGGCCGGCTCGGCGGAGAAGCTGAGCTGGAAGAAGGAGCCGGCGATGACGATCGACACGTCGGCGAAGTACACGCTGAAGCTCGCGACGACGTGCGGTGACATCGGCATCGCGCTGAAGACGTCGGCGGCCCCGCACACGGTGAACTCGTTCGACTTCCTCGCGGGCAAGGGCTACTTCGACCACACCAAGTGCCACCGCCTGACCACCCAGGGCATCTACGTCCTGCAGTGCGGCGACCCGCAGGGCACCGGCATGGGCGGTCCGGGCTACACGCTCCCGGACGAGAACCTCAAGGACAAGAGCCTGAAGAACAACACCTACCCGGCGGGCACGGTGGCGATGGCCAACACCGGCCAGAAGCACACCGGCGGCAGCCAGTTCTTCCTCGTCTACAAGGACAGCCCGCTGCCGCCGAGCTACACCCCGTTCGGCACGATCGACGCGGCGGGGATGAAGGTGCTGAACAAGATCGCCGCGGCCGGCGAGAACACGGGTGCCGGTGACGGTGCGCCGAACGCGACGGTCGTCATCAACAAGGCGACCGTCACCAAGTCCTGAGGCCGGCCGTCACCAAGTCCTGAGGTCAACGGGGGCGGGGAACAGCCGACTGCCGAATTTCGGTCGCGCTGGATGCGGACAGGTAACCCGCTGGTCGCCTATGTTGGCCGTGACGAAACTGTGGACGATGCCCGGGGGCGCTGAGGCCCCTCGCAGGCATCATGTGGAGGAGGCGCTGTGAGCAGCGACCCGTGGGGCCGCGTCGACGAGACGGGGACCGTGTACGTGCGTACGGCCGACGGCGAGAAGGTCGTCGGTTCCTGGCAGGCAGGCTCCCCCGAGGAGGCGCTGGCCTACTTCGAGCGCAAGTACGAGGGCCTGGTTGTCGAGATCGGCCTCCTCGAAAAGCGAGTGCGGACCACCGACCTGTCGGCGAAGGACGCCCAGGCCGCCATCGACCACCTGCGCGAGCAGGTGGACGCGCACCACGCGGTCGGCGACCTGGACGCGCTGCGGGTGCGGCTGGACAAGCTCGTCGCGACCGTCGAGGCGCGCCGCGAGGAGCGCAAGCAGCAGCGGGCCCGGCAGTCCGACGAGGCCCGCAAGGCCAAGGAGGACCTGGTCGCCGAGGCCGAGCAGCTGGCGCAGTCCGACCAGTGGCGGGCCGCCGGGGAGCGGCTGCGGGCGCTGGTGGACACGTGGAAGGGGCTGCCGCGCCTGGACCGCAAGTCCGACGACGAGCTGTGGCACCGCTTCTCGCACGCCCGGTCGGCGTTCTCCAAGCGTCGCAAGGCGCACTTCGCGCAGCTCGACGCGCAGCGCGAGGAGGCCCGCCGGACCAAGGAGCGGCTGGTCGCCGAGGCCGAGGCGCTGTCGGACTCGACGGACTGGGGGCCCACGGCCGCCCGTTACCGCGAGCTGATGGCGGAGTGGAAGGCCGCGGGTCGCGCCCAGCGCGAGCACGAGGACGACCTGTGGAACCGCTTCCGCGGCGCCCAGGACGTCTTCTTCGCCGCCCGCAGCTCGGTCTTCGCCGAGCGGGACGCGGAGCAGTCGGAGAACCTGAAGCTGAAGGAGGAGCTGGCCGAGGAGGCCGAGAAGCTCCTGCCGATCACCGACCTGAAGGGCGCGCGGGCCGCCTTCCGCTCGATCAACGAGCGCTGGGAGGCCATCGGTCACGTCCCGCGGGACGCGCGGCCGAAGGTCGAGGGCCGGATGCACGCCGTCGAGCGGGCGATCCAGGAGGCCGAGGAGGCCGAGTGGCGCCGGACGAACCCGGAGGCACGCGCGCGTGCCGAGGGCCTGACCGGTCAGCTCCAGGCCGCCGTGGACAAGCTGAAGGCGCAGATCGAGCAGGCGCGCGCCCAGGGCAACAACGCCAAGGCCGACAAGCTGGAGCGGGAGCTGGAGGGCCGTCAGGCGCTGCTGGACCAGGCCCTGAAGGGCCTGCAGGAGTTCGGCGGCTAAAGTCCTCCGACGCACGCAGGAAGGGCCCCGTACGCGCGTACGGGGCCCTTCCTGCGGTGTGCGTGCCTACGACCGGGTGCGGCCCGACGTCACGCGGTAGACGTCGTACACGCCCTCCACGCCCCGGACGGCCTTCAGGACGTGGCCGAGGTGCTTCGGGTCGCCCATCTCGAAGGTGAAGCGCGAGGTGGCCACGCGGTCCCGGGACGTCTGGACGGCCGCCGACAGGATGTTGACGTGCTGGTCGGACAGGACCCGGGTGACGTCCGAGAGCAGGCGGGAGCGGTCCAGCGCCTCGACCTGGATGGCGACAAGGAAGACCGAGGACTGGGTGGGCGCCCACTCGACGTCCAGGATGCGCTCGGGCTCCCGAGACAGGGACTCCACGTTGACGCAGTCGCTGCGGTGAACCGATACGCCGCTGCCGCGCGTGACGAACCCGATGATCGGGTCGCCGGGGACGGGCGTGCAACAGCGGGCCAGCTTGACCCACACGTCCTCGACGCCCTTGACGACGACGCCCGGGTCGGCGCTGGAGCGGCGCTTGCGGCCCCGGGTGCGCGACGGCGGGACCGTCTCGTCGATCTCCTCGGTGGCGGCCTCCTCACCGCCGAGGGCCTGGACGAGCTTCTGCACGATGTTCTGCGCGGAGACATGGCCCTCGCCGATCGCCGCGTAGAGCGCGGAGATGTCCGAGTAGCGCATCTCGTGGGCGAGCGTGACGAGCGAGTCGCCGGTCAGGATGCGCTGGATCGGCAGGTTCTGCTTGCGCATGGCCCGCACGATGGCGTCCTTGCCCTGCTCGATCGCCTCGTCCCGGCGCTCCTTGGAGAACCAGGCACGGATCTTGTTGCGCGCCCGGGGCGACTTGACGAAGCCGAGCCAGTCCCGGGAAGGGCCCGCGCCGGCCGCCTTGGAGGTGAAGACCTCCACCAGGTCGCCGTTGTCCAGGGTGGATTCGAGCGGTACGAGACGGCCGTTGACCCGCGCCCCTATGGTGCGGTGGCCGACCTCGGTGTGAACGGCGTACGCGAAGTCCACCGGGGTGGCACCCGCCGGCAGCGCGATGACGTCGCCCTTCGGGGTGAAGACGAAGACCTCGTTGCGGGACAGGTCGAAGCGCAGGGACTCCAGGAACTCGCCCGGGTCCTCGGTCTCCTTCTGCCAGTCGAGGAGCTGGCGCAGCCACGCCATGTCGTTGAGGTGGTCGTCCTTCTTGCCGGCCTTGGGCACGTCGGTACGCACCTTGGAGGCGCCGGCGACGGCCTCCTGCTTGTACTTCCAGTGCGCGGCGATGCCGTACTCGGCGCGGCGGTGCATGTCGAAGGTGCGGATCTGCAGCTCGACCGGCTTGCCGTTGGGGCCGATGACCGTCGTGTGCAGCGACTGGTACATGTTGAACTTGGGCATCGCGATGTAGTCCTTGAACCGGCCGGGGACCGGGTTCCATCGCGCGTGCACCGTGCCGAGGGCGGCGTAGCAGTCGCGGACCGTGTCGACGAGGACGCGGATGCCCACCAGGTCGTAGATCTCCGCGAAGTCTCGGCCTCGCACGATCATCTTCTGGTAGACGCTGTAGTAGTGCTTCGGGCGGCCCGTGACGGTCGCCTTGATGCGGGCGGCACGGAGGTCGGCCTGGACCTCGTCGGTCACTATGGCCAGGTACTCGTCACGCTTCGGCGCCCGCTCGGCCACCAGCCGTACGATCTCGTCGTACATCTTGGGGTAGAGGATCGCGAACGCGAGGTCCTCCAGCTCCCACTTGATGGTGTTCATGCCCAGGCGGTGGGCGAGCGGCGCGTAGATCTCCAGCGTCTCGCGCGCCTTCTTCTCCTGCTTCTCCCGCTTGAGGTAGCGCATGGTGCGCATGTTGTGCAGGCGGTCGGCGAGCTTGATGACCAGGACGCGCGGGTCCTTGGCCATGGCGACGACCATCTTGCGCACGGTCTCGGCCTGCGCGGCCTCGCCGAACTTGACCTTGTCCAGCTTGGTGACGCCGTCGACGAGCAGGGCCACCACGTCGCCGAAGTCTCGGCGCAGGTCCTCCAGGCCGTACTCGGTGTCCTCGACGGTGTCGTGCAGCAGCCCGGCCATCAGGGTTGCCGGGTCCATGCCCAGTTCGGCGAGGATCGTGGTGACGGCGAGCGGGTGCGTGATGTACGGGTCGCCGCTCTTGCGCTTCTGGCCGCGGTGCCAGCGCTCGGCGACCTGGTAGGCGCGCTCGATCTGGCGCAGCGTGGAGTTCTCGATCTTGGGGTCGTTGCTGCGCACTATCCGCAGCAGCGGCTCCAGGACCGGGTTGTACGGGTTCGCGCGCTGGACGCCGAGGCGGGCGAGGCGGGCCCGGACGCGGTTGGAGGAGCCGGTGCGGGTGGGCGGCGTGGCCGGCTGGCGGACCACGGGCGGCTGCGCGGGGCGCTCGGGAGGGGCGGGCTTGGGGCGCGAGGACTCGGCGCTCTTCTCGACGGGCGCGGACTGGGCGTGCTCGACCGTCCCGCGGGTGTCGTTCTTCACGTGGGAAGCGTTCGGCGCGGGCTTCGCCGCGGGGGCCGAGGCGGGCTCGGGCTTGGCGGCGGTCAGTGGCTGGGCCTCGTCTGGCAAGAGGGCTCCTCGTGCGCGATCCGGGTCCCCCGGTCAGGCTCCGGAAACCCCATGGTAGCGATCCTGAGCCCGGTCATCGCCTGGAGGCGGTTGTGAGGACCGTCTACCTGTGCAACGCGGGGGGCCGCCGGGGGATTCCGGGAGGTGTCCCCGGGGGGTCCTCCGGGTGTGCGGTGCGTGTCCGTACGGCGACGGCCGCCGCGGTGGGCGCATGGCCATACGACGACGGCCGCCCCGGTGTCCCGGGGCGGCCGTCGCGCTGTGCGGATCGGTCAGACCTGGAGGAGGGCCGTCAGCGGAGCCGCGCCGAGGGCCGGTTCCAGCCGGGAGCGGCCGTCCAGGAAGCCCAGCTCCATCAGGACCGCGAGTCCGCAGACCTCGGCGCCCGCGCGGTGGATGAGCTGGATCGCGGCCTCGGCGGTGCCGCCGGTCGCGAGCACGTCGTCCACGATCAGGACGCGGTCGCCGGTGACCAGGTCCTCCGCGTGCACCTCGATCTCCGCCGAGCCGTACTCCAGGTCGTACGCCTGGCGCAGGGTGGCCCCCGGCAGCTTGCCCGCCTTGCGGACGGGGATGAAGCCGAGGCCGGCGCGGACGGCGACCGGGGCGCCGAGGATGAAGCCCCGGGCCTCCAGGCCGACGACCTTGGTCGCGCCGGTGGTGGCGGCGATCTCGGCCAGCTCGTCGGTGAGCGCGGTGAAGGCCGCCGGGTCGGCCAGGAGCGGGGTGATGTCCTTGAACATCACCCCGGGCTCCGGGTAGTCGGCGACGTCACGGATGCGGCTGAGCAGCAGCTCCTTGATGTCGGTCATCGGCGCTTCCCCGAGGTCCGGCCGCGGCCCCGGCCACGGGACGCGGGCTGGTTGCGCGGGCCCACCACGGCGGGAGCGGCGTCGTCGGTGTCGTCACCGGCGCCTGCCTGGGCCTCCGCGGGGAGGTCCCCCTCCGCGCCGGCCTGGGCCCGCTTGGCCAGGACCCGCTTGGTGAGCGCCCGCATCGCGGGCTCGCGCTCCTTGAGGTCGGCGACGAGCGGCGTGGCGATGAAGATCGACGAGTAGGCACCGGCCGCGAGGCCGACGAACAGCGACAGGGAGATGTCGTTGAGGGTGCCCGCGCCCAGGAAGCCGCCGCCGATGAAGAGCAGACCGGCGACCGGCAGCAGGGCGACGACCGTGGTGTTGATGGAGCGCACCAGGGTGCCGTTGATCGACCGGTTGGCGATCTCGCTGTAGGTGAACCGGGTCTGCTTGGTGATGTCCTTCGTCTGCTCCTTGAGGCTGTCGAAGACGACGACCGTGTCGTAGAGCGAGTAACCGAGGATGGTCAGCAGACCGATGACCGTGCCGGGCGTGACCTCGAAGCCGACCAGGGCGTAGATACCGGTCGTGATGGTGATGTCGTGGATCAGGGCGACGAGCGCCGCGACGGCCATGCGCCACTCGAAGGCGATCGCCAGGTAGATCACGACGAGGACCATGAAGATCGCCAGGCCCTCCCAGGCCTTGTTGGCGATCTGCTCGCCCCAGCTCGGGCCGACCAGGTCGGCGGCGAGCTTCTCGGGGTCGAGGTTCAGGTCCTTGGCCAGCTCCTGCTTGATCCTGTCGGACTGGCCGGTGTCGATGCCGGCGATCTGGATGCGCAGGCTGCCGTTGCCGAGCTTCTGCACGATCGCCTCGTGGCCGGAGGCCTCCTTGGCGTACTCCTCCGCCTTCGCCACCGACGTGCTCATGCTCGTGGGCGTCGTGAAGACCGCGCCGCCCTGGAACTCGATGCCCAGGTTCAGGCCGCGCACCGCCAGGCCGAGGATGGCCGTGATGGTGATCAGGATCGAGACGCCGTACCAGATCTTCCGCTTGCCGACGAAGTCGTAGGAGATCTCGCCGCGGTGCAGTCGAGCGCCGAGGTTGCCGAGTTTCGACATCGCTCACGCCTCCTTCGGGTCGACAGGGCCGGCGACGGGACCGGCGGGACGGCGGGTGCGGCGCAGCGGCGGCTTGGCCCCGAGGCTCTTCGGGTCGAGACCGGACCACTTGTGGCCGCTCGCGAAGAACTTGCGGCGGGCCAGGAGCGTCATCAGCGGCTTGGTGAAGAGGAAGACGACGACCACGTCGAGCAGCGTGGTGAGGCCCAGGGTGAAGGCGAAGCCCTGCACCTTGCCGACCGTGACGATGAACAGCACCGCGGCGGCGAGGAACGACACGAAGTCGGAGACCAGGATGGTGCGCCGGGCGCGCGGCCAGGCCCGCTCGACGGCGGGACGCAGCGTGCGGCCCTCGCGGATCTCGTCCCGGATGCGTTCGAAGTACACGATGAACGAGTCCGCGGTGATACCGATGGCGACGATGGCGCCGCAGACGGCGGGCAGGTTCAGCGCGAAGCCGATGGCCGGGCCGAGCAGCGACATGATCACGTAGGTGAGGATCGCGGAGACCATCAGGGACGCCATGGCCACGAGGGACAGGCCGCGGTAGTAGACCACCAGGTAGATCACGACCAGCGCGAGACCGATCGCGCCGGCGAGCAGACCGGCGTGCAGCTGCTCACCGCCGAGCGCGGCGGTGACGGTGGTGACGGACTGCTCCTGGAAGGACAGCGGCAGGGCGCCGTACGACAGCATGTTGGCGAGGCTCTGCGCCTCCTCCTGCTTGAAGCTGCCGGAGATCTCCGCCTGGCCGCCGGTGATGGCCGAGCTGACGTACGGGCTGGAGACGACCTCGCCGTCGAGGACGATGCCGAACTCGTTCTGCGGGGGCTGGTTCTTGGCCAGCTCGCCGGTGATGTCGGCGAACTTCTTGGCACCGCTGCCCGTGAAGGTCATCTGGACCTGCCAGCCGGCGGCGCCCTGGGTGTCGAAGACGGCCTGGGCCTTCTTCACCTCGGTGCCGTCCACGGCGGCGGGGCCGAGCACGTACTTGTACCAGGCCTTGTCGATCTGGCCGCAGGCCACGGTCGACTCACCGGGCTTGGCGTTCTTGCCGGCGTTGGCGCGGTCGGTGGCCTTGCTGCAGTCCAGGGCCGCGTACTGGGCCTGGAGCTTGGAGTCCTGGTTCGTGCCGCCGCTGGGGGTGGCCGAGGGGGTGGCCGACGGCTTGCCGCTGCCGGAGGCGGAAACGCTCGGCGAGGGGGTGGAGTCGGCCTTCAGCGCGTCGGTGACGGCGCGGCCCTGGGAGGTCGCCGTGGCCGTGGGGGACTCGGAGCCGGACGAGGAGGCCTTCTGCGGCGAGGAGGCGCTGGAGGACGGGCTCGTGCTCGGCTTCGTCGAGGAGCCGCCGCTGGGGGACGCGCTCGGCGAGGGGCTCTGCGCGGCGCCGCCGCTGGGCTCACTGGCCAGGACCGGCCGGAAGTACAGCTTGGCGGTGGTGCCGACCTGCTCCTGGGCCTCCTTGGAGTTGGTGCCCTTGGGGATGTTGACGATGATGTTGTCGTTCCCCTGGGTCTGCACCTCCGCCTCGGAGACGCCGAGGCCGTTGACACGGCGGTTCATGATGTCGACCGCGGTGTCCATGTTGGCCTTGTTGATCGCGGACCCCTGGTCGGCCTTCGCCTTGAGCGTGATGCTCGTGCCACCGGCGAGGTCGATACCGAGACGCGGAGTGGTGTGCCCGGAGAGGAACATCCCTCCGGTGAGCGCCACGATGGCGATCAGGATGAGGGCCAGCGAGCGCCCTGGCTTGCTCTGGGCGCTCGCGCTTCGGCCCCTCTTAGGTGCTGCCACCTTCTCGTACTCCCTCTCGGGCCGCCCCGCGCCCGGTCGGCGCGGTCGGCCATGACATGGTGTCGGGTTCCCGTGCGGGAAACAGACGCGCCCGGGACGCGCGGGGCGCCATCATGCCGCCGCCGCACCTCCCGGGGCGTGACTACTTCGCGTCGGAGTCGCCGTCGGTCTTCTTCGGCTCGTCCTCCGCCTTGGCCTCGGCGGCACCGGCCGCGTCGGCGTCCTCGGCGGCGTCCTTCTTACCGAGATCGACCTTGTCGTCGGACGCGGCGGCAGCGGCGGCGGATCCGTCGGTCTCGTCGGTCTCGGTGAGGGAGGAGGCGTCGTCCGGGACGAGGTCGGACTTCAGGTCGTGCTCGATGCCGTGGACGATGCGGTTGTACTCGTCGTCGGTGAGGACGGCGCCGATGGCGTTCTTGGCGAAGAGGAGGTCGACGCCCGGTCCGGCGTCGAGGAGGACCGTGTCCTCGTTGACCTCCTTGACCGTCGCGTACATACCCCCGATCGTGCGGACACCGGAGCCGGGCTGCATCTCGTTCCGCATCTGGGCGGCCTGCTGCTGCTTCTTCTTGGCCGAACGCGTCATCAGGAACATCGCCGCGATGAGCACGATGAACGGGAGAAGGGTATAGGCATTCACGGGACGGAATTTCCTTCGCGCGACCGCGCGGGTGAGCGGCCTGTTGATGGGGGTGTGGTCGGCGCCGCCCACAAGGGCGGCATCGGCGGAGTCTAAGCGAGTCCGCTCTCATGGAACAACGCTCAGCATGGCACTCGGGTTCCTCCCCGGGCCACCACCCTCGCCGGGCTGTGGCCATCCCGTGGCCGTCACGCCCCGAACAGGTCCTGTTGTCCGTTTCCCGCCCCGGAGGAGCGCGGTGGCGTGAGGCCGAGATGCGACCATGCCGCGGGTGTGGCGACCCGGCCGCGCGGGGTGCGGGCGAGCAGGCCCTCGCGGACCAGGAACGGTTCGGCGACCTCCTCGACGGTCTCCCGCTCCTCCCCCACCGCGACGGCGAGGGTCGACAGACCGACCGGTCCGCCGCCGAACAGCTTCAGCAGGGCCTCCAGGACCGCGCGGTCGAGCCGGTCGAGGCCGCGCGCGTCGACCTCGTACACGGCGAGGGCCGCGGCGGCGATGTCGCGGGTGATCAAGCCGTCGGCCTTGACCTGCGCGTAGTCGCGGACCCGGCGCAGCAGGCGGTTGGCGATGCGGGGCGTGCCCCGGGAGCGGCCGGCGATCTCGGCGGCGCCGTCCGGCTCGATCTCGACGTCCAGCAGGTGCGCCGAGCGGTGGACGACGCGCTCCAGCTCGTGCGGCTCGTAGAACTCCATGTGCGCGGTGAAGCCGAAGCGGTCGCGCAGCGGCGGCGGCAGCAGGCCCGCGCGCGTGGTGGCGCCGACCAGGGTGAACGGCGGCAGCTCCAGCGGGATCGCGGTGGCGCCGGGGCCCTTGCCGACGATGACGTCGACGCGGAAGTCCTCCATCGCCATGTACAGCATCTCCTCGGCGGGCCGGGACATGCGGTGGATCTCGTCCAGGAAGAGGACCTCGCCCTCCTGGAGGGAGGAGAGGATCGCGGCGAGGTCGCCGGCGTGCTGGATGGCGGGGCCTGAGGTGATCCGGATCGGGGCGCCCATCTCCGCCGCGATGATCATCGACAGGGTGGTCTTGCCGAGGCCCGGCGCCCCGGAGAGCAGCACGTGGTCGGCGGTGGCACCCCGCGCGCGTGCGGCGCGCAGGACGAGGTCGAGCTGTTCGCGGACCTTCTCCTGGCCGATGAACTCGCCGAGGTCCTTGGGGCGCAGGGCGGCCTCGACGGCCTGGTCCTCGCGGTCGGCGACAGAGCCCACCAGCCGCTCCGCGGCGGGCCCGGCGAGCCCCTCCTCGGCGGCGCTGTCGGTCGTGTCGTCCCAGTTCACGAAGTTCTCCTAGCGGTGGCGCAGGTCAGCGGGCGCGGTTCAGGGTCTGCAGGGCGGCCTTGAGCAACTGCCCGACCTGGGGCGTGCCGCCCGCGGCCTCGGCCTGCGGGGCGACGGCGGCGACGGCCTCGTCGGCCTCGCGGGTGGCGTAGCCCAGGCCGATCAGGGCCGCGTGCAGCTGGTCGCGCCAGCCCTGGCTGACGGGCGCGCCGACCGCGGGAGCGCCGACGGGCGCGCCGAGCCGGTCCTTCAGCTCCAGCAGCAGCTTCTGGGCGCCCTTCTTGCCGATGCCGGGGACGGCGGTGAGGGCCTTCTCGTCACCGGTGGCGACCGCGCGGCGCAGCGCGTCCGGGGTGTGCACGGCGAGCATCGCCTGGGCCAGGCGCGGGCCGACGCCGCTCGCGGTCTGGAGCAGTTCGAAGACCTGGCGCTCGTCGTCGTCGGCGAAGCCGTACAGGGTGAGCGAGTCCTCGCGGACGACGAGGGAGGTGTGCAGCTTGGCCGGCTGGCCGATCCGGAGCGTCGACAGCGTGTCGGGTGTGCACTGGACGGCCATGCCGACGCCGCCGACCTCGACGACCGCTGCGTCGGGGGCGAGCGCGGCGACCGTGCCGCTGACGAAGGCGATCATGCCGTACGGCCTTTCGTTGCGTGGACTGCCTGGCGGGCGACCGCCTGCTGGAGCCGGTTCTGGGCGGGGGCTCGCCAGATGTGGCAGATGGCGAGCGCGAGGGCGTCGGCGGCGTCGGCCGGCTTGGGCGGCGCGGCGAGCCGGAGCAGCCGGGTCACCATGGCGCCTACCTGTGCCTTGTCGGCGCGGCCGGTGCCGGTGACGGCGGCCTTGACCTCGCTGGGGGTGTGCAGGGCGACGGGGATGCCGCGCCTGGCCGCGCACAGCATGGCGACGGCGCTGGCCTGGGCGGTGCCCATGACCGTGCGCACGTTGTGCTGGCTGAAGACGCGCTCCACGGCGACGAACTCGGGGCGGTGCTCGTCCATCCACTGCTCGATGCCCTGCTCGACGGCGAGCAGCCGGTGGCTGAGGTCGGCGTCCGCGGGGGTCCGGACGACCCCGACGCCGAGCATGGTGAGCGGGCGGCCCGCGACCCCTTCGACGACACCGACCCCGCACCGGGTCAGCCCGGGGTCCACCCCCAGTACGCGCACGCGCGCCCCTCCCTCCGGTCACCCGATCGCTTGTTTGTGCAGGCTATCGGGTGCCACTGACAACGCCGTACAACGCGACGGGCCGACGGGTGTGTCCCGTCGGCCCGGTCAGCCAGCCGCTAGGCGTTACGCGTCGACCTTCTCCATGATCTCGTCGCTCACGTCGAAGTTGGCGAAGACGTTCTGCACGTCGTCGCTGTCCTCCAGGGCGTCGATCAGCTTGAAGATCTTCTTCGCGCCCTCCTCGTCCAGTTCGACCTGCATGGTCGGGACGAAGTTGGCCTCGGCGGAGTCGTAGTCGATGCCGGCCTCCTGGAGGGCGGTGCGGACCGCGACCAGGTCGGTGGCCTCGCTGATGACCTCGAAGGTCTCGCCGAGGTCGTTGACCTCCTCGGCGCCCGCGTCCAGGACGGCCATGAGGACCTCGTCCTCGCTCAGCTCGCCCTTGGGGACGATGATGACGCCCTTGCGGTTGAACAGGTACGACACCGAGCCCGGGTCGGCCATGGAGCCGCCGTTGCGGGTCATGGCGACGCGGACCTCGGAGGCGGCGCGGTTGCGGTTGTCGGTGAGGCACTCGATGAGTACCGCGACGCCGTTCGGGCCGTAGCCCTCGTACATGATCGTCTCGTAGTCGGCGCCGCCGGCCTCCAGGCCCGCGCCGCGCTTGACCGCGGAGTCGATGTTCTTGTTCGGGACCGACGACTTCTTCGCCTTCTGGATGGCGTCGTACAGCGTCGGGTTGCCCTCGGGGTCCGCGCCGCCCATCCGCGCCGCGACCTCGATGTTCTTGATGAGCTTCGCGAAGAGCTTGCCGCGCTTGGCGTCGATCACGGCCTTCTTGTGCTTCGTCGTGGCCCATTTAGAGTGGCCGGACATCTGCCTGTCTCCTTCGCGTAACCCATCCAGATACGAACGCCAGAGATCCTACAAGGACTCTCGTCCTACTCCGGTGTCCGGTGCGCGCGCACCATGTCGACGAACAGGGAGTGCACGCGGTGGTCGCCCGTCAGTTCCGGGTGGAACGACGTGGCGAGCGCGTTGCCCTGGCGTACGGCGACGATGTGGCCGTCGTGCTCGGCGAGCACCTCGGTCCCGGCGCCCACCGACTCCACCCAGGGGGCGCGGATGAAGACGCCCTCCACAGGATCGCCCGGGACGCCCTTGACGTCGACCGCTGCCTCGAACGACTCGTTCTGCCGTCCGAAGGCGTTGCGGCGCACGATCATGTCGATGCCGCCGATGGTCTCCTGGCCCGAGCGCGGGTCGAGGATCTTGTCGGCGAGCATGATCATGCCCGCGCAGGTGCCGTAGACCGGCATGCCGGCGCGCACGCGCGCGCGGAGGGGCTCCATCACGCCGAACAGGATGGCCAGCTTGGAGATGGTGGTGGACTCGCCGCCGGGCAGGACGAGTCCGTCGACCTCGGCGAGTTCCTCGGGGCGCCGCACCGGCCTGGCCACGGCGTCGGCCGCGGCCAGGGCGATGAGGTGCTCCCGTACGTCGCCCTGGAGGGCCAGGACGCCTATGACGGGGGTGTTCATGGGTTCCAGTGCCTTACCAGCCGCGGTTCGCGTAGCGCTCGGCCTCGGGGAGGGTGTCGCAGTTGATGCCGACCATGGCCTCGCCGAGGTTGCGGGAGGCGTCCGCGATGATCTTCGGGTCGTCGTAGAAGGTGGTGGCCTTGACGATGGCGGCGGCGCGCTTGGCCGGGTCGCCGGACTTGAAGATGCCGGAGCCGACGAAGACGCCCTCGGCGCCGAGCTGACGCATCAGGGCGGCGTCGGCCGGGGTGGCCACGCCACCGGCGGAGAACAGCACCACCGGGAGCTTGCCCAGCTCGGCGACCTCCTTGACCAGCTCGTACGGGGCGCGCAGCTCCTTGGCGGCGGCGTACAGCTCGTGGTTGTCGAAGCCGCGCAGGCGGGCGATCTCGTTCTTGATCTGGCGCAGGTGGCGGACGGCCTCGACGACGTTCCCGGTGCCGGCCTCGCCCTTGGAGCGGATCATCGCGGCGCCCTCGGCGATGCGGCGCAGGGCCTCGCCCAGGTTGGTGGCGCCGCAGACGAAGGGGGTGGTGAAGGCCCACTTGTCGGAGTGGTTGACCTCGTCGGCCGGGGTGAGCACCTCGGACTCGTCGATGTAGTCGACGCCGAGGGACTGCAGGACCTGGGCCTCGACGAAGTGGCCGATGCGGGACTTGGCCATGACCGGGATCGAGACGGCGTCGATGATGCCCTCGATCATGTCCGGGTCGGACATGCGGGCCACGCCGCCGTCCTTGCGGATGTCGGCCGGGACCCGCTCCAGGGCCATGACGGCGACGGCGCCCGCGTCCTCGGCGATCTTCGCCTGCTCCGGCGTGACGACGTCCATGATCACGCCGCCCTTGAGCTGCTCGGCCATGCCGCGCTTCACACGGGCGGTGCCGGTCTCGGGAGCCTGGTTCTCGATGGTGGACACGGGTGACCTCACTGAAGGGAAGAGGGTTTTCTGCACCGCCGAGGAAACGTGAATGGACCAGGCCACAGCAAGGGCCAATGGCAAGCCGGTGGATCCTTTTTGGTCCACCCGGCGTTCAGGAGACCCTCTCGACCAGGGCAGCGGGCGGCTCGTCGTCCATCTCGACGGCCAGCGGGAAGGGGGCGTGGCCGGCCAGCCGGAACCAGCGGACCTTGCGGTGCTCACGGAGTCTGCGGGCGGCGCCCACGGCGTCGTTGTGGAAGCGGCGGGCCATCGGCACCCGGCGGACGGCCTCGGCCAGCTCACGGGCCGCCTCCTCGCCACCGGGGGCCTCCCGTACGGCCTCCACCTGCGCCGGGTCCGCGAAGACCGCCCGCAGCGCCTGGCTCAGCTCGCTCTCGGCCACCTCCCGCTGCTCCTCCTCGGCCTGCCGGGCCGCGTGCGCGGCCTCGTACAGCACGATCGAGGCGGCCGGATCCAGCACGCCCGAGGTCGCCAGTTCCTGCGCCACGGAGGCCCGCCGCAGCAACTGGGCGTCGAGCGCGGCCCGGGCCGCGTCCATCCGCACGTGCAGCCGGTCCAGCCGCCCGGCCGTCCAGCTGAGGTACACGCCGATGGCGAGGAGCGCGACGAGGATCCAGATGAGGGTTGCGGTCACGACGGAAGGCTATCGGCTGCGCAGACGGCCCCCAGGGGCCGGTTCACGCCTCCCGGAGCGCCGGCGCGACTGCTCCCGCCCCGCTCCGTACGGCCCCGCCTCAGTCCCGTGCCAGCCCGAACCGCGCCCTCAGGCCCGTGGTCCGTTCGTCCGCGCCCACCGCTGCCGCGCCCGCCGTCACCGTCTCGTAGACGGACAGGATGTCGGCGCCGACCGTGGACCAGTCGAACCGCCGTACGTGGGCGCTGCCACGCTCGCGCAGTTCGGCTCGGCGGGCCGGGTCCTCCAGCAGCCGTACGGCCGCCTCGGCCAGCGCGTCGGCGTCCTCGTTGGTGAAGACCTCGCCGGCCTCGCCCTGGTCGAGGACCTGCACGAACGCGTCCAGGTCGGAGGCGAGCACGGGGGCGCCCGCGGACATCGCCTCGACCAGGATGATGCCGAAGCTCTCCCCGCCGGTGTTGGGGGCGACGTACAGGTCGACGCTGCGCAGCAGCCGGGCCTTGTCCTCGTCGCTGATCATGCCGAGGAACTCCACGCTGGAGCGCAGTTCCCTCGGCAGGTCCTCGACGGCCGCCTCCTCGTCGCCGCGGCCGGCGACCAGCAGCCGGGTCCCGGGGCGGGCGGCCAGGATCCGCGGGAGGGCCCGCATCAGGACCGGCAGGCCCTTGCGGGGCTCGTCGATGCGGCCGATGAAGCCGATGGTGCCGCCCTGCCACTGCGGCTTGGGCTCGGCCTCGGCGAAGAAGTCCACGTCGACGCCGTTGGGGATGACCACCGCGTCCCCGCCGAGGTGCTCGACCAGGGTGCGGCGGGCGTACTCGCTGACCGCGATCCGCGCGCTGATCTTCTCCAGCGCGGCCTGGAGGATCGCGTACGCGGCGATCATCGCGCGCGAGCGCGGGTTGGAGGTGTGGAAGGTGGCCACGATCGGGCCGGACGCCGCCCAGCAGGTCAGCAGGCCGAGCGAGGGTGAGGTCGGCTCGTGGATGTGCACCACGTCGAAGGCGCCCTCGTGCAGCCAGCGCCGTACCCGCGCGGCCGACAGGAACCCGAAGTTCAGCCGGGCCACCGAGCCGTTGTACGGCACCGGGACCGCCCGGCCGGCCGAGACGACGTAGGGCGGCAGCGGGGTGTCGTCGTCCGCCGGGGCGAGGACGGACACCTCGTGGCCGAGCCGGAGGAAGTACTCGGCGAGGTCGCGGATGTGGAACTGGACGCCACCGGGCACGTCCCAGGAGTACGGGCAGACGATCCCGATTCTCACGCGGGTCCCTTCGCGGGGTCGAGGTCGGCGAGCCACAGCCGCTGGAGCATGTGCCAGTCCTCCGGGTGGTCGGCGATCCCGGTGGCGAAGGCGTCGGCCAGCGCCTGTGTCATGACAGACGTCTTCTCGGCCCGGGTACCTGATTCGGGGACCTCGATCGCCGGATGCACACGGCCCTTCATGACGGGCGATTCGTCGTACCAGAGGGTGACGGGCAGCAGCAGCGCGCCGGTCTGCTGGGCCAGCAGGGCCGGTCCGGCCGGCATCCGCGCCGTCTCGCCGAAGAAGTCGACCTCGACGCCGGAGGCGGACAGGTCGCGGTCGGCGACCAGGCAGACCAGGCCGCCGTCGCGCAGCCTGCGGGCCAGGGTGCCGAAGGCAGCGCCGCCGCTGTGCGGCAGGACCTCCATGCCGAGGCCCTCCCGGTAGGCGACGAACCGGTCGTACAGCGTCTCGGGCCTCAGACGCTCGGCGACCGTCGTGAACGGCGTCTTCAGCTCGGTGGTGACCCAGGCGCCGGCCAGGTCCCAGTTGGCCAGGTGGGGCAGGGCGAGTATCACGCCCCGGCCGGCGGCGAGGCCGTCGGTCAGGTGGTGCACGTCCTTGGGGTCGAAGCCCGTCCGCACGCGCTCGGCGCTCCAGGCCGGCAGCCGGAAGGACTCCATCCAGTAGCGCAGGTACGAGCGCATGCCCGCGCGGGACAGCTCGGCCAGCCGCTCCGCGGTGGCGCCCGGCACCACGCGCGCGTAGTTGGACTCCAGCCGCTGGACGCCCTTGCCGCGCTGCTTCCAGGCGAGGTCGGCGATGGTCCGGCCGAGGCGCACCGCGACGGGCTCCGGGAGCTTCTTGACGGTGCTCCAGCCGAGCCCGTAGAGCGCGTCGGTGAGCCGGTCGGCGGCGCTCACTGCGTCGCCTCGCTCGTGCTCTGCCGGGCCGCCGCCTCCGCCTCGGCGGACTCGCGGCGGACGGTGACGACCCGCTGGATCAGCGTGACCAGGCTGCCGGCGGCGACGATCCACAGGGCGATGGGCAGCAGCCACTGGATGCCCGGCACGCCGAACTTGTGCAGGCCCGCGAAACCGGCCGCGACCAGCGAGATCACCAGCCGCTCGGCGCGCTCGACGAGCCCGTTGACGGCGACCGGCAGCCCGATCGACTCGCCGCGCGCCTTGGTGTACGACACCACCTGGCCGCTCGCCAGGCAGAAGATCGAGACCGCGCACAGCACGTTGTCGTCGCCCCGGCCCGCGTACCAGAGCGCGAAGCCGCCGAAGATCGCGCCGTCGGCGACCCGGTCCAGGGTGGAGTCCAGGAAGGCGCCCCAGCGGCTGGAGCGGCCGAGCTGACGGGCCATGTTGCCGTCGACCAGGTCGGAGAAGACGAACAGGGTGATGACGACCGTGCCCCAGAAGAACTCGCCCCTGGGGTAGAAGACCAGCGCGCCCGCGACCACCCCGGCCGTGCCGATGAGCGTGACCGTGTCGGGGCTCACGCCCCGGCGGATGAGAAACGCGGCGAACGGTGTGAGGACACGCGTGAAAAATGCACGCGCGTACTTGTTCAGCATGGCCTTCCCGACGGTCGGTGTCGCCGCGGCCCCTGGTGGCCGCCGGCTGGCCCATCGTAGCCACGCGCGCGTGTGCGTGACGGGCGGGCACCCACAGCCGCGCCGGGAACCGGCGCGTGCCGCTGCGCGCGGGGTGTGCGTGACGCGATCGGTGCCGCGTACTCACCCTGCGCGCCCTTCGCGGTCCTTCGTATGGACGCGACGTGACGGGAGTGGAAAGCTCGAATAACCGCGGGCGTCGCCGGAGCCGCCGCACACGCGGATCCCGCGTGTCCGCGCCCACAGTGACCTCACCGTGCACGGGAGGCAGGATCATGGGCGACAAGGCACAGACACACCACCCCGGGGCCGCCGGCAGGGCTCTGGCGGCCGACCGACCCGCGTCCGTACGGAATGTGGTGCTGGTCGGCCACTCCGGCTCGGGAAAGACGACCCTCGTGGAGGCCCTCGCGCTGACCGCGGGGGCGGTGAACCGGGCAGGGCGCGTCGAGGACGGCGGCACCGTCTCCGACTACGACGACATCGAGCACCGGCAGCAGCGCTCGGTGCAGCTCTCCCTGGTGCCGGTCGAGTGGGACGGCATCAAGATCAACCTCCTGGACACCCCGGGCTACGCCGACTTCGTCGGTGAGCTGAGGGCCGGTCTGCGGGCGGCGGACGCGGCCCTCTTCGTCGTCTCGGCCTCCGACGGCGTGGACGGCTCGACCAGGATGGTGTGGGAGGAGTGCGCGGCGGTCGGCATGCCCCGCGCAATCGTGATCACGCACCTGGAGGCCGCGCGCGCGGACTTCGAGGAGATGACCCGGACCTGCGCGGAGGCATTCGGCGGTGACGACCCGGACGCCGTCCTGCCCCTGTACCTGCCGCTGCGCGGCCCCGAGGGCCCCGACGGGCACGCGCCCGTGACCGGGCTCATCGGACTGCTGTCGCAGAAGCTGTTCGACTACTCGACCGGGGAGGGCAAGGAGTCCGAGCCTGGCGAGGACCAGCTGCCGGACATCGAGGAGGCCCGCAACCGGCTCATCGAGGGGATCATCGCGGAGAGCGAGGACGAGACCCTCATGGACCGCTATCTGGGCGGCGAGCAGGTCGAGGTCAAGACGCTGATCGAGGACCTGGAGCGGGCCGTGGCACGCGGTTCGTTCTTCCCCGTGCTGGCCGCGGCCCCCGCCGCCGAGGGCGCCAGGCAGGGCCTCGGCACGCTGGAGCTGCTGGAACTGATCACGCGCGGCTTCCCGACCCCGTTCGAGCACCCGCTGCCCGGGGTCACCACCATCGGCGGCGAGCCGCGCGAGCTGAAGCCGTGCGACACGGACGGCCCGCTGGTCGCCGAGGTCGTCAAGACCTCCTCCGACCCGTACGTCGGCCGGCTCTCGCTGGTCCGCGTCTTCTCCGGCACCCTGCGCCCGGACCAGACCGTGCACGTCTCCGGGCACGGCCTCGCCGACCGCGGGCACGAGGACCACGACGTGGACGAGAAGGTCGGCGCCCTGTCCATGCCCTTCGGCAAACAGCAGCGCCCGGTCACCCACGCCGTCGCCGGCGACCTGGTCTGCGTGGCCAAGCTCGGCCGCGCCGAGACCGGCGACACCCTGTCCGCCAAGGACGACCCGCTCCTGATGGAGCCCTGGCAGATGCCCGACCCGCTGCTGCCGCTCGCCATCCACGCGCACAGCAAGGCCGACGAGGACAAGCTCTCCCAGGGCCTGGCCCGGCTGGTCGCCGAGGACCCGACCATGCGCCTGGAACAGAACCAGGACACCCACCAGGTCGTCCTGTGGTGCCTGGGCGAGGCCCACGCCGACGTCGCCCTGGAACGGCTGCGCAACCGCTACGGCGTGCAGGTCGACGTCGTCCCGCACAGGGTCTCCCTCCGGGAGACGTTCGGGACCCGGGCCGCCGGGCGCGGCCGGCACGTCAAGCAGTCCGGCGGCCACGGCCAGTACGCCATCTGCGAGATCGAGGTCGAACCGCTGCCGGGCGGCTCGGGCATCGAGTTCGTCGACAAGGTGGTCGGCGGCGCGGTGCCCCGCCAGTTCATCCCGTCCGTCGAGAAGGGCGTACGCGCCCAGGCCGCCAAGGGCGTCGCCGCCGGCTACCCCCTGGTCGACGTGCGGGTCACGCTGGTGGACGGCAAGGCCCACTCGGTGGACTCCTCCGACGCCGCCTTCCAGACGGCGGGCGCGCTCGCGCTGCGCGAGGCCGCGGCGGACGCGAAGATCCATCTGCTGGAGCCGGTCGCGGAGGTGACCGTCCTGGTCGGCGACGACTACGTGGGCGCCGTGATGAGCGACCTCTCCGGCCGTCGCGGCCGGCTGCTCGGCACCGAACAGGTGGGTACCGGGCGGACGTTGATCCGCGCCGAGGTGCCCGAGTTCGAGATCGGGCGGTACGCCGTGGACCTGCGCTCGCTCTCGCACGGCACGGCCCGCTTCGACCGGAGCTACGCCCGGCACGAGCCGATGCCGCCGCAGATCGCCGAACGCATCCGCGAACAGGCCGGGGACGAGGGATAGTCCGCCGGCGCACGACCGGCGCACGGGCGGGCGGCTTCGGCCGTCCGCCCACGCGTTGTCGGTGCCGGCGGATACGCTGATCACCTGATGTCGTCGTGCCGCAACCGACCGGCAGCCGACCGGTGTCGGCACGGCGACCGGTCCAACAGGTGTGCGGAGCAGGGAAGTCGGGAAGGCCGCAGGAACGGCACCGGCGGCGATGGGGGCGGGAATGTCGTTTGGAACGGAGTGGGACGGGCCCCAGGTACCCGTCTCGGGCGACGAGGGGCAGGCGGCGACCTCCGCGCTGGCCTCCGCGGCGTACCGGGACAGCCCGGTCGAGGAGATCAAGAAGGCCGACAACGAGTGGCACCAGTCGACCGTCAAGCCCGGCCGGATCAAGCTGTTCCGGCCCAACCTCGGCGAGGCGTTCTCCCGGGCCCTGGTCGACCGGATGCTGGCCCCCGGCCGCAAGCCGCTCATCCAGTCCTTCGGCTCCGAACCGCAGTTCGTCGTTGAACACGCCCTGGCCGCCAACAACATCCGCCGGGAGCGCGACAACCGCCTGACCGCCATCACCGTCGTCTGCGGCCTGCTCTTCCTGCCCGGGATGATCGGCTGGCTGCTCGTCTTCCAGCTGCGCACCTTCGTCGCCAAGCGCGACGACAAGCGGGCCGGGGCACTGGGCACCGCGCTCCTGCTGGGCGTCGGCGTGCTCGCCGCGCTGTTCCTGCTCAAGATGCCGTTCTCCGGCTTCTGGGCGTGGTACGCCCGCGCGTCCGTGGTCGTCCCCGTGCTCGGCTGGCTCTGGGCCAAGCAGATCTGCGAGCGCACCGCCAAGGACCTGCGGGCCCGCTGGGACGGCCTGCTCTCGGGCACCAGCGTCGGCGCCAAGGTCCCGGAGGCCGTGCCCCGCGGCCCCGGCCAGACCGCCGCGGAGGCACTGCGGCAGTCACTGGCCCGGCTGAGCGCCGAGCAGCAGTCCAACTCGGTCTTCTACGCCGGCCCCAAGGGCATACTCGGCATGGGCACCCGCTGGGGCGCCTGGCAGCTCGCCGAGGACCTCGTGCCCGCCGACCCCGGCCGGGAGATCCACCCCTTCCGCAGCTGGGACGTCATCCGCGCGATCCACGACCAGCTCACCCTCCTGGAGCGCGGCCCCCTGAACACCGGCGGCTTCCCCAAGCCGTCGATACGGCACTGGATCGTCACCCCGATCGGCGAGAAGGCCACGGCGGTGTCCCGGCCCGAGGGCACCGACGTCGAGGCCTTCCAGGTCAAGCCGCACGCCATACAGGAGATCTGCAACAAGCAGCAGTTCGGCAGCGGCGACCGGCACTACCTGGGCGTGCAGTGGACCCTCTGGGACGGACAGCTGGTCATCACCATGCTGATCACCGTGACCGTGCTGCACGAGACCCTGCGCATCGAGGTCACCGGGCACGCGCTGGGACCGGTGAACCCGCTGTTCACCAGCAAGCCGGAGGCGCCGACCAAGGAGGTCGCCAAGTCCCTCAAACCCTGGGAGAACCGCACGATCAAGCTGCCGCTGGTCACCACCGACGAGGTCGTACGGCTCGCCGTGCGCGCCCCGCTGACCTGGTACCCGCCGCTGCTGAACTGGCTCGGCGGCTCGCTCGGCCTGCCCGAGCCGTTCGGCCTGCGGCACGCCTGGGCCGACCAGCCGTGGCGCCACCGCTTCATGGCCGACGACGCGTTGCGCGCGGCGACACCGGTGCTGCGCGTGGTCCACTCCGCCGCGATCAAGCTGCTGGAGGAGAACGGCGTGAACACGGAGAAGTTCGGCGCCCGCTCGGCCTTCCTCAGCGGCAACGTCCAGGACCCGACACCGAAGAAGGCCGACCTCTACGACGCGTAGGCCCGCGGCGGTTCGGCCGGTGCGGGGGCGTGGGGCCGCGGCCCCGGACCTCCGCATCGCCCGTGACCGGCAGACGGTCTCGTCCTCGCACGCGGGGCAGGCGGGTCAGGCCGCCGTCGGCCACGCCTCCGCCAGCATCTTCCGGGTGTCCGCCAGCAACTGCGGCAGCACCCTGGTGTGGCCCACGACCGGCATGAAGTTCGTGTCGCCGCCCCAGCGCGGGACGATGTGCTGGTGCAGATGCGCGGCGATGCCTGCCCCCGCGACCGTGCCCTGGTTCATGCCGATGTTGAAGCCCTGTGCGCCGGACGCGGTCCGCAGGGCGGTCATCGCCTGCTTGGTCAGCTCCCCCAGCTCGGCGGTCTCCGGCCCGGTCAGATCCGTGTAGTCGGCCACATGACGGTACGGCACGGTCATCAGATGGCCGCCGTTGTACGGGTACAGGTTGAGTACGGCGTACACATGCTCACCGCGCCGGACGATCAGCCCGTCCTCGTCCGACTTGGCCGGAATCGAGCAGAAGGGGCAGCCGTCGCCGGCCCCCGGGCCGGTCGGCTTGTTCTCGCCCTGGATGTAGGCCATCCGGTGGGGCGTCCACAGGCGCTGGAACGCGTCCTGCGTCCCCACTCCGATCTGCTGCTCCGGCTCACTCGTCATGCTAGGCAGCATATGGCTTCACCCCTTCCCGGCGTGTCGCCGGGGCGGCCGGTGGACGGTCTCCGGCCAAGCTTGGCCGGTGGACGACGACGGCCGTACGCGTCGCTGGGAACGCTGGGAGGGGCGCGCCGCGCTGCCTCTCGGCGTCGCGTCGCTGCTCTACCTCGCCGGCTACGCGGCGCACGTGCTGGTGCCGGGCCTGCCCCCGATCGCACACGACCTCCTGCGGGCGGTCATCGGGGCCGCCTGGGCGGTGTTCGTCGTCGACTACGCGGTGCACTGGCGGCTGAGCGGCCGCGGGCTCGGCTTCCTGACCCGTCACTGGCTGGACACTCTGGTCATGCTGCTGCCGCTGCTGTGGCCGCTGCGGATCGTGCGGCTGTACGACGTGGTCCGGCGCAGGAGTGGCCGCGCCCGGCTCACGCTGCACGCGCGCGTGGTGCTCTACGCCGGCCTGTCCGCGCTGCTCCTGGGCTTCTCCGGCGCGCTCGCCGTGTACCAGCAGGAACGCGGGGCCCCGCACGCCACGATCCGCACGTTCGGCGACTCGGTGTGGTGGACCTGCTCCACCCTGGCGACCGTCGGCTACGGCGACGTCACCCCCGTCACCCCCTGGGGCCGCACGATCGCCGTGGGCCTCATGGCCTGCGGCCTCGCCCTGCTGGGCGCGGTGACGGGGTCCGTCTCGTCGCTGCTGCTCCAGCGGTTCTCCCAGGAGGGGGACGAGGACAGGGAAGGGCCCCCGGGACCGTGATCCCGGGGGCCCTCGAGGCTCAGGCCGTTCAGACCTGGGACCGCTCCTCGACCACCTTCGCGATCTTCGCGATGGCCTCGTCGAACGGGATGCCGTTCTCCTGCGAGCCGTCGCGGTAGCGGAAGGACACCGAGCCGTTCGACATGTCCTCGTCGCCCGCGATGACCATGAAGGGCACCTTCTGCTTCTGGGCGTTGCGGATCTTCTTCTGCATGCGGTCGGAGGAGGAGTCCACCTCGACGCGCAGGCCCTGCTTCTTGGCCGCGGTCGCGAACTTCTGCAGGTACTCCACGTGCGCGTCACCGATCGGGATGCCGATCGCCTGGACCGGGGCCAGCCACGCCGGGAAGGCACCCGCGTAGTGCTCCAGGAGGACGGCGAAGAAGCGCTCGATGGAGCCGAACAGCGCGCGGTGGATCATGACCGGGCGCTGCTTGGAGCCGTCCGGACCGGTGTACTCCAGGTTGAACCGCTCGGGCAGGTTGAAGTCGAGCTGGATGGTCGACATCTGCCAGGTCCGGCCGATGGCGTCCTTGGCCTGCACCGAGATCTTCGGGCCGTAGAAGGCGGCACCGCCCGGGTCGGGGACGAGGGGCAGGCCCTGCTTCTCGGCGACCTGGCGCAGGGTCTCGGTCGCCTCCTCCCAGACCTCGTCGGAACCGACGAACTTCTCCGGGTCCTTGGTGGACAGCTCCAGGTAGAAGTCGGTCAGACCGTAGTCGCGCAGCAGGCCGAGGACGAAGGTGAGCGTCCTGTCCAGCTCCTCGGACATCTGCTCACGGGTGCAGTAGATGTGCGCGTCGTCCTGCGTGAAGCCCCGCGCGCGGGTCAGGCCGTGCACGACGCCCGACTTCTCGTACCGGTACACGGTCCCGAACTCGAAGAGGCGCAGGGGCAGTTCGCGGTAGGAACGGCCACGCGCGTCGAAGATCAGGTTGTGCATCGGGCAGTTCATGGGCTTGAGGTAGTAGTCCACGCCCTCGTCGAGCTGCATGGGCGGGTACATGCCCTCGGCGTACCAGTCCAGGTGCCCGGACGTCTCGAAGAGCTTCCCCTTCGTCGCGTGCGGGGTGTAGACGAACTCGTAGCCCTCTTCCTCGTGGCGGCGGCGCGAGTAGTCCTCCATGACCCGGCGGACGATGCCGCCCTTGGGGTGGAAGACCGCGAGGCCGGAGCCGATCTGCTCGGGGATGGAGAAGAGGTCCAGCTCGGAGCCGAGCTTGCGGTGGTCGCGCTTCTCGGCCTCGGCGAGGAAGTCCAGGTGCGCCTTCAGCTCGTCCTTGGACGGCCAGGCGGTGCCGTAGATGCGCTGGAGCATCGGGTTCTTCTCGCTGCCGCGCCAGTAGGCGGCCGCGTTGCGCATCAGCTTGAACGCCGGGATCAGGCGGGTCGACGGCAGGTGCGGACCGCGGCACAGGTCCTTCCAGCACAGCTCACCGGTCTTGGCGTCCAGGTTGTCGTAGATCGTCAGCTCGCCGGCGCCGACCTCGACGTCCGCGCCGTCGTCGTGCGACGCCGAGCCCTTGAGGCCGATCAGCTCCAGCTTGTACGGCTCGTCCGCCAGTTCCTCGCGGGCCGCCTCGTCGGTGACGACACGGCGGGAGAAGCGCTGCCCGCGCTTCTGGATCTCCTGCATCTTCTTCTCGATGGCCTTGAGATCCTCGGGCGTGAACGGCTTCTCGACGTCGAAGTCGTAGTAGAAGCCGTCCTTGACGGGCGGGCCGATGCCCAGCTTGGCCTCGGGGAAGAGTTCCTGCACGGCCTGCGCCATGACGTGCGCGGTGGAGTGGCGCAGGATGTTCAGGCCGTCCTCGGACGAGATCTCGACGCCCTCGACCTCGTCGCCGTCGGACAGTTCGTACGCCAGGTCCTTCAGCTCGCCGCCCACGCGCGCGGCGATGATCGAGCGCTCGCCCGCGAAGAGGTCGGCGGCCGTAGTGCCCGTCGTCACCACGCGTTCTTCCCGCTCGGAATCGCGTTGGATGATCACACGGACGTCTGACACCGGTCTCTCCTGACTGAAGGTGGGGTGCGGCGCCATACCAGGAGCGCGCGCACAGGCGATCGTACCGACCCGACGGCACCGACCGCGAAACGGTCACCTTCGGTCACCCGCCCGTCACGCCTCCCCGCACGCCTCCTCGAAGAAGTCGAGGTTCTCCTGGAGGGACTTCAGCAGCCGGTCCCGCTCGGCCTCGTCCACCTGCACGGGGACGACCCCCGAGGCGCCGGTGAGCCTGCGGAAGCCGCCACGGCGCTCCAGCCGGCCGTGCACGCGGACGGGGAGGCCGACGAGGTGGGCGTGGCCGGCGATGCGGTAGTCCTCCTCGTCCAGGGTGACCCGGACGTGCGGGACGTCGGCGCCGGCGAGGACGCGCAGGCGTACGGTGCCCTCGCCGCCGGGCCCGGAGCGGCGCATGCGGACGACGGCGCCGGTGACGCTGACCGGGACGGAGGGTTCGGCGCGCAGGTAGCGGGCGGCGGCCTCGCGGAGCGCGGGCAGGTCGCCGGGTGAGAACTCGACGGGTTCGGCGGAGGGGGCGCAGCCTTCCGGGACGCCGGCGCCGGGTGCCCAGGCGACGGCGACGCGCGCGCCCTCGGTGCCGCGGACGAGGGTGGCGAGCGCCTCGGTGAGTTCCCGGCTGACACCGGCCTCGACGGCGCCGTCGAAGGCGTCCATCCCGCCGGTGGCCCGCCGGTAGTCGATGGCCTCGCGGGCGGCGTGGAGGGCCTGGTGGAGGCGGACGGCGAGGGGGCGGCCGGTGGGCACGGGGACGAAGGCGGTGAGGGTGCGGCCCTCGGTGGCGGGGCCGACGAGGACGTCGTCGAGGAGGGCGGCGGCGGAGCGGCGGTGGCGGGCGCCGTAGTAGCCGGCACACGCGCGCGCGGCGAGCGCGGCGGCGAGCAGCGTCTGCCGGGCGGCGCCGCGCAGGTCGGCGTCGGCCGTCCAGGGGGCGGCGCCGGCCGGCCCGCTGGGGGTGTCACGCCACCAGCGGATCTCGTCGCTGGGTACGGCGAGGGAGATCAGGACCTCGCGCGCCGAGGGGGTGTGGCTGCGGGCGAGGGCGTCGAGGGCCTCGCCGAGCAGGTCGTCGCTGTCGGGGAAGGCGCGGCTCTCGGGGACGAGCAGACTGGTTCCGCCGCCACCGCCCGGGCCGGGCGGGGTCCAGCGGCCGTACCGGCCGGGTGCTCCGCCGCGCCGCTGCCAGCCGTGCCGGTGCAGCAGGGCGCCGAGTACGGCGGGGTCGACGTCGGCGGGCTGGGGAGGCCGGTTCCAGGGGAGGTCGTCGGGGTGCGGCCGGAGCTGCCGTACCGGCTCGTCGAAGGGACGGTTCCTCATGGTCTGCCTCCCGTCCCGACGCGCGTCATGATCTCGCAGAGCGCCCGGTCGTCGAAGATGCGCGAGGTCGGTATCCGCACGGTGGTCCGGTTCCGGCCGGTGATGGGATGGCCCGCGAGGTTGATCCAGTAGCAGCAGTGCCTCAGGTCGAGGCGGTCGTGGCTGGCGCGCAACCAGTCGTCCTGGGAGCGCGGCACGAGCATGACGACCAGGATCTTGTGGACCGAGACGGGGGTGCGGGCGAGCTTGCGCAGGTGGTCGTTGTCGAGGGTGAAGGAGAAGGTGCGCCCGGGTGGGCTCGGCGGGACCTGGTAGGTGGCCTTCAGCTGCACCTTGATCGTGACCTCGTCGTCGACGGTGTGGCCGGGTGCGCTGTGGCTGACGTGCCAGTCGATGCCGTTGTCCGGAAAGGGCTGGGACAGCGAGCAGCCGGCCGCGGCGGCGACCGCGTGCAGATAGCCGACCTGCAGTGTCTCCATGCAGGCGGTGGTGGCGAGCGAGCCGCGAAGGTGACCCGGACGTTCGGGCAGCAGCCCGCCCCGCTCGGGCTGCGCTATGGCCATGACCAACAGCCTTCCAAGGCAAGGGTTTCCCCAGTGCGGGCCGCTGAACTGCAAAGACCCGTACTCCTGTTGTCTCCTCCCGGCGTACGGCGCAAACGGCCCGGGTATCACCAAACGGGCAGAAGACGGAACGTCACCTGCCGTCGGTGAACGAGGAGTTGGGTTGGGATGACGACCTGGTACGAGGGGCCGCTGGCCGCCTTCGACACGGAGACGACGGGCGTGGACGTCGAGACCGACCGGATCGTGTCGGCCGCCGTCGTCGTCCAGGATGCGCCGGGGACCCGGCCCCGGATCACCCGGTGGCTGGTGAACCCGGGTGTGCCGGTGCCAGAGGCGGCGACGGCGGTGCACGGGCTGACGGAGGAGCACCTCCAGCACAACGGGCGCTGGCCGGCTCCGGTGATGTACGAGATAGCCGAGCAGCTGGCCGAGCACGCGGCGCTGGGCCGGCCGTTGGTGGTGATGAACGCGCCGTTCGATCTGACGCTGCTGGACCGGGAGTTGCGCCGGCACCGGGCGTCGCCGCTGGACCGCTGGTTCGAGTCGGTGCCGCTCAGGGTGCTGGACCCACGGGTGCTGGACAAGCATCTGGACCGGTACCGCAAGGGCCGGCGCACGCTGACGGACCTGTGCGCGCACTACGAGGTGACGCTGCAGGACGCGCATGACGCGGCGGCGGACGCGCTGGCCGCGATGGACGTCGTACGGGCGCTGGGCCGCCGGTTCGCGGCCCGGCTGGAGCGGCTGTCCCCCGCCGACCTGCACACGCTGCAGGCGAACTGGCACGCGGCGCAGGCACGGGGCTTGCAGGCGTGGTTCGCCCGCAGCGGCTCGGAGGAGGTCGTCAGCACGGAGTGGCCGCTCAGGCCGGAGCTGCCGGCGGCGGCGTGAGGGGCCCGGCGGCATGAAGAAGGCCGGTCCGCTGCGGCGGACCGGCCTTTCCCGGTGGGCGATACTGGGTTCGAACCAGTGACCTCTTCGGTGTGAACGAAGCGCTCTCCCACTGAGCTAATCGCCCGGGAACGCACTGAACAATACAGGTCCCGGCGGGGTTCCTTCAAACCGCTCGCAGGTGCCGCAGCAGTCCGCGCCGCCCGGCCCGCATCATCAGCCGGTGGTTGAGGCGGAAGAGCGGCCGTCCCGGTACGGCGAGCCGCCTGAGCAGGGGCTTGCGGACACGGACCTCCTGGTCGTACCGGGCAAGGGTGCCGGGGCCGGCGGGGGTGACCGTCCAGCGGGCCCAGCCGTCGATGTCGCCGCACAGGGTGACCTCCAGGACGCCGGCGGCCGGGTCCCGGCGGGTCTCCCGCACGGTGGACGTGAGGGCGTACGGCAGCGCGGACCGGATGGTGATCACGCCGGTGCCGTCGTCCAGCCGGGTCACCGCCCGCACCTGGGGCCACCAGCGGGGATAGTCCTCGGCCCGCTCCAGTGCCGCGTACACGGTCGCCGGCGGGGCGGGCAGGGCCCACACGCTGCGGAAGCGGTAGTGGTTCCAGTCCATGGGTCGAGTGTGGCGCGCGCACACGTGGAGAACACACGCGCACGTCTGAGTACGGGTACTCATGCGCCGGGCCGTGGCCGGCGTCACACTGGGGGCGCGAGCGCCGCCGCCCGTGCAGCGGCGCTCCCCCAGTCCCGGCCCAGGCAGTCCCGGTCAGGCCGGCATCTTGTCGCCGAGCAGCGCCAGGTTCTCGATGGCGGCGAGGCCGTAGAGGACGGTGTCGTTGGTGGACACCCAGGCCGCCTCGCTCCCCGCGACCAGGGTGGCCGGCCCGGTCAGCTTCTCGGTCCTCCAGGGGGAGGACTCGGTGTAGCCGTCGGAGCCGTAGAACTTGGCCCAGGCCCGCCTGGCGAGGGCCGCGTCGCCGGTCCGGACGGCGGCGTAGGCGTCGAGGCGCGAATGCCCCTGGAAGAGCAGCAGGCTGCCGAAGTCGGAGCCGTAGCGGGCCTTCTGCTCGGCCTTGGTGGCGTTGAAGTAGCGGCAGTAGTCCAGGTAGGCCTCCGTGAACTCCGGCATGTCGACGAGGTGGATCAGCTCGGCGCACAGCTCGTTCAGCCCGAAGACGGCCGACAGGTGGGAGACGGAGACCACCGGCTTGTCGGCGACGGCGAACTCACCCGTGTCGAGGTCGTACAGCCCGCTGCCCTGGACGAAACCGTTGGGCTGGGCGGCGATGCCCTCCATGGTGGACAGGACGCGCGCCTTGGCCTTCTCCCACTTGGGTCCCTTGCGTTCCCACTCCGTCAGCCAGGCCGACACCAGGCCGCTCCAGTCGGTGCCGAAGCCGATCGAGAGGGCGTGCCGGTCGGGGGTGTAGGGGTCGGTGCGGACCTTGCGCTGCGGGTCGAGGACGAGGAAGGTCTCGTCGGAGTCGACGTTGGCGTGCATGAGGTCGCCGACGCGTTCGTCGGCAGTTAGGAAGTAGTAGAAGCGCCGGTACGTCGTGTTGGCGATGCGCTGCTGCTTGGCACTGTCGGCGAAGTGCTGGACACCGTGCCGGGTGCCGAGGCCGGCCCATTTCCCGAGGTGGTAGACGTCGACCTCGCCGGTGTGCCGGGTCATCGCCTCGGCGAAGCGGAAGATGTCGGACCGGCCGGAACGCAGGTACGCGTACCAGAGCCACAGGTCGGGCGAGAGTTCGGAGTTGTCCCAGGCGTAGCCGCCGATGTCGTACCGCCACACGTGCCGGGCGGAGTCGTAGGTGTGCATGATGTCGCCGTAGTCCCAGAAGCCGTACCAGCGGCGCATCTCCACCTGGTCCTTGTAGTAGGTGAAGAGGAAGTCCAGGTGGTCCTCGATCTTCGCCTTGGCCGGGGTGGAGCGGTCCGGCTCGGCGAACAGGCCGGGCCCGAAGACCTTGGCCTTGATGAGCTGCCGGGGCGGGGCGGCGAGCTGGGGCAGCACCCGGACGGCCTCGGCCTGCCGAGCGAGGGTCTCGGCGGCAGGGGTGGAGTCGTTGGCCCAGAAGAGAAGTTCGGAGGTCCGGGCGATGCCGTAGGGGGTGCCGAACCCGGGCTCGTAGTCCTCGTAGGTGATGTTGAGGCCTTCGAGCTGTTCGGCGTAGGTGTCCTGGCCCCTGCCGTCGTGGTAGAAGCGCAGGTCCATGGGCTGGGCCTCGGGCGACCAGAGCCAGAGGGTGACGGTGGCCGCGTCGGTGTGGGCGTCGCGGATGTCGAGCTGGGCGGGGAACTTCTCCCAGAAGTCCCGCAGGCCGAAGGAGAGGCCGCCGCTCGCGCCGCCGACGTAGCCGAAGCCGGAGGCGCGCCGGCCGCCGCCGGCGGTGATCCAGCCGTGGCCCTTCTTGGTGCGCTTGCGGACGGTGAAGCCGTCGGCGGAGAGCTGGGCGAGGGTGTGGTCGCCCCAGTGCGGGACGTACTGCAGGCGGGTCGTCACCCGCTGGTCCCAGGTGGCCGGGTCGGGCAGCTTCTTCCCCTCGTACTGCGCGGCCTGCACGGCGGCGCCGGGGTCGCGGCGCAGTCCGGTGATGCCCTGGACGGCCTCGCGGAACAGACCGGTGCCCTCGCCGCCGAGGCGGATGTGGCGGTCGTAGGCGGCGTCGCGCATCGGCACGGTGAAGCGGACGCCGAGGCCGCGGATGAAGTCGCCCGAGGCCTTGCCGGGTTCCTGGGTGCCGTCGTAGGTGATGGTGTGCACCATGCGGAAGGAGTCGGAGCCGGCGTAGAAGTAGAGGCGGAGGGAGAACGGCAGCCAGCCGCGGTCGCCCTTGCGGTGCTTGCCGTCGACGCGGACGACGGCCCGGACGGGGCCGTCCTGTTCGACGGTGACCTCGGAGATCGCGCCGTCGAACCGCTCGGTCCTGACCGTGCCCTGGTCCTCGTCCTCGATCTCGGGCTGCCGGATCAGGACGAGCCTGCCGTTCCTGGCGATCTCCGTGGACCCGCGGGTGACGGACTTGACGATCGTGGACCCGTTCCTGCCGATCTTCGCGGTGATGACGCCGGTGGAGACGTCGATGGTGCCGCCGCTTGTGCCGACGGTCACCTCCTTCACTGGTGCGGTGGGGGTGCCCGCGGTGAGCGTGAGCTTCCCGCTGCCCGAACTGACGGCGTGGGCCGTCCACTTGAGGGAGCCGTCGGGCCAGTAGGCGAGCGGCCAGGTCTGGACGGGGACGGCCTCGCCGCCGGCGTCCGTGACGGCGAAGGTCTGGTCCTCCCCTTGGGCGCCCATGGGCCAGGGCACGCCGACGGTGGCGCCGGGTGCCGCGCCGAGGCCGCCGTCCTCCAGCCAGTCCAGGGTCACCGGGTCGGCGCCGTCGCCGGCGGCTCCGGGCGCGGCCTCGGCGTTCCTGGCCCCCAGGGCCCAGCTGAACTGGGCGGCGGCTCCGGCGACGGCGGCGGCCTTGAGGAGGGACCTGCGGGGGATGGGAGACATGAGCCTTCCTTCCGTACGGTTCTGGTCAGGGGCATGACAGGAGGAGGTACGGCGCTCAGGGCACCGACCTTGCGTGACGGGCACCGCGGGCTTCAGCGGCGCCGGGTACCACCGGCGGGCTCAGCGGCGCCGGTACCGCTTCTCGACGGCGACGGCCGCCGCGGCGACGGCCCCCAGTACGGGAACCGCCAGCGGGGCGATGAGCAGGGCGGACGTGCAGGTCAGAACGGCTCCGCCGACGAGCAGGAAGGAGCCGGCGGGATCCCGGACGGTACGCCGCCCGGCGTCGGCGAGCAGCACCCGCCAGCGCTCCCCCGGCGCCCAGACCGCCGCCGCCCGCAGCCCGGCCACGGCCAGCCCGAGCAGCGCGAACAGTCCTACGGCCCCGACCAGCGGCCCGCCGGGCAGCCCGGCCCGCACGGCCTGGACGTCCACCCAGGCGAGCAGCGCGGCGACCCATCCGGCGACGCCGACCACCCACCCCCCGCGCAGCGCGGACCGGAAGTCGGCGATGAACTCCCGCCACCCGCCGCCCTCTTGAGCCGTACGGCGGCGCAGGTGGCGGGCGCCGGCGGCGAACGCGGCCGGGTAGGTGACGATCCCGAGGCAGGCCACCGCGATCCACACCCCGGTCAGCAGGCATTCGGCGAAGACGCCGAAGCCCTCCGCGAACGCGGATTCCCTGCGCGGCTTCACCCGTGCTGAGGACATGCGCTCAGCCCTTCAGTCCGGAGGTCGCCATGCCGTCGATGAGGTAGCGCTGGAAGGCGAGGAAGAACAGCAGCACGGGCAGCAGCGCGACCAGGGACATGGCGATCATGCCGCCGTAGTTCGCGGCCACACCGTCGGAGTCGCGGAACATCATCAGGCCCAGGGAGACGGTGTACTTGCCGGGCTCGTTGAGGTAGATCAGCGGGCCCATGAAGTCGTTCCAGGCGTTGATGAAGGTGAAGATCGCGCTGGTGATGAGCGCGGGCCGGCACAGCGGCAGCACGACCGACCAGTAGATGCGCAGGTGCCCGCAGCCGTCCAGGCGGGCGGCCTCGTCCAGCTCACGGGGCAGGTTCCGCATGAACTGCACCATGAGGAAGACGAAGAAGGCCTCGGTGGCGAGGTACTTGCCGATCAGCAGCGGCACATAGGTGTTGACCAGCTCCAGCTTCTGGAACATCACGTACTGCGGGATCAGCAGCACGTGGTACGGCAGCAGGAGCGTGCCGATCATGAGGGAGAACAGCAGGTTGCGCCCGGCGAACCTGATCCGCGCGAAGGCGTACGCGGTCAGCGAGCAGGAGATCAGGACGCCGACGACCGCTCCGCCCGCGTAGAAGAGGGAGTTCTGGAAGAACGTCCAGATCGAGATGTCTGCGATGCCGTCGGCGAGGCCCTTGAAGTTGGACAGGACCGGCCGGGACGGGAACAGCGTGAGGCTGTTGATGATGTCCTTGCTCGGCTTGAAGGAGGCGCCGATCACCCAGACGACCGGGTAGAGGATGACGGCCAGGATCAGCAGGGCGCCGAGGTGCCAGGCGAGGGAGCCGGTGCGCCGGCGGGTCGGCGCGGACTGCTTGGTCGTGATGGTCGCACTCACCGGGCGCCCTCCTCGTAGTGCACCCACTTCTTCTGCGACCAGAAGAGGACGGCCGTCACCAGGGCCACGGCGAGCAGCAGCATCCAGGCCATGGCGGAGGCGAAGCCCATCTGGGAGTTCTTGAAGCCCTGCTGGTAGAGGTAGCAGGTGTAGACGAGCGTGGCGTCGGCCGGTCCGCAGTAGGTGTTGGACACGACGTAGGCCGAGCCGAAGATCTGGAAGGAGTGGATGGTCTCCAGCAGCACGTTGAAGAAGAGCACCGGGGAGATCATCGGCAGGGTGATGTTCCAGAACTTCCTGAAGGGGCCGGCGCCGTCCATCTCGGCCGCCTCGTACAGCTCCCTGGGCACCTGCTTGAGCCCGGCCAGGAAGATGACCATGGGCGCCCCGAACTGCCACACGGTCAGCGCGACCAGGCAGTACAGCACCCAGTCGGCGTTGCCGACCCAGCCGCCGACGTGGAAGCCGAGGAAGCTCTGCGTACGGTCCACGACGGCGTCGTCGGAGAACAGCGACCGCCAGACGAAGCCGACCGAGACGCTCGCGCCGATGAGCGAGGGGGCGTAGAAGGCGGCCCGGTAGAAGGCCTGGCCGCGCCGGCTCTGGGCGAGGAGCAGGGCGACGCCGAGGGCGAGCAGCAGCTTCAGCGGGGTGCCGATGACGACGTACTTGGCCGTCACCTCCACCGACTTCTGCCATCGCGGGTCGTCGAACATCTTGGTGAAGTTGTCGAACCCGACCCACTTCGGGGTGGTGAAGAGGTTGTAGTCGGTGAACGCGAAGTACAGCGAGGCGGTCATCGGGCCCGCGGTCAGCAGCAGGAAGCCGGCGATCCACGGGGACATGAAGAGGTAGCCGGCGAGGTTCTCCCGCCGCCGGCCCGGCCGCCCCGCCTTCGCGGTGGCGGCCGAGCGTGCCGCGCGGGTCGCGGGCACCGAGTCCTTGACGAGCGTCACGGCGGTTCCCCTCAGGCCTGGAAGGCGGCCTCGGCCTCGGTGAAGAACTGCTTCACCGAGTCCACGACCTTCGCCTTGCCCTGTCCGAGGTCGCCACCGATGCGCAGGAAGGCGGCCTCGATGGTGTCGGCTCCGGAGGGGTGCGGGGTGATCGTGCCGAGGACGCCGGACTTGGCGGTGTCCTCCTCGTACTGCGCGATCTCCTTGTTGACCGCGTCGGCCGGCTGGTAGGCCTCGTACTGCTCGGTGCTCGCGAGGATGCCCCGGTCGTAGCCCATGATCTTGCCGACCCTGGGGTCGTGGACCATGAAGTCGATGAACTGCGCCACCTCCTTGGGGTGGGAGGTGTGGGCGGAGGCGCTGAGCATCAGGGAGGCGAGGTACTGGCCGGTGTGCTGGCCGTCCGTGGTGGGGATGGGGGCGAGGCCGTACTCGCTGTCGCCCTCCGCGGAGTAGCGGACGGTGAAGTTGTCCCAGGTGAACTCCGAGGCGCCGTGACCGGCGGAGAGGGAGGACTTGGGCTGGTCCTGGGAGACGACCTTCGGATCGGTGACGTGGCCGGCCTTGACCCGGTTGTAGCCGTCGGTCCACCACTCCGTCAGGTCGGCCTTGTCGAAGCCGAGTCCGTCGTCGGTGAAGAACGCCTTGCCGTTCTGACGGAGGTAGAGGTCGTACAGGTACATGATGGTGAAGTAGCCGGTGTCCCCGGGGATCTTCGTCTTGTCGTGGATGGTCTTCAGGGCCTTGAAGTACTCGTCCCAGGTCCAGCCCGGCCGCGGCTCGACGCCCGCCTTCCGGAAGACCTTCTTGTCGATGACGAGCGCCATGGTGTTGGAGCCCACGGGAACGCCGAGCTGCTTGCCGTCGACCTCGCCGACCTTCGTGACGCCCTCGCGGAAGTGATCCAGGCTCAGATTTCTGGCCTGCACCTGTGACTTCAGATCGAGGAGAATTCCTCGCTTGTCGTATTTCCTAAGGAATGTGACGGCGTTTTGGAAAACGTCCGGGGGATTTCCTCCGGCGGCCTGCGTCTGGAACTTCTCCCAGAAGGACTGGTACGTCTGGAAGTCCGTCTTGACCTTGATCTTCGGGTACTTCTCCTCGAAGAGCGCGATGCTCTGGTTGATCTTCTTGGCCCGCTCCTCGGCACCCCACCAGGAGTAACGGATCGTCACCGTCCCGTTCCCGGAACCGCTGTCGCCTCCGCACCCGGTCGCCGCGGCGAGCCCCAGCGTGGCCGCCGACGTCCCGGCCGCCTTCAGGATCGTACGCCTGTCAAGATTCCTGGTTCCCACAGTCGGGCCCTCCCCGCAGCATCGTCGCCGCGCGCCTCATGAATCGTTTCAAGTAAGCGCTTGCTGGCACAAGTTACGGAGGGGTCCGGGGTGCGTCAATGATTCGGACAGGATTTTCTTGCGGGCGGCGGGAGCGGCGGATCGGCCTGCCGGCCGTTCCCGCTGGTGAGGGGGGAGGCTGGGGGGAGGTGACCGGCGGGCCGAACGTGGGGGGGGCGGGCAGGGG
>NZ_JNWV01000013.1 GCF_000716535.1 Streptomyces flaveolus | reverse complement strand
CTCCTCGCCACCCGCATCATCAGCCGCCTCCGCACCACCCTCACCCCCCACATCCCCCTCGCCCTCATCTTCGACAACCCCACCATCCACACCATGGCCGCAGCGATCGCACACCTCGTGCCCGCGCCCGATGCGACCGACGAGAGGACGCCCCGATGACGACGAGTCCGATCGTGGAGAGGGGTCCGGCCGCGGTGCGGCAGGAGGCCGGCGCCGACAGCGGCGCGGACGCGCCGCTGTCGGCGGCACAGCGACGGGTCTGGCTGCTCGAACACCTCCGCCCCGAGCTGGTCGAATACAACATGGCGCAGGTTTTCGAGCTGTCCGGCCCGCTCGACGTCGAGGCACTCGACGCGGCGCTCGGGCTGGTCGTGGAGCGGCACAGTATTCTGCGGTCCCGCGTGGTGCAGGACGCCGCCGGGGGCCCGAGGCTGCGTGTCCAGCCGGCGTCCGTGATCCGTCTCCAGCGGACCGACCTGCGGTACCTGGCCGTCGGCCCGGCCCACGAGGAAGCGCACCGGCTGAGCGACGCGGACATCAGGCAGCCGTTCGATCTGGCCACCGGGCCCTGGATGCGCGCGCGCCTGACCGAACTGCCCGAGCAGCGTCATCTGTTCACCGTGGTGGTGCACCACATCGCCGTGGACGCCGCCTCGATGCAGATCCTCTGGTCGGAACTGTCGCAGGCGTACGCCGCGTTCGTCGCCGGGAACCGTCCCGAGCTGCCGGCGCTGCCGATCCAGTTCGCGGACTACGCGAGCTGGGCCGCGCGGCAGCTCGACTCCCCGGAGATGGCCGGCGAGGTGGACCACTGGAAGCGGACGCTGGACGGTGCGAGTGCGACGGAGTTGCGCACCGACCACCCGCGGCCCGCGGTGCGGGGCGGTGCGGGCGCGCGGTTGTCCCACGTGATCGACCCCGCGGTCGCCGCCGGCGTGCGGGAGCTGTCGCAGAGGTATCGCGTGACGCCGTTCATGGTGTTGTTCGCGGCCTTCGCCGCTCTCGTGTCCCGGCACTCCGGAAGCCGGGACGTGACGGTCGGCGTCCCGATGTCCGGCCGGACGCTCCAGGAGACGGAGGGACTGATCGGGTTCTTCGTCAACACGGTGCTGCTGCGCACCGACCTGGGCGGGAACCCGACGTTCGCCGACCTGCTGTCCCGCGTGCGGGGGACCACCCTGGACGCGTACGAGCATCAGGGGGTGCCGTTCGACCTGCTGGTCGACGAACTCCAGCCGGAACGCGACCTGAGTCGCAACCCGCTGTTCCAGCTGATGTTCAACCTGGTCCAGGAGCAGACGTCACTGCTGCGGCTGCCCAGGGTGTCGGTCCGGTCCCTGCCGGTCGAGGCGGACACCGCTCGCTTCGACGTCGACGTCACCGTGGTGACGCAGGGCGAGCGGATGGAGGTGCTGGTCTCCTACGCGACCGAGTTGTTCGAGCCGGAGACCGTCGCGCGGTTCGCCGAGCACTACCGGCAGATCCTCGCCCAGGCCGTGCGCCGGCCCGACACCCCGGTCGCCGATCTCGACCTGCTCACTCCCGGGGAGAAGCGGCTGCTGCTCTCGCGGTGGAACGACACCGAGCGCCCGCAGTCGGCCCGTCTCCTCCCCGAGCTCATCGACGAGCAGGCCGCGCGCACGCCCGACGCCGTCGCCGTGCAGGGCCCCGACGGGCAGGAGGTGAGCTACGCCGAACTCGTCCGGCGGTCCGCCGCGCTGGCCTCCGTGCTGCGGGCGGCGGGGGCGGGCCGGCACGCCCCGGTGGGAGTGCTGGTCGAACGGTCCCCGGACATGGTGGTGGCCCTGCTGGCGGTCCTGAAGGCCGGCGCGCCCTACCTCCCGCTCGAACCCACGTACCCGGCGGACCGGTTGGCGTTCATGCTGGAGGACAGCGGGGCCCGGCTGGTGCTGGGACGGCCCCGGCTGCTGACGGAGCTGGGGCTCGACGCGGACGTCCGCGTCATCGACGTAGGCGAGCCGGCGGTCACCGTTCCGGCGCCGCCGCAGTCACCGCTGCGGCCGGACGACCTGGCCTACGTCATCTACACGTCCGGCTCTACCGGGCGTCCCAAGGGCGTCATGGTCCCTCACCGCGGGCTGGTGAACTTCGTCCTGGACATCGCCCGCACCCTGGAGCTGTCCGGCGAGGACGTCCTCTGCACGGTGACCACCATGGCGTTCGACGCCTCGGTGCTGGAGCTGTTCGTACCCTTGAGCCGCGGTGCGCGCCTGGTGGTCGTAGACCGGGAGACCGCCTCGGACGGAGCCGAACTTGCGGGTGTCCTGTCCTCCTCGGCGGCGACGGTGCTGGCGGCGACGCCAGCGACCTGGCACTTGCTGCTGCTGAGCGGCTGGTCGGGCGGGGACCTGCAAGCCGTCTCCGGCGGCGAGGCGATGTCCCCGCGGCTGGCCCAGGAACTGGCGCCGAAGGTCTCCCGCCTGTGGAACGTGTACGGCCCGACCGAGACCACCGTCTACTCGACGCTGGCCGAGGTCACCGGGGGCGGTTCCGGCGAGCCGGTGTCCATCGGCCGGCCGATCGCCAACACCCGGGTCCACGTGGTGGACGACCGGATGCAGCTGGTGCCGATCGGTGCCGTCGGTGAACTCCTCATCGGTGGCGTGGGGGTCGTCCGTGGCTACGCGGGCCGGCCCGGGCTCACCGCCGAGCGGTTCGTGCCCGATCCGTTCGGCAGCGGGGAGCGGCTGTACCGCACCGGTGACCTCGCCCGCCGGCGCCCCGACGGAACGCTCGAATACATCGGACGGGAGGACACCCAGGTCAAGATCCGCGGTCACCGGATCGAACTCGGCGAGATCGAAGCGGTGCTCCAGCGTCACCCCGCGGTGGCCCGAGCCGCTGTGATCACGGCCGGGGACGGCATGGACCGCCGGATCGTCGGCTACGTGTCGTGGCGTGACCAGCCGGACGAGGCCGGGTTGCGGACCTTCCTGCGGGACCGCCTCCCGCAGTACATGGTGCCGGCCGCCCTGGTCGGCCTGGAGCAGATGCCGCTGACACCGAACGGGAAGGTGGACCGCAAGCAGCTGCCCGCACCGGAGCCGGAGGCGAGCGCGGCGCCCGTCGCCCCCAGGGACTCCCTGGAACTCCAGGTCACCTCGATCTGCGAGCGCGTACTCGGCCGCTCCCCCGTGGGCGTGCGCGACGACTTCTTCGCCTCCGGAGGCAACTCGCTGACCGCGTTCGAGCTGGTGGAGGCGGTGCGGCGACAGCTCGGTGTGAGCGTGCCGCTCAGCACGTTCTTCCGGACGCCGACGATCGAGGGACTCTGCGCGGCGCTGCCGGACCTGTCCGCCGTATCCGAGCGGCTGCTGGTGCCCCTCGCCGCCGCCTCTCACGACTCCCGTCCCCCGCTGTTCCTGGTCCACCCGCACGGTGGCGGCGTCAGCTCCTACATGGGCCTGGCCCGGGAGCTGGAGGGCAAGGTGACGCTCTACGGCATCGAGGCGGTCGGCTACAACACGGACGCGACGCCGCTGCGCACGGTGGAGGAGATCGCGGAGCGGTACCTGAGTGAGATCGCCGGGACCGGTCACGAAGGGCCTTTGCTGCTCGGAGGCTGGTCGTTCGGCGGTGTGGTGGCGTTCGAGATGGCGCGGCGCGTGGAACGGGCGGGCGGACGGGTCGGCGCGCTCGTGCTGCTCGACTCGCCGGTTCCCGGGTCCGCCGACCTCGTCGGTGACGAGGACGTACTGTCCCGGTTCGGTGCCGACGCCGGTTTGGCCTCGCACGAGCTGGACGCGCTCGACGACAACGAGATCATCGCGGCGCTGGTGCGCCACTCCCACCAGGACGGCAGGCTGCCGGACCGGATCGAGTCCACGGCCGTGCGCCGCATGGTCGAGGTGGCCCGCGCGAACGGGGTGGCGGCCGAGCGCTACCGCCCCGAGGCGGTGATCACCGCGGACGTCCATCTGCTGACCGTCTCCGAGGACCATCCGACGCTCAAGACCCCCCGCGTCGATCCGGACGCCTGGCGGACGCTGACCCGCGGGCGGATCAGCACCGTGCCGGTGCCGGGCAACCACCACGACATGGTGCACCCGCCGCACGCCCGTGAGCTGGCGCAGCGGATCACCGACATCGTCCGTACGTGCCTCGGCTCGGCGGACACCGCGCCTTCATCCGCGGACACGTGACATGGCAGTACCTCAGTCCCCAGACCCGTATGTTCGAGGAGGCGTAGGTGAAGATCGGCGTGCACAGCCGGGACGTCCTGTCACCGCAGGGCAGTCATGGCACGGCACAGACGGAGTCGGTGCCCTCGGCACTGGAACAGGGCCCGCTCCTGGGCACCGGCACCGCGCCCAGCCACCACGGTGAACTGCTCCAGGGGGTGTTCGATGACGGCGGCAGACTCCGCCGCGGCCTCGTCACCCTGCCCTGCCCGCTCTTCGCGAGCAACGCCACCGTGCGGCTGGACCGGTGGGAGACCGAACTCACCGTCACCCCCTCGTGGAAGACCAAGGCGCTCAGGGCCGCACGCACCACCCTTGAGGAACTGGGCATGGGTGCCTACGGCGGACAGCTGGAGCTGCGTGGCGACGTCGCGGTCGGCCGCGGGCTCGGCTCGTCGACCAGCGATGTGACGGCGGCGATCCTCGCCGTGCTCGACGCGGTCGGCCGGCGCCTCCCGCCGGAGCGGATCGCACGGATCGCGGTCGCCGCCGAGGCCGCCACCGACCCCCTGATCTACGCCGACCGCATGCTGCTGTTCGCCCACCGCGAGGGCGCGGTGATCGAGGACTTCCACCGGCCCGTGCCACCACTGGGGGTGCTCGGCTTCTCCGTCACGGACGAGGAGATCGACACCCTGGCGCTGCCCCCGGCACGCTACAACGCCTGGGAGATCGAGTGCTTCCGTGCGCTGCGCGGTCTGCTGCGCCGGGCGGTCGCCCACGCGGACCACGCCGAGCTGGGGCGCATCTCCACGGCGAGCGCGCGCATCAACCAGCGGTTCCTCCCCGTACCGCGTTTCGACCGCCTGCTGGAGATCGCCGAGGAGTCCGGGGCCCTGGGCGTGCAGGTCGCCCACAGCGGAACGGTGGCGGCCCTGCTGTTCGCGCCGCACGGGCCGCGGGTGGAGGAGCGGACGGCGCTGGCCGCCCGCCGGCTCGCCGAACTGCGCATCACCGATCATTGGCGCTACATCGCCGGGAGCGACAGTCATGTCCCCTTTGCACACCAGTCGTAGGGCGTTCACCAGCGTGGTCGACGGCCACGTCCTGCCCAAAGTCATCCAGGTCGGGCCCAATGTGTACGGGGCCGCCTTCCACCTCATGAAGCTGCTGCCCGCGCAGTTCATCCTCACGAGTGCCATCGAGACGGGCGAACTCACCCCGGGGACCACGGTCGTGGAGACGACCTCGGGTACGTTCGGGCTCGGTCTCGCGATGGTCTGCCGGCTGAAGGAGATCCCGCTCGTCCTCGTCGGCGACCCGGCGATCGAACCCCCGTTGCGCCGACGGCTGGAGGCGCTCGGTGCCCGCGTGAGCATCGTCTCCGGTCCGGCCCTGCACGCCCGTGGTGTGCAGCAGGCGCGCCTGGACCGGGTGGCACGCATCCAGGCGCGGCTGGGCTCGTACTTCACGCCGGGCCAGTACGACAACCCGCTGAACCCCGTGTCCTACGGCGCGGTCGCCGAGCTGCTGCTGGAGAGCATGGGGACGTTCGACGCCCTGGTCTGCCCGGTCGGCTCGGGCGGTTCGTCGTCCGGTATCGGCTCGTACCTGCGGGCGCTCAACCCCCGGATGAAGCTGATCGGCGTGGACACGCCGGGCAGTGTCCTGTTCGGCGCCCCGGCCGGGTCCCGGCAGCTGCGCGGCCTGGGCAACGGCCTGGTCCCGCCCGTCCTGGAGCACACGCTCTTCGACGAGGTGCACTGGCTCGACGCCTCGGTGGCGTTCCGGGCGACACGGCGGCTGCACGCCGAGCACTGCCTCTATATGGGCCCCACCAGCGGTGCCGCGCACCACGTGGCGGAGTGGTACGCCAGGCGCAACCCCGACCTGCGGGTGGTGGCGCTGTTCCCCGACGAGGGGCACCGCTACACGAACACCGTCCACAACGACGTGTGGCTGCGGCGCAACGGACACCTCACGGCGCCGTGGCCCGACGGGCCGCGCACGCTGGACCATCCGGCCGAGGTCGCCGGCGACTGGTCACGTTTCGCTTGGAACAGACGCACGCGTGAGGACGTCGTCGCCCTCATGGAAGGAGTCAGCGCATGACCCGGGACGTCTTCGTCCTCGTGGAGAGCAACACCACGGGGACCGGCCGGCTCTTCCCCGTCGCGGCCCGCGGCCTCGGCCTCCATCCGGTCCTGCTGGCGGCGGATCCGTCGCGTTACGCCTCGGTGGGCGGTGCCGAGGTCGTGCCGGCCGACACCGACAGCGTCGAGGCGGTGGTGGCGGCGTGCCGCCGTATCGGTGCCGAGCGGGGCGTCGCCGGCGTCGCCACCAGTTCGGACTACTACGTCGAAACCGCGGCCGCCGCCGCCACCGCCCTGGGGCTGCCGGCGAACGCGCCGGCCGACCTCGCCGCGGTGCGGGACAAGGGCGTACAGCGCCGCCGGCTCGCCGAGGGCGGTGTGCGGGTGCCCCGGTTCGTCGTGGCCGACACCGTGGAGCAGGTCCTGACCGCGGCCGAGGAGATCGGTTACCCGGTCGTGGTCAAGCCGGTCACGGGGAGCGGCAGTCTCGGCGTACTGCTGTGCGCGGACCCGGCAGGGGCCGCGAGGCACGCGGAGGCGGTCCTGGCCCGCGGGCACAACGAACGCGGTCGGCCGGTGCCGCGCCGGGTCACCGTCGAGGAGTTCGTCGCCGGCCCGGAGTACTCGGCGGAGATCCTCAACGGCGTCGTGGTCGGCATCACGGCCAAACACCTCGGAGCGCCTCCCCTGTTCGTGGAGACGGGGCACGACTTCCCGGCCGGTCTGCCGCCGGCCGAACGCACGGCCGTCGCGACGGCCGCCACGGACGCCGTGCGGGTGCTCGGCCTCGGTCTGGGCCCGGTCCACGTGGAGCTGCGGGTCGGCCGGGACGGCCCCGTCCTGATCGAGGTGAACCCGCGGCTGGCGGGCGGCTGGATTCCCCGGCTGGTGCAGGAGGCGACGGGGGTGGACCTGATCCTGAAGACGGTCGAGGCGTTCAGCGGCCGGTCGTCCACCGTCGACGCCACGAACAGCGGCGGGGCCGCCATCCGCTTCGTCATGGCCGAGGGCGACGGGGTACTGCGTGGCGTCGACGGCGTGGCGGAGGCGTCCGCCGTGGCGGGGGTGATCGACGTCGAGACCTATCGCGAGCCCGGAGCCGAGATCACCGTCGCCGGTGACTTCCGGGACCGCATCGGACATGTGCTGGCCCGCGGCGCGTCCGCCGCGGAGGCGGCGGACGCCGCCGAGGCGGGGGTACGCCGCGTCCGCCCGGTGCTGGCCGCTCGTGAGGAGGCCCTGGCATGACGGACTCCGGCCGTCTGCGCACCGCCGCGCACCCCGAGATCCGCCGCATGCTGCTGGAGCGGCGCGATCCGCCGAGGCCCGCCTGGAAGAGCGACCTCGACCGCATCACCCATGTCGACCTGGCGCACGTCGTCATGCTGGCCGAACGCCGGATCATCGGTGCGGTGACGGCCTCCGCCCTGCTGTCGGCGATCACGGAGCTGCGCGAGCGGGACTTCGAACCGCTGGAGAAGCGGCCCGCGCCCCGCGGGCTCTACCTCGCCTATGAAGCCCACCTGATCGAGACGCTCGGCGAGGAGACCGGCGGCGTCCTGCAGACCGGCCGCTCCCGCAACGACCTGGGTGTCACCTGTCTCCAGCTGGCCCTGCGCGAACCGTACCGCCGGCTGTCGGCGGAACTGGGCGAGCTGGGAAGTGTGCTGCTGGACCGGGCACACGAGTACCGCGAGGTGCTCATGCCCGCCTACACGCACTTCCAGGCCGCCGTGCCCGTCACCTACGGGCACTACCTGCTGGGGCTGGCGCAGACCTTCGAACGGGACGCCCGGGCGCTGGCCCAGGCCGGCGAGGGCCTGGCCCGCTGTCCGCTGGGCGCCGGCTCGATCGGCGGGACGACCGTCCCGATCGAGCCCGCCCGCACGGCCGAACTGCTCGGGTTCGGCGAGCCGGTACGCAACTCGGTCGACGCCATCGCGACCAGGGACACCGCCCTGCGGATGCTCTCGGCCTGCGTGGTGCTGGGGGTCACGCTCGACCGGGCGGCGCTCGACCTGCTGATGTGGTCGAGCGCCGAGTTCGGGCTCCTGACCATTCCCGACGGACTGGTCGGGTCGAGTTCGATGATGCCGCAGAAGCGCAACGCCTTCGTCCTGGAGCATGTGCAGGGCAAGTCCGCCGCCGCTCTGGGCGGGTTGACGGCCGCCGCGAGCGCGATGCGCGGCACACCGTTCACGAACTCCATCGCGGTGGGCACGGAGGCGATGACGCATGTGTGGCCGGCCCTCGACGCCACCGTCGACGCGGTGAAGATCCTGCGTATGGCCTACGAGGGCGCCCGCCCGGTGCCGGAGGCGATGGAGGCCAGGGCGACGGCCGGACTGACGCACGCGACCGCGACCGCGGAGTGGCTCGTGCGCCAGGGCGTGCCGTTCCGGCGCGCTCACCATCAGGTCGGCGAGGCCGCGCTCGCCGTCGTGGAGAACGGGGCCGACTCGCTGTGGACGGCGCTTGAGGCGCACGGTCACCTGCCGGCCGGATCCGCCGACCTGCGGCCGCAGGCGGTGTGGCGGGCGGCCGAGTTCGGCGGCGGCCCCGGTCTCACCTCGTTCGAGCGGTGCTTCGAGCCGCTGGCGCTGCGCTGGGAGGACCACCACGCCCGGCTCGCGCGGGAGATCAGCGGCTGGGAGGACGCGGACGAGCGGCTCGCACACGCCGTGGCCCGTGTGCGGGGCCGGACCAAGGACACCACCCTGCCCACCGGAACCGACCCGAAGGACGACCTTCATGACCAGTACTGAACGCGCCTCCTCCGCGGCGGCCGTGGTCGAACTGCGCAGCGACACCTTCACCCTGCCGACGGCACGGATGCTGGAGGAGATGACGCGGGCACCGCTGGGAGACGACGTCTACGGCGAGGACCCCACGGCCCGGGAGCTGGAGGAACTGGCCGCGTCGCTGCTCGGCATGGAGGACGCCTGCTTCATGCCGAGCGGGACGATGGGCAATCTGGCGGCCATCCTCGCGCACTGCCCCCGGGGGACGAAGGCGCTCGCCGGAGCCGAGTCGGACATCTACGTCTACGAAGCCGGCGGAGCTTCCTACTGCGGCGGCGTGATCGTCGAGCCGGTGGCCAACGCGGCCGACGGAACGATGGCGCTGGCCGACATCGAGGCGGCCTTCCCGGAGGACCCCGAGGACCCGCAGTTCGCGCTGCCCGCACTGCTGTGCGTGGAGAACCCGCAGAACCGTTGCGGGGGCCGGGTGCTGCCGCTGGAGTACCTGGCCGGTGTCCAGGCGCTGGCGCGCGCCCGCAAGGTGGCGGTCCACCTGGACGGCGCCCGGATCTTCAACGCCGCCCTCGCCCTGGACGTGCCCGTGCGCGTCATCGCCGGGTACGCGGACTCCGTGCAGTTCTGCCTGTCGAAGGGGTTGTCCGCACCGGTCGGCTCCATGGTCGTCGGCAGCGCCGACTTCATCCGGTCCGTCCGCCGCATCCGCAAGATGCTGGGCGGCGGCATGCGTCAGGCCGGGGTGCTGGCCGCCGCCGGTCTGGTGGCCCTGCGCGAGATGACGGCCCGTCTCGGCGACGACCACCGCACGGCGCGGCGCCTGGCCGAAGGGCTCGCCGCCCTGCCGGGTGTCGAGGTGGAGCCCGTCGAGACGAACATGGTGTTCTTCCGTGTCGACACCCCCCACCTGACGCAGGCGGAGTTCATCGAACGGTCCTGGAACGAGGGCGTACGCCTCGCCGAGCTGGGCCGGGGCCGCATCCGGGCAGCCACCCACGCCGGGGTGAGCGAAGCCGGCATCGACCGCGCGCTGTCGGTCTTCCGGGACATCCTCGCGCCCGCCGCCGTCCTCTCCACCCGTCCCTGAAGACGTTCCACCTTCCTTCCATCCCGTCCCATCCCGTCTCATCCCGTCCCTGAAGAACACGATCGGAGAAACGTCATGCAGCAGCACACCTCTCAGCAGTGGCTCGTGGTCGTCAACGACGAAGAGCAGTACTCGGTCTGGTGGGCGGACCGCAGCGTTCCGGAGGGTTGGCGCGCGGTCGGCGTCAGCGGCCCGAAGGAGGAGTGCCTGGACTACATCGAGCGGACCTGGACCGACATGCGTCCGCTGAGCCTGCGCAACGCGGTCGCGTAGCGCGTCCCCGAGCGGAGCAGGGCGCCGGAGGACCACGGTCCTCCGGCGCCCCCCGCGACCGCGTGAGCCGCCCCGGAAAGGACTGATCTGATGACCACAGCACCCCTGCTCTCGCCCCGCACAGCAGACGCGTGGGGACGACTACTGCTCGACTGCCACACGGCGGGACTTCCGAAGGGCAGGTTCCACGAGATCTGCGAACGCGACGACGGGTACATCAGTGCCTTCGACGCCGTCGGGTTCTTCGAAGGACCGGACACCTGGTCCGCGCTGGACCGCTGGGCTTACGGCCGCATCCGCGGGAGGGTCCTGGACGTGGGCGTCGGAGCCGGCAGGTTCGCCGTCCCGTTCCAGCAGAACGGCGGCGAGGTCGTCGGGCTCGACGTCTCCTGCGAGGCGCTCGACGTGTGCGCCCGTCGCGGGGTGACGACGACGATCCTCGGCACGGTCGACGACGTGCCCGGCGACGAACGTTTCGACACGTTCCTCCTGCTGGGCAAGAACCTCGGTCTGCTGGAGAACCGTACGCGCGGCCCGGAACTGCTGCGCGCCCTGGCGGGACTGGCCCGTCCGGGCGCCCGGATCGTCGGGACCGGTGTGGACCCCTATCGGCTGGACGGGGCGCTGCACGGCGAGTACCTGGCCGCGAACCGCCGGCAGGGCCGGATGAGCGGCCAGATGCGGCTGCGGCTGCGTCACCGGACTCTGGTGACGGACTGGTTCGACTACCTGTTCATGTCGGTGCCGGAGCTCGAGGAGATGACCGAGGGGACCGGCTGGTCGGTCCGCGACGTCGAGTGGCACGGCTCCGACTACGGTGCCGTGCTCGCTCTGACGGCACCGGTGGGCGCGTCCTCGCGCTGACCCCGCCGCCGCGGGCGGGGGAGGCCGGTCAGCCGTCGCCGACCGCCACCGTCCGGCTCCGGGCCTCCGGTCCGGTGCGGCGTACCACGGTCGCGCCCCACCGGGGACGGTCGCGGCGCGCCTCGGCGTACAGATGCCGAACGTGGTTGAGGACCGAGAAGCGGGGCTCGTCCGTGCCGGAGGTCTCCGCCCGCACCAGGCCGTACGTCACCAGGGTGAAGACGAACGCCTCGGCCTCGGCCGCGGTCGTCGCGACCGCGGACGCCGCTTCCGTGATCGACCAGCTCCGGTGGCTCGTCGCCATGGTGGCGAGGAAGGAGGCGCACACCGGGCTCAGTCCGCCCAGGGTCCGACGCAGCCGGACCATGAGGTCCCGTGTCGTGGCCTGCGACATCGGCGGGGCGGTGAGGCCGAACGGATCGTGTTCCACCACGGCCAGCAGGTGTGCCAGGGACCGTACGAGCGTCCAGCGGCCCGCGAACTCCAGGGCCCCCGGCAGACCGTCGAGCCGCCGGCACAGCTCCGCGACCACCGCCGCGTCGGTGGCGTCCAGCCGGAACCGCGGATGACCGGCTCGAATGTGCGCGCACAGCAGTTGCACCGACGGCACTTCGGACAGCAGCGCCACGTCGTTCTCGGCGCCGGGGCCGGGTACCGGCAGGGGCGCCAGCCGCAGCATCTGCTCGCCGGGGATGCCGCACGGGCCGGGCACCGTGAGGAGCACCCGCAGGCGGGGGTGTGCCCGCATCATGGCGATCAGCCGGGGGACGTCGGCGCCTGACAGTTCGGCGTCGTCCAGCACCAGGACCCACTCGTCCCCCGCGGGCCGGTGGTGGAGCTCCTGGGCGGGCAGCCCTTGGCCGCGGGTGCGCCAGACGACCGGCTTGCCGTCGGAGGCGACGCGGCGCACGGCCTCGGCCGCCAGATGGGTCTTGCCGACTCCGCCGATGCCGACCACGCTGACCAGCCGGCGCTCCGGTTGCCTCAGCAGCTCCGTGAGCGTGCCCAGTTCGGAGTCGCGGCCGATCAACGGGCCCCGGACGACCCACGGCGTCAAGGCGTCGGCGGCGTCCGCGAGGTCGGAGCCCTCCACTCCCGGACGCCGCCGTGCCGCGTCCAGGAGCGCGTCGCGCTGTGTGGCACCGAGCCGTAGCCCGTCCGCCAGCAGCCGGACCGTGTCCAGCCGGGGGGAGAGCACCTTGCCCTGTTCCAGATTGCGTATGGCGCGCACGCTCACGGTGGTGAGATCGGCCAGGTGCCGCTGGGTCAGTCCCGCTCGCCGTCGGTGATTCCTCAGCAGGACTCCGAGGTCCCGCTGCGTTCGCATGTCGTTCATGACCACTCCGGTCGGGTTGTTCCGAAGTCCCTCGTCGACCCGGTGGAGCACACCGGGTGCCGCCGGCGTCCCGGCTCGCAGTCGCCGACCAGTGGACCCGGGGGGCCGAGCGTGCTCAGCCTCTCGTCTCACCCATGTCTGACGGAAACCGAGCGGGTGCTCGACCGTCCGGGCCCGCTCGGCGCGGTCCAGGCACTCCGCCACCGCACGACACGTCTCCGGCTCCATGCCATCACCTCTTGCGGGGCTTCACGGAACCAGCGGCGATGCTCTGCACACACGGGCATCGGCACATTACCGAGCATCACCATAGAAGGGCAGTTAAGTTCTGTCAATATAGTCAGTCAATAAAGTCATCACCGCGTGTGCGGGCGGACAGCGGAAAGCGCCCCATACGGAGCGGATGGGGCGCTTGTGGTGGAGCGCTTGGAAGGAACTGTTCCGCTTTCCGCCGGGGTCAGTATGCCCTGCGGTAGGCCCATACGGCCCGTTCGCTCTCTCCGCTCTTCTCCAGGATCTCGCCCAGCTCCGCCCAGGCGAAAGCGGCCTGCCGCCCGGCCTCGGCGGCCTCCAGCAGCAACGCGCCGCGCCCGTAGGCGGCTTGCGCGGCTTCGTGATCGTCCTGGAGGAGGTAGGCGGCGGCGAGTACGAGATGGACTCGGGCTCTCGCCAGCGGGTGCCCGGGTCCCAGCAGGCCGAGAGCGGCCTCGGCATGCCGGATCGCCTGCTCGGGGCGGCCGAGCATCACCTCGGCACGCCCCAGGGCGGTCTCGGCATCCACCACGTCGAGGCCGCCGCCCAGCGTCCGCAGGGTGGCCGCGCTCTGCTCAAGAAGCGCCCTGGCCGTCTCGGGGCTGGGGTCGTCCGCGTGCAGGAGCACCATGGCCTGTGCGTTGCGCACCCGCGCCAGGGCCCGTGCGTCATCACCCTCGGCGTAGAGGGCGACGGCCTTCTTGACCAGTTCCAGAGCCTCACCCGACCGTCCGTGCCGGTGCAGGGCGGTGCCCGCGTTCCAGTAGGCGCCGCCGAGCTCCGTGCGGTCGTCCATGACCTTGGCGCGGCTCATCGCCTCGTCGGCGAGGAAGTTCGCCCGGTGCAGGTCACCGCGCTCGCAGTACACGCCGATCAGCGCGGAGAGAAGCTCCAGCTGGGCGACCGTGGGCGGCAGGCCGGCCGCGTCCGCGTCGGCCAGGGCCCGCTCGGCGACGTCGACGGCGCGGGAGAGCTCCCCCAGTGCGCGGTAGCACCGGCACAGCCGCATGGCCACGCCGAGCCGGTCCAGCACCCCGCGCCCCTGCGCCACGGACCGCTCCAGCAGCGCCTCCAAGCTCCGGACGGCCTGCTCCAGTTGCCCGAGCTGCTCCAGGCACTGGGCGATGCCGAGTTCGGTCGCGAAACCCAGGTCCATCCGCTCCTCGTCGGCCGGGAGCTTGGCCCGCAGATCGGTGAAGGCGTCCAGCGCCGTCCCGCAGTCACCGCTGCGCAGGGCGAGCTGTGCGGAGTAGAGCTCGATCTCCAGGCTCACCGAGTCCGGCTCGGCGATCACGCCGGTGAGGTCACGGGGAGCACAGCCGAGCCGCTCGGCGAGCTGTGCGAGAACCTCTTGCGAGGGAAGGCGCTTGCCGGCTTCCAGAAGGGAGATGTAACTGGGGGAGAGATTGGGTCGCGCCAGCGCCTCTTGCGAGAGACCGGCCGCTCTGCGCAGTCGCCGGATATGCGCTCCCAGACCTTCGTTCGGTGTCACCGCGACACCTCACTGGAAAGCCTCCCCGGACCGGCCGATAAAATCAGAGCACCTTTACGGTTCTTCAATTGATCCCCCGTGCGGTCGTCCCGCGCCCCGCGACTCAGTGCGATGCAATACGGCACCATAATGGCACTGACGGGTTCGGTACGATCACCATGGCCGTCTTTCGGTCACCTCTCCTCGCCGCTTATCTCCGCACGAGCCGGCTCTCATACAACTCGCGCACCGCGCGACGGTCGACCTTCCCGGTGGGCAGCAGCGGAAGTCTGGTCACGACGAACGCGGCATCGGGGGCTTCCGCGCCCAGGACCTTGCGCAGCACCCGCAGCAGTCCGCCGGTCTCCCGGCCCTCCTCGCTCTCCACCGCGACGACGACGCGCGGATCGTCAGCCGGCCCGGCCTGGGTGCAGCACGCCGCCCGCACCCCTCCGTGTTCGACGGCGGCTGCCTCCACGCGCGCGGTGTCGACGAACACCCCGCGCCGCTTGACCAGCGAGTCGAGCCGTCCCGCGATCACCAGGTTCCCGGCGGCATCGAGGTGGCCACGGTCCTGGGTCCGGAAGACGGTGCGCCCGCCCTCGCGCCGGAGCCGGGCCCGGTCCTGCGCGCTGGACGCGTCCGGCAGATAGCCCAGGGAACCGAACGGCGACTCGATGTCCACACCGGTCACGTGCCCGCCGTCCGAGCCGTCGGGGCCCTCGGGGCGCAACCGCACGACCGTTCCGGGCAGGGCGGTGCCCACCGGCTGCAATCCTGGCGTGGGGGGATCGGGGACCCGGAACGCGAACTTCGCCAGCGTCATCTCCGAGGGCCCGTAGAGGTTCATCACCGCGGTGCGCGGCGCCACCCGGCGCCAGCGGTGCACGTGTACGTCGTGGAGCGGCTCGCCGGCGAACAGCGTCCAGCGCAGGGTGGTGCTCGCCACCCCGTCGGCGGCCTCGGCCCAGCGGGCGGCCAGACTCGGTACGGCGTGCACGACGTCCACACCGCGCTCGGCCAGGAACGGCAGCACCCGTTGGGGGGCGGAGCGGGGCGCGGGACCCGACGCATGCAGTTCACCGCCGGTGCACAGCGGCAGCAGCATGTCGCGGAAGACGACGTCGAACGCGGGAGAGGTCAGCATGGCGACGCGGGTGCCCGGAGTGACGGCCAGTTCCCGGCTTTCCCAGTCGACGAAGTGCACGAGACCGGCCGCCTGTCCGACGATGCCCTTCGGCGTGCCCTGACTGCCCGACGAGAACACGACGTATCCCGCCTCCGCCGGCAGCACCCGCGGTGCCGGCACCCCCGGTGCGATGTCCCGGCGCGCCACGTCGACGAGCGCGCCGGGGCGTGCGGCCGCTAGGACGTCCGCGACCCGGCTCTGCGGCAGCAGGCTGTCGACCAGCACCGGGACCAGGCCGGCGGAGCGCGCCGCGAGAAATACGGCCGGGGTCTCTCCCGCACCGTCGGTGAGCACGGCGATCGTGGTGTGCGGGGGCAGCCCGAGAGCGGCCAGGCGCTCGGTCCACCACCGGACCCGTTCCCACAACCCGTCGTAGGAGACGCGGTCGCCGTTCTCGTCCACGACGGCGCACCGGGTCGGGTACGCGGCGGCGACGGCCGCCACGCGGCTCACGATGGGGCAGGGGTGCGGCATCGGTGTTCTCCTCATCAGTCGAAAGCGTTGCGGCCGTCGTGCCGGGCGCGCTTCTCGTGCCAGCGGTGAGCCAGCCAGGCCGCCACCGCCCAGGCGGCCCCGACCGCTATCTCGGCCAGCAGGTGTCCCTGCCAGGGCCGGCCGGCGAGGAGGGCGCGCAGGGCCAGCAGGCCGTTACGGACGGGCAGTACCACGCCGAGGTCGTCGAGCCACGGCACGCGGGCAGCCGACCCCACGATGCCGCCGGCGGCGATGATCAGGTAGACGAGGGAGTTCCCCAGCATGATCTCCAGGTCATGGCCGACGCCCAGGATGGTGAGGGCGAGAGCGGCGGCCATGCTGGTCGTCACCATCAGCAGGAACACCGGCCACAGCGCCAGCAGTCGTACGCCCAGCGGCAACTGCCCGATGAGCGCGCCCACGCACACGGCGCTGAGCACCATGGTGATCATCGCCTCGGCCAGCCACGGCAGGGAACGCAGTCCCAGGACGACGACGGTCGGCAGCCGTCCGAGCCGCAGCCGGGTGTACGTCCCCATCGTCCTGTCCGTCAGCAGGACGGTGGCCACGCCCACCGAGGCCGGCGGGGCGACCGCCAGCGCCACGGCACCCACGAACGCGAACGACTCGCCGCCCCGGGTGCCCACGGCACCGAGGAGCGTGTACAGCAGGCATTGCAGCACTCCCCGCGGCCAGCTGGTGAGGACGCTCAGGCGCCATGGATTGGCCGCCAGGTGGTCCCGCAGGCCGACTCGGGCCGTCTCGGCGTACGCCCAAACCCGTTCGCTAGACAAGGTCGAGGGTTCCCTTCGCTCGTACCCGGTCTCCGACGCGCCGGTAGGCGTAGCCGCCGGCGATCGCGTATCCGGCGGTCAGGACGAGGACCATGGCGAGCGCCCCGGGGCGAGGCGCCCCGGAGCTCGCGCCGACCAGGAATTCCCTCGCCCAGTGCAGGCTGATCAGCCCCGACAGCGGACGCAGTGGGACGGGCAGCCACGTCAGGGGGGTGAGCAGCCCGCTGAGCAGGAAGACCGGATACATCAGGGCACTGGAGATCTGGGGGCCGGACCGGCTCAGCAGGTACACGCAGGCCAGCGCGGCCCCCATGACGAGCCCGGAGACGAACAGCGCGGCCAGCCCGGCCAGCGTCCACAGCGGGCTGGCGACGGCTATCGGCTGCCGCAGGACGACCAGCCCGCCGGAGAGGGTCACGATGATCAACAGCCCGGAGACGAGGCTGGCACCGAGCGAGCGGCCGATCAGCACCAGGCGGAAGTCACGGGCTCCGGTCAGGCAGGCCGCCAGCGTGCCGTCGGCGCGGTCGCGCTGGAGGATGCCCGCACTGGCCCACACGGTGAACGACCAGAATCCGACCAGGAGTATGCCGACGACCGCGCTGGTCGCCTCGGCCTCGGCGGTCCGGTGGGTGCGCCCTATGGTGACCGACAGCAGCACCGCGGGCTGGATGATGCCGAGCAGGACGGACCACCGCCACGAGGCCACGAACACGGCCATCTGGTGGCGAGCACTGGCGACGACCACTTCGAGCGAACCGAGCAGCCCGTTCATGCTTGCAGCCGCGCGGCCAGGGCGGTGAACGCCTCTTCCAGTCGGGTCTCGCGGACCAGCACGTCGTCCACGCTTGATTCCGAGAAGACGACGCCGAGTTGACCGAACAGCTCGGCGCTCCAGGCACGCAGGCGCAGGTCGAGTTCCCAGGACGCCCCGTCGCCCCGCAACTCGGTGCCGACCACGGAGGCGGGCAACCGCAAGTCGTCGACCGCCGGCAGACGGCCGTGCCCGCGGACCGTGACGGTCGCGGCGTGCCCCGACTTCGTCACCAGCTCAGCGGGGGTGAGGTCCTCCACGATCCGGCCGCCCGACAACAACAGCACCCGGTCCGCCAGCCGCTCCACGTCCAGCAGGTAGTGGCTGGTCAGCAGGATGCCCACGCCCTCGTCGCGAAGCGCCGTGATGCCCTCGCGCAGGCGTTGGGCCTCCAGCGGGTCCAGCCCGACGGTGGGCTCGTCGAGCAGCAGAACCCGGGGCCGGACCATGAGGCCGATCGCCAGGTGCAGTCGTTGCCGCATGCCCTTGGAATACGTCTCCACCCGCCGGTCCGCGGCGGCGGTCAGGTTCACCTGCTCCAGCACGCTGTCCGCCCGGCTCCGGATGTCGCGGCGGCGCAGCCCCGCGAGCATGCCGAAGAAGCGGAGGTTGTCACGTCCGGTCAGCCGCGCGTACAGCCCCCGGTCTCCGCCGAACACCACGCTGGTGGCGGCGCGGGCACGCTCCGGTTCCCGGGTGACGTCGTGGCCGGCCACGCGGGCGTGTCCGCCAGACGGCAGCAGGAGGGTGGCGAGGATCTTGATCAGTGTGGTCTTCCCCGCGCCGTTGCTGCCGAGCAGCGCCACCGTCTCGCCGAAGTCACAGCGGAAGGAGACGTCGGACAGGGCGGTGAGCAGGTGTCGGCCCTCGCCGAACGTACGGCCCACACCGTCCACTTCGATGGCGGCTTGAGTCATGTCCATTCACCCCGGTTCGCGGTGGAGTCCACCAGCACCTCGCTCTCGTACCGGCGCAGCGTCCGGTGGTCCCGTTCGATCTGGCCGGCGTCGCGGTGGGCCAGCAGGGCCCAGCCGAGGGTCAGCGTCGACAGCAGGTGCGACGTCTGCTCGACGTGATCACCGTCGGACACGCCGACCTTGAGGTAGCGGCAGCTGGGCAGGGCGCCGATCCGCCGGTAGGCGTCGGTGTTGGACACCGTGCCCGCACGGGACGCGATGAAGTAGACGGCCCGTACGGCCCGGCGCAGTTCGTAGTCGGCCCGGATCGGCGCGTCGCCGGACAGGTACGAGACCAGCCGGTCGATGCCGCTCTCGCCGTTGGCCAGCGCACAGGCGCGCGGCAGCCCGCCGCCGGGCAACCGGACGCCGGTCTCGATGATGCGCGGGCCGTCCGCGGTGGCCATGATCTCGGTGTGCGCAAAGCCGAACCGCACCCCGAGGGCGTCCAGTCCGGCGTGGACGTGGGCGATCAGCTCCGCGTTGTCCGGCGCGTCGAACGGCAGGAAGTCCATGCTCTCGTAGACCGCGAAATGGGCGCCGTTCGGCACCTTGTGGTAGCGGCAGACGTTGGTGACGGTGTGCCGCCCGTCGGCGGTGAAGGTGTCCACCGCGTACTCGGGACCGCGGAGGCGTTCCTGGACGATCACCTCTCGCGTCCGGACGCCGAGCGCGCTGGTGAACGCCAGCGACGTGGCCAGCGCCTCGTCCAGACCGGCGCCCCCGGGCAGCAGGGTCAGGCCCTCGCTGCCGGCGGCCAGCACCGGCTTCATCACCAGATCCTGCCCCTCAAGGCCCTGATCGGCGATCCAGCGGCGGATCGTGCCGGCGTCGCCGGCGGTGACCGACCTGATGGTGGGGAGCCCGGCCGCCGCGAAGGCCCGCATCATCGCGCCCTTGTGCCGCCGTGCCCCGTCGAGGCCGGCCGCGTTGGCCCGGTCCGGGGTGAGTGCACGTGCGAGGGTGTCGGCCAGTTCGACCCCGCTCTCCGATCCGGCCACGACGGCCGTCGGCCGCCATGCGGACAGCGCGTCCACGAGGGCCGGTACTCCGACGCGCTCGGAGTAGGTCGCGGCGAAGTCGTCCGGCCGGAAGGCCGCGTGGAAGTACGGCGCCGGTTCGGGTACCGAGGTCACCGCGAGGGTGACGGCCCCGGCCCGGCGCAGCGGTCCGGCCAGTGCGACTCCGGACGAGTAGGGGTCGACGATGACGACGACGTTGCCGGTCATGTCTCGGGGCTCCCGTCGTCGGGGATGGTGGCGAGCGTGTCGTGGGCGACGAGGCGCAGCTCCGCCGTGTAGCGGCGGCCGGCCGCATCCCGGAGCCAGGTCTCGTCCGGCCCGGGAAGCATCTCGGAGAGGACGAGGTGCCCGCCGGTCCCGTCCCGGCGCGCCGCGGACACGGTCTGCACGAGCAGCTCCACACAGGGCGGACTGTCGAAGTCGACGTAGAACGGCTTCACTTCGAGCGGCGACTTGACGAAGACGTGCCGGGGCAGGCCGTTGTCGCGTCGCCATGCGCGGACCGAGACGTACCGGCCGGCTTCGCCCGCTACGTCCGCGAACGACAGCGTGTCCGGGGCGAACGTCCAGCGCCGCCGCGCGACGACCATCCGGTCGATGGTCACCCGGGGCGTCGGCCGGTCCGACGGGAACATGTCGAAGGCCTGCATCACCGCGGCGCGCAGCGGGCCGGTGAACAGGTCGAGCGCGTCGAACCGCCTGCCCGCGACCGACAGGTACAACCCGTCGCCGTCGGCGACCACCGGCACATCGGCGCCCAGATGGACGCGCCCGCGCCGGGGCAACGGGATGTTGGGCATGAGCACCAGCACGTCGTCGGTCTCCCGGACGAGGACCGGGTGGGAGCGCGCGGTCAGTCTCGGCCGTGCCTCACGGGGCAGCGCGACCAGCAGCCGGCCGGCCGGGTGGTCCCCGTCGAGGCAGGCGATGAGCTCGTCGCGCCGGGACCGGGTGGCATGGGCCCACGCGAAGTCCAGGCTGTTGACCGCGGGATGCACCTCGCCGAGCACGAGCTGGAAGTCGCCGCGGCGGACGGCGGACTGGTCGGCGGCGGCGATCATGACATCGGGGCTGCACCAGCGCGCCTGCGTCCACCCCGCCTCGCTGCCGGGGAAACGCTCGCGGGCGCCGGCTTCGATGTCCGCGAGGCGGTAGGTCACGCAGGTCGCGTCCGGCGGTACGTCGAGCAGGTCGGCCCAGCGCCGGTGAAGTTCGGCGACCGCCTCCCCGACCAGCGCGTCGAGGCGGCTCGTGAGCCACGGCATGCAGGCCGTCCAGAGCTCCGTCGCGCTCGGTGTGCCGCAGGTGGCGGCCAGCTTCCGGTAGGCCTCGTGGACCGGGGCGAGCAGGCCCTGGCGGATGTGCGCCAGCAGCCACCGGACACTGCGCAGGACCGGGCCGAGTGGGGCCAGCGCGGCCACCAGCTCCCCGCCCAGGTCCACCGCCACGTCCCGGCCGCACTCCAGGTAGGTGGGGGTGCGCCCGCCGTACGCCTGCCCCTCGTTGCGGACGGCCAGGTGGCCGGTGGCGACGGTGAACGTCTCGTCCAGCGCGGCCATGGCGGCGCGCACGCGGGCGCCGTCGGCCCAGGCGGCGCGCAGCTCCTCCTGGGCGGCCCGCAACCCGTCGAGGACCACGGTGGTCTTCCATCGCTTGTCCGGGTCGGCGCGCTCCAGCAGGGCCGCCAGTTCCGCCTCGGGCCGGACGGACGCGGACAGGTCGAGCCTCCAGATCAGCCAGCGGCGCCGCTGGAGTTCCCGGAGCGCGGCGTCGACCGTGTCGGCTCCGACGTCGAAGCGCGCGGCCAGGCGGGCGATCAGTTCCGCCGCCGGAGTACGCCCGTCCGCGTCGGCCAGCGCGGCCATGGAGAGCGGGTCCACCCGGTGACGTCCCCGTCCGCCGGGCAGCACCACGTGGTCTGCGGCCAGCGCGACGTGCGGAGCGCGCCGGGGTGCCAGCCACGGGCGCAGGTCGGCCTCCTGTTCCAGCTCCCGGCCGAGCAGGTCGACGACCCAGCTCTCGAAGAAGACCTCGGCGCGGTCGACCAGGCCGGGGCCGGGGGTCACGTCGAGGGCGGGGCCATCGAGCCGGAGCCGCGCCCAGCCGGTGGGGCCGAAGAAGCCGATCGACTCGTTCTTCGTGCAGTAGCGCTGCCAGTAGCGCGTGAGCGCCCGCTCCCGCTGCCGCCATTTGCTGTTACGGGCCCCCTCCTGATCGATCTTCCGACGCAGCGGGGCGAGTCCCAGGTCGAACACGTGCCGGTTCTGCCAGGACACCGCCAGCTGGAACCACGGGTCGTCGAGCACGTCGGCCAGGGCGGTCCGGCGCCGCCGCAGGTGGTCCCCCCAGGCCTGCCGGAACGCCGGGTCGGACTCCGGATCGCCGTGCAGGCCGGGAGCGACGCGGTCGGCGGCCGTCGCCACGGTGGTGTCGGCCAGCAGGTCCACCGCGTCGACCGGGAAGCCGGCACTGCGCACCATGACGTGGGGCCACAGGGTCCACTCGCTGCCCTGAACCGGGATGGCGGTGTCCGCCGCGGCCGCTACGGGCGTCGCGCTCATCGCCCCACCGCCTGGTAGACGTCTCGTACCAGTTCGTTCTCCAGCGTGTGCAGCAGCGGTTCGCGTACCGCCGTGTTCGACAGGTAGGAGATCACCAGGCCGGTGTCCAGGTCGCCGAGGGCCAGCGCGGTGACGTATCCGGTGTGCCCGACGACCCGGGCGCCGACGGGCGCGCCGAACAGGACGGGATCGGCGCACAGTCCCCGGCTCCAGTCCAGTTCCAGGTCGCTGAAGTAGCCGTCGCGCAGTCCGGTCCGGCACGGGGTGAAGAAGTGCTCGAAGGCGGCCGGTGAGAACAGCCGTCGGCCGTCCGCCACGCCGCCCGAGACCGCGCATTCGAAGAGGCGCGCCAGCTCACGCGCGGGTCCCCAGATCTCGGTGCCGGGCCACGGGGTGGCCTGGGGCGGTTCGGGGATGCGCATCAGCGGGCCGTTCTCGGGGCGCTGGAAGAGCGCTCCGGACGGCCTGGCCTCGCCGGCGCCGCCGAAGTCCGTGGTGGTGGCCATGCCCAGCGGATCCAGCACCCACTCCCGGGCCAGGTCGAAGTAGTCCCGGCCACTGACCCGGCGGACGACCTCCGACAGGACCAGCCAGGCGGCCACGCCGCTGTACCAGGCCCGGGTGCCCGCCGGGTCCTCCAGCGTCCAGCCGCAGACGAACTCCACAGCGGCGTCCCTGCTCATCCGCCATGCCTTGAAATCGCGTTGTGCGAAGACAGCGGTGTGGGTGAGCAGGTGCTCGACCGTCACCTCCTGCTTGCCGCCGGCGGCGAACTCGGGTATGACGTCGGCGACACGTGTGTCCGTGCTCAGTTCGCCCCGGTCGTGGAGCCGGGCGAGCACGAACACGAGCACCGGTTTGCTCACGCACATCCAGCGCAGCCGGTGCGCGGTGGTGAGCGTCTCACCGGGCCGGAACTCGCCGACCGCCACGTCGCACAGCGGCTCACCGTGCCGGGACACGTAGAACTGGACCCCGAGACGGCCGCGCGGGTTCACCGCGGCGGTCAGCCGGTCCCGCACCCGGGTCCGCAAAGCGTCGGTCACCGTCGTCGTCACTCGAACCTCCTGGGGGTGGCCGCGCCGGTCGGCGCGTCGCCGCGTTCCGCCCGTGCGGACGGGGGACGCAGGTCCAGCCGGCGCCGGGGGACCGGCCGGGGGCCGCCGGCGCGGGCGGGCTCGTCCGGCAGGGTCAGGCCCAGCTCCTCGTAGACGGCGTCGGAGATCCGTTGCCAGATACGTTTGCCGAGCACCCGGCCCGGCAGGCCGTTGCCGTTGAAGGAAACGACCAGGTCGTGCCGCGGGTCGGCGAACGCCATCGGCGCCCCGTGCCCCTGGTGCCCGAAGGTGGCGAACGAGCAAGAACTGCCGAAATACGCGTACTGCGGGCCGAGGCGCCGTGTTTCCAGGGTGAGGCCGAGACCGAAGTCGATCAGCGGCGCCTCCTCGAAGAAGCTGGGGCGCTGCGGCTTGACCATCTCCGCCACCGTCCGCTCGTCCAGGACGCCGTCGGCCGGTGCCCACGAGCCGCCGACCGCGCGGGCGCAGAGCAGCTCGTAGAAGCGGCCCAGCGAACGCGCGCTGGCCCACAGTCCGGCGCCCGGGTCGACGGTGCGGTGGAAGGTGCCGCCGGCCATGACCTCGCGGATCGCGGCGCCCTCCCGCGCGTCGGCGTCGTTCAGATACAGGCCGGTGCGCGGTGCGACGAAGGTGCAGACGCGGTTGCCGAGCTCGCTCAGTTCGGACTCGGTGAAGCCGTAGTGCGTCTCCATCCCGAGCGGTCGGCCGATGCGTTCGGCGACGACGTCGTCGAACCGGGCGCCGGTGTGGTGGCGCACGAGTTGGGAGAGCACCAGCCAGGTGAGGACGGAGGCGGAGTACGACGGCTGTTCGCCCGGCCGGTCCTCCGGATGCAGTTCGGCGGCCAGGGCCAGGCCGATCGCCGGCTCGTAGTCCACCGCGAACGGATCGGCGATGCCGCTGCCCGGCGGCCCCGGGGCCGACATCCGCCCGCCGGAGTGGGTGAGCAGGTGGCGGGTGGTGATCGCCGCCTTGCCGCCCGCCGCGAAGGCGGGCAGATAGGTCGCCACCGGCTCGTCCAGGTCGATCAGTCCGTCGTGCCACAGCTGGCAGACGGCCGCCGCGACCAGGGGCTTGCCCGCGCTGAACCAGACGAGCAGATCGTCGGGGTCCAGCGCGGTTCCGTCGTCGCGCCGGCCCGCCGCCAGGTCGAAGACCGGCCGTCCGCGGACCGAGACGTAGAGCTGGACACCGAGATGGCGCTGCGGACCGATCGCTTCGAAGAGCGCCCGGGCCAGTTCACCTTCCGGCTGTTTCATGGCTCACCTCCTGTCGTGATGGCCTCTGGTCCCGGCGCGTCCAGCGCTCGGTCAGGGCCTGCCGGTCGACCTTGTCCGTCGAGGTGCGGGGCAGCGCCGGGACGAGCTCGATGTGGGCGGGCAACATGTAGGCGGGCAGCCGCGACGCGCAGAAGGAGCCGAGCTGCTGCCGGGTGGCGGCGGTCCGGCTGACCACGAACGCGACGAGCAGGCAGCCGGCCACCTCGTCCGGCACCGCCACCACCGCGCACTCGTCGACACCGGGATGCTCCTCAAGGTGCCGTTCGACCTCGCGCAGCTCGATGCGGTAGCCGCGGCTCTTGACCTGGCTGTCACGCCGCCCCAGGAACGCGAGGACCCCGTCGGCGCCTCGGACGACCAGGTCGCCGGTCCGGTAGGCCGGGCCCGGGTGTCTCGTCCCGGGCGGCGGCGTGACCAGGGCGTGGGCGGTGCGTTCGGGGTCACCCCAGTAGCCCTGCATCACGGTGGGGCCGAGCACCAGCAGCTCGCCGACCTCTCCGGGGCCGGCGGGCCGGCCGTCGTCGCCGAGCACGAGGACTTCGGTGCCGTCGACCGGCCGGCCGATGGGGATGTCCTCGTCGTCGAGGGGCGGATCCGTCACCTCCTGCCAGGTGCACACGTTGGTCTCGGTCGGGCCGTACAGGTTGGCGAAGCGGGCGTGCGGCAGCAACCCCATCAGACGGCGCAGGTGTCTGGCCGGGAACACCTCGCCGGCGAACAGCACGGTCCGCAGCTGCGGCAGGTCACCCGGCGACAGACCACCACGCGCGGCCAGCATGACCAGCAGGGACGGGACCGAGTACCACACGGTGATGCCCTGCTCGGCCACCAGCCGCGTCAGCAGCGGGGGGAACGCGGCCAGACGGCGCGGTACCAGAACGACGGCGGCGCCGGCCCTGGCCGCGGCGAACACGTCCAGGACGGACAGGTCGAAGTGCAGCGGGGCCAGGCTGGAGAGCCGGTCGGTCATGTCCAGCCGGAAGGTCCGGGCCGCCCAGTCCACGAAGGCGCGGCCGTTGCCGTGCGAGAGCATCACTCCCTTGGGCGTACCGGTCGAGCCGGAGGTGTAGAGGACATAGGCGAGGTCGCTCTCGGCCACGGGAGTTTCCGGCGCTCGTGCCGGAAGCTCCCGTATCGCCTCGGCGCCGACCGCCCTGACTCCGGGCGGGCTGTGGGGGCGTTCCTCGTCCAGGACCAGCACCAGCGCCGGTGAGACGCCGACCGCCGGGAGGCCGGACCACCGGTCGCGCAGCCGCCCCGACGTGACGAGGGTGCGCACGCCGCAGTCGGCGAGGATGGCGCCCACCCTGGCGAGCGGTGCGTCGGGGTCCACGGGCACGTAGGCCGCGCCCGCCTTGAGGATCCCGTAGAGGCCGGTGAGCGCCTCGATGGACTTCTCCAGGTAGAGGCCGACCCGCTGGCCGGGGCCGATGCCCTCGCGGGCCAGGCTCCGGGCCACCCGGTTCGCGCCGGCGTCGAGTTCGCCGTAGCTGATGCCGCGGTCGCCGTCCACCACCGCGACGGCGTCGGGGTCGTGTGCGGCGGCGTCCGCCAGCAGTTCGTGCAGCAGACCGCTCACAGCCCGAGGCTCCTTGCCACGATGTTCCGCTGGACGTCCGACGTCCCGGAGTAGAACCGGCCGGCCAGCGCGTCCCGCACCTGTCGCTCCAGGCCCGAGTCGGCCAGGTAGCCGTTGCCGCCGTGGATCTGCAAGGCGTCCAGGCTCGACTGCACCAGGGATTCGCTCAGGTGCAGTTTGACCAGGGCGGGCTCGCCGGGCGACTGCCGGCCGCTGTCCCGCAGCCAGCCCAGTTGGTACAGCAGCAGGCGCGAGGTCTCCAGCCGCAGCTTCATGTCGACCAGGCGGTGCGCCACCGCCTGGAACTGACCGATCGGCTGCCCGAAACGCTCGTGTTCCCTGGCATACGCGGTGCTGCGCTCCAGCAGGTGGCGCATGACACCGACGGCACTGGCCATGATGCAGGCCCGCTCCCAGTCCATGGCCAGGTTGAACACGGCCATGCCGGCACCGAGGTGCCCGAGCAGGGCGTCGGCCGGCACCCAGCAGTCGGTGAGGGTGAGCTCTCCCATCGGCACGGTGCGCAGGCCCATCTTCGCCACCGGTTCGCTCACCTGGAGGCCGGCGGTGTGCCGGTCGACCAGGAACGCGGACAGTCCGCCGATGCCGCCGGCCGGGTCGGTCCGTGCGATGACCACGATCAGGTCGGCGATCGGAGCGTTCGTCACCATGGCTTTGGCGCCGTTGAGCAGGTAACCGCCCTCCTTGGCGACCGCCGTGGTGGACAGCCGGTACGCGTCGGACCCGGATCCGGGCTCCGTCATGGCCAGTGCGCCGATGAGCGAGCCGTCCGAGAGCCCCGGCAACCAGCGCGCCCGCTGCGCGTCGCTGCCGAACTCGCGTACGGGCAGCACGCAGCCCCACAGATGGGCGTTGATCCCGAACAGGAGCCCGTTGTCCCGGCAGGCGTAACCGAGCGCCTCCAGGGTGGCCATGACGGTGAGCCGGTCGGCGCCGGCACCGCCGTACTCGGCCGGGCTGGGCAGCCCGAGCAGGCCGAACCGTCCGCACCGCCGCCAGCCCTCGTGCCAGAAGATGCCCTCCGCGTCGCGCCGCTCGACGTCGTCGGCGAGTTGCTCGCACCCGAAGCGGACGACCTCGTCGATCCGCGCCTGCTGCTCAGGTGACCATGAGAAGTCCACCGGATCGTCCTTCCTCGATGGGCCGGCCGCTCAGCCGGCCACTGCGGCGGGGACGGGGTTCAGGCCGCGGCGCCTGACCTCGTCACCGAGGAGACGGTCGTACGTACCGAAGTTCCGGTCGGTCTCGCCGGGCCAGACGTTGAACGGCAGGTTGAAGGAGACCGCCTCGCAGCGCGCACGCCCGGGGAACGAGCCGCGCACGGTCCGGCCGGTGTCCTGGAAGACGACACCACCGAGCTGCACCGCGTCGGCCGCGCGGTACTGGAAGATCAGGCCGCGCCTGGGCCGGCCGGCGTGGTTGGGCCCGGAGGAGTGGAGCGCGAGGCAGTGGTGGATGCTGACGCTGCCGGCCGGCACCTCGATGGCGGCGATGCGGCTCTCGTCCGCCCACATCCGGCTCTCCTGGCAGTGGGCGAGGAAGATGCCGTTGCCGTCGGTGTGGTCGAGCAGGCCCTCCTTGTGACTCCCCCGTACGACCCTCATGGCGCCGTTCTCCACGGTGGTGTCGTCGAGGTAGATGAAGGCGGACACGAGCGAGGTGTTGGAGTGCGGCAGGAAGGCGAAATCCTGGTGCCACCGGACGCCGCCCTTGCCCACCGCGTCCGGCGTCCACGCCATCTTCGAGTGGTGGATCTGGATGTCCGGGCCGATCAGTGACTCCACCGCGTCCAGGATCCGCTCGTGGGCACCGAACTCCCACAGCGTGGGGTCGACGGCGGCGATGTCGTAGTCGTGCACGGTGCGTTCGGCACCCCCGTGGCCTTCTCGGAGCCCTTGGGCGTGGGCGCTGTCGGCGACGTCGAGGATCGTCGCGATCTCCTCCTTCGTCAGCAGCCCGGGCAGGGCCAGGAAGCCGTCTTCGTCGAACTGGGAACGCTGCTTCGTGCTCAGCGGAAAACTCATGGCACTGATCCCTCCGGATCCGGATGGTGATGTGGGGTGTCGAGGACGGTGTGACGCGGTGTGCGGCGCCGGTCGTCAGGACAGCAGTTCGGCCAGCTGGGGCCTGAGGATCTTCCCGGTGGCCGTGCGTGGTACGGCGTCGAGTTCGACGAAGCGCCGCGGCAGCACTGCGGCGGCGAACGAGGCGGCCAGGTGCGCTCGCAGATCGGGACGCTCCTCACCCTCGAAGACGACCGCCGCCGCGATCTGCTCGCCGGTGAGCCGGTGCGGGAGACGGGCGCACGCGGCGTCCCGTACGCCCGGCACGGCCCTCAGCAGCCGTTCCATCTCCTCCAGCGAGACGCTTTCGCCCCCGATCTTGGCGATGTTCTTGCTGCGTCCGGTGATGAAGAAGAACTCCCTGCCGTCGTCCTCGTCCCGGACCGCGTAACCCAGGTCCTGGGAGTGGAACCAGCCGCCCAGGAAGGCGGCGGCGGTCGCCTCCTCGTTGCCGGCGTACCGGCTCATCACGTTGTGACCGCGCATGCAGATCTCACCGGTCTCGCCGGGGTCGGCGCGGCTGCCGTCGCTGCGCAGCACCGCCATCTCGTTGCCGTGGACGGCCGTGCCGATGGACGGGATCTCCGCGTCGTACAGCAGCCGCCGGAAGGACTCGGCGGACAGGTCGGGCGGCATCGTCGCGGAGAAGTTCGTGGTCTCGGTCAGCCCGTACCCCTGGACGACGGGCACACCCAGCCTTTGCCGCACGTCCCGGGCGGTCCGTGTGGTCAGCGGCGCGGCTGCGGAGACGAAGTACTCGAACTCGCCGGGCAGCGCCAGGCCGCGGGAGGTGTGGACGAGCCCTTCCAGCACGCTGGGGACGACGCTGGCCAGACGGGGCCGGAACCTGGCGAGCAGTCCGGGGTACCGGAAGGGGTCGAACTCGTGGGCAAGGACCAGGTGGGCGCCGGCGGCCACCGTGCCGAGCACCGTGAAGTGCAGGCCGTTGACGTGGTGCAGGGGCAGGCAGCCGAGGATGCGGTCCCCTGGCTTCAGCCGGTGGTGTGCGGTCACCGCGGCCGCGTTGACCGTCGCGTTGTAACGGGACTGTGCGACCAGCTTGGCGGCGGCCGTCGAGCCGGACGTGCCGAAGAAGAAGGCGTCCGAGGCCGGGTCCGGTGCGCTCTCGGTCACCTCGGACGGTATGCCGGTCAGCTCGGGCACGCCGGGGAGGGCGAGCGATGCGAGTCCTGGCGCCGCCGGGACCGTGGGGGACCGCAGCAGGAGCGTGACGTCCATGGCGTCGAGGAGCTGCCGGGTCCGTCCGGGCGGGTCGTCGGGACTGAGCATCAGCATCGGATGCCCGGCCCGCAGCAGGCCCAGGATCGCCACGACCGACGCGGCGTCGTTGCGGGGCATCAGGCCGACCACCGTGCCGCGCGGCGGGCCGGCCGTGCGGCGCAGCCAGTCGGCCATGCGCCGGCCGGCCGTGTCCACCTCGCGGTAGGACAGCGTCGTCTCGGTCCCGTCGGCCGCGACCGTGGTGAGACAGGGCGCTCCGGCACGCGATGCCGCGTGCCGTGTCAGGCGGCTGATGATGTCGTCGTGGAGCGGCCAGGGCGGGCCGAACGGCGTACCCCGGTAGGTGTGCGCCCTGGCGTGGTCGTCCCGGGTGGTGTCCATCGCGGCGGACGTCAGCGGACCAGGCACGGTGTCGCCTCCAGGTGGGCCTTCAGGCGGTCCAGCGCCGCGGACAGGTCTGCCCAGCCACGCGAGGTGGTGATCCGGCTGACGTTTCCGGAGAGGCAGAAGTTGAGTATCCCGGGGTAGACCGAGACACCTGTCTCGCGGAGCAGGTCGCGGAAGCAGCGGTAGGAGTCGTCCCAACCGGGCAGTTCGACCGCCGCGTTGATCGAGTAGTGCGGCCGGTGCACCACGGCGGTGGTGTCGGCCAGACGGGCCACCGTGGCGTCGCGCAGCACGGTCAGTGCCCCCTCGCGGCTGCGCCGGTCCTGCCGGTACGACCGGTAGGCGCGGCCCAGCCGGTCCAGGTCCAGCCCGTAACCCGACTCGAACCCGGCCAGCTCCGCCGGGCCGGGCTCGTCCAGTCCTTCGACGAGCCAGCGCTCCATCGAGGCCAGGAACTCGACCACGGTGTAGAAGAAGGACGGCGGTCCACCGAAGGACGTCGACGCGTACTCGTAGTACTCACCGATGAACCGCTCGTCCGCGGTGATCCAGCCGACCTTCAGCCCCGGCGCGGACCACGCCTTGGACAGGCTCGACACCCGGATGACGTTGGGCGCGGCCCGCCGGGCCGATGCGCGGTGAACCGGTCCCAGCCACTCATGGCACTCGTCGAGGACGATCATCGTGGTCGGACTCGCGGTCGCGATCAGCCTGGCCAGGTCGGCCTCCCGGACCGCCGCTCCGGTGGGATTGCCGACCGTTTGCAGCATGACGAGGGGTGTGGACGGGGTCAGCGCCTCGATGAGCGGGTTCAGGTCCGTGACACCGTCCACGGACGGCAGCGGTACCAGCTGGACCGGCCGGCGGCGGGCGATCGACTCCACGAGCGGCGGATAGTTGGGGATGCCGCACAGTGCCCGGCCGGCGGAGTTCTCCAGGATGAAGTCGGCGAGACTGCTCACCGCGAACGTGCCGCCCATCGTGAGGGCGATCCGGTCGGCCGTGTAGGAGGCGCCTTCGATGCGGGCGTTCTCGTAGGCCGCGACCGCCTCCCGGGCCGAGGTACGGCCGCGCGAGTCCGAGTAGCCGTACCAGTCACGCTCCAGTGCGTACCGGATGCACTCCTTCAGTGTCTCGGGCAGTCCCCACAGCTCCTCCTGGACCGCGCCGCTGGACATGATGAGCAGGTCCGGCGAGGCCAGCTCGCCGTAGAGGTCGTCGCGGAAGTACCAGTTGAACAGCTCCTTGACGAACCGCACGGTCGCCCGGGAGCGCAGCACCTCGTCGGCCGTCACCTCGCGGCGCCGCGAGGCCGAGCGCCACTGGTCGGCCAGCCACGGCCGGCCGCTGTGCCGGCCCAGCTCGTGCTCCACCCGGCCGAGCCAGAGGTTGCGCAGCTCCAGGGGGTCTCCCGGGTCCTTCGCATGGCGGTACACGTCGAGCATGCGCTCGTCCACGCCGGGCAGCAGGACCGCGTGTGAGTCCTCCGCCCGGCGGGCGGCCGCCGCGGCCTCCGCCGGCACCGGTGCGGGCCGCGGATCGGGGATGCGCGAGAAGAGTTGCACTGCGACTCCGATGGTTGTGGGTACGGGACTGACCGGTACGGCGGTTGGCGGGCGGATGCTGTGTCGGCGCGTCAGTTCAGGGCGGGCGTGAAGCTGTCCGCCCGGCCCTCCACGATTTCGGTGTACATCTCACGAATCGAGTCCGCCGTGAGGATGACCATGACGTCGACCGACTGGTCCCACCTCTCGTCGAGCAGCAGCGCGAGCTGCGCCGCGTGGAGCGAGTCGCCGCCCAGATCGAAGAAGTTGTCATCGGCGGTGACCGACGCGCCGCCGATCACCTCGGCGACGAGCTGCACCAGGTCGTCGAGTCCGAGATCCTTGTCAGACATGTTCCGCTCTCCTTTGGTCGATCGGCTCCTCGGTTGCGGCGGGCCGTGCCTCGGCCACACGGAGCCGCATGAGGTGGCGAGGTTTCTTCAGGGGACCGACACGTGCGGTGCGGCCGTGGAAGAAGAAGGTGTTGTCGAAGACGACGAGCAGTCCGGGGTGCCAGCGCACCGCCACCATGCCGTCGGGGTGGTACATGGCGTCGAGCAGTGCGCGCAGGGCGTCGTCGACGGTCCCTGTGTCCGTCGCGTGGCCGTCGTGCGTCCAGCGCAGAGTCTGGCCCATGAAGTCCCGGAACGAGAAGACCGTCCGGCCGTCCTGGTCCCGGGCGATCCACGGGTCGCCCCCGGCGTGCCGGTAGCAGGTGCGGGCCAGCGTCCGCGTCTGCTCCGGTGCCAGCCGTGCGGCGACACCGGCCATCGGCGTCAGCACCGTCTGGGCGGTTCCGTCGCCGTCGCCGGGTTCGCGGCACATCAGCACGAGGTAACGCGGCTGCCGCGCGACCGGGCGCCCGCTGCCCTCGGTGTGCAGCGACAGGTAGTTCGTCGCGAAGGGCTGGAGACCGACGTCGGCGGTCTCGGTGTGCCGACTGATCAGGTTCAGTACGACGCCGTCCTCGACGAACGGCCGCACCTGCTCGTCGGTCTCCGGGATCGGGGAACCGAGGACGTCGCCGAGCGCGCGGAACTCACGCGTGTCCAGCGGACGGTCCAGTTGCCGCATCGCGAAGCCCCGCTCGGCCAGGTCGGCCAGCAGGCCCGGGACGCCTGCCGGCAGGAAGCCGGCCGCGGACGCGGTGGTCACCGGCCCCGGCTCGGGAAAACGGTGACTGCCGGACAGAAGCTCCTGGCGCCGCCGCACATGAGGCGCGTCCGGCTGTTCGGAGATCTCGCCGTGCATCAAGGTGGTCGTCTCCTGTCTGACGAGGCGTCATATAGGCACCGATGACGAGCGGGCAGCGGCCATCCGCGGCCGGAACGACCGGCTGGAACGCGGCATGGCGGGGGTGGCGCGGTACGACGTGGTCCGACGTGTGCCGTCGGCCCGTCCCGCACCAGGAATGGCCGCAGTCTCGCACGGGCCGGAGGACCGGGCCAGCGTCCCCGGACCGGGTCCCGGCGCGGCTGTCCGCCACCGGGACCCCTCCCTACACTCCGCCGCATGGATGAGCTGATGACCCGCGTCGCCGACATCGCCCGGCGGCACCTGCCCCCGGAGTCCTCGACCGCGCTGTCCGATCCGGACGCCGAACTGACCGCCGCCGGACTGGAGTCCCTGCTGGTGGTGGCGCTCCTGGTCGATCTGGAGCAAGAGCTGTCGGTCACCTTCCCGGCAGAGCTGATTCAGTGGGACACGTTCCGAAGTGTGCGCAGCATCAGCCGAGCGGTCGCCGGCCTGCGGCCCGCGCCGGCGACCGGTGACACGACGGCCTAGGCAAGCTGCCGTTGCAGCCGCACCCAGCGCCGGTGACCGTCCGACTCGACGGGGCCGTGCTGTCGGAACCCCAGGTGTCCGAGGAGGGCCCGGGTCTGGACCAGATCCGGGTTCGCCTCGGCACGCAGGACGTCGGCACCCCGTGCGGTGGCCAGCTCGATCGCCCTGCGGACGCACTGCACGCCGGCCATGGAGCCGGTGCTGAGCAGCTCGGGCCGCACCGCCAGCCGGCTGAGCCGGGCCGGCCGGGCGGCGGCTGGGTATCCGTCGGGCGTCGAGTCCTCCCAGGCGAGTGTGAACATCGCGGTGATGCCGTCGACGGACCGCAGTACATGGACGGCGGCGGACATGACGAGTTCCCGGGTGCGCTCGGGCCGGCGCAGGGGCACCGGCGTACCGGACTGTTCCGCCTGATAGGTGTCGCACGCGCTGAGCAACGCGTGGACCTGCGGGGTTTCGTCGAGCTCGGCGACACCCCATTGCCAGGTGTGACCATGGCCTTCTGTCACAGCTTCTCGTCCTCCTCAGGTCTCTGCGGCTTCGTCAACTGAGGAAATTCCGCAGTCGGGACGGCGCCGGTTCCGGTCAGTCGAGCCGTACCGTGACGGTCTTCGGCCGCTGGTACTCCGCGAGCGCCAGGACGCTCAGGTCGGTGCCCTGCCCCGAACTCCTACGGCCGCCGTGCGGCAGCTCCGGCGTCTGTTCCAGGTGGCAGTTGACCCAGACCTCACCGCAGTCCAGCCGCTGGGCGAGGGCGAGGGCGGGACCGCCGGCGGTGCTCCAGACGCTGGCGGCCAGCGCGTGGTCGACGCCGTTGGCCAGCTGGACCGCGTCGTCCACGCCGACGGCGGCCTGCACGGTGAGCAGCGGTCCGAACACCTCCTGCACGACGGCCGGATCGTCCTCGGTCACCCCCGCGAGGATCTGGCCCGGACGCCAGTAGCCGCCCTGTTCCGCGGCGGTGACCTCCAGCGGTGCGACATGGCGGATCTTGGCGGCGCTGGCTTCCACGACGCGGTCGAACCGGGCCGCCTGGTCGGGATTGTTGAGCGGGCCGAAGTGTGTGCCGGCGGGCCGCCGTGCCATCGCCTCGGCCAGCCGCTCGACCACCTCGTCGTGGTTCTCCTGGAGGGTGATGACCCGGGCCGGGGCGGCGCAGCTCTGTCCGGCGTTGTAGACGCAGGCCGCCACGATCTCGTCGTAGCTGTAGTCCGGAGCGTCCGGCAGGACGACGACCGGGCAGTTGCCGCCCAGTTCAAGGCTCAGACGTCGGATTCCGGCGCGCTGCGCCACATCGGTTCCGCCCGCGTTGCTGCCGGTGAACGCCACGGCGTCGACCGCGCCCTCCACCAGCAGACGCCCGGTGCGCCGGTCGCCGGGGAGCGTGACGAGAACACCCGGACCGAGGGTCTGCTCGGCGTGGGAGGCGATCAGCAGCGCGGTGTCCGGGGTCGTCTCCGCCGGTTTGAGCACGACCGTGTTCCCGGCCGCCAGCGCGGGACCGAGCCGCCATGCGGCCATCAGGAGCGGGTAGTTCCACGGCACGATGGCGGCGAGCACGCCCAACGGTTCCCAGCGGACCCAGCTCTCCCGGCCCGGCAGGTACCGGCCCGCGGACGGCCCGGTGTCCGCGCGGACGGCGCCGGCGTAGAACCGCAGGACGTCGACGGCGGCGGCGATCTCGCCGTGGGCCTGCTCCAGCGGTTTGCCGGTACCCGCCTGCTCGGCCAGCGCGTACGCATCGAGGGAATCCTCGACGAGCTGGGCCAGGGCGAACAGGCGTCGGCTGCGCTGGGACACCGGAAGTGCCGCCCATCGGGGGGCGGCCTCGGAGGCGCGTCGCACGGCGTCGAGCACGTCGTTCTCTTCGGAGACCGGCTGGACGGACCGGACCAGTCCGGTGCGCGGGTCGGTCAGCTCAGTGTGGGGAGGCATGGCCGGAACAGTAGCCATCACCCCCGCTCCGATCGAGAGACGGCCGCGCGGGCCGACCACCGCGTGAAGCGCCACGGCCGTCGCAGCGCGGGCGCGTTGTCGCTGGTCGGGAGGCCAGGCGAACCGCGATCCGGCGGCGGGACCGGGTTCGTGACACGGTGATGCGCGGGGGCCTGGGCAGAGTTCGTGGCCGTGCCTGCCCGTCGGCAGCGCCCGGGGACGCCGGGCCGAGCCGGGCGAGGTGTGACATGACCTGCGGCGGCGTGTGCGAGGCTGCCCGGTCACAGGCCCGCGGGCCCGGGACCACGGCCGCGCCGCCAGGTCCGCCCCATCGCCGGCCCACCGGTCGCGCGCTGACCTGACGTCCGGTGACGCGAGCGGCGCGGCCGGCCACCGGTCGCGTGCGCGTCACCGCCGGGGCGCCGGCGCGGACAACTCCGCGCGCAACTGCGGAATTTCCGCGGTTCCCACCTCCGCGCCGGCACATTTGCCGGGCCGTGGCGCCTGGACCAGCATGGCTCGGCGGAACGAACAGCCGAGATTCGGAGGATCGGGTGCACGCACGCAAGGAATCGGTCGGTGTCACGGCCGGCCACCCCGGTCAGGGGCCGCGACCGGTGGACGCCTACGAGCTGGACACCGGGGACGGTCTGGCGATCGTGGTCTGGACGTACGGGGCGACGCTGGTCGAGGTGCGCGTGCCCGACCGCCACGGCCGGCAGGAGAACGTCGTCCTGCGCCACGCCCGTCTGCGGGACTACGAGGACCGCCGCGGCAACCCGTACCTGGGCGCGACCGTGGGCCGGTTCTGCCGGAACATCGCCTACGGGAAGTTCACCCTGGACGGCCGGTCCTACCAGTTGGACCTCAACGACCGCCGCCACCACATCCACGGTGGCGCGTACGGCTTCGACCGTGTCGTCTGGGACGCCGAACTGACACGGACCGCGGACGCGCTCACCCTGCGGTTGCGCTACCTGAGCCCGGACGGGGACCAGGGCTATCCCGGCGCCCTGGCGGCGGAGACGAGCTACCGCGTCGAAGCCGGCGGACGACTGACCTTCGAGCACCGGGCGACGACGAGCGCCAGCACGATCGTCGGGTTCACCAACCACGCGTACTGGAACCTCGGGGGATCCGGCGACGGCGGTGTCATCGACGACCACCGACTGCGGCTGAACGCCACGCACATGCTGCCGTTCGACGACGAGTTCCTGCCGGTCGCGGGGCCCGCCCCCGTCCACGGCACCGAGTACGACTTCACCACCGCCCGCAGGCTCGGCCGGACGCGGATCGACAACTTCTTCACCCTCTCCGATCCGGCCTGGGCGGCCGAGATGAGCGATCCGACGAGCGGGCGCCGCATGCGTGTGGTGACCGACCAGCCCGGCATCGGTTTGTACTCGGCGGACCGGTACGCGCGGAGCCGGGCCGGCCTCTGTCTGGAGACCGGGGCCTGGCCGGACGCGGCGAACCGGCCGGAGTTCCCCTCCGCCCGGCTGGACCCGGACGGCGTCTACACGAGTCGGACCACGCACCACTTCACCGTCGACTGAGCCCCGCGTACTCCTTCAGGGCCGGGGCGACGCGAGTGGCCACGAGTTCGACGGTGAGCCAGTCGATCGGTGACTTCACCGCGAGCAGGAAGTCGCGCACGCCGAGGTCGACATAGGGCTTGAGGTCCTCGACGCACTGCTCGGCGGTGCCGAAGCTCAGGTATTCGGCCCGGACCTCGTCGTGGACCCCGTCGAGAAGTTCGGCCGCACGGCCGGGCAACTGCTCCTCGCGCTCCACCAGCACGGCACGGAAGGTGACCGACCGGCGTACGTCCGCGGGCTCGCGGCCCACCGCGGCGCACTGCTCGTCGAAGGCTTCCGCCTTGGCCCGGTAGCCCTCCGGCGTGTCCGCGAGCGCGTTCCAGATGTCACCGTGTTCCGCCGCGATCCGGCGGGTCTTCAGCCCGTCCCCGCCGATGACGAGGGGCAGATGCGCCTGGAGCGGCTTGGGGGCCAGGCAGGCGTCCGAAAGCTGGAAGTGCCGTCCGTCGAAGGTGCTGGTCTCCTGTGACCACAGCATCCGCAGGATCCGGCACGCCTCGTCGAGCCGTTCGAACCGCTCACGGGGCGCCGGAAAGGGAAGGCCGTACTGGGCGTGGGCGCGGTCGGGTCCGCCGGCGCCCATTCCCAGTTCGAGACGGCCTCCCGAGATGTGGTCGATGGTGGCGGCGACGGAGGCCGTGACGGCCGGGTGACGCCAGGTGGCGCTGGTGACGAGGATGGCGCACCGGATCCGGCTGGTGACCCCCGCCAGCGCGGCGAGCAGTGTCGTCCCCTCGAAACAGGGCTGGTCGGGTGCGTAGAGGTGGGGGCGCAGGTGGTCGATGAGCGAGACCCAGTCGTAGCCGAGCCGTTCCGCCGTCCGCCAAAGGCGTACGCAGACGTCGTAACTGCCGTGCAGCTGCCCAGAGTGGATACCGAATCGCACGTTGTCGCCGTAGATCTGCATGGGCGTCAGCAGAGCAAATGCTTGTTCCGCTGTCCATCGGCCTCAGCGTCCGACGCGTCGTGCGGTGTCGATCGCGTCCGTCAGCCAGGCGGGGAACATCTCCAGCGTGGACAGCACCACGTCCGCCTCGGCGAGGTCGCCGGCCCGGTGCCCGCCGGTGGTGACGGCGACGCCGAGCGCGCCGGCGGTGTGGGCGGCCTGGATGTCCGCGGGATGGTCGCCGACGTAGGCGTCCGCCGAACGGGCCCGGAGCACCTCGGCCTTGCGCACTCCCCACACCCCGCCCGCCACGACACCGATGCCGAGACCCTCGTGCCTGAGGTGGTGACGTGCCGTCGATTCACTCTGCCCGGTGATGACGATGGCCTGGCCGCCCCTGTCGTGCACGGCCCGCACGGCCTGCCGTGCGCCGGGGAGCAAGCGGGCGTGAGGGAGCCCGTACACCGGGTAGACACGCCGGTACCGCTCGGCACAGCGCCGCGCCTCGCCCGCCGGCAACTGCTCGGCGAGCAGGTCGTGCAGCGGAGGCCCGAGACGGGCGACCGCGGCGTCGACGTCGACCCGCACACCCAGTTCCGCGGCGGCCCGGCCCAGTGCCGCGGCCACCGCCGGTCGCGTGTCGAGCAGAGTCTGGTCGAGGTCGAACCCGACGACGAATGGACCGGCCGAGAAGGGGACGCGGGATCTTCCGTGGGTTTGAGACACGTGTGAAGTCTCACCGTAGCGAGGGGCTCACACCAGCGTCCGCGGAGGAAGGACGCCGGGGTAACGACCTGCCATGGCAGCTTTTCCGCCCCTCGCCGGTCGTGACCGGCGCCCCGGCCGCTGATTTAGTTCTTGCGACATCCGCGATCCCACGCACGGAGAAATGGATTTGTGATGCACAAACGAGGTTTCCCCCTGCCTGCCGCTGACCTCCGCGCCCGCACGGAGCGTCGGTCGTCGGTTCGCCCTCGCCGGCTCACCTCCCTGGCTGCGGACACCTCTTCGAGGAATTGACGTGTCCGGCGCGTCTTCGACCCGGCTGGCGGGGGGCCCGGTCCCGCAGCCGGACCCGCCTTCCCCACGCGTGACACGTGTGCCGATCGCGGCGCTCCGCACCGCTCCCTGGTATCCCCGTGTGGCCGGCCTGAACGAGGACCACGCCCGGTCGCTGGCGGAATGCGACGGCGAACTGCCGCCGATACTGGTGCGACGGTCGATGCACGTCATAGACGGCGCGCACCGGGTCCGTGCAGCGCAGTTGCGCGGTCGGAACGACATCGACGCCATCGTGGTGGACGACAGCGAGAGCGAAGCGTTCATCCGCTCGGTGACCGCCAACAGCCGGCACGGTCTGCCACTGACCCTGCGGGACCGGAAGCAGGCGGCGGCGCGGCTGCTGCGGATCTGCCCGGACAAGTCCGACCGCGCGATCGCCGAGTTGGCCGGTCTCTCCGGGAAGACGGTCGGCGCACTGCGCCGGTCCATCGACGATCTGCCCCAGCTCGGCGCCCGGGTGGGACGCGACGGCAGAGTGCGGGCCATCAGCGCCCCGCGCGACGTCGTGCCGGACTCCCGGCCGACGACGGACCCGCCGGACGCGGGCGCCGAGCCGGCCGCATCGTCCGAGCCACGTCGAGCACCGTCCCGGACCGGCGAGTCCGCGGGATCGTCGACGTTGCTCGCGTTTCCGACGCACCAGCAGCCACAGCAGATCCTGGCCGGGCTGATGCGTGACCCCTCTTTGCGCTACACCGAGGCCGGACGCAGCCTCCTTCGTGGCCTGCACCAGCAGTCCATGGTCACCGACCAGCCCTGGGCCAGCCTGATCTCCGCGGTCCTCCCGCATTGCCTGCCCGCGGTGATCACGCTCGCGAACAGCTACGCCGAGAGCTGGAAGCAACTCGGCGAACTCGCCGAGCACCTCATGCAGTGTTCCGACCGCAAGGTGAGCTGAGCGCGTCTCACCTCACCCTCCTACCCGTCTCTCCTGGAGAACAAGTGAGCCACCACCACGAGTTCGACGCGACCCGTCACATCCAGAACATCCTCGCGAACTCGACGCTGAAGATGCTGGAGCCGGACGGCACGCCCCTGAACGGCATCGAGGGAGTGCCCGGCGTCAGCGAGGTGATCGACTCCGGCATCGAGATCGGAGCCGATCGGATCATCATGCAGCCCGGATCCGCGTTCGAGCTGCACACCCATCCCGGCGCGCACATTCTCTACGTCATGCGGGCCTCCGGCTTCATCCATGTCGACGGCGTCGACTACGAGATGACCGAAGGGGACACCGTCTACGTCCCCGCGCGGTTCGCGCACGGCGTCAAGACGAACCCGGAGGTCGACGAGGCCTTCGAGATCCTGTCGTTCGGCGTACCGCACCTGCCCATCGACTCCAGCGAGCGGATGTCGGTCGTCACCCACTCCTGAGCCGCCGCTCACAGCACACGACCACACGACCGAGAGGGCTCATGGACGTCAAGACAAGCGTGCGCGAATTCCTGCTCAGCACGTCCGCCGCAAGCACCGTACCGGCGGAGGAAATCACCGACGACTACCCGCTGCTGAGTTCGGGGCTCCTCGATTCGCTCGCTGTTTACACCTTGGTGGTGCACCTGGAGAAGGCGTTCGGCATCACGGTACGGGACCAGGAACTGCACCCGGGCAACTTCGGCACGATCGAGCTGATCACAGAGTTCACCGAGGCCAAGATCCACGCTCTCGCGCAGTCACGGGAGTCGGGCTGACGACACCGGCGTCGTCGAGACCGAGCGCAGCGTCCCACGAAGTGCACCGGGACGCTGCGCCTTCTCGTTCCCCGTCCGTCCGTCTCGTCGCGGGGACACGTCTCAGGTCCCCTTGATGTCCCGGTGCCTGGTGGACAGGAGAGTGCTGCGGTGGCCCAGTAGCTGCATCCCCTGCCGGTACGCCCACACCGCCCGCTCGTTCTCCCCGCTCCTCTCCAGGATCTCGGCCAACTCGGACCAGGCGAAGGCAGCCTGGCGCCCGGCCTCCGAGGCTTCGAGCAGCAGGGCGCCGCGCTCGTAGGCGGCCTGCACCGCCTCGTGGTCGTCACGCAACAGGTGCGCGGTCGCGATGACGAGGTGGACGCGCGCGCTTTCGAGCCTGTGCTCCGGACCCAGTAGGTCCAGGGCCCGCTCGGCGTGCTCGATCGCGCTCTCCGGCCGGCCGAGCATCACATCGGCCCGCGCCATGGCGGTCTCGACGTACGCGACGTCGATGCTGCTGCCCAAGGCCCGCAGAGTGGCGGCGCTCTGTTCGAGCAGGGTCTTGGCCGCTTCCGGGTTGGCCTCCTCCGATTGCAGCAGCAGGGTGGCGTGCGCGTTGCGCACCCGGGCGAGGGCTCGCTCGTCATCCCCCTCGGCATAGATGGCGACGGCCTTCTTGATGAGTGCCAGTGCCTCGTTCGACCGCCCCTGCCGGTGCAGGACCGCGCTGGCGTTCCAGTACGCACCGCCCAATGCCCTGCGGTCGGTGATGATCTCGGCGTGGCTGATCGCCTGGGAAGCGAGGAAGCCCGCACGGTGCAGGTCACCGCGTTCGCAGTAGATGCCGATTAACGTGGAGAACAGTTCCAGGTACTCGATGGTGGGCGGCAGCTCGGCGACGCCGGCCAGGGTCTCCTCGGCCACCTGTATCGCATGGGACAGGTTCCCCAGCTCGCGGTAGCAGCGGCACAGGGACATGACCACGCTGAGTTCCTCCACCCTCCCCCGCTCCTGTTCGGCACAGCGCTGGCGCAGTGCCTCGAAACGCACCGCGGCCTCCTCCAGATTCCCCTTGTGCTCCAGGCACTGGGCTATGCCGAGGTCGATGGAGAAGAGGACGTCCCGGTGACCGGTGGCTGTGGCCGGCACCTTGAGGCGCAGGTTGGTGAGGGTGTTGAAGGCGGCCTCGGCGTCGCCGTTGCGCAGGACCAGCTGCGCGTACTGCACCTCCACCCCCAGGTCGGCGATGTCGGGCTCGGCGAGCGGTCCGGAGAGGTAGGAGGCGTCGCAGCCCAGTCGCTCGGCGAGTTGCGCGATGACCTCCTGGGAGGGGATGCGCTTGCCCGCTTCGACGAGTGAGATGTAGCTGGGGGACAAGTCGGGGCGGGCCAGGGCCTCCTGCGAGAGTCCCGCTGCTCGACGGAGGCGCCTGATCCGCGAGCCCAAGGACTCGTTCTCCGTCACTGTGACTCCTCACTCGCCAAGCCCGAAGGCAGCTGAACCGGTGATGACGGACGGGCCGCCCTCGGCACTGGAGCTACTGACCGGCCGTGCAGCACATCACTCATTATCGCAGTCAAAATCGCAGTCAAACCGCCGGGCGAGTCGAGCAGGCGTCCCGGAGGCGAGGGGAGAACGAACTGCCGTTCACGATGTGCCGCCCTGGGGGTCGCGCACCGACCGGTCGCCCACGGCTCAGTCGGTACCGGTCAGCGTCAGTTCGAGGACCAGTGTCGGCGCCGCGGCAGCCGACATCTCGCACATGAAACCGCGGGGCGCGTAGACGGCCTCGCCGGTACGGAGACGCAGGCTCAGCGGTCCCGTGCGCTCAAGGCCCGCGGGCAGGCGGATGTGCACGTCGACGTCGAACGGGCCGACCCCCAGTTGCAGGGCGCCCCGCACGGTCAGCAGCAGGGTGTCCCACTCCGTGCGGTACACGACCTCCGGAGTCCGGCCGCCGCCGGGCTGCCCGGCGAGCGCGCGCCACGCGGCCGTGACCGGTGCGCCGAGCCGCACGGCGAAGCGCTCCGCCAGCCGGGTGGCCAGAGCCCGCTCAGGGGGCCTGCGACCGCTGCCGGTGACCGGGGTTCCGGCGGCGGTGTCCGCCAGACTTGAGACGAGCAGGTCCGCGCCACGCGGCCACACCACGACCACCTGGCCGCGGCCGTACGCCGACAGGGACAGCTCCACGTCCGACAGGAACAGGTCGAGCTGACCGTCGGGCACTGCCATTCCGTCCGTTCTCCTCCCGTTCAGCCCCACGGCGTGCGGCCGGACATCCCGGTGCGGGCGTCCCGGCCGCCTCCCGCGTCCGTGGCCGTCATCCCGGGCGGGCCGCGAGTACGGCCGCCCGCGCGGTGGCGGTGCCATCGATTCTGGTGCGGCGGGCCGCCGGCGACCCGCCGCCGGCCCGCTCATCTAGCTGCACGGCACCAACATGCCTGGGGGACGAAGCGGGCACGGTGACCACCCGCCCGACTTTATTGACTCGATATTGACAGACTTTGACAGGGCTGCATAGGCTCTTCCTGAAGCAAGGTGGCGCCGAGAATCCGAACCGGTATTCCACGGATACCGACGCCGCTTCCGGCACCGCACGTTCACTCCGCCCGGCCGTGGGAGCGGTACGCGGATCACCGCGCCGCACCCCCTTCGCGCACACCGAGGACCAGGCCGGGGCCGGGGTATCCAGCGAGGTGTCCCGCGGGTCAGAGGAACAGGGGACGTAGTGTTCACAGTGAACAAGAGCCGGTCACCCGAGACGCCCGGGCGGCCCTGCGAGACGGAGGTCGCCCTGTACCGCTGGGTGGCGGAGAACGGCAGGATGGACGCCGCCCTGGCCGCCCGGGACCTCGGCTTGACCATGGCCGAGCTGGAGTCGGCCGTGACCTCGCTGACGGACCTCGGGCTTCTGCGGCCGGAATCCGACGACCCCGCCATGCTCCGCCCGGTCAACCCGGACCTGGTGGCAGCCGTCGTCACGACGTCCATCGAGTCCGCGATCCGCACCCAGCAGGCCGAACTGCACACCATCCGGGAGCACTTCGCGAACCTGCGCGACCACTACCGCAAGAGCGTGAGCCGGCTTCCCGTCCTCGGGATCGAGGTCGTCCCCGGTCCCCAGGAGGTGCGCGCCGCCTTGACCATGGCTTCCCAGCAATGCGCGCACGAGGTGCTCGCCTGCCAGCCGGGGGGCAGCCGGTCCCCCGAAGTCCTCCAGGAGGCCCTGCCCCGCGACACCGCCATGCTCGCCCGCGGCGTACGGATCCGGACCCTCTACCACCACACGGCTCGTTTCAACGGTCCCAGCCAGGAGTACGTGGCCACGCTGTCGGCCCGCGGTGCCGAATACCGGACGAGGCACCAGCTGTTCGGCCGGCTCATCGTCTTCGACCGCAGGCTGGCCTTCATCCCCCAGTCCGGAGACACCTGGGGCGCCGTGGTCATCAGGGAGCCGTCCACCGTCAGCTACCTGTGCGACATGTTCGAGCAGGAGTGGTCGCAGGCCACCCCCTTCTCCAACGCCGCCGCCGACGGTCTGGACCTCGTCGCCAAGGACATCGACCGCACGATCCTGCGACTGCTGGCGGCGGGCATGAAGGACGCCACGATCGCTCGCCGTATCGGCATGTCACTGCGCACGGCGCGGAGGCACATCGCGGACATCATGGAAACGCTGGGTGCGGAGAGCCGGTTCCAGGCCGGGGTGCTGGCGGCTCGCCAGGGACTGCTGGACGAGGAACCGCAGCACAGCGCCTCGGTCGACTGAGGCACGGGACGCGCGCGCCCGGCCGATCCCCGCGCGACACGTCGGCCTCGATGTCACGAGGCGTCCGCGGCAGGCCACCGGGCGCCCGTCAGCGGCCCGGCGCACGCCCGCGCGGACCACCCGTCGGAGCCGGTGGTCCCGGCGGCGTCAGTCGATCCGGACCCGGCGGGGCACATCGGGGACCAGGGACCCACGGTGCCCCATCAGCCGCATGCCCTGGCGGAAGGCCCACGCGGCGCGTTCGTTCTCCCCGCTCTTCTCCAGGATCTCCCCCAGCTCCGACCACGCGAAGGCGGCCTGCCGCCCGGCGTCGACCCCTTCGAGCAGCGCGGCGGTGCGCTCGTACGCGGCCCGGACGCCTTCTTGATCGCCCTGGACCAGGCAGACCGCGGCAACCACGAGATGGACGCGGGCGTTCTCCAGCCGGTGCTCGGGTTCCAGCAGGCCTAGGGCGGTCTCCGCGTGTTCCATGGCCTTCTCGGGCCGGCCGAGCAGCACCTCGGCACGGGCGAGCGCGGTTTCGACCTCCGCCAGGTCGAGCTTGCCGCCCACCGCCCGCAGCGCGGCGGCGCTCCGCCGGAGAAGCCCCTTGGCCACCTCGGGGTCGCACTCCTCGGACTGGAGCAGCACCGTGGCCTGAGCGTGGCGCAGCCGCGCCAGGGCACGCTCGTCGTCACCCTCGGCGTAGAGGGCGACGGCCTTCTTCACCAGGACCAGCGCGTCGCCCGACCGGCCGCGCCGGTTGAGGTCGACACTGGCCTTCCAGTAGGCGCTGCCGAGGGCCTTGCGGTCCGACATGAGCTGGGCACGGCTCGTCGCCTCGTCCGCGAGGAAGTTCGCCCGGTGCAGGTCGCCGCGCTCGCTGTACACGCCGATCAGCGTGGACAGCAGCTCCAGTTGGTCCACCGTGGGCGGAAGGTCGAGCGCGTCCGCCTCCGCGAGTATCTCCTCGGCCACGTCGACGGCGCGCGAGAGGTCGCCGAGTTCGCGATAGCACCGGCACAGCGGCGTGGCCGCACCGAGCCGGCTCAGGATGCCGCGTCCCTCCGCCGCCGACCGGTGCAGCAGCGACTCGAACGCGCGGGCGGCCTCCTCCAGATCGCCCTGTTCCTCCAGACACTGGGCCACGCCCAGTTCGACCGCGAAGCGCAGATCGGTCCGGTCGCTGTCCGCGACCTGGGACCGCAGCGCGGTGAACCCGTCCAGCGCCGCCCGCGCGTCACCGTTGCGCAGGGTGAGCTGCGCGCTGTGCAGCTGGACCTCGATGTCGTCGGTGCCCGGCGCGGTGATCAGGCCGGTGAGGTACCCGGGGTCGCAGCCGAGCCGCTCGGCGAGCTGCGCGAGCACCTCCTCGGAGGGGAAACGCTTGCCCGCTTCCAGCAGTGAGACGTAACTGGGCGAGAGAGTAGGTTTCGCCAGCGCCTCCTGAGAGAGCCCGGCGGCTCTGCGCAGTCGCCGAATACGTGAACCCAAACTCTCGTTCGCCGTCAACTGTGACCCCTCACTTGTCAGGTCTTGAAGGAGTCATGCACGAAGCGCACTCTTCTCGGACCGACAGACGCAGCAATCGTACCGTCACTGTTTTTTCACTTGTAGCCGACTGCGCGGCCACCGTCCCGTGCTCCAGCGATCATCCCGGACGTCTGCACAAACCGTCCACGGGATTTCAGCGCTCACCTATCGTCAACTATACTGACCCGGTCAGTAAACATTCCACGCTCGGGTTGCGCCGGGGGCGGGCAGGGTTGCCGGCTCCTCTGCGCCGCGGGTCCTGACAGGCGCCCCGGTCATGCTCTGCATAGCATCCTTGTGTGACTGACATTCCCGACGAATTGGTCTGGCTGGAACGTTCCTGCGAAGCGGAGCGCGCGAAGCTGGCCGGCCTGTGCGGTGAGGAGTACGACGCCCAGTGGCGGGCGTGGCGAGGGGCGGCCGAGGCGTTCCAGACCGCTCTGTCCGCGTACGCGGCGCGCGAGGGCGGGTCGCGGTACGAGCTGGAGCAGTCCGTGAAGAAGGCGGTCCGCAGCACGCAGGAGGACCCTGCGCCGTAGCCGCACGGGACCGCCGCCGCACACCCGGCCGCCGCCGTACTCCGCCGGGCCGCTGCCGCACGCCGCGAGGGCGGGGGCCCCGCGGGCGCGGGGTGACCCCCGCGGCGCGATCCCGCGCCCTACGCCCTGGCCGGAGGTTCGCCGGGCGCCGGGACGCGCCCGTCGCCGGCGAGGTGCGCGGTGATCCGCCCGCGTGCGGGAAGCGCGGCGGCTTCCGCACCTCCGCGATGGCCGTCCTCGCCTACGACGGCGAGGCCTCCGTGAGGCCGGCCGTGACCGGCGGTGCTTCGTCGGGGGCCGCTCCGGCCGGGTTCCGGGAGAGCTTCCGCCGGCGGGGGGCGGCGGTGAGGACCGTGAGGCAGGCGATGACCAGCGCCGTGCCCACCCAGCCCGCGGCGGGGAGGTGTTCGCCGACGACCAGGACGGCGAGTACGGCCGCGACGGCCGGTTCCAGCAGGGAGAGCGTGGTGGCGGTGCTGGCGGGCACGTGCGCGAGACCCCAGCCGAACAGGACGTAACCGGTGAACATCGGGATCAGGGCCATGTACGTGCCGACCGCCGCGTTGGACCAGGAGCTGATGAGCGGGGCGCCGGTGGCCAGGAGGACGGGCAACAGGAGCAGCCCGCCGAGTCCGAAGACGGCGCCCATCGCGACGCGGGAGGGGATCCGGCGGGTGATGAGCCGGTGCGCGGCCCAGGAGTAGAGGGCGTAGGTGGCGGCGGCGACCAGGCCGAGGCTCACGCCGAGCAGCGTGGCGGCCACCGATGCCCGGCCCGTGCCGTCGCCCGCGTGCGCGGCCTCGGCGACGCACAGCAAGGCGGTGCCGAGCAGGCCCAGGGCAGCGGCGGTCGTCCAGCGGCGGGTGAGCCGTCGGCCGTCCGCGACGCGTTCGATCAGGGCCGAGGCGAGCGGGGCGGTGCCGAGGGACACCACGGTGCCCACGGCGACTCCGGCCAGGCGCATGGAGCTGTAGAACGCCAGCGGGTACACCGCGACGGAGGCGGCACCGAGCAGTACCGTGCCGCGTCCCTCGCGCAGGCGGGCCGCGTGGTGGGCGATCCGCGGGGCGGCCACGAGGGCCTGGAGAAGTCCGCCCAGACCCATGGCGACGGCGCCGATGGCGAGCGGGCCGACCTCCGGGGCGAACGTGGCGGCCGTACCCGTCGTACCCCACAGGACGGAGGCCGCCAGCACGCACAGCGCCCCTGTTGCGGCGGGCCGGCTCACAGCCGGTCCAGCAGGGCCGCCGCCATGGAGCGGGCGTGCCGGAGGCGGTCGCCGTCGCCTTCCAGGCCGGCGCGGGCCATCGCTCCCTCCAGCAGGAAGGCGAGGTGCTCCGCTGTCGCCCGGGCCTCCTCGGGGCGCCCGGGCAGCAGTTCCTCCAGGTGGCCCGCGATCAGCCGCTCCACCTCCTCCTTGTGGGCGCGCACCACGGCACGGCCCTCGTCGCCGGCCGGCAGCTCGGCGGCGGCGTTGAGCAGTCCGCAGCCGCGGAAGCCGCGCTCGTAGGCGAAGGCCGCGTGGTCGGCGTAGGCGTCGAACACCGCCAGCACGCCGTCCCGCGGGCCCCGGGCGTGCTCCAGCCGGGCCCGGTACAGGCCGAGCCACTCCTCGTGCCGGGCGTCCAGGTAGGCCCTGACCAGGTCGGCCTTGGAGGAGAAGTTGTTGTAGAGGCTCATCTTCGCCACGCCGGCCTCGGCGGTGATCGTGTCGATGCCGGTCGCCGCCACGCCGTCGGCGTAGAAGCGGCGGGCCGCCGCCGCGAGGAGGCGTTCGCGGGCCGGACGCCGTCGCGCGCCGTCCGTCGTGCTCACATCGGTTCCGCTCATCACAGTCCAGACTAGGTAGGTCGGTCTACCTAGCGTAGGTCAATCGGAGGCCCCGGTCCACAGCGCTGGAGGCGATCGCTGGGAAGTACCGCACGTGCTCGCTCGAGGACGACGTGGCGCAGGCGGTCGAGGAGAACCCGGGCCGCGGGGCTCGCAGGGCCGCTGGGTTCGAAGGGCCACCGGCGTGCCCGGCGAGCGCGATGCGGGTACGTGTGGAGCTGCTGCCTCGAAGGCGACCCGGGGACACCGCGGGCGTCTCGGAAGGCCGACGCCTCGACGTCAGCTCTCCGGGACGCCCGCGGTCCCGCGCTCCACGTCGGCCGCCCGTCGCGGCGCGACGCTCGCCCAAGCCCTGGCCGCCGGCAGCGCCAGCCCCGGGAAGGCCAGGGCACCCAGGAAGGCGAGCAGGAACGAGTTGACGGACACCGACCAGGCACCGATCGCCGCATAGCCGACGGACACACCGAGGTTGGACCACAGGCACGTGAACAGGAAGCGGCCGAGGGGCACCCGTGTCGTGCCCGCGAGCACGACACTCGCCTCCGCCAGGACCGGTACCGGACGGCACAGCGCGAGGGCGACCGTGCCGTGACGTCCGGCCGTCGCCGCGGCGCGGGCCAGCCCGGCCTCGCCCACCAGCCGCCGGGACAGGGACAGCGAACGCGCTCCGACGAGGTAGCCCAGACCGCACGAGACCGTCATCCCCGCCCAGCAGGCCACCGCGCCCCATCCGAAACCCAGAAGTGCGCCCGCCGCGGCGGACACCACGCTGGACGGCACTGGCAGGAACACGTCCAGCGCCAGCAGACCCACGATGACCGCCACGGCCAGCGGTGTGGAGAAGCGACCGTCCGACGCCTGGTCCGCGAGCGCCTCGAAGTAGTCCCCGAAGAGGAAGAACGGAACGAGGATCGCGGCGAAGAGCGCGCACACCAGCCAGAACATTCGCATGGCGGTGAGCGTACCGATCCGGGTGTCTCGACCCGAGACACATGTCGAACCAGAAACGAGGACATGTGGGGGTGAACGTCCCGACACGCGGAGCTCCCTCCTCGCGCCCGAAGGCCAGGTGTGCGAGGACTGCGGCGACCCGGCCGACGACCCGCCTGCGTGCTCCACCTCGACGGGCGCCGTTCACCGAGTGACCGAACCGGGCGAACGGCGCCCGGGTAACGGGGGCGTGAATACGTCACGGCGGCAAGACGCCAGAGGCAGCGCATTGACGGGCCCGGTCCCCCGAAGCGATCTTTCTTCACCGGCGAACCCCCTTGATCGGACAACGGAGTCAGACCGGTTTCGCTCCCCAGCCCGCCCTCGTCCATCGGAGCTGTTCCGTGCGTAGACCTGCTGTCCCGCGCCTCGGCCGAGGCCGCGCGAGACCCGTCCTGGGCGCGGTCACGGCCGTGCTGCTGACCGCGCTCACGGTCCAACTGCCCGCCTCGGCGGCGGCATCGGCCGCCCCCGCCCCGACCTCGGCGACGTCCTCCTCCGCCGCTCCCGGCACCCCTGACACCGAGGCCCTGTGCGGCACCCCCCGTCCGGGACACTTCGGCTGCTTCGCCGTCCGCCGTACCGACGCCCCGAAAGCACGTGTGCGCGCCGACGGCACGGTCACACCCGAGGGCTACGGCCCCGCGGACCTCCGCTCGGCCTACTCCCTGCCCGCCGACGGCGGCGCCGGTGCGACGATCGCGATCGTCGACGCGTACGACAACCCCCGCGCCGAGCAGGACCTCGCCACCTACCGTGAGCAGTACGGCCTGCCGGCCTGCACCACGGACAACGGCTGCTTCCGCAAGACCGACCAGCGCGGCGGGGCGGACTACCCCGCGCCCGACGACGGCTGGGCCGGGGAGATCTCCCTCGACCTGGACATGGTGTCCGCGGTGGCGCCCAAGGCGCACATCCTCCTCCTGGAGGCCGACAGCGCCTCGACGGACGACCTGGGCGCCGCGGTCAACACGGCCGTCGCGCTCGGCGCCAGGTACGTGTCCAACTCCTACGGCGCGTACCACGAGGACGCGAGCCTGCCCGCCCTGGACGCCGCGTACTTCGACCACCCCGGCGCCGCCCTGCTCTTCAGCTCCGGTGACAACGGCTACGGCGTCAGCTACCCCGCCTCCTCCCCGCTCGTGACCTCGGTCGGCGGCACCTCGCTGACCCGGGACCCGGGCACCGGCCGCGGCTGGTCGGAGAAGGTCTGGAACACCGTCGTCACCACCCCGTCGGGCGAGCAGTCCTGGGGTGCGACCGGATCGGGCTGCTCGGCGGTCGAGCCCAAGCCGTCGTTCCAGCCGGACACGGGCTGCGCGGGCCGTTCGGTCGCGGACGTCAGCGCGGTCGCCGACCCCACGACCGGCGTGGCCGTCTACAACAGCTTCTCCGACGCCGGCTGGAACGTGTACGGCGGCACCAGCGCCTCCGCTCCCATCGTCGCGGGCGTCTACGCACTGGCCGGCACCCCGGCCGAGGGCACCTACCCCGCCTCGTACCCCTACCTCACCCCGGGCGCCCTGCACGACGTCACCGAGGGCGACGACGCGAGCTGCGGCGACTCCGGACTGTGCGGTTCCGGCCCGACCCCGCACTGCGAACCGGTGAAGAGCTGCACCGCCGGCCCGGGTTACGACGGGCCGACCGGTCTCGGCACCCCCGACGGCCTGGCCGCCTTCCGGCCCGGAGCGCACGGCACCGTCACAGGCAAGGTCACCGACCGCGCCGGCGGCAGGGCGATCCCCGGTGCCACCGTACGACTGGGGGACTACCACACCCTGTCCGGCGCCAACGGGACCTGGTCACTTGTCGTCCCGCCCGGCAGGTACCGGCTGACCGTGAGCACCTTCGGCTACGCCGAGAAGGACCTCGGGGAGATCGTGGTCGCCGACGGCGCCCAGGTGCGCGGCGACGCGGTGCTGGACGCCATACCCACCGTGACCCTCTCCGGCAGCGTCCGCGACGGCGGCGGACACGGCTGGGGCGTGTACGCCCGGCTGACCGTCGACGGAGTGCCCGGAACCGCGTTCACCGACCCGGCGACCGGCCACTACGCGATCCGGCTGCCCCGCGGGGCGAAGTACACCCTTCGGGCCACCGGCCTGTACCCCGGGTACCGGCCCGCCACCGTCGAGGCCGACCTGAGGTCGGCCGGGAGGACCGCGGACCTGGAACTGCCGCTCACCGGCACCGGCGTCCTCCCGCCCGGTTACGCGGTCTCCTACCACGGCGGTGGCCTCCAGCCCTTCGACAAGGCCACCACCCCCGACGGCTGGAGCGTGGTCAACCACACCGGCGCCGGCGGCTGGGACTTCGGCGACCCGCTCACCCGCGGCAACCAGACCGGCGGCGAGGGCCGCTTCGCCCAGACCGACGACTACGCCCTCGGCTGGTCCCCCGTCGACACCGAACTCATCAGTCCCGCCTACGACTTCTCGGCCCTCACCCACCCGGCCCTGGAGTTCGACACGGCACTGCCCGGCAGCTACCGCTTCAACGACCCGACCGCCGACGTCGACGTGAGCACCGACTCCGGGGCGACCTGGGAGAACGTCTGGCACCACACGGACGTCGTGAACGGCCCCGCGCACGAGAAGGTGGCGCTCACGAAGTACGCGGGCGAGAAGTCCGTACGCGTCCGGTTCCACTACACCGGCTCCCTGACCGGCTTCTGGCAGGTCGACAACGTGGCCCTCGGCACCCGCACCGTGGACATCGTGCCCGGCGGCCTGCTGACCGGTCATGTCCGGGACGCCCACACGGGTGCCGGCGTCCTCGGCGCCACGGTCGCCGCCCGCCGGACCCCCGCCGACAGCGGCCGGAGCATCGCCTCCCCGGACGACCCGGCCGTGGACGACGGCCTGTACTGGGCCTTCTCCTCCGGCACCGGCCGCGAGGAGTTCACCGCGGACCTGGCCGAGTTCGGCTATCCGGCGCAGACCCGCGCGGTGAAGGTCCGGGCGGACGCCGTGACGACCGCCGACTTCCGGCTGAGTCCGGCGAAGCTGGAGGTCAAGCCCTCCGCCATCGGCGTCACCGTGCCCTGGGGAAGCAGCAGCGACATCACCGTCCGACTGCGCGACACCGGCAGCGCCCCCGCCACGGTCAGCCTCGGCGAACAGAACGTCAAGGCCGGCACCACGGCGGCGGCCAAGGGCGCCCCGCGCAGGCGCGCGGCCACCGGAGCCGGACCGCTGGACATGCCCGGGACCACGGCGGGAACCTCCGCCGCGGCCACCGCCACCGCCGCCGACCCGGCGTGGCGGCCGGTCACGGACCTTCCCCAGGGCACCGCGGGCGGTATCGCCGCGAGCTACCGCGGCGTCGTCTACACCGGGCTCGGCGCGACTGCCGACGGCCAGTGGAGCAACGCCCTGCGCTCCTACGACCCGGCCAGCGGGGCCTGGAAGACCCTGGCCCCGGCCGCGACCAAGCGGTACGCGGCGGCGTCCGGCTTCATCCGGGGCAAGCTGTACGTGACCGGCGGCAAGAACGCCGCCGGACAGCCCGTCGCGGGCGGCGAGGTCTACGACCCGGCGACCGACTCCTGGTCGGCGATCGCCGACGAGCCCGTCGCCTACGCCGGTTCCGCGGCGGCGGTCGTGCGGGACAAGCTGTATGTCATCGGCGGCTGCGCGCAGTTCAGCTGCGGCACCGGTGACGTCCAGGTCTACGACCCGGCGACCGACACCTGGGCGTCCGGTCCGGCCTATCCCACGCCGACCTCATGGCAGACCTGCGGCACCGTCGACGCGACCGTGTACTGCGCGGGCGGCGTCTCCCAGAGTGACGGCGGCACGCCGCGGGCGACCCCCGTCGGGTACGCCCTGGACGCCGCCGCCGGCCACTGGACGCCCATCGCCGACCCGCCCGTCGACACCTGGGGCGCGGCCGGCACCAGCGCTGGGGGCCGCCTGCTGACGGCGGGCGGCGTCCTCACCGGGGCCGGCGTCGTCACCAACGAGGCGTACGCCTACGACCCCGTCGCCGACACCTGGACCGCGCTGCCCAACCTGCCGCAACCGCTGTACGCGGCGGCGTCCGCGCCGGGCTGGTACGTGCTGGGCGGGCAGGGCGCGGGCGGTGCCGTCGAGTCCGGCGCCCAGGTGCTGCCGGGCTGGGACACGCCGCACGCCGACGTGCCGTGGCTCGGCGAGAAGGCCGGGACGACGACCGTCGCCCCCGGCCGGACGGTCCGGCTGACGGTGACCGCGGACGCCCGCGCGATGGGGCCCGCCGATGCGGGTGTCCACCGGGCACGGCTGATCATCGACAGCGACGGTCCGTACGGCGCCGTGACCGTACCGGTCACCATGACGGTGGTGCCGCCGCGGGGCGCGGTCCACCTCACCGGCACGGTGGCGGGGGTGGGGCCGTCGGCGGCACCGCTCGCCGGGGCGAAGGTGAAGGTCACCGCGAGGGGCGCGACGCACACCCTGAGCACCGCCGTGGACGGCCGCTACGAGGTGTGGCTCACGGACGCGCCCACCACGATCGGCATCACCGCGGACGCCGAGGGCTACCGGACCGGGCGGCGCACCGTACGCCCGCACGGTACGACCACCGTCACCGCCGACCTCGCCCTCACCAGGCGGTAACCGGCGGACGGACATCGTGGGGCCGGCCGGCACCCTGCCGGCCGGCCCCACGGCCAACGTGTCAGCCCGTGCCGGCATCTCTCGTCCCGCCGCTGCGCACCCGCCCGCCCGGGCACGATCCGCCGTGCCTCGTCCTACGACTCCTCGTCCGGCCTCCACCAGCCCCGCCGGGCCGCCAGCACGCCGGCCTGGAACCGGCTGGTGGCACCCAGCCGCACCAGCAGCGCCTGCACCCTCCGCTGCACCGTGCGGTGTCCGATGCCGAGATGACGGGCGATCGCCTCGTCGGGCAGCCCGAGGCCCAGCAGGGACACGATGCGCCGCTCCTCCTCGCTGACGAAGTCACCCGTGTCGTCGGGGCCCGCGCGGTCCGGTACGAAGGGCTGCGCCTGCTCCCACAGGGTCTCGAAGAGAACGCTCAGCGCGTCGAGCAGGGACGAGGGGTGCACCAGGATGCAGGTGTCCAGCACGCTGGGAGTCGACACCAGCGGGATGAGCCCCGCCTGGTCGTCGGCGAGCAACAGCTTCATCGGCGCCCGGGGCACCACCCGTACCGTCTCTCCGGCCGCGACGTCCCGCTCGATCCGGCTCACCACGCCCGGCAGGTCGAGGGCGTCCCGACCGTGGATGAAACGGCTGCTGATCTGCCCCCCGGTGATGTTGACGACCGAGTTGACCCGGCCGCCGTCCCCCGGCACCGCGTAGGGCGGCGCGTCGATACCGCGGATCTCCCGCTCGGCCCGGCGGAACAACTGCTCACCGCAGCGCGCCACGCCGTCCACTCCCGTGATCACCTCGATCAGCGACGCGGAGTCCTGTCCACCCCTGGCCCGGTGATGGCGCTCGCCCAGGCGCTGCGCGAGGGCCCTGACCCGCTGGATGTCACGTTCACGGGCGAGGAGCAGCACCTCCACCGCGTGCTCCGGCGGCAGTGCCGTGTACCGCGGCGGACGGCCGGGCACCCGAGCGATCAGCCCCCCGCTCTCCAGCCGGGTGAGCGCGCCCTCCAGTTCGTGCCGGGCCGCGCGGGTCAGCGCCGCCAGCTCCGCCACGGTGAGCGACCGGTTGTCGATGAGAGCGAGGTAGGCGGTCTCGGCACGCTCGTCCAGGCCAAGGGCCTCCAGCACCACGCACCCCCACGACTGACCGGTCGGGGCAGTCTATCCGGTCCACATGTGTCCCGGTGTGTGTTCGGTGGCGGAAGCCGTCAGCCCGCCTCCGCGTCCGCGAGGTCGAGCAGCGCCCGCCCGTAGGCCTCCCGGTTCGGGTCCGGGACGACGTTCGCGTGGGACAGCGCGACCTCCATGTCCCGCCAGATGCGCTGCACCGGGCAGCCCGTCGAGAAAGCCGCGCTGCCGAGTGCCGTGAGGAGGTGCCGGACGGCCTCCCGCAGGTACCGTGCCGCCAGGGCCGCGTCCATGTGTATACGCGCGCTCACCAGCTCCCCGGGCCGGGCCCGCCGCGCGATGCCCGCCTCGACGTCGTCCAGGGCCCGGAGCAGGAGCAGCCGTGCGGAGTCGATCGAAGCGGCGGCATCGGCCACGGCGTACCGCACGCCGGCCGACCCGGCCCGCCGGGCCGAGGCACCCAGCTGCTCCCGTGTGTGCTCCAGGGCCGCCAGGCCCATGCCGAGCAGCGGAGCCACGAGTGTCACGGTCAGGGCCGGGACGACGGCCGCCGCGCACAGGGGCTCGTCCGGGTGGTCCTCCGCGTAGCCGCCGGCCATCATGCGGGTCAGCGACAGCACCCGGTGGTCGGGCACGAACACCTCGTCGAGGACGAACGTGTCACTGCCGGTGGCCCGCAGGCCCGTCACGTCCCAGGTGTCGTCGACGGACCCCGCCGCCGTCGGAACCACGGCCAGGGCGAGGTCCGTGTCGTCACCGGCCGCCACCGCCGCCATCACCCACTCACTGTGGTGGACGCCCGAGGTGGGAGACCACCGGCCGGACACCACCAGCCCTCCCTCGGTCACCCGGCCCGTGCCCGCGGCGGGCAGCCGGCTGGCGACGACAGCCCCGGCGTCCGCACCCCACAGCTCCTGACGCGCCCGCTCCCCGAGCAACGAGGCCATGTACGACCCGCCGGACAGCACCATGGCGAGCCAGCCGCTGGATCCGCAGCCCCGGCCCAGCTCGGTGTAGACGTCGAAGGCGGTACGGAAGTCCGCGCCCGGCCCCCCGAGGGCGCGCGGCACCTGGAGGCTCAGGAAGCCGGCGTCGCGCAGTGCCGTCGCCACCGCTTCCGGCAGCCGCCCGCCGCGATCGGCTTCGTCGGCGTGCTCACGCAGCAGGGCCGCGAGTCCGCGCGCCCGTTCCACCAGGTCCGCGGAGGAGCCGGAAAGGGCTGTGTCGTTCATGCCACCAGTATGAACACTGCGTATGTGTCTGCGGGAGGAACTCGGACGGAAACACATGTGTCGGAGAGGTGTCGGGAAAGCCGACCGGGGTCCTGCCGCCGCAGGACCCCGGGTGGATGTCGGTTCGCCGGTCAGTACCTCGGGCCGGTTCCCTTGGCGAGCGGGGTGATGTCGATGCGGCCCTTCTGGAGGACCTCGCCCAGCTTCCAGGCGGTGTTCAGGTGGTGGTAGGAGTCGGGCGGGGTGACCTCCAGCCGCGTCGGGTTCTTCTCCGCCTTCGTCGGCTCTCCGGCGCCCGCCACGGCCCCCCAGTGCAGCCGGGTGTAGGCGCTCTGGCCCGGCTTGAGGGTGATCAGCTTGGCCTGGCCGCGGTCGCGCACGACGTGCGTGGTGACGTCCTTGCCGTGGGAGTCGAGCAGTTGCAGGCCCACGTAGCCCTGGGTCCGGACCGTCTTGTGGGTCTTGTTGGTGAGGATCACCGTCGCGTAGCGCTGCCCGGCGCCCGAGTCCAGCGCGTGGACGCGGACGGACAGCGAGGAGGTGTCCGCCCAGCCCGGCCGGGCCGCGGCCTGGGAGGGGCCCGCGGCGACGCCGATCAGTGCCACGGCGGAGAGCGCCGAGAGCGTGACGGGGGCGACGAGGGTGCGGGTGCGCTTACCGAACAGCATGGTCATATCCCTTCCGGATGCCCCATTTGGGTATCTCTGAGAGGTATGAGGCCCACCCGTGCGGAACGGTTCTGGCACATACCCGATCTTTGCTGCCCGAGAGTGCCTGTTGACCTGCCGTTGGCGCCTCCATGACGGAGACGGAGGTGCCGAGCCGCCATCCGGTCGCGACGCGCGCCGGCCGGAGCTGCCGTCAGGGGCAGCGGGGCTCAGGCGGCGAAGCCGATGTTGGTGACGTACTCGTACTGGCCCCACTCGGAGCCGAGGTCCACCACCGCGTCGTAGATCCAGGCGTCGTCCAGCGCCTGCGCGTCGCCCGCCGCCCAGGCCTCGACGATGCGGTCCCAGCGGCGGACGTTGAGCGTGCGGTAGGCGACCACCCGCTGACGGGGGCGGAGGACCTGGGACTGGTTGAGGGGGTGGAACTCGACCCGGGTGCCGCGGCCCTCGCGGTTGAGGCGCGCCAGCAGGTACCGGGAGACGTTCTGGCGGCGGACCGCGCGGTAGGCCGTCTCGATCCGCTCCAGGTTCCGCTTCGAAGGATTGCGTTCCTCTCGCAGCCAGGCCCTGAGCGTGCGGTCGGTGACGGTCAGGCCGGCGTCGCGGGCCGCCCGGCGGGCCTGGTCGGTGCGGGTGAGGTACCGCAGGCGGGCTAGCAGGCCGCGCCGGACCGTGATCGGGGTGGCGACGAACCCGGCCAGCGCGTCCAACTGCCGGGCGACGGCCTCGTACCCCTTGATGCCACGCGCCCCGTACGCACCGAAGTTGAGCGTCCTCTCCGGCATCTCCCTCTCTCCTGCCGCCCCTCGTCCCGATACGACCTCACGTACGCGTCACGCTACACGTCCCGGTCGGCCGCCACCGGGGTGCCGACTCCGTACACGTCCTTCACCTTCACCTCGCTGACCCCGCGTCCCTCCGGGAACACCGCGCGCCAGTCGCCGATCACATGGAGTTCGTCGGTGCCCATCGCGCGGACGACCATCAGCCCCTCGTCATAGGCGCGGTGCGCCTTCCACCACAGGTTCGCGAAGGCCTGCGAGCGGATCAGGTGCATCCAGTCGGTGCGGTACAGCTCCCGGTTGTAGTTCGACTCCCCCATCGTGGAGACGAACTTGGAGTACATGGCCTTGACGTACTCCAGCGTCACGTCGTCGTTGTCGGCGATCGCGCGGTCCCGGGCGTCCTTCAGCGCGACGCGGAACTTCTCCAGCAGGCCCTCGGTGGCGCCGGAGGTCCAGGACTCGTGGATCTCCGGGGGGTCGCACAGGCCGTACTTCGGTCCCGACAGGCGCAGCAGCAGGCGCAGGGTCGGCTCGGTCACCCAGAGCGGGCCCGGCTCGTCGCGGCTGCCGATGGGGTTGGGCAGGTAGGCGTCGTGCTCCCAGGCGGGCGGGGTGATCAGGTGGACGCCGGCGCGGCGGCGGTCGTGCTGGTTGCCGGTGGAGTGCTCCAGCTGGCCGAGCGGCAGGTGCGTCTTGAGCGCGGACAGGTAGGCGCCGTTGACGTCGAGCGCCGTGACCTCGTGTTCGCCGGGCGGCAGTTCGGGGCGGGTCCACTTGGGGCGGGCCTCCCAGATCTGGTCCGGGCCACGGGAGGTCTGCTTGCGCAGGACGTCGGGCAGCCAGGGGTGCGCGACGATGTCGTACCGGCCGCCCTTGCGGGTCTGGTCCAGCAACGCCATCGCGTCCGGGATGGCCCGCCTGACCAGTGCCGCCGTCACCGCCTCGACGTCGCCGCCGTGCTCGTCGAGGGCGGCCGACACGGCGGCGGCGATCAGGTCCGGGGCGTCGGCGGTCTTGAGCCGGCGGCCGGCGGTGACGACCTTGACGCCGCCGCCTGTCTGCGCGCGGGGGCGCGCGGGGGCGGGCGGTCGTGCGGGCTGGGTCGCGGGTGTGCGCTGGGGCGTGGGCTCGGCCGGGCGCGCGGGCTGGGTCGTACGGGTGGGCCCGGTCGGCCGCGCGTGCTCGGGTGTGCCGCAGTGCGCGGGGTCCAGGTGCTGGGGAAACCCGGCGACCTCGTGGCGGGCGGGTTGTCCGCACAGGACGCAGGGCCGGGGCGTGGGCAGGGCCACCACGTCGTCGTCGGCGCCGTCGTCCTGGACGGGCTGCCGGTCGGCCTCGGCCGCCGCCTCCACCGGTTCGGGGTCCTCCGGCTTCTCGGCCGGGCCCGCGAGTTTCGTCCGCGCTCCCTTGAGGAAGTACGCGTACTTCTCCCGGACTTCGCCGCTCGGGTCGCGTCCGGACTCCCAGCCCGCGACCGTGGACGGGCTGACCTTCAGGGCCCGAGCGAGCTGGGCCCGGGAGAGGTTCAGTCCCTCGCGCAGGGCACGCCGTTCCTCGGCGGGCGGCAGCGGGACCTCCTGCTTGGCGCCGGCGAGCAGGGCGTCGATCGCGTCGAAGTCCGTCATCGGGTTCCCCCGTCCGGTACGGCCGCGGGTCGGGCGGTGGTGGCACGGCCGCCGGGGAGGCGACGGCGTGCCTCGGGCAGCGCCTCGACGGCGCGGGTGGGTCCGGCGAGGAGGTCGAGGACGTCCACGCCGTAGTGTGCGGCGACCGCGTCGCAGTCGGCCAGGCTCCAGGCCGCGCTCCCGGACTGACGGCGGCTCACCTGGGCCTGACTCACCCCCAGCGCCGTGGCGAGAGCGGTCTGCGACTCGCCGGTCGCGTGCAGCAGCGCGGCCACCGCGGACCGCACTCGCTCGGCCAGACCCATGCTCATGAGGCCGAATCTAGCACGCCTGCCACATCGCTCATGCGTAAGTCGCATGGCTTCTGTGCGGGCCGAGCACCGTCCCCGATGATGTCAGGTGTTCCCCACACCTCATCGAGAGGTGGGCACGGAGACATCGCGACACTTCACATGTTCGGGTGAGAAAGGCATGAGGGCGCCGACCGACCTAACATCGGTATGTGTGCCCTTGCGGGAAAGACGAGAAGCCCTTCGCCACGCGTGTGCGCGGACGACTGGAGGCCGCCGCCGCGGGCGCGGCGCTGCTGCTGGCCGGTGTCTACGCCGCGTTCGTGCGGACGGCGACCGGGCAGCGCTGGGAGAACGCGGTGCTTGCGGGGCGGCGCGAGGACGAGACCCTGGCCGCCGCCCGGGCCGCGAACGGGATTCTGGACCACATCACAGTGTCCTCGCTCGGCGCGGCGGTGGCGGTGCTCGTCCTGATCGGGCTGGCGCGGCGCCGCTCCGCCCTGACGGTGGTCGCCGTCGGTACGGTGGGCGTCTCCCTGCTGGTCGCCGAGGTGCTGAAGCGGTACCTGTTGCGCCGTCCGGATCTCGTGGACGCCCCGGAGCGGCTGCTGGGCAACAGCTTCCCGAGCGGGCACACCACCATCGCGATGAGTGTGCTGTTCGGGCTCACCCTGGTCGTTCCGTACCGGTTGCGGGGTGTCGCCGTCGGCGTCTGCGCGCTGTGGGCGACCTTCGTCGGCGCCTACACGGTGGCGGCGGGCTGGCACCGGCCCAGTGACACCATCGGGGCCGACCTGCTGGTGCTGGCCGTCGCGTGCGCACTCACCGCGCTCCTGGCGCGAAGCGGGCGGGTGCGTTCCGTCGCGGACCACCCTCGTCCGTTGCGCGCGCTGTTCGTGATCGCCCCGCTGTGCGGTGTGGCGCTGGCCGGGCTCGGCAGCGGGGCGCTGCTGCTGGTCGACTCGATGTTCCGGCTGCCGCCCGGTGACCCGGCGGTGCCGCGCCTGGCCTACGCGGGCGGCCACGCGTTGGCCGCGGGGGCCAGTGCGGCGGCCACCCTCGTGCTGCTCGCTCTGCTGCGCCGGGTCGACCTGGACCGGCCCCGGGAGCCGGACGGCGCATGACCTGTCGCTCATAAACGGAGCTTATGAGGTCATACGGCGGGGACTCCTGTCGTCACCGGGCTGCCGGTGCCAAGGTGACTTTCATGACGGCTTCACCGCAGTCGATCGCCGAGAACGTGACACCCAGCCAGGGCGTCGCGCCGAAGGGCACGGACGCCACGGCACCGCCCGCCGCCGACGCCCCGGCACTCACCGCCGCACGGGCCGCCGCACTGCCCGCCGCCGACGCCGCGGCCCACCGGCGTCGGCAGGCCGCGCACCTGTTGCGGGACGGGACCCAGGAGCGGCTGGTGTCCCTGCTGCTCGGTTTGCGCATGGCGCGTGAGCAACTGGGCGAGGCGGCCACGCCGACCGCCGCCGGACTCCTCGACGGCGCGATCCGGGATGCCGAGACGGCGCTCGCACAGGTCCGGGAGGTGGCGGCGGGGCTGTGTCCGCAGGTGCTCCAGCTGCGCGGACTGGGCCCGGCCGTCGCCGCGCTCGCGGCGGCGAGCCCGGTTCCCGTCACCGTCACCGTCCGCCCCGACCGGACCGGCCGGCTGCCATGCGCGGTGGAGACCCATGTGTACTTCCTGGTCGCGGAGGCGCTGGCCCACGCGGTGCGGGACTCCGGCGCGGGCCGCGCCGAGGTCGAGCTCACACGTATCGGCTCCGCCCTCGTGGTGAGCGTGGTCAGCGACGCGTGTCCGCCGCGCGGACCGGGTGCCGACGCCCGGGTGGCGGCGATGACGGAGTGCGTCACCCTGCTGGAGGGGACGCTGACGGTGACGTGTTCCTCGGCCGCGGGCACCACGGTCCGTGCCGTCCTGCCGGTGCCGACCGGGGCGGAATGACGCGACGACGGTGCCGTGGGGGGCACGCCGCCGGAGCGATGCCCGCGGTGCCGGGCGCGCGGATCCCGGGTCGCGCGGCACCGCGGCCGACGGGCCTGCTCGACCCGTCTCGCGCGGACCGGGCGGGACGCTCCCGCCGAGAACAGTGCTGCCGCCGGGGACAGCGCGGCACCGGGTGGCCGCCGTCCACCCGGTGCCGCTCGCGCGTCAGGCGCCGGCCGAGGCCGGTGACAGGGCCACCACGGCCTCGCTGGTGTACGCCAGGAAGGTCAGGGTCTCCTGGAAGTACAGCGTGACGCTCGTCGCGTCGTGCGACAGGTAGCCGATCGACACGTCCTGGCCGAGGCGCAGTTCGAAGTCGCCGCCGCGGGTGGAGAGCAGGAAGGCGCCGTCGATCGCGGGCGCCCAGACGATGTCGCCGTCGAGCAGCCGGGCGAGGTGCTTGATGACCGGGTAGCCGTGGTCGGAGGTCTCGCTGACGGCCGTGTACGCCTCCGCGCTCAGCGCCAGTGTGTAGGCGCCGTCCACGCCGGCCAGGCGCAGGGCCGTCACCGCCTGGCTGATGGCGTCCGGGTAGTCGCGCACGTCGGCGGGGAGCGTCAGCGCCGGATTGGAGGAGCTCGCCCGCAGTCCGGTGATCCCGGCCGCCGGGTAGCCCTCGAACACGGCCCGGTCCTCGGCGAACGCCAGCCGCCGGGCCGCGTCCTTCACCGGCTGCCAGTCGGCGTCCTTGGCGCCCCGGGCGACGTCGTCCACCTGCCGGCGGTCCACGGTGAACGGCACGCGCAGTTCGACCAGCGGCTGGAAGCGGCGGGTGTGCGCGATGACCCCGTCCGCGGGGGTGTCGACGGCGTCCAGGTGACCGGTGCCCACGCCGGCGAGCGCGACGCCGCCCGGTTCGGGGACGTCGACGATGCGACGGGCCGCGACATGGCGCTTGAAGGTGCGGCGGGCCTCCTCCTCCAGGTCCGCCCACGCGGCATCGGAGACGGGCGCGAGTTCACGGTGCAGATTGTTCATCGGGCAAGGCTCCGCTTCATGCTGCCGATCCCGAGGGAGGACCCGGAGGATCGGACCTGGCTGTCGGTCGGTGTGACGGCCCCGGCGGCCGGAGGCTCGGGGAGGTCTTCGAGGAAGTCCGCGGGGGGTGTGAAGAACAGGGAGCCGGTGACCGCGGTGGAGAAGTCCAGGATCCGGTCGTGCGGTGCCGACTCCGTGCCCAGGAACATCCGCTCCAGCATCGTCTCCGTCACCTCGGGGGTGCGGGCGTAGCCGATGAAGTAGGTGCCGAACTCCCCGCGGCCCGCCGCGCCGAAGGGCATGTTGTCGCGCAGGATCTCGTGTTCGGTGCCGTCCGGGTCGGTGACGGTGGTGAGGGCGACGTGCGAGTCGGCCGGCTTGACGTCGTCGGCGAGTTCCACGTCGGACAGCTTGCGCCGGCCGATCACCCGCTCCTGCGCCTCGACCGGCAGGGCCTCCCAGGCCTCCAGGTCGTGCAGGTACTTCTGTACGACGACGTAGCTGCCGCCCGCGAACGGCGGGTCCTCGTCGCCGACGAGGACGGCCGCGCGGGCCGCGGCACCCGTCGGGTTCTCCGTGCCGTCCACGAACCCGAGCAGGTCGCGTTCGTCGAAGTACTTGAAGCCCTGCACCTCGTCCTGGACCGTGACCGCGCCGCGCAGCCGGCTCATGATCTCCGTGGCCAGCGCGAAGCACAGGTCGAGCCGCGCGGCGCGGATGTGGAAGAGCAGGTCGCCGGGGGTGGACACGGCCCGGTGCACCGGTCCCCTCAGTTCCCGGAAGGGGTGCAGCCCTGCCGGGCGCGGCCCGGTGAACAGGCGGTCCCAGGCGTGTGAGCCGATACTGGTGACACAGCTGAGCCGGCCCTCGGGCTGGGCGCGGAAGCCCACGGCCCGTTCCAGTGAGCCGACGTCGGACAGCAGCTCACGGACCGTGGTCTCGCCGCCGCTGTCGATGGTGACCACCAGGAAGATCGCCGCGCTGGTCAGCGGGGACAGGACCATCTGGGGCACCGGTTCGGGAACGTCTTGGGCCATGCGTCATACCCTTCCCAGCCGAGTCGGCGACGGACGAATGCGTGGATGCCTCACTCTAGGTCGAACCCGTGGCCCGCGCGCGACAGCTCGCACTGACGTGGGCAGACACCTTGTGCGGCCAGTGACATACGTGTGTACCGGTACATGCCTCAGCGGACATGTGTAGGGTGGGCCCACCCAGCACCCCCACCCCGCGAAGGCAGTCATGCGCATCGGATTCGCACTCCCCCAGTTCCACCGTCAGGCGTTCGAGGTCGCCCGGGTCGCGGAATTCGCGCGGGAGGTGGAACGGGCCGGTGCCGCGAGCCTCTGGGTCGGCGACCGCAATCTGGCGGCGGTGCGGCCCAGCGTCGGCTACGGCGGGCAGGGCACCACCATTCCGCCGGAGCTCAACCCGGCCGCCGACCCCTTCGTACTCCTCGGGGTGGCCGCCGCCGCGACCGAACGGGTGCTGCTCGGTTCACATGTGCTCATCGCACCCCTGTATCCGCCCGTGCAGCTGGCGCGGGCGCTGACCACCATCGACCTGATCAGCGGCGGCCGGCTGCTGCCCGGGTTCGGCATCGGCTGGTCGCCGGAGGAGTACGAGGCCGCGGGGCGGGACTTCGGCCGGCGCGGGGCCCTGCTGGACGAACTGCTCGACGCGCTCGACGCCGTGTGGACCGAGGACCCCGCCGAGTACTCCGGGACCCTGCTGTCGGTGCCCCGGCACCACGCCCCGCTCAAACCCGCCCGGCTGCCGCGTCCCCCGGTGTATCTGGGCGCCCTCTCCGAGCGGGCGCTGCGCCGGGTCGCACGGCGCGCGGACGGGTGGCTGCCGCTGTGCGTGGTGCCGGAGTACATGGACACCGACGGCCTGACCGCCCAGCGGGCGCAGCTCGACACGTGGGCGCGTGCCGCCGGCCGGGAGCCGGGGGACATCGACACCGTGCTGCGGGTCAACGTCTCCACGGGCACGGGTGCGCGGGCGGTGGCGGACGCGATCCGTTCCGTGCACGACCGGACGGGCATCGAGCACTACATGGTGGACACCATGTACGAGGTGGACACGGTGGAGGAGTCCCTCGCGTACGCGCGCGAGCTGCTCACGCTGCTGCCCGCCGAGTAACCCACGGCTCGGGCCCCTTCCGGAGCCCGAGCAGTGCAGCGGCCTCGCCGCCGGTCCGGTGTCCCACGCCTCGTGAGAAGTGGGACACCTGCCGCCTGGCCTAGGTCATCGCAGGCCGAAGGCCCGTGTGATGGTCTGGGTGACGCCGCCGCCGTCGCGCTGCTCGGCGGTGACGCGGAAGGACACGTAGCCGGCCCGGGACGGGGCGTGCAGCAGCGTCTGCCAGGCATCCTTGTTCCGCTTCAGTTCCTGCCGCCGCCAGGACGCCCCGTCGTCGTAGGACACCTCGAGTCGGACCGAGGAGACCGCGTCCTTGGCGGCGTCGCTGCCGACGACGACGGGCCTGACGGAGAACAGCGAGGTGCGCTTGGCCCGCCCCGCGAGGTCCACGTCCGTTCCGTAGTCGAGCTGGACCAACGGAATGACCTGATCGTCCGCGCTGCCGGAGAGGAAGGTCCACTCGGTGTGCGTGGTCCTGGAGTACGGAAGGAGATCGGTGTCCGCCTCCGTGTCGGCGACGAGTCGGTACGGCAGTTTCTCCGGGGCCAGATCACCCACTCCGAAGTCGGGCCGTGCTCCGTTCCGCATCAGCAGGGTGTCTCCCTGGTAGAGCGAGAAGCTGCGCGACATCAGGTTCGAGTCACCGCTGTGGGCGGATCCGCCGTCGCCGAAGCCCGCGAGCATGCCGCCCAGGGCGTTCCCGACCCGGTGCGGGACCTCGAAGCCGACCATCCGGGGCCGTGTGACGGGACCGAACCAGCGTTCGTTCCGCACGCTGCCCGGCCGGTAGCCCACCACGTCGGTGAAGGTCGACCAGCCGGCGATGTCCGCGTACTGCTGCCACTTGACGCCGTGTCCGGCGGACACCCAGTCGGTGCGGTGTCCCGGGGCGACCGGCTCGCGCGGGAACCGGGGCACGCGCGTCATCCCGAACCCGGCGTAGGGGTAGGCGGCCGGCCAGTATTCGTACGGCGGACTGTCCTCCCGGCTCTCCGTGACCTGCTTGCCGGCGGGCGGGGCGAAGTCGTTCTCGATGCGCGCGAGGCTGCCGGGATCCGTCGCCGCGGACGGGTCGTCGGGCACCCCTCCCCGGTGGTAGTCGGCCAGGTCGTACAGGTACTCCGGCGAGGGGTGGGCGACGACCGCCAGCCTCACCCGGCTCTTCCCGGCGTCCTCGGTCCTCCTGATCAGTTCACCGCCCGCGTCCTGGGTGACCGAGGTGACGGGGATCCGCCCGGTCGTCCTGCCGTCCGGCTCGCCGTACCAGTCGATCCCGCGGCCGTCGCCGTCGTTGACCACCAGGAGCATCGCCGCACCCGCGGCGTGCGCTGCGGCTGCCTGGTCCGCGGGGGCTGCCCCGGCGCCGCCGCGGACGACCACGGCCTTCCCGCGGACGTCCAGGCCGGTGTACTCGTCGGGCGTGCCGGTGCCGGCGAAGACGGCGTCGACGTGTGTGGTGCCGTCCGGAAACGGGTGGCTCCCCGGCTGCACCAGCAGGGTTTCGTCGAGGCTGTGCCCGCCGTACGTGATCTTCAGGGGTGTCTGCTCGGCCCGGATCCGGGTGGTGAAGACGAAACTGCCCTTCTTCACAGTGCCCTTGGTGGGAAGGGCCCACAGGCTGTCGTAGGCGGCCGAGGGCATGAGGACCTCGTGCAGGGCGTGCCCGTCGCTGGGCGTCGGCTCGCCGGAGGTGAAGGAGCGGAAGAGGTCGATCCTGCTGGTGGTGACGGACGCGGGCTTGGGCGTGTCCACCTTGACCCGGCGTACGCGCGACGCGTCGAGCACGAGCTCCCGGTCGCCCGTCAGGACGAGTTCGGGAGCGGTCAGCACCGCGTACCCGAGGGAGTGGGGGCCGTGGCCGCCCGTCACGTCCAGTGTGGACACGACCGTGTACGAGCCGGGGGCCAAGCGGGCGGTGAGCGTTCCGTCCGGTACCCACATGACGGTGGTCCTGCCGTCCGCCCCGGTGATCTCCACGTCGTTGCTGACGGGCTTGCCGAACCGGTCCTTCAGATGGATCGTCAGTGCATGTTTCTCGGACTCGACGGACATGCCCACGGCCGTGTGGACGGCACCGTCCCCGGAACGCGCGGTGACCTGCGCGGCGTACTGGCCCGGCGCCAGTCCCGCCGGGTCCGCGACGAGGCCGACCGTGGAGGTGCCCCGCGCCGGAACCGTGACCTGGGAGGCCGCCAGGGTGAACACCCCGGCGGGCGAAGTGCCGCGGTCGGTCGAGAGCCGCAGCGTGATGGGGCGGTCCGTGGTGTTGCGGTAGGTGATCCGCCGCGTGACCGGCTCGCGCTCGCCGTCCGCCGACCAGCGAACGAGTCCGGCGTCCACGGACCCGCTGGCGATGACCTGGTCACGGAGGTAGGCGGCGGCGACGTCCAGGCGTCCGGCTCCGGCCTGGTACGGACTGTAGGCGGGGGTCGGCGCGCTGGTGCTCATCAGCGCGTCCTTGATCTCCTGACCCGTCCACCGCGGATGCTTCTGGGCCAGCAGGACCGCGGCCCCGGCGACATGAGGCGCCGCCATCGAGGTACCGCTCTCGGAGACGTAGTAGCCGTCGCCCCCTTGCGAGTACTGCGAGCGCGCGGCCAGCACGTCCACGCCGGGAGCGGTCATGTCGGGCTTGAGGGCGTCGTCGTTCAGCCGCGGTCCGGTGCTGGAGAAGTCGGCGAGGCGGTCGGAGGTGTCCACCGCGCCCACGGTGAGGGCGGCGTCCGCGGTTCCCGGCGCGCTCACGCTGTAGGGGCCGTTCCCGGAGTTGCCCGCCGCGATGACGAAGAGGGCACCCGTCTCGGCGCTGAGCTGGTTGACCGCCTGGCTCAGGGGATCGTCCTGGGTGTGGTACACCGGCGTGCCCAGGCTCATGTTGATCACCTTGGCGTGTTCGGTCCGTGCCGCCCACTCCATGCCCGCGATGATCCCCGACGTCTGACCGGTGCCGGTGTCGTCGAGGACCTTGCCGACCAGCAGATCGGCACCGGGAGCGACCCCTCGTTCCTTTCCGCCGGAGGCGGCGCCGGTCCCGGCGACGGTGGAGGCGGTGTGCGTGCCGTGGCCGACCCGGTCGATGACGTCCTCACCCGCGATGAAACTCCGGGACCCCACGATGCGGGGGGCGAGGTCGGGATGGGTGGTGTCGACCCCGGAGTCCAGCACGGCGACTCGCACGCCCGCACCGGTGCCCCCAGCGGCCCATGCCTCGGGAGCGCCGATCTGCGCCGTCGTATCGGCCAGGGCCGACCGCGCCTTGCCGTCGAGCCACACCTTGCCGACGCCGGCGGCGAGCGAGGGTGCGGCGGCGTCCGGGCCACCGCCGGCCCGTGCCGTCGACGGCGAGGCGTTCCGGCCCGCGGTGCCGGTGAGAGCCGACCAGAGGGCGGCGGCCTTCGAGCGCTGCGCGCGCACGGCCCGGGCGCCGATGGACGGAAGCTCCCGCGTGGTCCTCGCACCCGGCAGCTCGGTTTCCTTGGCAGCGGACGTGCCCTGCGGGTGAGTCATGATCAGGGGGAGGACGCTGGTGTGGGCGTCGTCGTAGCCCTGGGCCACCAACTGTGTGACGTTGAAGAGCTGCCGGTCGAGCCTGCCGGTCGCGATGTAGGCCATGGCCTCGTCCGGGTACACATACGTGTCACCGTCCTCCACGGCGACACGGATTGATCCGGCGGCTCCCGGCGGACGCTCGACCGTCTCGACCGACACGGTGTGTCCCGGCCCTCGAGTGACCGTCACCTTGTCGCCGGTGATCAACGTCACCGCGAGCGTGGCGCTGCGGGAACCGCCGAGTGCGGACGGGGAAACACGGGGTGGGGGCGGGGACTCGGCACCGTGGGCCGCTGCCGGAACGCCCAGGGCGGCCACCAGAAGGGCAGCCGCCGATGTTGTGCGTACCCGGGAGAAACGGACGTTCACATGTCCTCCATGATCGGTGATCGATCAGATCCGACCACCTTTGAGGAGGCATGTAAAGGACTTGGAAACGCCGGTACTTGGCCGTATGATGCGCGACTCCCTGGACGAACACCTTCCTCCAACTCGGCACTGAGGCGCGCGAGTTGGTCCCTGGCCGACGGGTCATCCGCTCTCGCGGCGCACTCAGACGACGTCGCCCGAGGGCACCGCTGGGCGAAGAGGTTGCCGGAGCCGTACGGCATACATGTCTCCGCGTCCCGGGCAAGAAGAAGCGGAAAACCGATCGCATCACCGTCGAGCACGCCCTCGCCCACCGCGAACGCCGCAGGCGAGACCGGCTCCTCGACACCGGAAGAACGGCGCGCGAACAGGACAGCGCGACCCATCCACCCTCACGCGCCGACTCGTCAGTCGTGCGAGGCCGGGTCCGCGACGTCGACGCGTCCCATGACCCGGAACAGCAGGACCAGGGACGGCAGGATGAGGATGCCCGCGGCGCAGGCGACGCCGACGAGCACGGCGAGGGTGGCGTGCGGTGCCGCCGCGTCCTCGACCGGCAGGTGGGTGCCGAGGAGGTAGGGGTACTGGGAGACGCCCCAGCCGCTGACGATCAGCGCGACGGCCGCCGCCGCTGTCGCACGCAGACCCCGGGTCCGCTCGGCGCGCAGCAGGGCCAGGCCCAGCAGGCCGCAGAGCACCGCGAGCAGGGCGAGCGGCAGGGCGCGGTGGCTGAGCTGGTGGAACAGGCGGGGGGCGTCCGCCCGCAGGACGAAGATCCCCGCGATGCTGACGGCGCCGGTGACGACGCCCGCCGCGAGGGCACGGTCGCGGAAGTACCGGGACAGGCGCGGGTCCCCGTGCCGCCGGGCGGCCACCGTCAGGTAGGTGGCCGCCAGGTAGGCGCAGGCCAGCACGGCGAGCACGCCGCCGAGGGCACTGGTCGGGTTCAGCCAGCTCGTGACGGGGTCCCCGTCGCCCCGGGTGGGCACGCGCCCGGAGGCCAGGGCGCCGGCGATCGAGCCGAAGCAGTAGGGCGTCAGCACGGAGGAGAACGCGAACGCGGCGCCGTACACGCGCTGTTCGGGCGTGCGGATCGAGGCTTTGCGGAAGGCGAAGCCCGCTCCGCGCAGCACGATGCCGAGCGCGGCGATCCCCAGCGGGAGGTAGAGCGTGGAGGTCAGCGCGGCGAACGCCGGGGGGAAGCCGCTCCACAGCATGACCAGGCAGTAGATCAGCCAGGTGTGGTTCGCCTCCCAGACGGGGGCGAGGGAGTCGTCGATCAGGTGGCGGGGTTCCCGGCCACGGCCGGCCCCGCCCGCGATCAGGTCCCAGAACCCCGCCCCGAAGTCGGCGCCGCCCAGGACGCAGTAGGCGATCACCCCGATGAAGAGGAACACCGCGACCAGGTCCGCCATGTCAGGACGCCTTTCCCGTGGTGGTCCCGGCGGGGCGTTCGGGACCGTAGGGCACGGACACGCTCTCGTCGCCCTGCTGTCGCCAGCGCCGCGTCATGGACCGCAGCACCCACAGGGCGGTGGCGCCGACGGCCAGGTAGAGCAGGAGGACGGCGCCGAAGAAGGGCCACAGGTCGCCCCGGGTGGCCACCGCGTCCCGGGTCAGCAGATGGCCGACGACGATCCAGGGCTGGCGGCCGACCTCGGTGACCACCCAGCCGCTCTCCAGGCAGAGGATCGCCACGGCCCCGCACGCGGCGGCGGCCCGCAGGAACCAGCGGTCGGTCGCGAGCGTGTGCCGGCGGCGCCACCACAGCCAGGCGAACCAGAGGGCGACGGCGAGCATGAGGAACGACGTGCCGACCATGATGTCGAACGCCCAGTGGACGACGTTCGCCTGCGCGTCGGTCGGCCGGACGTTTGCCGGGACGGCCTCCAGTCCCTTGATGGTGGTCGAGGGCTTGAAGCCGGCCAGCAGGGACGCCATGTCAGGGATCTTGATGCCGTAGCGCACCTTGCCGTCGATCAGTACGCCGCCCAGGGTCTCGGGGACGTGGGAGCCGGTGTCGGGCAGCAGTTCGAGGGCCGCGAACTTCGCCGGTTCGTCGTCGAAGACCTGCCGGGCGATGGTGTCGCCGACGATGATCTGCACCGGCAGCGCGCAGGCCGCGGTGACGAATCCGGTGAGGAAGCCGACCCGGTGGTAGCGGTCGCGCCGGCCGCGCAGCATGCCCACCGCGTAGACGCCGGCCACGACGAAGCCGGCGACGATGTACGCCGCGATCAGCATGTGCCAGAACTCCAGCCAGAAGGCGTCGTTGAAGAACACTTCGACGGGCCGGACCGCGACCACCTTGCCGTGCTCGACGGTGATGCCGCCTGGCTGGTTCATCCAGGCGTTGGCGGCGACGACCGAGGCGGTCCCGCCGACGCCGGCCAGGGAGACGGGCACCCCGGTCCAGAAGTGCGCCCAGGGCGGCATCCGGTCCCAGCCGTAGATGTAGAGGGCCACGAAGATGGCCTCGAGGAAGAAGAACAGGCCCTCGATCGCGAAGGGGAAGCCGAAGGCGGAGCCGTAGTCGCCCATCAAACGTGGCCAGAGGATGCCCAGTTCGAAGGAGAGGACGGTCCCGGTGATGGCGCCGACCGCGAACAGCACGGCGGCCACCTTCGACCAGCGGCGGGCGAGCAGCAGCGCCTCGGCGTCGCCCTTGCGCAGCCCTCGCCAGTGCGCGACCAGCATGAGGGTGGTCAGGGCGACGCCGAACGGCACGAGGATGATGTGGAACCCGAGGGTGAAGGCCATCTGCTCCCGGGCGGGCAGCAGCTGCGCGGGGTCCGCGGCGGCCAGGGCGGGCAGGTGGGCGAGCGCGCCGGCTGTCGTCATGACCGTCAGTCCCCGGCGCTGGGCGCGACCCGCACCCTGATGTTCTTCATCAGGGGCTGGTTGCTCTGCTCGCTGTAGTCGCTCGCGGCGACCAGGACGTTCATCTCCGGCATGTACCCGGCGGCGCAGCCCCTGGGCATGCTGTACTCGATCGCCGTGTACCGCTCCAGGTGCCGCGTACTGCCGTCACGGGCGGTGGCGGTGATGTCGACGAGGCTGTCGGGCTTGATCCCGCGGGCGCGCATGTCGTCGCCGTTCATGAGGATGAGGGTGCGCAGGTTGCTGATGCCGCGGTAGCGGTCGTTGTCCGAGTAGATCGTGGTGTTCCACTGGTCGTGGCTGCGCATGGTCTGCAGGATGAGCACGTCGTCCCGCGGCGGCGCCTCGGGCAGCGGCGCGGCGGAGAACTCGGCGCGGCCGGACGGGGTGAGGAAGACCAGTTCCCGGGCGGGCTGCTTGATGCGGAAGCCGAGCGGCAGCCGCACCCTGCGGTTGAAGTCCTCGAAGCCGTCCAGGACCTTCGCCATGGTGTCGCGGATGCGGTCGTAGTCCTCGACGTACGACTCCCAGGGCGTGGTGCTCTCCGGGAGGGTGGCCCGCGCCATGCCGGCGATGATGGCCGGCTCGGACAGCAGGTGCGGGGAGGCGGGCTTCTTCATGCCGACCGACAGGTGCACCATGCTCATGGAGTCCTCCACGGAGACGGACTGCGGGCCGCGCCGCTGGTGGTCCTTCTCGGTGCGGCCGAGGCAGGGCAGGATCAGCGCCTTCCTGCCGTGCACGAGGTGGCTGCGGTTGAGCTTGGTGCTGACGTGCACGGTGAGTGCGCAGTTCCGCAGCCCCTGGGACGTGTACGCGGTGTCCGGCGCGGCGAGGACGAAGTTGCCGCCCATGCCGACGAAGACCTTCACCCGACCCTGGTTCATGGCCTCGATGGTGTCGACCGTGTCCATGCCGTGCTCGCGGGGCGGGTCGATGGCGCAGACGTCGGCGAGCCGGTCCAGGAACTCGGGCCGGGGCCGGTGGTCGATGCCGCAGGTGCGGTTGCCCTGGACGTTGCTGTGCCCGCGCACCGGCGAGGGGCCGGCGCCCTCCCGGCCGAGGTTGCCGCGCAGCAGCAGGACGTTGACGATCTCGCGGACGGTGTCGACGCCGTGCTCGTGCTGGGTGAGGCCGAGGCACCAGCTGATCAGGGTGCGGTCGGAGCGGGAGTAGATCCCGGCGGCCTCGAGGATGTCGGCGCGGGTGAGGCCGGACTGCTCCTCCAGTTCCTCCCAGGGGGTGGCCTCGCACAGCTCGCGGTAGGCCTCGAAGCCGTGCGTGTGGCGTTCGATGAACTCCTTGTCGAGCGCCTTGGGGTCGGCGCGGCTCTCCTCCAGGACCGCCTTGGCGATGCCGCGCAGCAGGGCCATGTCGCCGCCCGCGCGGACCTGGAGGTTGAGGGTGCTGGTGCGGGTGGCCTTGAACAGGGCCATGTCCGTGAACTCGTGCGGCACGATCGTGCTGGTCGCCGCCGCCTCGACCAGCGGGTTCACATGGACGATCTGCGCGCCCCGGCGGTAGGCCTCGGCGAGCGCGGTGAGCATGCGGGGGGCGTTGGAGGCGGCGTTGACGCCCATGACGAACAGGGCGTCGGCGGTCTCCCAGTCCTTGAGGTCGGCGGTTCCCTTGCCGGTGCCGAGGGCCGCCGTCAGGGCCCGGCCGGAGGCCTCGTGGCACATGTTGGAGCAGTCGGGCAGGTTGTTGGTGCCGAACTCGCGGGCCATGAGCTGGTAGAGGAAGGTCGCCTCGTTGCTCAGCCGGCCCGAGGTGTAGAAGGCGGCCTCGTCGGGGCTGTCCAGGGCTCGCAGTTCACGGCCGACGAGGGCGAAGGCGTCCTGCCAGGTGATGGGGACGTACCGGTCGCTCGTCTCGTCGTAGACGAGGGGCTCGGTCAGCCGGCCCTGGTCCTCCAGGGCGAAGTCGGACCACTCTGACAGCTCGGAGACGGTGTGCCGGGCGAAGAAGTCGGCGCCGACCCGCTTGGCGGTCATCTCCCAGGTGACGTGCTTGATGCCGTTCTCGCAGATGTCGAGCTTGAGGCCCTTGGTGTCGTCGGGCCAGGCGCAGCCCGGACAGTCGAAGCCGCCGTTCTCGTGGTTCATCTTGAAGATGGCCCGCGGCCCCTCGAACAGCGCCCGTTCCTTGATCAGCACCCGGCCGACGCTCTTGGCGGCGCCCCAGCCGGCCGCCGGGTGGTGGTAGGAGCGGTGGGCCGGCCGCTTGTCGTCGGCCGGTCCGTCGCCGCCGGTGGCCGAGCGGCCGACGGGGCCGTCCTGCGGGTTCGGCGTCGGGTCAACATCGGATGCGGTCATGTCGTGCGCTCTCTCTGTCGAAACGGGCCGTGGTGCGTCGGAGGGGTCGGAGACGGGGGCTGGGACGGCTCAGAGCCGGAGCGGGACGGCGGCCGGGCGGGCCGGCGCGCGCAGCCAGGTCGCCGCCAGCGCCGCGGTGACGAGCACGGCGGGCACCAGCGGGGCTCCGGGGCGCAGCCAGCGGTAGGCGGCGCCGTCGGCGGCCGCCCCGGCGATCAGCGAGGCCACGATGCCGACGCTGCGGGCCTGGAGGCGTCCCCGGGTGGCGAACGCCGTGACGGTCGAGGTGAGCAGGCCCGTCAGGTAGGCGGTGGTGATCTCGCCGCCGGCGGTGACCCGGACGCTGCCGTTCTGGCAGCCCATGGCGACGGCCGTGAGGAACAGCAGCAGGGTGCGGGCCGCGCCGTGCGGTGCCATGTGCCAGCCCAGCCAGCCGCTGACCACCAGCCACAGCAGCAGGGCCTCCAGGAGCAGGCCGCCCCGGATGCCCGCGCCGCGGAGCCGTCCCCGGCCGGCCGCCACCAGGCCGCCGGCCGCCGCCCCGGCGACGTAGCCGAGCAGGGCTACGGCGACGAGGCGGGCGGCGGCCAGGTGGGCGTTGCCCAGGTGCAGGCCGAGGAGGGCGGAGTTCGCCGTGACGACGCTGGTGAAGACGCCGCCGAGGGCGAGGAACCCGAAGGCGTTCGCCGCCCCGGCCGCGAGGGTCAGCAGGTGCCGGGTGGCGCCGCTCCGCCCGGGCCACGGGGGTTGGGCGGGTGTTGCCGCGGTCACTTGGCGAGGAACTCCAGCAGGGCGGCGTTGACTTCATCGGGATGGGTCCAGGCGATGTTGTGCGGGCCGCCCTCGACCGTCACGAAGGTGAGGTCGTCGATCAGGCCGGGCAGCCGCTTGGCGGTGTTCTGGTACGGCAGGATCCGGTCCGCGTCCCCGTGCACCAGCAGCGTCGGCACGTCGATCTTCGGCAGGTCTTCACGGAAGTCCGTGAGCCAGGTGTCGACGCACGCGTAGGCCGCCCACGCCGACGCCGCCACCGCGACGTTGAAGCTGTTCTGCCACGCCTGGTCGCTGATCCGCGTGCCGGCGTACATGTCGACGTTGTAGAAATTGTCGAGGAAGTCCTTGAAGTACGCGGGCCGGTCCTTCAGCACGGCCGCCTTGATCCCCTCGAACACCGACGCGTCCACGCCCTCGGGATTGTCGTCGGTCTTCAGCAGGAACGGCGGGATCGCGCCCAGCAGCGCCGCCTTCGCCACCCGCTCCGACCCGTACCGGCCCAGGTACCGGGTGACCTCACCCGTCCCCATCGAGAACCCGACGAGGACGACGTCCCGCAGGTCCAGGTGCTCCAGCAGCACCTTCAGGTCCGCCGCGAACGTGTCGTAGTCGTACCCCACCGTCGGCTGACTCGACCGGCCGAACCCCCGCCGGTCGTACGTGATCACCCGGTACCCCGCCTCCAGCAGCACCCGCTCCTGCTTCTCCCAGGAGTGCCCGTTGAGCGGATATCCGTGGATCAGCACCACCGGCCGGCCGTTTCCGTGGTCCTCGTAGTACAGCTCGATCGCACCGCTGTTCTCCCGCCCCACCGTCACGAACGGCATCGCAACCACTCCCCATCGTCGAGTCCTGGGGCTCAGCCTCCCAGCCGTTCAGCGGCCCCGCATCACATGAACGTGCGAGGGTCCGCAACGGGAGGGATCCGCCTCATGGGGTCGGCCGTCGCACGTCACAGGGCCGGGGCCGACCCAGTGGGTCGGCCCCGGCCCTGTCAGGCCGAGGTGGTCACGCGTCGGCCGGGTGCACGGTCAGCAGGTCCGTCAGGTCGATCCGGGCCAGGAACTCCCGGCGGATGCGGTCGGCGACCTCGGAGACCTCTTCGGAGCCGTCGTTCGCCGGGTCGATGTGCACACGGTAGGGCCGGTGGCCCTCGGGCAGGGCCACGATGCGGGCGATCTCGTCGGAGACCAGTGAGGCCTCCGCACCCTCGGGGGCGAGGGCGGCGAGCTTCTGGGAGACCTGCTCCATCAGCCCCGCGTACTTGGTCTCGTACTCCGCCTCGACGGCCTGGTCGGCCGGGTGACCGGAGTGGGCGAAGTGGTTGGTGCCGCTGGTGAAGGAGCCGGGGACCACGATCGAGGTCTCCACGCCCCAGCGGGCCAGCTCGCCGGCGTAGGTGACCGCCAGGGAGTCCATCGCCGCCTTGGCGGCGAAGTAGGGGCCGAGGTAGGGCGGGGTCCCGCCCTTGACGCTGGAGCTGGAGACCCAGACGACCAGCCCGCGGCCGGCCTTGCGCAGGTGCGGCAGGACGGCGCGGTTGACGCGCTGGGTGGACAGCACGTTGATGTCGAAGAGCTGGTCAAGCTGCTCCGGCGTGAAGGCCTCGGACGGGCCGGTGACCATGTGACCGGCGTTGTGGACCAGGACATCGATGCGGCCGTGCTCCTCGATCACCTGCTTGACGGCGGCGTCGACGGATTCCTGGGAGTTGACGTCCATCTCGACGGCGCGCAGGTCCACGCCGTGCTCCTTGGCGTAGTCTGCGGCGGCCCGCACCTGGGGCGCGTTGCGGCCGGTGGTCTCGCGCATGCCGGCGTAGACGGTGTTCCCCGTGTCGGCGAGGGCGCGGGCGGTCAGGGCGCCGAAACCGCTGGACGCGCCGGTGATGACGACGATGTTGCTCATGGCAGTCTCCTTGACCACGGAAGTGGGCTGTCGGGGGGCGGAGGGGCGAGCGTGGGGGGAGAGTCAGGGGGCGGGCCCGGCGGAGGGCCGAGCGGGGTGGAGCCGCGGGCTCAGGCGATGCCGCCGTTGGCGTAGAGGGTCTGGCCGTTGATCCAACGCGCCGGGCCGGCGAGGAAGGCGATGGGCTCGGCGATGTCCTCGGGGGTGCCCAGCCGCTCCAGTGGGGCGGCCTTGGAGAGGTTGTCGAGCGCCGCCTGGTCCTTGCCCTCGAGGAACAGGGGGGTGGCGGTGGGGCCGGGGGAGACCGCGTTGACGGTGATGTCCTTGCCGCGCAGTTCACGGGCGAGCACCAGGGTCATCGCCTCGACCGCTCCCTTGCTCGCGGCGTAGGCGCCGTAGGTGGGGAACTGGAGCCGGGTGAGCGACGACGAGACGTTGATCAGGGCACCGCCGCGGCGCAGGCGCCGGGCCGCCTGCTGGGAGACGACGAACGTGCCGCGGATGTTGGTGCGGTGCATGCGGTCCAGGTCGTCCAGGTTCAGCGTGGCGATCGGCGACAGGAGCATGATGCCCGCGGTGTTGACCACTACGTCGATGCCGCCGAACTCCGCCTCGACGGCGTCGAAGGCCGCGGCCATGGCGACCTCGTCGGCGACGTCCCCGCCCACCGCGATCGCCTTGCCGCCGCGGGCCTTGACGGCCTCCACGGCCTCGTCGGCCTTGGCCTTGTTGCCGGCGTAGTGCACCGCGAGGGCGAAGCCGTCCTTGGCCAGGCGGTCGACCACGGCCCGGCCGATGCCTCCGGTACCGCCCGTGACCAGCGCGACGCGGGTGTTCGTTTCCGTCATGGTGACCAGTCCTTCGTATGTGTGGCAGCGTGTCCGATCCCACGGACTACATCGGCGATGTCGCCGTTGCGTTATCGACGATAACAGCGGATCGGAATGATGGCAACACTTTTCCGTGAGCATCGATAACAGCGCCGAGCGGCCGGCTCTTGGGCCCTCGGCACCTAGCCAGTCTTTCCGCCGCGGCACAGGACTCACCATCGAGCAGGCTTGACTGTCGGCATGTGGCTTGCCCTGACATGACGTGGGGGTTACCCCACTTGACGACTTAAGGTTATGTCATATGGCGGACATAACCTTCGACATGTACTCCAATGTCCCACCACTGAACGACGGACTAGGATGCAGTTCATGAGTGAACCTCTGCGAGCAGTGCTCGGAGAAGACCAGGCCATCGTTCGGGAGGGCATCGCCCACATCCTGCGCAGTGCCGGCATCACCGTCGTCGCGGCCATGGACAACGCGGTGGAGCTGGTCCGCGTCGCCAGGGAACAACGCCCCGACGTCGTGATCACCGACATCCAGATGCCGCCGAACCTGAACGCGGACGGCCTCCAGGCCGCTCAGGAGATCCGTACCGCGCAGCCGGAGACGGCTGTCATCGTGCTCTCGCAGTTCCTCGACGCTTCCTACGCGCTGGACCTGGTCGGCGACGACGCGCGAGGCGTGGGTTATCTCCTCAAGGAAAAGGTCGCGAGCCCCCAGGTCCTCACCGACGCCGTCGAGCGGGTCGTCGCCGGGGGGTCGGCCCTCGACCCCGACGTCATCGCCACGCTGGTCGGCCGGAAACGCACGCAGGACCCGCTGGCCGCGCTGACGCCGAAGGAACGGGAGGTACTGGCGCTGATGGCCGAGGGACACTCCAACACCGGCATCGCGAGCCAGCTGTTCGTGACCGTCCCCGCGGTCGAACGTCACGTGACGGGGATCTTCATGAAGCTCGGTCTCAACCAGGCCACATCCAGCCGGCATCGCCGGGTGCTGGCCGTCCTGCGCTACCTCAAACAGTAGGGCTCTCGGCCCCGGTCTCGGGCGGTGGGCGGAAGATGCCCCGGAGATCGGCGTCGAACAACCGGTCCTTGGCGATGAAGGACTCGATTCCCGCCTGCTCCAGTTCCTCCGCGGACCAGAACGACTGCTCGGTGGAGGTGAGCACGACCCGGGGCGGCCGGTCCTCCTCGCGCAGCATGCGCGCGACGGCCACGCCGTCATGGTCGGGAAGATGCAGGTCGAGCAGCAGTCCGTCCGGGCGGTGGGCACGCACCGCCGCCAGAGCCGACGCGCCGTCCTCCGACTCCGCGACGACGTGCAGACCGCGCGCCGTCAGCAGCAGCCTCGCGATGCGGCGGAATCCTGGGTCGTCGTCCACGACCACGATGTTGACGGACATGCTCACCAGAATGCCTCGTGCTCCGAGTGATGAACCATAGGGGCAGCCCCACGTTACCGCTCGGCGCGGCACGGGGGATTTCCGCACATGCGCGGTCCGTGGCGCCCGGGGCGGAGCACCGGGCACAGCGAGCCGGTGTCACCGTCGGCGGTCCCGATCCCGGCCTTGGGGTCTCCCCACCTCCGCGGGGCGGGGCCGGTGGGGACGGCTCCATCGCGGCGCGGGCGAGCGGCGGCCATCCTGGTGGACGGACGTACTCCCTTCCCCTCCGGACGGCAGATGCGAGCATGCTGCGAATTCCGAGAATCTCCTTGCTGTGGGTGGTCTGTGCCCTGGTGGCCCTGTGGCTGGCGGTCGTCTGCTACTTCATCCACGAAGAAGGCGGCGGGGCCCCGGCCGACCGGGGGGCGGGGAGCACCGGCGCGCTGGCGACCGCCGCGACGGCGGCCGTCCGGGACCGGGACACCGCCGCCTTCCAGCGGCTGTTCGAACCCGACAGCGTCGGCCCCCGGTACGCGAGCCAGTACTTCACCCGGCTCTTCGTCCGGCCGGTCGCCGGCCTGCGCCTGACGGCGGAGTCCTACCAGGACCTCCGGTACCTGGTCCTGCGCGGTGAGCGGGGCGACCGTACGGTCTGCTCGGCCTGGACGATCCAGCGGGACGGCGCCCGGAGCGTCCTGAGCGGCGTACCGCCCCTGGCCGACGTGTGCGGCGCGAAGGCGTCCGCGGGCGGTACGCCAGGCGCCCGCGTGGACGTTCGATGACGCCGTCCCGCGGCCCGGTATCCGCACCGGGCCGCACCCGCGTTCCCCCTATTCGCCGCCGAGATCGGCCAGGTGCAGCTGACCGCGAGAGGTGATGCCGAGCTTCGGGAAGATCTGGCGAAGGTGCTGGCCCACGGTCCGGTGGGAGATGAACAGGCGGGTGCCGATCTCGCGATTGGTCATTCCGGTCGCCGCCATTCTGGCGATCTGCAGTTCCTGCGGGGTGAGGCTGTCCGCGGTGGACGGTGTCGGCCGGCCGACGGCTTCACCCGCCGCGCGAAGTTCGGCCCGCGCGTCCTCGCCGAACGCGGTGACCCCCAGCGCGTCGAAGCTCTCCACGGCCGCCCGCAGCGGGCGACGGGCCTCCAGGATGCGGCGTCGGCGCCTCAGCCAGCGGCCGTAGGCCAGCAGGAGCTGTGCCCGGTGCAGCGGCCAGTTGGCCAGCAACCGGTTGTCCAGGGCCCGCCGGTAGAGCGGCTCCGCCTGGTCGTCGGCGACGACGAGGGGGTGGGTACAGGTGGCCATGGCCACCAGGAACGGAGCGGTCGTCTTCTCTGCCAGCGCGGTGAGCCGTGCGTGATGGCGTTCCGCCTCGTCCTTGCGGCCGGTGCGGACCGCTGCCTCGACGAGGTCCGCGATGCCCCAGTAGCCCACGAACGGGTGGTAGGTGATGTCGGCCGGGTCCAGCACCCGCGCCAGCTGCTCGTACGCGTCGTTGTACTGCTTGCTGACCATGGCGTGGCGCCCTCTGGCGAACTGGGCGAAGCCGAGGATCGACTGCGCGCCCACCGAGAGCAGTTCCGCCTCGGTGGTGCGGATGAGTTCGTTCGCGGTGTCGAACTCGCCGCGCTCGCTGGCGAGGGTGGCCAGAGCCAGGTCGGCGACGTACGCCCAGCGCGGCCGGCCGGTGTCACGGGACAGTCGCCGCGACTCGTCCGCCGCGGCGCGCGCCAGCCGGTGCTTGCCGAGGGGGATCGCCGCCCACGCCTGGGACGCGAGGGCCTCGCCCAGCAGTCCGAGGCGGCCCTGCTGACGCAGGCCGTCGACGGCCGCGCCCAGGTAGGGCCAGGACAGGTCGAACCCCCAGATCGCGGTCAGGGAGGCACCGAGCGCATGCTGCTCGGCGGGGTCGTCCACGGCCCCCGGGGCGATCCGGCTCGTCCTGTCGATGACCCAGGCCGCTTCGCCCACCGGGTCCGCGCAGGCGGCGATGGACAGGGCCATCGGTTCGCTGTCGTCCCGCTGCAGGCGCCGTGCCGCCTTCACGACGAGGCCGCGTGTCTCCTCCGTCGGGTTGCCGTACCAGCACCCGATGGACAAGGGCCACAGTGCTTTGAGCGCGAGCGCGGCACCGGCGGAGTCGGCGCCGGCCAGCTGGTCCGCCACGTCGGCGAAGGCCCGTACCCGCTCGGGGCTGAACCAGCTCTCCTCGTCGAGCGCCTCTGTCCACAGGGTGAGGCGGAGCCTTTCCTCCCTGCCGAGTTCGGCGGATTTCGCCTCGGCGAGCTGCCCGCGTGCCGTGACGGCCTCGCCGAGCTCGAAGTTGATCTCGGCCGAGCGCAGCAGCAGGCGGCCCCGGTGTGTCTGCGGACGGCTGCGCAGGGCCGCCTGCCACAGTGCCTCGGCCGCGGCGCGCGGAGCACCCCGGGTCAGTGCCCTGAAGGCGGCTTGTTCGAGGTCGAGCGCCACATCGTCGTCCGGTCCGGGGGTGGCCGCCGCACGATGCCAAGCCCGGCGTTCGTGATGTCCCGCCAGCGCCTTCGCCAGTGCCGCGTGCGCGCTCAGCCGTCCGGAGGGGGTGGCCGCGTGGTAGACGGCGGAACGGATCAGGGGGTGCCGGAAGCGGACCTCGTGCCCCAGTATCTCGATCAGCCCGGCGTCGACGGCCGGCTCCAGCGAGGTCACCGAGAGGGCCGTGCCGGCCAGGATCTCCGCGGCCCGGAGGATCTCGGCGAGGTCGCCTCCGTCGTCGGCGGCGGCGATCAGCAGCACGGTCCGGGTCGGGCGGGGCAGTTCCGAGGCACGGGAGAGGAAGGACCGCTCCAGGCGACGGGTGATGGGCAGCCAGGGCAGCAGTGTCCGCGGGACGCTTCCGTCCCCGGGCAGCGCGGCCGGCAGTTCGACCAGCGCCAGCGGGTTGCCGGCGGCCACTGCCAGGAGCCGTTGGCGGACGGATTCAGCGAGTCGCGGCGCGCGTTCCCGGAGCAGCGCGGCCGCCGCGTCGTCGTCGAGCTTGGTCAGCTGCATCTCGGCCAGACCGGCTTCGTTCAGCATGGTGTCGTGGCCCTCGCGCACGGCCATGAGCATGGCGACCCGCTCCCCTTCGAGCCGTCTGGCGACGAAGGCGAGGACCTCGCTGCTCGGCCTGTCGATCCACTGGGCGTCGTCGATCAGCAGGACGACAGGGGCCTCGTCGGCCAGGCCGCTGATCAACTCCAGCGAGGCGAGTCCGACGGAGAACATCTCGGGGGCCACGCCGTCGGCCATGCCGAATGCGGCGAACAGTGCCTGCCGTTGGCGGGGCAGCAGGGACGAGGCGTGATCGAGGAGGACCGGATTGAGCAGCTGGTGGAGTCCGGCGAAGGGAACGGACGCCTCGGACTGCACGCCGAGCGCCGACAGGGCACGGCCGCCGCGCGTGACGGCGGCTTCCCGGGCGGCGCGCAGCAGCGCGGTCTTCCCGATGCCGGCCTCTCCACGAAGCAGCAGGGCACCGCCCGATCCTTCGAAGCCGCGGGAGACGAGGTCCGACAGCAGCCGCAGCTCGGCCTCACGCCCGTACAGCATGTCCCCGTCCAATGCCCTCACCACCAGACCGGCCGCACCCCCCACGAACGGGTGAGCGCCTGGCGCCTCACCCCGGCCCGCCTCTTCGCGGCTGAGAACCGCCCCCACCGATCACCAGAAGTTAGCACGTGCCCTGGGGCGGACCGGAGGTCACGAAGGCCCCTCCCCAGGCGCAAGGGGGGATATGGAGGGAGGCGGTCGTGGTCTGCGCCTCAGGGCCTTCCGGTCAGCGGTCGAAGGGGCCGGTGCCGCCGACGTCGCCCGTGCTGTACGTGTATCCGCCACCGGCGTATGGTGATCTCCGCAACGCCGTGCCGACGCGGGCCCCCTGGGCGGACCGCGGGCCGGCTCGCGGATCACGCCGCCCCTCCGCAGAGTGGCGAGGGGCCGACGTATCCGGTCGATCGACGTCGCGCCCCTTCACCGGCACCGGCCGCTTCCTTCCAACGGTTCCGGCCGCCCAGGGGGATCGAGGCGTCCGCACGTCATGGAGGCGACGGGCATGGAATCCCTCTCGGCCGCGGCGGACTCGTTGGCCCGGGTGACCGCCAACTTCCGGCAGTACCTCATGGGATGGGGCCTGGAGGAGCGGACCGAGGAAGAGGCGGAGGTGTTCCGCAGCGGTCTGGCCCAGCCGCAGTTCAACGGCGTCGTCCGGCTGCGGTCGCTGGACGCCGCCGAAGAGGCCATGGCGTCCGCGCGGGCCCGGCTCGCGGGCGTGCCCTGGTGGTGGTGGGCCGGTCCGGACAGCCCGGCGGACACCCCCCGGGTGCTCACCGGACTGGGGGCCGCGCCGCTGGGGTCCGTACCGCTGATGGCCCGGACCCTGGACCGCGTGGAGAAGACCGGGGAACCGCCCGCCGGCCTGCGGGTCGAGGAGGTCGGGGACCACGACCGGCTGACGGAGCTGGTGCGCACCTACAGCGCCTCGATGGGCGTCTCGCCGGGGCTGGAGGCCGACGTGGTCAACGCCGAGGAGAAACGCCCCGACAACGCGGACATCGTGCGTCTCGCCGCGGTGCTGGACGGCCGGGTGGTCGGTACGACCGTCGTCATCATGGCGCACGGAGTGGCCGGCATCTTCCTCGTCCACGTCGCCCAGGACCACCGCCGGCTCGGCATCGGCGGCGCGCTGACCAGTGCGGCGCTGCGAGCCGGGCGGGAACGGGGGATGCGGCTCGCCGCGCTCGGGGCCAGCGCGATGGGCGAGCCGCTGTACCGGCGCCTCGGTTTCGAGACCGTGGCCGAGTACCACCTCTTCTCCGGACCGGCCTGAGCCCCCCGCCTGGCTAGGCCTCGTCGCCGCCGATGGCGTCGCGCAGCGCCGCCCGCCTGGTGATGCCCAGCTTCGGGAAGATCTGGTACAGGTGAGTGCTGACGGTGCGCGGCGAGACGTACAGCCGTTCGGCGATCTGCTTGTTGCTCAGGCCCGAGGCCGCCAGCCGGGCGATCTCCAGTTCCTGAGGGGTCAGGGTGGCCACGCCGCGGGCGTCCGCGGCGGTCCGGGTGGCCTCGCCCGCGGCCCTCAGTTCCCGCTCCGCGCGGGCCGCCCACGGAACGGCCCCCAGCTTCTGGAAGGCCGTGTGCGCCAGTCTGAGCTGGACGCGTGCCTCGGTCGCCGCCCGGGAGCGGCGCAGCCGTTCTCCGTACAGCAGCCGGATCCGGGCGGTGTCGAAGGGCCATGCGTCGGCCGTGGGCAGCGTCAGGGCCTGTTCGAACAGCCTCGCCGCCGCCTCGTCGGGGGCCACGACGGCCGCGCAGGCCGCCGCGAGGACCGCCACGCGGGAGGCGAACAGCCGCTGCAGCCGCTGCCCGAGCGGCAGCACTCGGGGGAGGGACCGGGTCGGGCCGCGGCGCGTCTCCTCCAGGGCCTGGGGCAGTTCGAGCAGGGCGAGCGGATTGCCCTGGGCGGTGTCCAGCACGCGGACCCGCGTCTGCGGGTCGAGACCGGGGAACCGTTCGGTCAGCAGGTGGCCGGCAGCCTCGTCGTCCAGGGGCCGCACCGTCAGCTCCGGGAGTCCGGAGACGTCGAAGTAGCCCGGCGAACCGGTCCGGAAAGCGGCCAGCAGCCCGGTCCTGCTGCCGGCGAGCCGGCGCGCGGCGAAGCTCAGGACCACCGCGCCGGCACGGTCGAGCCAGGGCACGTCGTCGAGGACCAGCAGCAAGGGTGTGCGGGCCGCCGTCGTGCGCAGCAGCATCGTCACGGCACCGCACAGCAGGAGCCGGTCCGGCGCGGGACCGGTCTCGAAGCCCAGCGCCACCCGTACCGCTGCGGCCTGCTCGTCGCCCAGTCCGGCGAGGTGATCGACCAGCGGGAGCAGGGCCTGGTGGAGTCCGGCGTGGCTGACCTCCGCCTCGAACTCGGTACCGGTCACGCGCAGCACCGTCGTCCCCGACGACCGGGCGGTCTCGGCGGTCGCGTCCAGGAGCGCGGTCTTCCCGACACCGGGATCGCCGGACACCAGCAGCGCGCCGCCGTCCGTCCGGGCGCGGTGCACGAACTGCCGCAGGGAATCGGCCTCCGGGAGGCGCCCCACCAGGGTTTCGGGCTGCGCGCCGGGCTGTTCCACGCCCGAAGTCTGCCCCAGGGGCCGGGGAGCATCAAGGCGGGCTTGCCCGGCAACGCACCGACTGCGGAGGTATGGGCGGCCGACACCGCTCGCGGGGAGAATCCCGCGGCATCGGCAGGACATCACGCAGGAAGTGATGTCAAGGTTGTTCCGCGACCTCACATCATCCGTAAGGCAGCACACTCACCTTCACTGAGGCCGCGGAGTCACTGTTCCGGAAGGACACCATGCCCGTACATCGCATCGGTCTCGTCGTCCACCAGGGGCGGGCCGCCGCCCGCGAGGCGGCGCGTACCGTGCACAGCTGGAGCGAGGCCCACGGCATACCGTGCACCGACATCGATGTGTGGGCCGAGGACCACCACCGCCGGGGCGGACGCGAGGAGGCCGCGGCCGCCGGCCACCCGGATCTCGTCGTCACCCTCGGCGGCGACGGCACCTTCCTGCGCGGCGCGCGGATCGCCGTCAAGAGCGGTGCCCGGGTGCTGGGCGTCGACCTGGGCAAGGTCGGCTTCCTCACCGAGGTGCCCGTGCACGGGGTGAGGGCCGCCCTCGACGCGGTCCATCAGGGGCACGCCACCGTGGAGGAGCGGATGACCCTCACCATGCGCGCGTCCCGGCCCCTGGAGATCCCGCCGCGGCTGGAGGCCCTGCTGCTCTACGGACGCGGCCCGGCGCTGCCCGCCCCGCGGGTCCGGCCCGAGAGCACCGAGGGCGACGGGTGGGGCGTCCCCCTGGACGTCAACGCCCTCAACGACGTCGTCCTGGAGAAGCTGTCCCGTGACCGCCAGGTGAGCGTCGGCGTCTACATCGCCGGCCGGCTGCTGGCGTCCTACTCGGCCGACGCGCTGGCCGTCGCCACCCCCACCGGGTCCACCGCCTACAGCTTCGCCGCCGGCGGTCCCGTCCTCTCCCCGCACATGGAAGCGGTCGTCTTCACCCCCATCGCGCCGCACATGACCTTCGACCGCAGCATCGTGGTCGCGCCGGACGAACCCGTCGCCCTGCGGGTCCTGCCGCACTCCGGACAGGCCGCGGTCAGCGTCGACGGCCAGCTGCGCGGGGTCCTCGACCCCGGGGACTGGATCGGCGTCTTCCGCGCCCCGGACCGCGTACGGCTCATCCGCCTGCACCCCACCGACTTCTACGGCCGGCTCAGGGACCGGTTCCGCCTCACCGACGCCCCCGCCACGGCGCAGGACGGGCCGTCCGCGCCGTTCTTCCGGCCCGACACGCCCGTCCCGCCGGACCTCGCGGGCCTGCGCCTGCCACCGCCGCCGGCCGTCCGGTGAGGCGCTCCGCGTGGGCGGCGGCCGAGTGGCCGCGGCCCGCGCGAGGACGGCCACGGCCCGCGAGACCGGGAGGTGGGCGGCCACGCGGTACGCCGGCCCGTCACACGTCCGCCACCCACGGAAGCAGCCGGGCCGCGTTCCGGGTGGTCAGCTCGCGCCAGGTCCCGGCCTCGGGCTGCGGTGCCGCGTCGACGGAGGCGACCTGGGCGAGGGTGCCGGCGGCCGGGGTCCAGCAGTAGTCGCTGCCGTAGAGGAGCCGGTCGTGGCCGAAGGTCCGCGTCAGGGCCGGCACCTGGTGCGGGAAGGGGGTACCGGCCATGTCGAACCAGAGGGCGCGCAGCTGCTCCTGCACGGGGGGACCGTCGGCGGACCCGACGCCGAACACCGTGCGGAACAGCTCCATGCGGTCGGTGAGCAGCGGCAGCGCGCCGCCCCCGTGGGTGAAGATCCACCGGATGCGGGGGTGACGCCGCAGGACTCCGGAGAAGACGAGGTCGGAGACGGTGCGCGCGGAGTCGAAGAGGAATTCGAGCATCGGGCGGGGCCGGTCCAGCGAGACGTGCTCGTGGCAGGGCGGCGAGGTGGGGTGGACGAACACGACGGCCGCCCGGCTGTCGAGTTCCTGCCAGAGGGGTTCCAGGCGCGTGTCGCCCGGATAGATGCCGGCGGCGTTCGTCTCCAGGGCCACCCCGTGGCTGCCGAGGACGTCCAGGGCGTGAGCGGCCTCGGTCAGCGCGCCGTCCACGTCGGGCAGGGGGAGGGACGCGAAGTGCCCGAACCGTCCGGGGTGCGCGCGCAGCACGTCGGCCGCGAACTCGTTGACCTCGCGCGTCAGTGCCCGCGCGGCGCGGTCGTCACCGAAGTGGGTGCCCGGGGACGAGATCGACAGCACGCTGGTCCGTATCCCGGCGGAGTCCATCAGCTCCAGGTGCTCGGCCACCGACCAGGCCGGGTAGCCGCGCATGCCGTCGGGTTGCCGGTGTCCGGCCGCCTGGGCCGCCTCGACGTAGGCGGGTGTCACGAAATGGGCATGGACGTCGACCAGGGGTTCCGCTGAGACGTGCACGAGTCCTCCGTTCATCGGGATGCGGGCCGCTGCGGGGGCCTGCGGACGACTGGTAGCCGGGTGCGGTGCGGCAGCCATGGGGCGGGCCGGCCGGACCGGCTCCGTCTCGGCGACCGGAGGCACGGGGTCCGGCCGTCTCACGCCGCAGGAGCGGGAGACCGCCTCGCTCGCCGCACGGGGTCCGGCCGACAGGCAGATCGGCACGCGACTGTTCCTGTCCCCGCGCCGCGGGACGCGGACGACGCATACGGCGCCGCATCCGGCCTGGGGGCGGGCACGCGGCGGGGGTCGTCCCCCGCTCGGCACGGGGCGGGGGACGACCCCCGCCCCGCACGGGCCGGGTGATCGCCCCCGCTCCGCAGGGGTTCCGGTGGTGCGAGTACGGCGGTCAGCGCTCGCTGTCGAGCGTCGCCATCATCGGGGCCGCGTACCGCTCACCGGCCGCCGCGCCCGCGGGCACCGCCTTCTCGATCTCGGCCAGTGTCTCCGCGTCGAGGCTGAGGCCGGCGGCACCCAGCGACTCCGCCAGCCGCTCCCGGCGCCGGGCGCCCACCAGCGGCACGATGTCCTCGCCCTGGGCGGCCACCCAGGCGATCGCCACCTGGCTGGTGGTGGCCCCGAGGCGCTCGGCCACCCGGCCCAGCGCCTGGACCAGGCGCAGGTTCGCCTCCAGGTTCTCGCCCTGGAAGCGCGGCGAGTGGGCGCGGAAGTCGTTCCCGCTCAGCTCGCGCGAGGGCGACCAGTGGCCGCTCAGCAGGCCGCGGGAGAGCACGCCGTACGCCGTCAGGCCGATGCCCAGCTCCCGCAGCGTCGGGATGATCGACTCCTCCGGGCCGCGCGAGAGCAGCGAGTACTCGATCTGCAGGTCGCTGATCGGAGCCACGGCGGCGGCGCGCCGGATGGTGTCGGCGCCCAGCTCCGACAGCCCGATGTGCCGGATGTAACCGGCCTGGCGCATCTCCTCCAGCGCGCCGACGGTCTCCTCCACCGGGATCTGCGGGTTGAGGCGGGCCGGGCGGTAGATGTCGATGTAGTCGGTCTCCAGGCGCCGCAGCGAGTAGGCGAGCCGGTCCTTCACGGCCTCCGGCGACACGTCGTAGGGGACCGGCTGGAAACTGCCGTCGGGAGTGCGGCGCGAGCCGAACTTGACGCTCAGGACGACGTCCTCGCGCCGTCGTTCGCGCAGGGCACGCGCGATGAGCATCTCGTTCGCGCCCGAGCCGTAGAAGTCACCGGTGTCGATGAGGTTCAGGCCCGCGTCGATCGCGGTGTGCAGGGTCGCGATGCTCTCCGCGTCGTCGGCCGGACCGTACAGGTCGGACATGCCCATGGCGCCCAGGCCGATGGTGGAAACCTCCGGGCCCGACAGGCCCAGCTTGCGCCGAGTCACGGTCATGACGGTTCTCCTTGTGCGAGGAACGGTGTGTGGGAGGGGTGGTGCTTTCGAGGTGCGTGCGCGGCACGGTGCGTGTTCCCGGGTCGGCGGACAGGGCGCCTCCGTACCGCGGGTGGTCGTGGGACGGTCCGGTTCACAGGCGGTCGAGCAGGCCGGTGACGCCCATGCGGCGGGCCAGGCGCAGCCGCAGTTCCTCGGCGGCGCCGTTGATGATCTCGGCGCCGTAGTCGGAGCCGTCGGCGACGGTCCGGCGCGGCCGCCGGCCCACGGGCAGTCCGACGACCCGGACGACCTCGTCGGCGACGATCTGCGGGTCGGCGCTCACACCGTCGACCATCATCCGCTCGGTGTCCTCGCCCATCGAGGCGAGGAACGGGGCGATCTTGTCGTATGCGGCCGTGCGCCCGGTGTCGGCGGGGAAGGCGGCGTTGGCGAAGTGCGCGGTGCCGTGGGTGAAGACGCCGGGCATCAGGATCGTGGTCTCGATGCCGTAGGCGGCGACGTCCCAGGCGGTCGACTCGGCGAAGGCGTCGAAGGCGGCCTTGGCGGCGGAGTAGGGGGCGAGGAAGGGCGGGATGGCGCGGGTCGTGCCCGAGCCGATCCACAGCAGCAGGCCCGACTCCTGGCGGCGCATCACCGGAAGAACGGCCCGGTTGACGCGGAGGGCACCGACGGCGTTGACGTCGAAGGCGCGCAGCACCTCCTCCGGGCTGAACGCCTCGGTCACACCGACCAGCAGGTGGGCGGCGTTGTGGACGACGACGTCGAGGCCGTCGGCCTGCCGCACGACCTGTTCGACGGCCGCCGAGGCGGACTCCTCCGACAGCACGTCGAGTTCGATGACGGACAGCTCGCCCGGCGCGTCCTTGGTCTGCGCGAGCAGCGCCTGGGCCTTCTGCGCGTTCCGGCCCCCGGGATCACGCATCGAGGCGAAGACGCGGTGCCCGGCCCGGGCGAGCGAGACGGACGAGAGGGCGCCCATCCCGGTGCCCGCGCCGGTGACGAGGACCGTCTGCGCCTGGGTGTTCTGGGGTGCAGGGGACACGATCTTCCTCCTTGACTGCGACCACCTCCGAGCCGTGGCCCACCAGGGGGCCTCCTCGGTGATCGGCGATCACGTATTTGATACATCGACGATAACAACAGCATCGATCACGGTCAACCGTTATCATCGATTGCATGACAGCAACCGAGACGATGCCGCAGCCGCGCGAGCGGATCCTGCGGGCAGCGGCGGACCTGCTGGCCGAAGGCGGACGGGAAGCGGTCTCCACCCGTTCCGTCAGCGCGGCCGCGGGCGTACAGGCCCAGACCATCTACCGGCAGTTCGGTGACATGCAGGGGCTCCTCGACGAGGTCGCGCAGCGGGGCTTCGCCTCCTACCTCGCCGAGAAGCAGGCCAACCTCGCCTCCGGTGACGCGGTCGAGCAACTGCGGCACGGGTGGGACCTGCACGTGGCCTTCGGGCTCGCCAACCCGGCCCTCTACCGGCTCCTGTACACCGACCCCCGGCCGGGCGAGGGCGCCACGGCCATGGGCAAGGCGTACGACATCCTGCTGCAGCTCGTCACCCGGGTCGCCGAGGCGGGCAGACTGCGGATGAGCGTCGAGGCCGCGGCCGCGATGATCCACGCGGCGGGCATCGGCGTGACCGTGACACTGATCAGCGCGAGCTCCGCCGGACTGCTCGCCGAGCACGAGGGCCTGTCGGAGAACACGCGGGACGCCGTCCTCGCGGCCCTGATCGCGGACGAGCGGGACACCGGTGCGGCCGAGTCGCGCGCCGACCGTGGTGCCCGGCACGCCGTGGCGCTCAAGGCCCTGCTCGACGAGGAGGACTTCCGGCAGCCCTTCACCCCGGGCGAGCACCTGCTGCTCACGGAGTGGCTCGCCCGCCTGACCGGCAGGCCGGGCAGCGGCGGCGACTAGGCGGACGGCCGTCACCGCCCGCTCGGAGTTCGTCATATGAGGTCTCCTCACCGGGGTGTCCGCCGCACGTACCGCCGTCCAGGCGGTCGCTACGAGACCTCATGCTGCCGTGGGCCCCCGGGCGGCGCATCACACAGGTGAGTGATAGTGACATCACTATCGGAGTCATGTGTCTGAGGTGAAGGCCGGGTGCTGACTGCTTCGGTCGCACCCACGCCTCCCACAGGAGCGAGCGGCGCCCGGCGGGCGGTTCCCGCGCGGGCCGGGAGCTCCACGTCCCGGCCCGGCCGGCTCAGGCAGCCGCCCCGTACACCTTGCGGGCATGCCGGGCGTAGGCCTTCGGGCCCACGACGGGCATGATCAGCCGGGGCACCAGCGGAGCCGTCGACAGCATGAGCTTGACGACGTCAGGGTCGGCGTACGAGGCGAGCATGCCGAAGACGATGGGCAGCTTGCTCTTCGGCAGCGCGTTGATCGCGTGGTCGCCGAGCTGGTGCCACTCCTTGGCCGTCACGTACTCCGGGACGATCGGCAGGACGTCCTTCTCCTCTATGCCGAGGTGCTCGGTCAGCAGACTCCCCAGCCGCTCCAGGGAGCCGGCGAGCCGCTCACCCGACTCCTTCTCCGGCTGCGCCCGCCAGACCGCCAGCCGCTGCGCCGACTCGGCGAGCAGAGCGGCGATCTCCTCGTGCTGGCTCTCCAGGACGGCCACCGCGTCACCGAGCCGATCGCCCGCACGATCCAGGAGCTTGGGCCACAGCAGCTCGTCCTCCCCTTTGTGGTGCAGGTGGAGGAACTCCTCGATGAGCCGGGCGTGGTCGGCGACGACGGCGGCCCGCTCGACGTCACCGGGACCGACCTCCCTGACCAGTCCCGGGAGACGGGCATAGCTCTGCCGGAAGGCCTCGTGGACCACCAGCATGTCTCGGACGTCGGCGCGGTCGGTGGATGTGTGGGGCATAACCAATACCTACTCAGGGAGTGTCAGCAAATGGAGTTCTGTGTCGCGGCGTTGTGATGCATGACGGCCGGTTGACAGTGACATGAGTCTAGTGGAGTTTAGTGGCACACCATCCCTTGTCATATTGACTCTTGATGAGTGTCATGTCGTCGCCGAGCGTTGTGACTGCTCCGACAGCGGGGCGGCGCGCCGACCCACCGCGCTCCGGAACGGGTGGAGCCGTCGGCTCCCCATTCACCTCCGTTTGGCACGAACGTGCGATGCGGGCCGTCGCGCGACCGGGCACTGTCGGCTCATCCACGTTTCGGGGAGGAAGTCGTGCCCGTGTCGCTCTCATACCGTTCGGTCCGGTCCGACCAGAGCGGGCTGTCCCGCATCGGCCGCCGCTGGGGCTGGGTCGCCGTCCTGCTGGTCGGCCTGTTGCTGTTCTGGCTGATCCACTCGGCCCTGATCTCCACGCAGAACCCCAACCTGATCCCCGCCCTGATCTTCTTCGGAGCGGCGCTGGTGCCGTCGGCCTTCGTCGCCTTCGTGGCCGGCCGCCGGCTCGACTTCGGCGCCGGCATGGGGGTCGTCGCGGTGACCGCCCTGGCAGGCGGCGCGATCGGCGTGACCACGGCCGGATTCCTGGAGTACCGGACACTACGGCTGTTGGACGTCCTGCCGATGGTCGCCGTCGGAGTGATCGAGGAGGCGGCGAAACTCATCGTCCCGGCCCTGCTGCTCCTGGTCCTGCGCGACCGGCACCCCGGTGACGGGCTGTTGATCGGTGTCGCCTCCGGCGCCGGGTTCGCCGTCTTCGAGACGATGGGCTACGCCTTCGTCGAACTCGTGAACTCCAACGGCGACCTGTCGGCGGTGGACGACCTGCTGGTGTGGCGCGGGCTGCTGAGCCCCGCCGCGCACATGGCCTGGACGGGCCTGACGGCCGCGGCCCTGTGGTCCGCCGCGGCCCACGGGTGGCGCCGCCGCTCGACGGCGCTGTTCGTGTCGGTCTACGTAGTCGCGGTCACCCTGCACACCCTGTGGGACACCCTGGACAGTGACATCGCCTACGGCGTGCTGGCCGCGATCAGCCTGTCCCTGCTGGTGTACGCCACACACCGGCTGGCCGCTCCCGGCCGGGTGCCCGCGCCGGTGGCGGTGGGATGACACGGGTCCGGACCGTCCGTGGCGGACGGTCCGGGCAGTACCCACCACAGGTCCGGGCCGCTCGAGAGAGTTCCCGGACATGTGTCACATGCGGAAGTCGGCTTCGCGGCCGTCTCGACCAAGCGAAATCGGGGAACGGCGGGAACCGCGCGGCGTCCCCCGGGGACCAGGAACGCCGTCCCACGGCCGGGCCAGGATCTCAGTCCTTCGAGGACGCACGGCCGCCGGAGGCGGCGCCCTGCTCCTCCCCGCCCTCCCTCGCCGTCTTCTCCTCGTCGGTCGGCTCGAGGGCGGCGTAGAACACGGAGTGGCCCTGCTTGAGGCGCTGGGCAGCGCTCCGGGCGACGAGTCCTTCCAGGGTCGTACGCACCACGGTCGTCTTGATGACCCGGTCCGGGTGGGCCTCGCCGAGGGCCGCCGCGATCTCGGCCGCGGAGGACGGCTCCGACTGCTGTGCGAGGTAGGCACGGATCAGGGCCACCAGGGTCGGCTTGTTCTGCCGCCTCCTGGGGCCCGCCGAACCGCCGGGCAGCCCGTAGTCATGATCGGTTCCCGCCCCCGGCCCGCCCTTGGACGCCGCGGCCTGCTGCATCGGGATGCCGCTCTCCAGGGCCTGCTGCATGGTCGCGAGTACGGAATGGTCATGCTGCAGCGCCAGCAGACGGCCCTGAAGCTGGTCGATCTCGCTCCGGATCCGGTCCTGTTCCTGGACGTTGCGTGCGAGGTCGCTTGCCAGCTGGGAGCTGTACTGCGTCACCAGCTCCGTCGTGCTCGTCTGGGAGTCAGGCATGCCGTGGACCCTCCTGGTTCGGCTTACGAGTGAAGGCGCGCGCATAGCGGTCACTGAGGGGGCCTGTCCTCAGGCGCTGAAGTTGATACTACGCCTTGACTCTTTGCCTGGCTGTTGCCTGACGTCACTCCGGGCAAGTTGACTGGGTCATCCATGAGAGCGTCAGGGCGAATGCAAAACACCTCACTCAGTCAGAAGGGTCAACCCGTCCCAGTCGACCTCCGTTGACTCGTGCCCCCGCGGCACCAGGGCGTACGTGCTCGCCAGCCACTGGGCGACCGGCAGCGCCGGAATCTCGAAGAGTGCCTCGTGCCGCGCCTTTCCCACCTGGATCCATATCTTCGACGCACCGTCCGAGGCGTACTCCGGCCACACCACGACATCACCCTCTCCCACCCTGGCGGTGAGGCCTTCGCTCAACAGTTCCCGGGAGAACACCCAGCGCACCGGCTGCTCACCGTCGGCGTCGAAGATCAGGGTGACGGCGTACGGATCTCCGGGACGGAACGAGAACTCGCAGCTGATCGGCACGGAAAGCCGTCGCACGACCCAATGTCTGGACTCGACGGTCAGGTGGCACCTTCTCATCTGTTACCTCCTAAGACCGAGCCGGATCGCCGCCGCGCCACCCTGGGCGGCACCGCGCGGACTGGATGCCGACCGCCGCATCACGGCCGCCCGGTCATGAACGCGAACACTCACCGCCACTGGTGCGCCGGCTGAATGCGTCAGCGCATCCGCCGCGGTCCTCATCATGCTGACCGGACCGTGCGCTTTCCCATACGTCATCTGACGATGGCGGTCCCCAGGACCCTTCGGGGGCGGTCCCCAGGACTCTTCGGGGTCCGGGTCGCCCGCTCCCACCTGGGGGAACGCGCGGATCGGGACGGCACCGGCGCGCTTGTGCGGCCGCCACGCGCCCACTCGGGCGACCGCCCCGGGCGCCCTTGTCCGGCCGTCACGGCCGTGGGGTTAACCCCACGGCCCCCGTATGGGCGACGCTCGGGTCACCTTGGTGACGGCCAGACAGATTGTCCCGCCCACTCTCAGCAGACTGAGGACCACAACGTGCGGCTCGAGCCGAGTGCGCCGGCGGACGCATCCACTGGCCACGGCAACGGCGGGTCGGCTTCGAAACGAAAGCGAGAGACGACATGTCCCACCACCTCGACTCCCCCATCGCCCGCCAGGACCCTCGTCTGGACATCACGGACCTCTATGTCTTCCGAGGTGAGCAGGGCACTGTCTTCGTCACCGACCACAGCCACTCGCTCGCCGGCGAGGACATACCCCGGGGTCTGCACCCGGAGGGCAAGTACGAGTTCAAGATCGACTCCAATGGCGACGCGGCCGAGGACGTGACGTACCGCTTCACCTTCGACGAGGCCGACGCCAGTGGTGTCCAGACCTACCAGGTGCGCCGGCTGGCGGGCCCGGACGCCCGCGCCGACTTCGCCGAGGGCACACTGCTCGGCGAGGGCCGTACGGGTGAGACGCTGGAGCTTCCCGGCGGCAGCCGGGCCTGGGTCGGCAAGGCGGGCGACCCCTTCTGGATCGAGCCCGACGTCCTGCACGCCGTCGGCCACGCCTTGCAGGACGGCACGAAGGTCGACCTGTCCGGCTGGAACGCCGCCGAGGCGACGAACCTCTTCGCCGGGCACACCGTCTACTCCATCGTCCTGGAGGTCGCCGACGAGGAGCTGCTGCCGATCGCCGGACACGATCACCGGATCGATGTGTGGGCCGTGGCCTTCCTGGCCACCGACGCCGGCGGCTGGCGTCCGATCAACCGCGCGGGTCTGCCGATGGTCCACCCGCTGTTCACCCAGTACGACGAGACGCTCGGCGACCGCCTCAACGAGAACGTGCCGGCCGAGGACGTCGAACTGTACGGCAAGGCGCTCACCGAGTCGGTGGCCGGCGTCGTCAGGGCCTACGGCACGGCGGAGGACCCCGAGGCCTACGCCAGGACGGTCGTCGACCGGATCCTGCCCAACGTCCTGCCTTACGTGGTCGGTACGCCGGCGTCGTACGGCTTCTCGCGGTGGAACGGCCGGACCCTCACCGACAACGCGCCCGACGTGATGTTCTCCCTCGCCTGCAACACCCCGGTGACGCTCGGCATCGGCAAGGAGTCGGTCACGGCCCGGCCCACCAAGACCTTCCCGTACGTCCCGCCGGCGGCGTGAACGGTCTGACGGAACAGGCCGTGCGGGCCCGAACAGGTCCGCACGGCTCTTCTCCTCTGGGCCGGGGTGCCACCGGGCGGCTTGCACGTGTTCGCGGCCGCCTCGCGATACGTGTGAGTACATACGTTCGCCGAATATGTTTTACGCTCATTTAGCCGCACAAAACACTCAAAGGTCTACGCTTGAAACATGACCTCTCAAACCCCTCTCTCCTCCCCGTTCGGCGCCACTTCCACGGCCGCCGAGGTGCTGGAAGGTGTCGACCTCACAGGCAAGCTCGCAGTGGTCACCGGGGGATACTCCGGCATTGGACTGGCGACCACACGGGCGCTCACCCGGGCGGGCGCACACGTTGTCGTGCCCGCCCGGCGTCCTGACACGGCCGAGGAAGCACTGGCAGGTGTTGACGACGTGGAGATCGGCACACTCGACCTGGCGGATCTCGACAGTGTCCGGGCCTTCGCGGACCGGATGACGGCTTCCGGCCGTGACATCCACATCATGATCGACGGCGCGGGCGTCATGGCATGCCCCGAGACGCGCGTCGGGCCCGGCTGGGAGGCGCAGTTCGCCACCAACCACCTCGGACACTTCGCCCTGGTGAACCGCCTCTGGCCGGCGATCGAGCGGGGCGGTGGGCGTGTCGTCTCGGTGTCCTCCATCGGTCATCACAACGCGGGCATGAACTGGGCCGACGTGCAGTTCACCGAGGGTTACGACCGCTGGCTGGCCTACGGGCAGGCCAAGACCGCGAACGCCCTGTTCGCCGTGCACCTCGACAGGCTGGCCGCCGAGCGCGGCGTGCGCGCCTTCTCGGTCCACCCCGGCGCGGTGAACAGCCCGCTGCTGCGGCACCTCTCGCAGCAGGAGCGCATCGCGAACGGTCTGGTCGACAAGGACGGAAACGATTTGGAGCCGTCCGGCTTCAAGACTCCGGAGCAGGGCGCATCCACCCAGCTGTGGGCCGCGACCTCCCCCCTGCTCGACGGCAAGGGCGGGGTGTATCTGGAGGACTGCGACATCGCGCCGCCCGCCCCCCAGGACGGCGGCCGCTACGGGGTCAAGCCCTGGGCCAGCGACCCCGACCAGGCGGCGCGTCTTTGGGCACTGTCGGCGGAGCTGACGGGCGTCGACGCCTTCTCCTCGCACTGACCGATCAACCGGCGGCCGCGGGGCCTCCCCGCACGTCCGCGTCCTCCCCGCCGAGGACTCACCGACCGGGACCAGCATCCCGCCGTGGCCCCGCCCGGCCTCCCGCACCGCCTCCGCCGGCACCCGGTCGTGCTCGCGCCTCACGTGAGGGGGCAGCACCCGCTGCTCCGGCAAGCCGGCATCCTCGGGCGCGTTCGGCCGGACGGACCTCCAGCGCGTGCGGATCCCACTGCCCGCCCGGCCGTTCACCACTCCCACCACACCGACCGCACCCCGCCGCAGCGCCGGCAGCTCCTCCCCGCGGTCGCGACGCACGGGCCGGCGCCACGACCGTCTGCGCCGAGGGCACGGGCCCACTCCGGTCGCCCGGTCCAGGAGACCCGGCCGGACCCGGGCCCGGCCGGGCCGCTTCCACGCCCGAGGGCCGCCGCGTCCACGGCCGCCGTTCAGCGTGCCGGTGAGGGGAGCCCGGGCAGGTGCAGGGTGAAGGTGGAGCCGGTGCCCGGGGTGCTGTGGGCCTCCACCGTACCGCCGTGTGCCTCGATCAGCTTGCGCACGATCGACAGGCCGAGCCCGCTGCCACCGGTCTGGCGCGAGCGGGACTTCTCGGCCCGCCAGAAACGGTCGAAGACGTGCGGCAGGTCTTCGGGCGCGATCCCCGAGCCCGTGTCGGAGACCTCGATCCGGACCCCCGCCGTGGTGGCGGCCCCCGCTGTCCTCCCGGCCTCGGCGGGGACGGCCAGGTCACCGGCCGCCTTCAGGAGCACGGTGCCGCCGGGCGGTGTGTGCCGGATGGCGTTCGACACGAGGTTGCCGACCGCCTGCCGCAGCCGTACCGGGTCAGCCGGCACCGTCAGTTCCGGGTCGGCCTCCACCACGAGCCGCACCCCCGCGGCCTCGGCACGCGGGCCGTGGCCCTGAGCCGTCTGCGCGAGGACGTCGGCCACGTTCAACGGCTCGGTGGTGAGCGGCAGTTCTCCCGCGTCGGCCGCCGACAGGTCCCGCAGGTCGTCGATGACGTGCTGGAGCAGCACCGCCTCCTCCAGCACCGAGGCCACCAGCTCCTCGTCGGGCGGGACGATGCCGTCCTCGACCGCCTCCAGCCAGCCGCGGATGTTGCTCAGCGGCGTGCGCAGCTCGTGCGCCACATCGCTCACCATCGCCTTGCGGGCCGACTCCAGTTGCTCGCGCCGCTGTGACATCGCGTTGAACGCGGCAGACAGCCGGGCGATCTCGTCGCCGCCCGTCACCTCGACCCGCGCCGAGACGTCCCCGGCCTCCATCCGCTGTGCGGCCAGTGTGAGCCTGCGCAGCGGCCGGACGAGCCGGATGCCCGCGAAGGCCGTGACCGCGACCGTCACCAGCAGCACGAGCGCCGCGCCCCACGCGATCCGCAGCTTGTTGGGCGCGGAGAGGTCGAGGAAGGTGGTGGCGGTCCGGTCGCCGGGGCTGCTGACGTAGAGCTGAGCGGCGGGCGCCACGTACGGCCGCAGTTGCTCCGCACGGCCGCTCGCGACGCAGTCCCGCACGTCCTTGCCGGGCGCGGGGCCCGTGGAGCCGCGGGACTCCGTGCGTGCCGCCTGCCAGGACCCGTCGAGCAGCACCGTCACCCCGCTGCGTCCCCGCCGCGCCAGGCAGCCGTCGACCAGGTTGTCGAGGGCGTCGAGCGCCTTGCGCTCCGAGGGCATCGGGGCGTTCAGCGTCGCCTCCCCGCACCGGTCGACGGCGGGCTGTCCGTCCGGCGTCCGGACGGTGGGCCGGCCGCTGGGGCCGACCACCACCCGCGCCGTGGCACCCGCCGCCCGCAGACACGCGACGATCTCCCGGGCCGTACCCAGCAGTCTTGTCTTCTCCCCGTGCGACAGCCGGTACGGGCCGACGACACGTGGGTCGATCCCGCTGTCGCGCGCCACGGCCGGCAGCCGTCGCGGATCGACCGACAGCGGGTCGATGACGGCGGTCGGCTCGGCGGAGGGCACGTACGGGCGGCCGGGTACCGGAGCGGAGTCCGCCAGCGTCCGGTCGCCGTCCCGCAGAACGATCCGGTGCCCGGTCGACCGGCCCAGCTCGGCCACGGTGGGCCCCACCCCGTCCCAGTTCCGGTGCCGCGCCGCGTAGCCGATCAGCGCGTCGTACGTCTTCGTGTCGTCGGCGAGGTCCTTGCCCTGCTCCTGACGGATCGCCACGGCCGTCGTTCGTACGACCACCCACCCGGTGGCCACAATCGAGCACACCGACACCAGCGCCGCCACGGCGAGCAGGCGCAGGAGCAGGCTGCGCCTCAGGGGCACGGCGGAACCCGGGCCCGCGGACGGGTGGCCGCGGCGAAGGTCACGGCGCATGGCGCACGTCCCCGGACCGGACCGGACGCCTGTCGTCGGAGAGCTTGTAGCCCACCCCGTACACGGTCACCAGGCACACCGGCCGGCGCGGATCCTCCTCGATCTTCCTCCGCAGGTTCATGACGTGCACATCGACCGTCCGCGTGGTGATGTACCGGTCGAAACCGTGCAGCCGCTCCAGGATCTGCGCCCGGGTGAACACCTGCCCCGGCCGGCCCGCGAGCACCTCCAGAAGCCGGAACTCACCCGGTGTGCAGGAGATCCTCGTACCGTGCGCCCACACCTCGTGCCGGGCCGGGTCGACGGTCACCGGGCCCACGGTCAGCAGGTCGCCGCCGGGCGTACCGCCCTCCGCGCCGGCCGCCGCCCGGGTGCGCGCGCTGCGCCGTAGCAGCGACCGGATGCGGGCCATCAGCTCACGGGGGCTGAACGGTTTGGTCAGGTAGTCGTCCGCGCCCAGGTCCAGTCCGAGCAACAGGTCGTCCTCGGTGGAACGGGCGGTCAGCATCAGCACCGGCAGCCCTTCGAGGCCTGCCTCCGACCGGATGGTCCGGCAGACGTCGAGCCCGTCCAGCCCCGGCATCATCACGTCGAGCACCAGCAGGTCGGGCAGGCGACGGCGGATCTCGTCGAGCGCGGCCCGGCCGTCCTGGACGAGGGTCACGCCGTGGCTCTCGCGTTCCAGGTAGCGGCGGATCAACTCGGCCTGCTTGGCGTCATCCTCAGCGACGACAACATGCGCACACATGTGAGGAGTCTAGGAACACCCGCGACCTCCTCGAACGCCCCGCGGACGAGAACACGGCAGGACCATCGCTTCCTGACAAACCTCTGACAATCCCCCGGCAGCCTCTGGCGCCATGGACAACGAGACAGACCGGCCGCACTCCGCCGCCGGCCCCTCCGGCACGGCGCGCGCCCCGCGTCGGACGCGCCGCGTCCGGGCCGCCATCCTGACCACCGCCCTCCTGACGGCGGGCGTCGCCCTCACGGCCTGCGGCGGCGGAGGCGGGGGCAGCAGCAGTACCGACGGCGGGCAGAAATCGGACAGCGGCATCGCCTCGTTGACGACCCCCTCGTCGAACGGCGGGAAGTCCGGGGCCTCCTCTTCCGATCAGTCCTCCACGGCCGCCATCGACGCCAAGCGCCCGCAGCTGCGCCTCGACAGCTCCAAGGAGGAGATCGACCGGCTCTGGGACACGTACTGGGCGTGCCTCCAGGCCCACGGCGTCCCGATGAACACCAAGCGGGTCGATCACCCCGGTGGCCAGGCGCCCCCGCTCGACGACCACAAGGTCACGGACGAGTACAAGGCGCAGTACCAGGCGTGCCTGAACAAGATGCCGCTCCAGCCGGTCGAGGAGCGCCCCGAGACCAACCCGCACTACGCGGATGACTTCCGCGCCTACGTCAAGTGCCTCAGGTCGAAGGGCTTCAAGGTGCACGAGGTCTTCGCATCCGACGGGAGCCCCGACGGCTGGACCGGTGACGACGACGGCGGCGGTCTCCCGAACGAGAAGGCCGACAACGACTGCCGCATGGAGGCGTTCGGTGGCAAGGGCAAGAACTGAGGCCGGGGGCGCGCACTCGTCCACCGACGCCGGCAGACGGACCGGCAGCCGGATCGCGGTCGCCGTCGCCGTCCTCGCCGTCGTCGCGGGCGGGGTCTACGGCGGAGTCGCGCTGAAGAGGCACGGGGACGCCGGCCACGCCAGGCCCGCCGGGGTGCCGTCCGCCCAGACCACCCTCGTCCGGCGCACCGATCTGTCCGACAGCAAGGCGCTGCCCGGCACGCTCGGTTACGGCGCGGCGGTCACGGTCAAGGGCGCGGGCAAGGGCCTGATCACCAAGCTGCCGGCGAGCGGCTCGACGGTGACCCGGGGCAAGCCCCTGTACTGGGTGGACGACCAGCCGGTCACGGTCTTCTACGGCGACACCCCGGTGTTCCGCACGCTGGACGGGGCGGCCGTGAAGGCCGGGGCGAGCGGCGCCGACGTGACCGTCCTCGCGGACAACCTGAAGGCCCTCGGCTACGACATCGGCCCCGAGCCGCGCACCACGCAGTCGTCCACCGGCACGGGCAAAGCCCCCGGGGCCGTCCTGACGCCGTCCCTCCTCGACGCGCTGAAGCGCTGGCAGCGCGACACGGGCCGGCAGCAGACCGGGACGCTCTCGGTGGGCCAGGTGGTCGTGCTGCCCGGCGCGGTCCGCGTCGGCGCGGTGAAGGCCCAGCTCGGCGACCCGGCGGAGGAGGACGTCCTGTCGGTGACCTCCCTGCGGAAGTCGGTGGCGGTGACGGTCGAGGCCGGTGACGCGGCCCGGATCCACCAGGGTGACAAGGTCTTCATCACCCTTCCCGACACCAAGCAGGTACCGGGCAAGGTGACCTCGGTCGGTACGACGGTCCAAGGCGGCCCGGGTGACGCGTCCGACGCGTCCGACGGCGACACCTCGCCGTCGTTGCGGGTCACCGTGGTGCCGGAGGACAGCGCCTCGGTCGAGAACCTGGACGCGGCATCCGTACGGGTGACCTTCACGACGGAGACCCGCAAGAACGTCCTCACCGTGCCGGTGGGCGCCCTGCTCGCGCTCCAGGAGGGCGGCTACGCGCTCCAGCGCCCGGGCGGGCAGCTGGTCGCCGTGAAGACGGGGCTGTTCGCCAGGGGCCAGGTCGAGGTCTCGGGCACCGGGATCGAGGAAGGGCAGCGGGTGGTGACGGCGTCGTGAGAGCCCGCCACGGCAAGTACCGCGAGGGCGGTCGCCGCGAGGACGCGGGGTTCGGCACCGGTGCGCACGCCGCGACGGCCGCAGCGCCCGCCGGCGACGACACGCTCCTCCCGGGTGACGACACGCTGTCCCACCACGCCGTACCCGCCGCGGCCGGACCCGCCGAACCGTCGCCCGTGCTGCGGCTCACGAACGCGACCAAGGCGTACCCCGGCGGTGTGACCGCGCTCGACGACGTGTCCCTGACCATCCACGAGGGCGAACTGCTCGCCATCGTCGGCCCTTCCGGCTCCGGCAAGTCCACGCTGCTCAACATCATGGGAACGCTCGACCTGCCCACCCGCGGCACCGTGGAGATCGCGGGGCAGGACGCGGCGTCCCTGAGCGACCGGCGGCTGTCCGCGCTGCGCGGACGCCGGCTCGGCTTCGTCTTCCAGCAGTTCCACCTGACGGACGGGCTGACCGCGGCGGAGAACGTCGCCACCAGCCTGCTGTACGCGGGGGTGCCACGCAGACGGCGCACCCCGCTCGCGCTCGCCGCGCTGGAACGGGTCGGGCTCGGCCACCGGGTCGGGCATCTGCCGCACCAGCTGTCCGGCGGCGAACGGCAGCGCGTCGCGATCGCCCGCGCGCTGGTGGGCGAGCCGGCTCTGGTGCTCGCGGACGAACCGACGGGCGCGCTGGACTCCGCCAACGGCCAGGCCGTTCTCGACCTGCTCGTCCGACTGAACCGAGAGGGCACCACCATCGCCGTGATCACGCACGACGGGAACATCGCGGCGCGGCTGCCACGCCAGGTGGAGATGCGCGACGGACGGATCGTCAGGGACACGGGACCGCGCCGGGACCCGGTGGCGGACCGGGGCGCCGGCCCCGCGCCGTCGTCCCGGCTCACGGCGTCCGGACGGCCCCAGGACGCCGCCACCGGCCCGGCGCCGGGAGAGAACCGATGAGCGCCGCAGACCCGACCCCGGGAAGAAAACGAGTGAGCGCTGCGGACACGTCCCTGGGGAGTGAACCGGTGAGCGCCACAGGCCCGGCCCCGGGGAGAGAACCGATGAACGCCGCCGGCACGCCCCTCGGGAGAGAACCGGTGAGCGCCGCCGCCCGCGACAGGCTCGCCCGTCCGGTCCGGCAGAGCCCGTCGGACGTGTTGCGGCTCGGGCTGCTCGGCGTCCGGACCCGCCGGCTGCGTGCCGCGCTGTCCGCGCTGGGCATCTCCATCGGCATCGCGACCCTCGTCCTCGTGACGGGGATCCCGGCGTCGAGCCAGCGGGCGCTGAACGACCAGTTGTCCGCGCTCGGCACGAACATGCTCCGCGCGGTCGCCCAGCCCGACCAGAACCCTCCGGTGGTACTGCCGGCCTCCGCCGACAAGATGGCCGCCCGCATCGGCCCGGTCACGGCGACCGGCCAGGTCGCCAACACCCACCGGCTGGTGCACCGTTCGGACCAAACCGACCCCAACGACGGACTGGGCCTCACGGTCCTCGCCAGCGGCGACGGCCTGCTGCCGGTGGTGAACGGCCGGGTGCGGACGGGGAAGTTCCTCGACGCCGCGACCGACCGGCTGCCGACGGCGGTCCTCGGCTACGAGGCGGCATCCCGCCTCGGCGTGACCAGCCTGCCGCCGGGCCGGCAGGCGCCGCAGATCCTCGTCGGAACGAAGTGGTTCACGGTCATCGGCATCCTCGATCCCCTGCCACTCGCGCCGGACCTGGACCGCTCGGTGCTGGTCGGCTGGGAGGCGGCGAAGAAGAACCTCGCGTTCGACGGGCACCCGACCGTGGTCTACGTCAAGGCGCAGGAGGACGCCATCGAGGCGGTCTCGTCCGTGCTGCCGGCCACGCTGTACCCGGAACTGCCGGGACTGGTGCAGGTCAGCCGCCCCTCGGACGCCCTGGCGGCGAAGCGAGCGACGAACAGCGCCTTCTCCTCGCTGTTCCTGGGCCTCGCCGGGGTGGCGCTGCTCGTGGGCGGGATCGGCGTGGCGAACACCATGTACATCTCGGTGCTGGAACGCCGCAAGGAGATCGGCCTGCGGCGCGCGCTCGGCGCGAACCGGGGCCAGATCAGAGGTCAGTTCCTCACCGAGTCGGTGGTGCTGTCCCTGCTCGGCGGGGTCACGGGCACCGTGATCGGGACACTGGCCACCGCCGGTTACGCCGTCTACGAGGGCTGGCGGCCCGTCATCCCGCTCACGGTGCTCGGCGCGGGTGTGGGCGGTGCCGTGGTCATCGGGATGCTGGCGGGGGTGTACCCGTCGATCCGTGCCGCACGGCTCACCCCGACCGAGGCACTCGCCACGACATGACAGACAGGGGCGGCGCCCCACCGTGCTCCGCGAGCGGGAGGCGCGGCGGACGGCGAGGGCGCGAGCCGGTTCTGGTACCCGGTGCCCCCCGTTCTTCGGTCTGCTCGGGTGAAGCGCTGGTCTGGGTGGTCGAACTCGCCGGGGACTCGTACGTGCCACGGGGACGGGCAGGCATTCGCTGGGTGAAGCTGGAAGCGTGAGCATCCCTAGCGACCGGCCGGTGAGTACTGAGCAGATCCACGCGGCGCTGGCCGCTCTGGCGGCTGAGCCGGAGCCGGAGCCGGCACAGCGACCCGAGGGGCCGCAGGAAGAGGACCGCCTGCGCCTGCTGGGCAGTCTGCTGGCGAAGACGGAGCTGGAGATCGCCGCCGCGACCCGTCTGACCGAGGAAGGGGAGATCGAGGACGTCCTCGAGACGTTGCTCGGTTGGGGGGAGCAGCTGGGAGCGAACCCCGACCTCGCGGTCAACGTCCTGACGAACCGGCTGCAGCGCACCGCGGTGCAGGTCTCCGAACCCGAGGCGCAGGAACTGCCACCCGGCCGGGAGGCCGCCTTCGCCGCGGTCATGACGGCGGTGTACGCGCTCGGCGCCCAGGTGCACGCGGACCGGGGCGACGAGGACGGAACTCGACGGGCTCTGAGCGGGGCGGAAGAAGCCCTGATCGACATTCTGCAGGGCATGCACGAGCTGCGGGTGGCCATCGGAGACGCGGCCGGGCCGGTGGGCGAAGGCGACGACTGACCCGTCGGAAACCCACCGGGGGGCGTGTTCGCGGACCCCACGCACCGAGTTCGCCGGCATCCGCGTGTGAACGATGCCGAGCCGCTTTGTGCGATCGAGATCTTTTACTCATCGGATCAAAACATCGTCGCACCAGTCTCTGTGCTTCCTCCAAGGAGTAAGGACAGGGACTACTTCCATGCGCAGACCCAGCGGATACCTGGCGGGCGCCATCGGCCTCGCCGTGGCGCTCACCTCAGGATTAGTCGGCGGAGCCGCCGCGGCACCACCGGGCGGTGCCCAAGGCGCGAACGGCACCGGTGCGGCCGAGGCGTCGAAGACGGTGACGCTGATCACCGGTGACCGGGTCATGATGGACGGCACCGGCCGGGTCACCGGGGTGGAACGGGCGAAGGGCCGGGAGCGGGTGCCGTTCTCGGTCCGGAAGGTCGCCGGTCACACACGTGTCGTGCCCGGCGACGCCGAACTGCTGCTGGCGGGCGGCAGGCTGGACGCACGGCTCTTCGACGTGACGCAGCTGGTGGCGGACGGCTACGACGACGCGCACCGCTCCGACCTGCCCCTCATCGTCACCTTCCGGCACGGCAAGGAACGCTCGATGAGCACGTTCACCCGGGCCGGGGCGGAGATCGACCGTGCGCTGCCCGTCATCGACGGCGCGGCGATGCACACCGTCAAGAAGAACGGTGCCGAGTTCTGGGACGCCGTGACCGGCGCCCGGACCGACGCCGATGCCCGGGCCGGGGCGGAGTTCACCGCTTCCACGGCGGTGGACAAGGTGTGGCTGGACGGCAAGCGCCGGGGCACCCTCGACAGGAGCGTGCCGCAGATCGGCGCCCCGGCAGCCTGGGCCGCCGGCTACGACGGCACCGGCGTCAAGGTCGCCGTCCTGGACACCGGGGTCGACAAGAGTCACCCCGACCTGGCGGGCCAGGTCATCGCGGAGCAGGACTTCTCCGGCTCCCCGGACACCGGTGACCACTTCGGCCACGGCACCCACGTGGCGTCCACCGTGGCCGGGACGGGGGCCAAGTCCGGCGGCACGTACAAGGGCGTCGCCCCGGGCGCGAAGATCCTGAACGGCAAGGTGCTCAACGACAACGACTCGGGCGAGGAGTCCGGCGTCATCGCGGGCATGGAGTGGGCGGTGGCCCAGGGCGCCGACGTCGTCAACCTCAGCCTCGGCGGCGAGGACACCCCCGGCATCGACCCGGTGGAGGAAGCGGTCAACCGGCTCTCCGCCGAGACCGACACCCTGTTCGTCATCGCGGCCGGCAACGACGGGAAGGGCGAGCACACGGTCACCTCCCCGGGCAGTGCCGAGTCCGCGCTCACCGTGGGCGCCGTCGACAAGTCGGACCGGCTCGCGGACTTCTCCGGCCGCGGCCCGCGCGTCGGTGACAGCGGCGTCAAGCCCGACCTGACCGCGCCCGGTGTCGCCATCACTGCGGCTTCGGCCCCCGGCAGCAGACTGGAGGGGGCGTACCCCTCCGACATACCGGGCTACATCACACTCGACGGCACCTCCATGGCGACCCCGCACGTGGCCGGCGCCGCCGCCCTCCTGGCCCAGCAGCACCCCGACTGGGACGGCGAGCGGCTCAAGGCGGTACTGACCGGTTCCGCCGAGCCGGGCGCGTACAGCTCCTTCCAGCAGGGCACCGGCCGCACCGATGTCGCCCGGGCGATCGAGCAGAGCGTCGTCACCGACCAGGGACCGCTCGACTTCGGCAGGCAGGAGTGGCCGCACGACGACGACAAGCCGGTGACGAAGCAGCTCACGTACCGCAACCTGGGTACGGAGCCGGTCACCCTGGACCTGTCCGTGGACGCCCTGTCGGTGAACGGCAAGCCCGCCGCCGAAGGCATGTTCACGGTCTCGCCGCAGCGGGTCACCGTCCCGGCGGGCGGCGAGGCGAGCGCCAACGTCACGGCCGACACCCGGGCCGGGAGCACCGACGGCACGTTCGGCGGCTCGGTGTCCGCCACCTCGGCCGACGACAAGGTCAGCGTGCGCACCGCCGTCGGGGTGGAGCGCGAGGTCGAGATGTACGACCTGACGCTGAAGCACATCGACGAGAACGGCCGCCCCACCGGTGACGCCGTGACCGAGGTCCAGGGCGTCGACTCCGACTTCCACGCCTCCTACGCCGACGAGGAGGACGGCGAACTCACGGTGCGGCTGCCCAAGGGCGACTACTCCCTGAGCGGCATGATCCACCCGGGCTTCGACTCCGCCACCCACGCGCTGGTGTTCCAGCCGAGGATGCGGCTGGACGCGGACACCACCGTCACCATCGACGCCCGGCAGACCCGGCCGGTCCAGGCCACCCTGCCCGATCCGACGGCCAAGAACATCGACGCCGGGCTCGTCGTCGGCTGGCAGCGGGGCGACGGCCTGGACAAGGGCCTCGTCAGTTACGGCTTCCCCGGTTTCCAGAGCTTCACGGTCGGACAGCTCGGGTCCGCCCTGCCCGCGGACCAGGCCTTCGCCCAGTACTCGGGCACCTGGAGCCACCAGGACACTGGCACGCCGGTGAACTACCATCTGGCCTGGAAACGCACCGGCCGGCTGGGCGGCTTCGACGCCACGGTCGAGTGGAAGCAGCTCGCCACGGTCGATCTCCGGGTCGGCTCACCCGCCACCGGGAAGAGGGCGGACATCCTGGCCCAGACCTTCGCACCCGGCGGAGAGTTCACCTCCCTCGGCTCCCCCGTCACGGTGGACCTCCCGCTGCGCGGCACCGACTACGTCCTCGGCGACAGGATCAAGTGGAACTTCATCGTCCTTGCGGGCGACGGCCCCGACGCCCAGCTCTGGAGCACGAGGACGTACCAGGCCGGCAGGAGGTACGCCGAGCGGTTCAACGTCGGCGTCTTCGGCCCGGCCCTGGGCGGTACGGGCACCGCGCCGTCCGCGTTCACGCCCGGCATCGCGCGGAACGGGAACGTCATCAGTGCCTACCTGCCACAGTTCAACGACGGTGCCGGGCACTGGAACACCATCGCCGGCGCCCCGGCGGAGACCTCGCTCCAGGCCGACGGCAAGGAGATCTCCGACCCGCACGGCATCTCCCCGACCGACGACGTCGCCACCTACACCGTTCCCGCCGGGGACAGCGCGTACAAGCTGACCCTGGACACCTCCCGTGACCCGGCGAGCACGCCGGTCAGCACCCGTGTCAGGACGGAATGGACCTTCCGCTCCCACGAGACACCCGAGGGCGCCTGGTCCGCGCTGCCGCTGTCCGTGGTGCGCTTCCACCCCAGGCTGACCCTGGCCAGCACCGCGAAGGCCGGTCAGAGGTTCGACGTGCCGTTCCGCATCGAGGGTGCCGCCGCCGGGCAGCAGCCCAGGAAGCTCGCCTTCGAGGTGTCGTACGACGAGGGGAACACCTGGCAGCCCGCCGAGGCCGTCGGCGGCACCCACCTGTCGCTGAAGCACCCGGCCACGGCAGGCTCCGTGTCCCTGCGGGCCAGGCTGACCGACGCCCAGGGCAACACGCTGGTCCAGACGATCGAACGGGCCTACCTCATCACCCGGTGACCCGCCGACCCTCCTCATGACCCGGCCGGGGCGGCGACACCGCCCCGGCCGGCAGCCTGTCCGGCGGGCGGTGTGAACCAGGAGGAACTCCGACACGTTTGCAGAATGAGAGGTTTTTCCTCGCCACCACCTGCCCTCAGCAGCGCGGCCGCTTCGCGGCGGCGCCGGACGGAAGTACGTGCACATGTCGGATGAGAATCGCGTGATGGAGTTCCTGGAGCGGGTGGTCGCCGACCAGGCGGCCGCCTTCGCGGGGGTGTCGACGTCTCTGGGCGTCCGCCTCGGGCTGTACCGGGCGATGTCGGGTGCGGGGGCGCTCACCTCGGACGAGCTGGCCGAGAAGACGGGACTCGTCGAGCGGTACGTCCGGGAGTGGCTGGCGGCGCAGGTCGCCGGTGCGTATGTGGTGCACGACCCGCGGACCAACACGTATGTCCTTCCGGAAGAGCACGCGGCGGTACTGGCCGACTCCTCCCTGCCGACGTATGTCGGCGGTGGCTTCACCATGCTGAAGGCCCTCTACGGCGCCGAAGCGGCACTGGCGGACGCGTACCGCGACGGTGGCGGCGTGAGCTGGCGGGACTACGGGCCGGAACTGGCGGAGGGCGTCGCCGCCTTCTTCAAGCCCGGATACGACGCGGTCCTCGTCCAGGAATGGCTGCCCGCCCTGGAGGGCGTCGAGGCCAAGCTCCGGCGAGGCGCCTCGGTCGCCGACGTGGGATGCGGCTTCGGCCACTCGACGGTGCTCATGGCAAAGGCCTTTCCGCAGTCCCGCTTCCACGGCTTCGACTTCCACGAGCCCTCCATCGAAACGGCCCGCAAGCTGGCCGAGGACGAGGGCGTCGCCGACCGGGTGACCTTCGAGGTCGCCGCCGCGCAGGACTTCCCCGGTGGCGACTACGACCTCATCACGTTCCTCGACTGCCTCCACGATCTCGGCGATCCCGGTGCGGCACTCCAGCGCGCCGAGAAGGCCCTCGCGGACGACGGAAGCTGCCTCGTCGTCGAGCCGAACGTGTCGGCCGAGCCCGGGGAGAACATCAACCCGATCGGCCGGTCCTTCGCCTCCACCTCGGCTGTCCTGTGCCTGCCGGCGGCCATGTCGCAGGGCGGCCCGCACGCGCTCGGCAACCACCCGGGGCCGGAAGCCCTCCAGGCGATCGCCGCCGAGGTGGGTCTGCACGGCTGGCGGCTCGCCGTCGAGACCCCCACCAACCGCATCTACGACGTCAAGCGTTGAGAAGGCCGTCCAGTCCGAGGCGACGGTTGTAACCGACAAGGGCGCCGCGCCGCGGCCAAGCGCGGGTGGGCCGGGCCGCCGGCCGGCGCGACATGACGGAGAAGGCGGCCGGGCCACTCCCCCGGCCACCCCGGCGGCGAGAGGGCCGGGCACCGTGCGGGGCTCGGCCCCGCTTGCCGCGTCCCCGCCCGCTACGACGGCACACGTACAGCGAGCGAGCAAATCACACCCGTCCAGCTCCTGACGTGGACCGGCTGTGCCCACCCCGACCCAAGCCCCCGGCGTGGATCGGCGATACAAACCCCGCACTCAAGCACCCCACGCGGATCGCAGTACCGCACTGAACTCAAGCCCCGACGCGCACCGGCGTACCCGCCCCCGACCCACGCACCGCACCAGGACCGGCGGTACCCACCCCGCACTCAAGCGCCCCACCCAGACCGCGGTACCGCACTGGGCCCAAACCCCCACGCGCACCGGTGTACCCACCCCCGACGCACACACCCACGCGGACCGGCGGTACCGACCCCACGTTCAAGCGCCCCACCCGGACCGGCGGTACCCGCCCAGCGCACTCCCTCGCCCCGGCCCAACGGCTGGCGGTCGCGCTGGTCACCGGCGGGGCGGTGGTGGCGCGCGCACTCAAGCCCCCACCGGGACCGGCGGAACCGTACTGGATTCAAGCCCCCACGTGCACTGGCGTACCCGCCCCCGCCCCGCACCCACACGGACCGGCGGTACCAACCCCCCGCTCAAGCACCCCACCCGGATCGGCGAACCCCGCCCCGCACTCACTCCCCCCGTGCAGGCCCCGTGCTCTGGCGGGCGATCAGTTTCGGGAGCGGTACCTGGACCGTGCCCGGTGAGGACCCGTCCAGCAGCCAGAGCAGCTCTCGCGCGGCGGTGCGGCCGAAGGCCACGCTGTCCCGGGACAGCGCGGACAGCCAGGGCTTGACCATCCGGCACAGCGCGGAGTCCTCCCACGCGACCACCGACACGTCCTCGGGCACCGAGAAGCCGAGTTCGGCCGCGGCGGCCACCCCGGCGACCGCCATCACGTCGTTGTCGTAGATGAGCGCGGTGGGCGCGTCGGGTCCGGACAGGACCCGGTGGGTGACGGCGGCCCCCTCGGCGTCCGAGTAGTCGGTGGTCACCGAGCGGACCTCGGTCAGGCCGCGCCGTTCGGCCTCGGCCCGCAGGCTGCGCATCCGCCGCTGGGTGTGCGCGAGGCCGGGCAGGCCGGCGATGTGCACGATCCGCCGGTGGCCCAGGGCGTGCAGTTCCCCGACGACCGCGGCCATCGCGCCGGCGTCGTCGGCCCACACCGCCGACAGCCGGGGGTTCAGCCCGGCCGGCGCGCCCCCGATCACCACCGCGGGCAGGCCGAGTTCGTCGAGGAGGCCGGGGCGGGGGTCGTCGGTGCGGGGGTCGACCATGAGGACGCCGTCGACCCGGTGCTCGGCCCACCAGGCCCGGTATATCGCGCATTCGTCGGCAATGTCCTCTACAACTTGGAAGAGCAGGCCGAGATGGCGTTCGGCCAGCACCTCCTGGATGCCCGAGACCAGTTGGAGGAAGAACGAGTCCACACCGAGGGTGTGCGCGGGCCGGGCCAGCACGAACCCGACTGTGGCCGCGCCCTCGCCGGACAGCTGGCGCGCGGCGGTGCTCGGCCGCCAGCCGAGCTGTTCGGCCACCCGGCGCACCCGGGCCCGGGTCACCTCGGAGACGCCGGGCCGGTCGTTGAGGGCGAAGGAGACGGCGCTCTCGGAGACCCCGGCCCGCCGCGCGATGTCCTTCATCGTCGGCCGGCGCGCCGGTGAACGCTTGTCCGCCACTTCCGCTCCCATTCTCTGCCACTGAGCACTAATGCGCTTGAGCTAGACCAGCCTAAAGCGCATTAGCGGTCAGCGGCAAGGTCCCTGCCCCGCCTTTACTCAACGCTCTGACCTGCGAGTTTCTTCAGCCTGAGCAAGTTTTCGCCGCGATCCATTGACATTTTTCCGCCGAAGGATGCAATGTCTGCCCCTGAACCCGTGGCCGGCATCGTCGCCGTGGCCCGCTGTCCGAAGGAGCCTCCAGCCGTGCGCATATCCCGCAGAACCCTCGCCACCGCTGTCACCGTCGCGGCCCTGCTGCCGCTGAGTGCCTGCGGCTCCGGGAACGACGACAGCTCGTCGGGCGACGCCTCGGGCAAGATCCAGGGCGACATCACCTTCCAGACCTGGAACCTGAGGGCGAACTTCAAGTCGTACTTCGAGGGCGTCATCGCCGACTTCGAGCAGAAGTACCCGGGCACCCACGTGAAGTGGGTCGACCAGCCCGCCGAGGGCTACGCCGACAAGCTCAGCGCGCAGGCGGCCGGCGGCACGCTGCCCGACGTCGTCAACGTCTCCCCCGACCTGGCCGCCCCGCTCGCCAGGGCCGGGCTCGCCCTGAACCTGGACAAGGACAAGGCGGCGGCGAAGTACAAGAGCGAGTACCTGCCGGGCGCGTGGAGCAGCACCGACATCCCGGGCCTGCCGGGCACCTGGGCGTTCCCCTGGTACCTGAACACCGGGCCGCTGTTCTACAACAAGGCCCTGTTCAAGGAGGCCGGCCTCAACCCCGACCAGCCGCCGAAGACGTACGCCGAACTGTTCGAGGACGGCCTGCAGATCTCCAAGAAGACCGACGGCAAGGTCGCCACCCTCGCCAACGTGCCGTCCGTCGAGGACTTCGGCCGCTACGGCGTCCAGCTGGTGAACAAGGAAGGCACCGCCTTCTCCTTCAACGACGCCAAGGGTGTGGAACTCCTCACCAAGTACAAGGAGTTGTACGACGCCAAGGCGCTCGACCCGCAGGCCCTGACGGCCACGCCCGAGTCGGCCGGCCACAAGTTCCTCACCGGTGCCGTCGCCATGAACCCCGGCAGCGCGCTGGACCTGAAGAACTTCAAGACGCAGGCGCCGACCCTGTACAAGAACATCGGCATCACCGACCAGATCACCAGCACCGGCCACGTCAACATGTACGTGCAGAACGTGATGGTGAACGCGCAGTCCAAGCAGAAGCCCGCGGCCGTGGCCTTCGCGCACTTCGTCACCGACGCGAAGAACCAGATGGCCTTCGCCAAGCAGGTCGCCATCTTCCCGAGCACCGCCGGCTCCCTGAACGACCCGTACTTCACCAAGGAGGACGGCACCGACGAGACCCGGGTCCGGGTGGCCGCCGCCAAGTCGCTGAAGACGGCCGTGAACTACACGCCGGTGGTGTTCAGCGACCAGATGAAGACCGCGCTCCAGCAGGAGATCGCCAAGGCGCTCCAGGGCAAGGAGAGCCCCAAGCAGGCGCTCGACAACGCTGTCAAGGCCTGCGACCAGCTGCTCAAGCAGGGCTGATCCGCCGTGGCCCTCTCCTCCCCTGCTCGCCGGGGCTCCCGGGTGCGGCGCCAGCTGCCCACCAGTCCGTGGCTGTTCGCCGCGCCCGGGTTGCTGGTCACCGCCGCGTTCGTGCTGTACCCGTTCGTGTCGACCGTGGTGAACTCCTTCACCGACCGTCGCACCCTGATCCCGGGTCACTTCGTCGGTCTCGCCAACTACCGTGAGATGCTCCACGACGACCAGTTCTGGGTCGCCCTGCGCAACAGCACGCTGTACGTCGTCGGAGTCGTCCCGGCGCTGGTGATCCTGCCGTTGCTGCTCGCGCTGCTGGTGCAGAAGCACATCCCCGGCATCGCCTTCTTCCGGTCCGCCTTCTACACCCCGGTCGTGGCCTCGATCGTGGTCGTCGGCCTGATCTGGGTGTGGCTGCTGGACGATCGCGGTCTGATCAACTCGCTGCTGGAGACCCTGGGCGCCGGGCCGGTCGGGTTCCTCAGCGACCAGTGGCTGATCCTGCTCAGCGCCATGGCGGTCACGGTGTGGAAGGGCCTCGGCTACTACATGATCGTCTACTTGGCGGCGCTCGCGAACGTGCCGCGTGAACTGCACGAGGCCGCCGCCGTGGACGGCGCGGGCGCGGTCCGCCGCTTCCTCAGCGTCACCGTGCCCGCCCTGCGGTCCACGATGGTCCTGGTGGCCGCGCTCTCCTCGGTCTCCGCCTTCAAGGTGTTCTCCGAGGTGTACCTGATCGCGAACCCGACCGGCGGACCGGGCGGCGAGGACACGACCCTGGTCATGCTCGTGCAGCGCACCGGCACCGGCCTGACCGGCCGGGTCGGCTACGCCTCCGCCATCTCCGTGGTGGTCTTCCTGATCACCGTGGTGCTGATGCTGCTGGTGCTGCGCGCGGACCGGAAGGACGAGGCCCAGGCATGACCGACACCCTCAGCACCCCGGGCGAGCACACCGCCCGCCCGGGCCACCCCACGACCGGGACCCCCCGGCGGGCCGGCCGCCGCCCTCGCCTCACCGACGACACCGGCCGCCGCGTACGGCCCTGGGAACTCGTCCTGCGCTACCTGATGCTGCTCGCCGTGCTGGCCCTGACGATCGGCCCGTTCCTGTGGCAGCTGTCGACCTCGCTGAAGGGGCCGACGGAGGACATCTACAGCTCCCCGCCGTCGTTCCTGCCCGAGCACCCCACCCTGCACAACTACAGCCGGGTCGCCGACGTCATCCCGGTCTGGGACTACGCCCTGAACTCCCTGAAGGTCGCCGTCGCCAGCGTGGTCACCAACTGCGTCGGCTCCGCCCTCGCCGGCTACGCCCTGGCCCGGCTGCGCTACCGGGGCCGCGGCGCCGTGACCCTGGTCTTCATCCTGGCGCTGCTGGTGCCCGCCGAGAGCATCATCATCGCCCAGTTCACGACCATGCGGTCGCTGGAGCTGAACAACACCCTGATCGGCGTGGTGCTGCCCGGCTGCGTCGGCGCGTTGAACGTGCTGCTGATGCGCAACGCCTTCCTCAGCCTGCCCTACGAGATCGAGGAGGCCGCCTTCGTCGACGGTGCCAACGTCTGGCAGCGGTTCCTGCGCATCGCGCTGCCGTCCGTCAGGGGCACCCTCGCGGTCGTCGCGATCTTCGCCTTCATGGGCGCCTGGGACGACTTCCTGTGGCCGTTGATCGTGCTCGGCGACCCGTCCAAGTTCACCCTCACCGTCGGCCTGAACTACCTGCACGGCACCTTCGCCAACGACCAGCGCCTGGTCGCCGCGGGAACGATCATCGCCGTGGCTCCGCTCATCGTCCTCTTCGCCTGCCTCCAGCGGTACTTCTTCCGCGGCGTGGGCGAGGGCGCCGTCAAGGGCTGAGCCCCCGCCACCCCCCAGCTCAAGGACATCCGCATGCCCCCTGCCGTGCGCTTCGGCGTCAACTACACCCCCAGCGAAGGGTGGTTCCACCACTGGCTCGACTTCGACCTCGACTCCGTACGCGCCGACCTGGACTCGATCGCCGCGCTCGGCCTGGACCACGTCCGGGTCTTCCCGCTGTGGCCGTACTTCCAGCCGAACCGGGCCCTCATCCGGCCGCGAGCGGTGGAGCAGCTCGTGACCCTCGCCGACGCCGCCGCCGAACGCGGCCTGGACGTGAACGTGGACGGCCTCCAGGGCCACCTGTCCAGCTTCGACTTCCTGCCCGCCTGGACCCGCACCTGGCACCGCCGCAACCTGTTCACCGACCCCGACGTCATCGACGGTCAGGCCGCCTACCTGCGCACCCTCGCCGCCGCCCTCGCCGACCGGCCCAACTTCATCGGCATGACCGTCGGCAACGAGGTCAACCAGTTCAGCGCCGATCCCCATCCCGACCCCGACCGGGCCACGCCCGAGCAGATCGACACCTGGCTGGAGCGCATGCTCGCCGCGTGCGAGGAGGGCGCCCCCGGCCGGCTGCACCTGCACGCCGAGTACGACGCCACCTGGTACCAGCACGACATGCCGTTCACCCCGGCGCAGGCCGCCCGGTACGGCGGCGTCACCGCGGTCCACTCCTGGGTGTTCAACGGCACCGCCCAGCGTCACGGCCGTACCTCCGTACCCAGCGAGCACCACGCCGCCTACCTGGTCGAGCTGAGCAAGGCGTGGGCGGACGACCCGCACCGGCCGGTGTGGCTCCAGGAGGTCGGCGCCCCCGCGCCCCTGGTGCCCGCCGAGCACGCGGCCGCCTTCGCCGAGGCGACCGTCGCCAACGCCCTGGACTGCCCCAACCTGTGGGGCGTCACCTGGTGGTGCTCCCACGACGTCTCGCGCGGCCTGGCGGACTTCCCGGAGCTGGAGTACAGCCTCGGCCTGCTGACCAACGACCGGCGGCCGAAGGACATCGCGCGGGTGCTCGCCGACGCGGCCCGCCGGACCCACCGCACCCCGGCACCGCGCACGACCGCCCTCGTCGTACCCGCCGATCCCGAGGGGCGTACGGCGCTCGCTCCGGGCGGGGCCCTGTACGACGCCTTCTTCCGGCTGACCGCCGACGGGGCCCGGCCCACCACCGTCCTCGACGTCCGCGCCGACGACGCGGACCATCTCCGGGCGCGTGGCATCACCGAGGTGGTCACGGCCGGGCAGGTGCTTCCCGCAGCGGGGGCGGGAACGGCGCGGGCGTCCGATTCCGCGTGAAACACCCGCGCCCGTCACCCACCCTGGTAACCAGCCTCTTCACGTACGACCAACGGAGCATCCCGCATGCATGACGACCGCACTCTGGTGGAAGCCCGCCTCAAGCGGGTCCTCGACGAACGCATCCGCCCCGCCGTGTACCCCGAGTCCGTACCGCTCCAGGTAGCGGTGTGGCACGCGCCCGGGGAGCCGGTGCCGGTCGCGGAGGGCCTGGCCGCCGAACCCGAGCCGATCGAGGTGGGCGCCCGGTGGGGTGCTCCGTGGGGCACCAGCTGGTTCCGGGTGACGGGCACCGTGCCGCAGGCGTGGGCGGGCAGGACCGTCGAGGCCCTGCTGGACCTCGGCTTCGACGAGAACATGCCCGGTTTCCAGTGCGAGGGCCTGGTCTACCGGCCCGACGGCACGCCGGTGAAGGGCCTGAACCCGCGCAACCAGTGGGTGCGGATCGGGGCGCCCGTGGCGGGCGGCGAGGAGGTGCGGCTGCACATCGAGGCGGCCTCCAACCCGGTCATCCTGGACTACCACCCCTTCCTGCCGACCCAGCTGGGCGACAAGGAGACCGCCGGCAGCGAGCCGCAGTACACCCTGACCCGCATGGACCTCGCCGTGTTCGACGAGACCGTGTGGCAGCTGGTGCTGGACCTGGAGGTGCTCGGCGAGCTGATGGCCGAGCTGCCGGTGGACTCCGCGCGCCGCTGGGACATCCTGCGCGCCGTCGACCGGGCGCTGGACGCGGTCGACCTCCAGGACGTGAACGGCACGGCGGACCGGGCCCGGCAGCAGCTCACCGGCGTCCTGTCGGCCCCCGCCGTGCCGTCCGCGCACCGCATCAGCGCCGTCGGGCACGCGCACATCGACTCCGCCTGGCTGTGGCCGCTGCGGGAGACGGTGCGCAAGGTGGCCCGTACGACGTCCAACATGACCGCGCTGATCGAGGACGAGCCGGAGTTCGTCTTCGCCATGTCCCAGGCGCAGCAGTGGGCGTGGGTGAAGGAGCACCGGCCCGAGGTGTGGGCGCGGGTGAAGAAGGCCGTCGCGGAGGGCCGGTTCGTGCCGGCCGGCGGGATGTGGGTGGAGTCGGACACCAACATGCCCGGTTCGGAGGCGATGGCCCGGCAGTTCGTGCACGGCAAGCGGTTCTTCCTCGAAGAGTTCGGCGTCGAGAACGAGGAGGCCTGGCTGCCCGACACCTTCGGCTTCGCCGCGGGCCTGCCGCAGATCATCAAGGCGGCCGGCTCCAAGTGGCTGCTGACGCAGAAGATCTCCTGGTCGCAGACGAACAAGTTCCCCCACCACACCTTCCAGTGGGAGGGCATCGACGGCACCCGGATCTTCACGCACTTCCCGCCCGTCGACACCTACAACTGCTCCATGAAGGGCAGCGAGATCGCCCACGCGGCGAAGAACTTCAAGGACAAGGGCCGGGCCCGGCACTCGCTCGCGCCCACCGGCTGGGGTGACGGAGGCGGCGGCACCACCCGCGAGATGGTCGCCAAGGCGGCCCGGCTGCGCGACCTCGAAGGCTCGGCGACCGTCGAGTGGGAGACCCCGCGCGCGTTCTTCGAGAAGGCCGAGGCCGAGTATCCCGAGCCGCCGGTCTGGGTGGGCGAGCTGTACCTCGAACTGCACCGCGCCACCCTCACCAGCCAGGCCAAGACCAAGCAGGGCAACCGGCGCAGCGAGCACCTGCTGCGCGAGGCGGAGCTGTGGGCGGCCACCGCGGCCGTGCGCACCGGCTTCCCCTACCCCTACGAGGAGCTGGACCGGATCTGGAAGACGGTCCTGCTGCACCAGTTCCACGACATCCTGCCGGGCTCGTCCATCGCCTGGGTGCACCGGGAGGCACGGGCGACGTACGACCGCGTCGCCGCCGAGCTGACCGCGATCATCGAGGGCGCCCAGCGTGCCCTGGCCGGCGAGGGCGGCACCGAGCTGGTCTTCAACGCGGCCCCGCACGCCCGTCACGGTGTCCCGGCGGGCGGCGCCGCGACCCCGGCCGTGACCGGCGGCACCACGCTCACGGCGCGCGCGAGCGGTGGGTTCACGCTGGACAACGGTCTGCTGCGGATCGAGGTCGACGCCCGGGGCCTGGTGGTGTCGGCGTACGACATCGCGGCCGGCCGGGAGACGGTCGCGCCGGGGCGGGCCGCCAACCTGCTCCAGCTGCACCCCGACTTCCCGAACATGTGGGACGCCTGGGACGTCGACGAGTTCTACCGCAACACCGTCACCGACCTCACCGACGCCGAGTCGGTGCTGCCGGGCGACGACGGGGCGTCGGTGCGGGTCGTCCGGGCCTTCGGCGACTCCCGGGTCACCCAGGTGCTGTCGCTGCGGGCGGACGAGCGGCGGCTGGTCATCGACACCGAGGTCGACTGGCACGAGACGGAGAAGTTCCTCAAGCTGGCCTTCCCGCTGGACCTGCACGCCGAGCGGTACGCCTCCGAGACGCAGTTCGGGCACTTCCACCGGCCGACCCACACCAACACCTCGTGGGAGGCGGCCAAGTTCGAGGCCTGCAACCACCGCTTCGTCCACCTGGAGGAGCCCGGCTGGGGCGTCGCCGTCGTCAACGACTCGACGTACGGCCATGACGTGACCCGGACCGTGCGGTCCGACGGCGACCGCGGTACGACCACGACGGTCCGGGTGTCGTTGCTGCGTGCCCCTCGCTTCCCCGACCCGGAGACCGACCAGGGCGTCCACCGCTTCCGGCACGCCCTGGTGCCCGGCGCCGGGATCGGGGACGCGGTGCGCGAGGGCTGGCGCGTCAATCTGCCGGAACGGCGTCTGACCGGCGCCCACGAGGTCGCTCCGCTGGTCACCGTGGACGACGACGCGGTCGTGCTCACGGCGGTGAAGCTCGCCGACGACGGCAGCGGGGACGTGGTGGTCCGCTTCCACGAGGCGCACGGCGGCCGGGCGCGGGCCACGCTCACGGCCGGCTTCGAGGTCGCGGAGGTGACGGTGACGGACCTGCTGGAGCGCCCGGTGTCCACCGCGACCGCCCCGGACCGGGACGGCGACCGGATCACCGTACGGCTGCGGCCGTTCGAGCTGGTGACGCTGCGACTGCGGCGGGCCTGAGCGACGCGGCGCCGGCCGCGGCCCGACACGGGTCGCGGCCGGCGCCGCGGTCGGTGCGGGGAGAACGGTCCCTGGGTCGGCGAACTCCGTTGCCCCTCCGGGGACATGGCGCGCGAACGACGTCCCCGGGCCGTCGTGACGGGCCGTACGGGCCGTCAGGCAGTCGGCTTAACTAACGTGTCGGCGACGCGAACGATCACGAGCGTTAGTAAGGTACCCCCATGAGTTCTCCAGCCTCCTCCGGCGACCGCGACAAGGTCGTCTCCAAGCTGCCGGGACAGCTACGGCAGGACCTGAAAGTCAGAGCCGCCCAGCACGGCATCGAGATCCAGACGGCCGTGGAACAGGGCATCAGGGACTGGTGCGCCCTCGCCTCGGCCACCGAACCCGTCGACACCGCGGGCGCCGACTCCTTCTCCACCTTCCTCCCGCCCGGACAGTGGGAGACGTTCCGGAAGGTGGCGGCGGACCGCAGCGTCTCCCTCATCCAGGGACTCGCCCAGTCCGTCAAGCTGTGGCTGGACTCCAACCCGGCGCCCGACGTCGAGCGGCCCAGCGTCACCCGGCGCATCATCGTCTGCAACCAGAAGGGCGGGGTGGGCAAGACCGCCATCACGGCCGGCGTCGGCGAGGCGCTCGCCGAGTCCCCCAACGCCCTGCACGCCGTGCGCGTGTCGAAGGCGCTCGCCAAGGCACTGCGGGCCAGCGAGGCCGAGGAGGGCGAGGACGAGCCCCTGGAGATCGAGAACCTGCCCGGCCTCGGCATGCGGGTCCTGCTGGTGGACTTCGACCCCCAGTGCCACCTCACCAACCAGCTCGGCGCCGCCCCCCTGCCGATGAACGGCGACAGCCTCACCAACCACATGGCGGGCGACCCCAAGGGCGACCTGCGCGACCTCATCGTGCCCATCGACGAGGAGACCTTCGGCGACCGGCTGCACCTGCTGCCCGCCTGCAACGACGCCTTCCTCCTCGACGTGCGGCTGTCCGCCGTACGCGCCCGCGAGGCCGCGCTGGAGCGGGCGCTCGCCCCGCTGGAGGCGGACTACGACGTCATCATCGTCGACTGCCCGCCCAGCCTGGGCCTCAGCATGGACGCCGCCGCCTACTACGGCAGGCGGCGCGACGGCGAGAAGCCCGGTCAGTCCGGTGCGCTCATCGTCGTGCAGGCCGAGGACAGTTCGGCCGACGCCTACGAACTGCTCACCACGCAGATCGACGACCTGCGCGACGACCTCCAGATCGACATCGACTACCTCGGTATCGTCGTCAACCTGTACGACTCGCGCCGCGGCTACATCGCCACCTCCTCGCTCCAAGGCTGGGTCGACATAAAGGATCCGAGGGTGGTGGGACTGATCGGCGACCTGAAGGAACAGAAGGAAGCGGTCCGCATGAAACAGCCCCTGCTGTCCTACGCCCCCAAGTCACAGCAGGCCATCGGGATGCGCGCACTGGCCCGGGAGATCTCATGAGCAAGGCCGACCAGCTGGGCGCCGGACGTTTCGGCGGCGCCCGGCCCGTCAGCGCACGCCGGCAGGCCGTGGCCGCCGCGACCGGAGTGCCGACCGAGGGCGTGGCTCCGCCCAACGAGCTGCCCGTCCACCAGATCAGCCCCAACCCGGACAACCCCCGCTCGCAGCTGGGCGATCTGACCGACCTCGCGGGCAGCCTGAGGACCCACGGCCAGAAGCAGGCCATCACGGTCATGAACCGCGACGCCTATCTCGCGGCCAACCCGGACCGTGCGGGCGACCTGGAGCCGAACACCACCCATGTCGTCATCGACGGCAGCAGCCGCCTGGCCGCCGCCCGCGAGGCCGGCCTCGCCACCGTCAAGGTCATGGTGAGCGACGAGCAGGGCAGCACGTCGGAGGAGCTGCTCGAATCCGCGCTGGTCGCGAACATCCACCGGCAGGACCTGGAGGAACTCGACGAGGCCCGGGCCCTCCAGCGGCTGCTCGCCATCCACGGCAGCCAGACGGCACTGGCCAAGCGGCTGCACCGCTCCCAGGGCTGGGTGTCGCAACGGCTGGCGCTGCTCACGCTCACCCCCGAACTCCAGGCGCGGATCGGCCAGGAGCCCATCGACCTGCTGCGCGCCGTCGGCAACAAGCCGGCCGACCAGCAGATGGCGGCACTCGAAGCGCTCAAGGCCGAACGCGCCCGCAAGGAGGCGGAGAAGGCGGCCCGCAAGGTCGCTCGCCAGGCGGAATCGGCGGCGGCCGACTCCGGCGCGGCCGAGCACGGCTACCCGGCCGTGTCCGGTGCCGGACAGGTCACCGAGGCCGCGGCGCCGGCGGTGCGCGACGAACCGCCGACGGTACCGGTCCAGGCGCCGCCGCCCCAGGCAGCCGCCTCCGGCACCGTCCAGCCGCCGGCACCGGCGACCGCCGAGACGGTCCAGGCACCACGGGCCCAGGCACCCACCGCCGAGACGGTCCAGGCACCACGGATCCCGGCAGCCGCCGCCGACACCGTCCAGGCGCCGCCGGCACCGGTGGGCAGCGTCGAGGCGGGCCCGGAAGCGGAGGCGTCACCCGCCGTCCCCTCCCCGGTGCCGTCGAAGCCGGTCCCGCCCCTCGCCCCTGCGGCCACGGCCGCCGCCCCCTCCGGCGGCGCCCCGACCCCGGCCGCCAACGGGCAGGCCGCCCGGACCCTGCCGTACGACGAGCCTGGCTCCCTCGCGATGCTGCTGGACCGGAAGATCGAGAGCGACGACACGTTCTTCGACCTCATCGACTTCCTGGGCGTCTGGGCACTCAAGCGCGACCCCGCCCGGCTGGGCGAACTCGCGCAGCGCCTCGCCGACCAGGCCACCGCCCAGGTCGACTGAACCGGTGGGCCCCGGTCCGCCCCGCTCCGTTGTCCGACGGACCGGCCGACGTGGGTGCGGGCCCGGTGCCGCAGACACCGGGCCCGCACCGCGGGGAAGGTGGCGGTCAGCCCCCGGGGGGACGGGGCCGCTGCGCCACACATGGTCCTAGGCGGTCAGGTGTGTCCGATCGCCGGGATCCGGCACGGCCCGGATCACATGTGAACCGAACGTCCGAACCGAACACCTCCACTCTCCCGCCGCACGGCCTCCGCCGCCATGGGGCACACCCCACGATCGGGACGCGGACGGGATGAGGAAGTCCCTACACGGCAGGCCCGGTTGTCCACTCCTCGGCGAAGTGGCAGGCGGAGGCGTGGGCGGTGGGGCCGGTCGTGTGCCGGAACGGCTCCGGGACCGCGAGCACGGGGACGTCGACGGCGCAGCGTTCGCGGGCCTTCCAGCAGCGGGTGCGGAACCGGCAGCCGGAGGGGATGTTCGTCGGGGAGGGCACGTCTCCGGTGAGGATGATCCGCTCCCGGTCATCCCTGGCCTCCGGGTCCGGGACGGGCACGGCGGACAGCAGCGCCTGGGTGTAGGGGTGGGTGGGACGGTCGTAGATCTCGGCGTCGGTGCCGGTCTCCACGATCCGCCCGAGGTACATCACCGCGACCCGGTCGGAGATGTGCCGCACGATCGACAGGTCGTGCGCGATGAAGAGGTACGACAGGTCGAACTCGCTCTGCAGCCGGTCGAGCAGGTTGATGACCTGCGCCTGGACGGAGACGTCGAGCGCCGAGACCGGCTCGTCGGCCACGATGATCTCCGGGCGCAGCGCCAGACCGCGGGCGATGCCGATGCGCTGGCGCTGGCCGCCGGAGAACTGGTGGGGGTAGCGGTTGATGTACTCGGGGTTGAGGCCGACGACGTCGAGGAGTTCCTGGACCCTGCGGCGCCGGTCGCCCTTCGGGGCCGCCTCGGGGTGGATCTCGTACGGCTCCCCGACGATGTCGCCCACCGTCATGCGGGGGTTGAGGGAGGTGTACGGGTCCTGGAACACCATCTGGATGTTGCGGCGTACGGCCTTCAGGGCCCGGCCCGAGAGCCTGGTGATGTCCTCGCCCTTGTACCGGATTGCGCCGGCCGTCGGCCGCTCCAGGCTGACCAGCATCTTGGCGACCGTGGACTTGCCGCAGCCCGACTCCCCCACGATGCCGAGGGTCTCCCCCTTGTCGAGGGTGAAGTCGACGCCGTCGACGGCCCTGACGGCACCGACCTGCTTCCTGACCAGGATGCCCTGGGTGAGCGGATAGTGCTTGACGAGCCCGCTGACTTCCAGGATCGGCTCAGACATCGAGGCACTCCCTCCAGAAGTGGCAAGCACTCACCCGGTGGTCGCCCACCTGCTGCGGGGCGGGTGCGTCGGTACGGCACACGTCCCGGGCCATCGGGCACCGCGGGTGGAAGGCGCAGCCCGGCGGGATGTCCATGAGGTTGGGCGGCAGACCCTTGATGGCGTACAGCTCCCGGCCCTTGGCGTCCAGGCGCGGGATCGACTCCAGCAGACCCCTGGTGTAGGGGTGGGCGGGCGTCTTGTAGATGTCGTGCACCGGTGCCTGCTCCACGATCCGGCCCGCGTACATCACCGCGATCCGGTCCGCCACGTCCGCGACCACGCCCAGGTCGTGCGTGATGAGGATCAGTCCCATCCGGTACTCGCGCTGCAGCTCCGCGAGCAGGTCCATCACCTGGGCCTGCACCGTCACGTCCAGCGCGGTGGTGGGCTCGTCGGCGATGATCAGGGCCGGTTCCAGCGCGAGCGCCATCGCGATCATGATGCGCTGGCGCATGCCGCCGGAGAACTGGTGCGGGTACTGCCCGACCCGCTCCTTCGCCGCCGGGATCCGCACCCGGTCCATCAGCTCGACGGCCCTGGCCCGCGCGTCCTTCTTCGACATCCCCCGGTGCACCACGAACATCTCGCCGAGCTGGTCCCCCACCGGCAGCACCGGATTGAGCGACGACAGCGCGTCCTGGAAGATCATCGCCACCTGCGCGCCGCGCACCCGGCGCCGCTCGCTCTCCTTCAGCTTCAGCAGGTCCTTGCCCTGGAAGAGGATCTGGCCGCCGGTGATCCGGCCCGGCGGTGTGTCGAGGATGCCCATCACGGCCTGGGCGGTCACCGACTTGCCCGACCCCGATTCGCCGAGCACCGCGAGGGTCTCGCCCGCGTCGACGCCGTAGGACACGCCGTTGACCGCTTTGGCGACCCCGTCCCGGGTCCGGAACTCCACGTGCAGGTCACGCACTTCGAGCAGCATGACGACGACTCACCTCAGTTTCGGGTCGAGGGCGTCGCGCACCGCGTCGCCGAGCATGATGAAGGCCAGCACCGTGATCGCGAGCGCGCCCGCCGGCCACAGGAGCATGTGCGGGGCGTTGCGGATGTAGGGCGAGGCCGCGGAGATGTCGATGCCCCAGCTCACGGTCGGTGGCTTGAGCCCGACTCCGAGGTAGGACAAGGTCGCCTCCAGGGAGATGTAGGTGCCCAGCGCGATGGTCGACACGACGATCACCGGGGCCACGGCGTTCGGCGCGATGTGCCGCAGCAGCAGGCGGGAGCTGGAGGCGCCCAGGGCGCGGGCGGCCTGGACGTAGTCGTTCTGTTTGGCGGTGATGACCGAGCCGCGCGCGATCCGGGACACCTGCGGCCAGCCGAGCAGCACCATGAAGCCGATCACCGGCCAGACGGTGTTGCTGGTGATCACCGACAGCAGCACCAGACCGCCGAGGACGACCGGGATCGCGAAGAAGACGTCGGTGATCCGGGACAGGATCGCGTCCCAGATGCCACCGAAGAAGCCCGCGAGGCCGCCGAGCACGGAGCCCAGGACCGCGACCCCGAGGGTGGCGAGGACGCCCACGGTGACCGAGGTGCGGGCGCCGTACACGGTGCGCGTGAAGACGTCGCAGCCCTGGCCGTCGTACCCGAACGGGTGGCCCGGCTGTGAGCCCTGCTGCGCCTTGGCCAGGTCGCACGCGAGGGGGTTGCCCGACGCGATCAGCGACGGCCGGACGGAGATGACCACGAGGAAGAGGATCACCAGCCCTGAGACGATGAACACCGGGTTGCGGCGCAGGTCGCGCCAGGCGTCCGACCAGAGGCCGCGCGGCTTGCCCTGGGGGTCGGCGGTCACCGGCTCCAGGGAGCGGGCCTCGCTCGCCGCGAGGTCCATCGCGCCGCCCGTGCCGGTCCCGGCGACGGCGCCCTCGGGTTCGTACGGCGGTTGCTCAGGCATAGCGGATCCTCGGGTCGAGTACGGCGTACAGGAGGTCGACGAGCAGGTTGGCCGCCAGGAAGACGAGGACGAGGACGGTGACGAAACCGACGACCGTCTGGGTGTTCTGGCGCAGGATCCCTTGGTAGAGCTGGTAGCCGACCCCGTGGATGTTGAAGATCCGCTCGGTGACGATCGCCCCGCCCATCAGCGCCCCGATGTCCGTGCCGATGAACGTGACCACCGGGATGAGGGAGTTGCGCAGCAGGTGCCGGACGATGACCCGGTGCCGGGGCAGGCCCTTGGCGATCGCGGTCCGCACGTAGTCGGCGCGCAGGTTCTCCGCGAGGGAGGTCCGGGTCAGCCGGGTGACGTAGGCCAGCGACACCGAGGCGAGCACCAGGCCGGGCACGATCAGCTCGCCGAAGGCCGCCTGCGGGGACACCGACGGGGAGATCCAGCGCCACTCGACGCCGAACAGCAACTGGAGCAGCAGGCCGGTGACGAACGTCGGCACGGAGATGACGATCAGGGTGAGCAGCAGCACGGCCGTGTCGAGCAGGCGGCCCCGGCGCAGACCGGTGAGGACGCCGAGGCCGAGGCCGAGGACGATCTCGAAGAGGATCGCCACGATCGTCAGCCGGATGGTGACCGGGAAGGCGCTGCCCATCAGGTCGATGACCTTCTCGCCGTTGAAGGCGGTGCCGAAGTCACCGGTGAAGACATGGCCCATGTAGGTCACGTATTGCTCCAGCACCGGCCTGTCGAGGCCGAACTCGCGCTTGAGGCGGGCGGCGGTGGCCGGGTCGCAGGCCTTGTCGCCGCACAGGCCCGCGACCGGGTCGCCCAGCACGTTCACCATCAGGAAGATCAGCAGCGTGGCCCCGATGAACACCGGGATCATCTGGAGCAGCCGCCGGACCACATACCGCCCCACGCGGATCAGCCGACCTTGATCTCGTTGTAGACGGGGACGCTGAACGGGTCCAGCGCGACGTGCGAGAGCCGGTCGGACCAGCCGGCGCTGCCGTTCTGGTACCACAGCGGGATGGCCGCCATGTTGTCCCGCACGACGCCCTCCGCCTGCTGGAAGAGCTGGACGGCGCGGTGCGGGTCGGTCTGCGCGTTGGCCTCGTCGACGAGCTTGTCGAACTGCTTGTTCGACCACTTGCCGTCGTTGGAGGAGGCGTTCGTGTAGTACAGCGGCTGGAGGAAGTCCTGGATCAGCGGGTAGTCCATCTGCCAGCCGGCCCGGAACGGCCCGGTCAGCTTGTCCTGGCCGATCAGGTTGCGGAAGTCGGCGAAGGTGCCGACCGGGGAGCCGACGCAGGCCTTGTCGTCGCCGAGGACGTTGTTGATGGAGTTGCACACCGCGTCCACCCACTCCTTGTGCGAGCCGGTGTCCGCGTTGTACGTGATCTTGAGCTGGCCGCCGGGGATGCCGCCGCCCTCCTTGATGAGCTTCTTCGCCTCGGCCGGGTCGTAGTCGCAGGCGTCGCCGCACAGCCCCTTCCGGTAGCCGCCGCTCGCGCCGAGGACGGGGGAGGTCCAGTCGGTGGCGGGGGTGCGGGTGTTCTGGAAGATCGTCTTGGTGATCTGCGCGCGGTTGACCGCCATCGACAGGCCCTTGCGGACCTTCGCGGCACCGGGGGTGTTCCAGCCCTTGTCGTAGAACGGGAAGGCGAGGGTCTGGATGATGCCTGCGGGGGTGTTCAGGTAGCGGTTGCCCAGATCCCGGTGCACGTTGGTCAGCTGCTGGGCCGGGACGTCGTCGACGAGGTCGAGGTTGCCGGCCAGCAGGTCGGTGTAGGCCGTGTTGTTGTCGGTGTACACCTTCAGGTCCACACCGGCGTTCTGGGCCTTGTCGGCGCCGGGGTAGGCGTCCCACTTGCGCAGCTGCATCTCGGAGCCCTTGGTGTACGACTTGATGGTGTACGGGCCGTCGCCGACCGGCTTGGCCAGCCAGGCGGCGTGGTCGGTGAAGAACGCCTTCGGCAGGGGCGCGAACGCCACGTAGCCGAGGGTGTCGGGGAACGTGGAGAACTTCTGGCTGAGCTTGACGGTGAAGGTGTGGTCGTCGACGACCTTGAGGCCGGAGAGCGTGTCGGCGGTCTGCTTCCCGCTGTCGGGGTGGACCTTGTCGTAGCCGTCGATGTAGCCGAAGAAGTAGGCGTTCTTCTGGTTGTTCTTCAGGCTCGCGCCGTAGTTCCAGGCGTCGACGAAGGACTTGGCCGTGACGGGCTCGCCGTTGCTGAACTTCCAGCCCTTCTTGACCTTGATGGTGAAGGTCCGCGAGTCTTTGGTGGTGATGCTCTCGGCCAGCGCGTTCTCGGCCTTGCCGGTTCTGGGGTCGTACTGCTTCAGCCCCCGGAAGATCATGCCGAGCACCTTGCCGCCCTCCACCTCGTTGGTGTTGGCCGGCTCCAGCGGGTTCTGCGGATCGCCCCAGACCGCGCTGAGGACGGCGTCGCCGCTGCCGCCGCCGTCCGATCCGCCACCGCCGCCGCAGGCGGTGAGGGTGAGGGCCGCGGCCGCGGCGAGGGCCGGCCAGGTGGCATAGGTGACTGCGCGCATGGGTCTCTCCTCGGGGACGGACCGTGACCGCGGACATGTATTCGCTCGAAAAGGTAGACATGACCCGCTGGGGCCGACATCACATGTTTGCGCGATATGCGCCCCTCGACACCTTGCGCGGCGGTCCGAGTGACGGTTGAGGTGTGCGCTGGAACGAGTCCCGGCGTGTGCGGTTCACACCTACGGCGGCGCCCTGGGACGTCACGGTGATGTGGCTTGAGGACCCGGTCCGCCCGGTGCGCTGCGGTCGGCGTCTCGTCCTGCGCCCGTCCGATCGGCACGGAGTTCTCCCAGCGCCTGCCCGCCGCCGGCTTTCCGGCGCCCGCGGGTGAGCGCCCCAGGTCGCAGTGGCGCGGCAGGGCGGGCAGGCGAGGGTGGCCGCGGCGCTGAAGTCCGCGGCCGGCGCGTGGCCGCCGCGCAAGCGACGCCCGGCTGGAATCAGCCGGTCCCGGAGTGGGACCCGCGTCCAGGAGCCCGCCGGTGCGGGCGGGCAGGGCCCGGCCGGTGCGGGCCAGGACAGCGGTGAGGCCACGGGCGACGGAGAGTCCGGGCCGCTCGACGCGCAGGCCCGCATCGGACCACGCGGGCCTGCGCGCGGCCCCGGAGCCGCGAGAGACGATCCACCTGCCGGTGCGGGCCCGGCTCATCGGCAGTCCCCTTCCCGCCGGCGCGGTCGCCGCGGTGAACCGGCGGCAGGACCAGCGGGTCGGCGCCGATCGTGTCGCTGGGGCGGCGCCACCCGGCCGCCACCGAGTAGGCGCCCGCGCCTACGGCCCACAGCGCGCGGCGCCGACGAGATCCGGCCGGTCGAGCACCCGGCGCCTGAGCACCTCGCAGAGGACGAGCGAGCCGGCCACGGCGCCGACGGCGGCCGCGGTCAGGGCATGGCACTGACGTAGCCCCCCGGTCACGACGAGCAGCCGGCGACGGCCGGAGGCCCCTCGGCAGGGCTGTGCCTGGTGGTCCACGCCGGGTTCGTGCGCGCCGGAGCTTCGAGCCGGTGCACCGCCGGCCGACGGCACGAGGCGACGGCACCGGGCGCACATCTCGCGGGCGCGCGTCCGCGCCTGCTATGTGGACATGTCTTCTGCTCGCCCGTGGATACATTGCACACTCTAGGTGTCTCAATCCATTCACGGGCAGGCGGAACATGGGCGCACGACAGGAGAAAACGGGCCGGCGGCTGGGGCTGACGAGCCTCACGGTCGCGGCGAGCGGCCTGCTCGCCTTGCTGATCGGTGTGGCGTTCACCGTCCTGCTGTTCGCGATCTCCGACGCGAACAGCTCCGTCTCGGCCCGGCGCGCCTCCCGGACGGCCCTCGTCGAAGCCGGCAGCATGGAGCAGCTGCTCCTCGACCTGGAGACAGGGCAGCGCGGCTACGTGATCACGGGGCGGGAGGAGTTCCTCCAGCCGTGGCAGGCGGCGCGCAAGGCGTTGCCCGCGGAGGAGCGGCGGTTCACCGACAGCACCACTTCCCCGGGACAGCGGCGCGCCGCCGAGCGGATCACGCGCGGCGTCAAGTCCTTCCTGAACGACTACTCGATCCCGCTGGTCGAGATGGTCAGGCGAGGTGATCCGGCCGCGTCCGGCCTGAAGGAGACGACCGAGGGCAAACAGCGCGTCGACGCCCTGCGGGCCCAGTTCCACGACTACATGAACGACGAACGCGCACAGCTCGCGGAGCGCACGGACGCGGCGGGCACCAACAGCCACCAGGCGGTGCTCGCCGCCGCCATAGGACTCGCGGCGTCGACCGCGCTCGTGGCCGTCTTCACGGTGCTCCAGCACCGTGCGGTGGTACGGCCGGTGCGCGGGGCGGCGGCCGCTGCGCAGGAACTCGCGGGCGGGGACCTGAGCGTACGGGTGCCGCCCAGCAGGGTGGCCGAGATCGGGGCACTGGGCACCTCCTTCAACACCATGGCGGCCTCCCTCCAGGACAGCCGCAGACGCATCATGGAGAGCACCGAGGCCGTGCACCGGCGTACCGCCCGGGACCTGCACGACGGGGCGCAGCAGCGTCTGGTGAGCCTGATGATCGGGCTCCGGCTGGCGCGGGAGCTGATCCCGGACACGGAGACGTCCGCGATCGATCTGCTGGACCAGTCCATCGACAACGCGCAGACGGCGATCAACGAGCTGAGGGAACTCGCCTCCGGCATCTATCCGCTCGTGCTGACGGTGAAGGGGCTGGTGGCGGCGGTGCAGGACCTGGCGTCCCGGTGCCCGGTGCCCACCGTCGTCGAGAGCAGGGACGAGCGGCGGATCTCCTCCACCGTCGAGTCGAACGCGTACTTCGTCGTCGCCGAGGCCGTGACGAACGCGGTCAAGCACGCACAGGCGTCCCGGATCGACGTCACCCTCGAATTCGGGGACGTGCTGCGGATCAAGGTCGCCGACGACGGGGTCGGCGGCGTCGGCAAGGCCACCGCCGGCAGCGGGATGACCGGGCTCGCGGACCGGGTGGCGGCCTTCGACGGGAAGCTGGCCATCGACTCCCCGGCCGGCGGCGGCACCACCATCCTGATCCAGATCCCGATACCGGCCTGAACCGACGGACATGTGTGCCGTGCCCGCGCTTTCACACGTGCGCCGACGGGCGGCGGCGCGGGCCCGCACGGCGCCCGGACGCCGACGTGGGACGGCATCACCGGCCGAGTGACGGTCTTCGTGCCGGGCCCGGCCGATGTGCGGGCACGGCGCGAGGGTACGGCCGCCCGGTCAGAGCGGGACGACCGCCGTGACGGTGGTTCCGGTGCCGGGGGTGTGCCGCACCTTCAGCGTGCCGTCCAGGGCCGCGGCCCGCTCGGTCAGGGCGGCCAGCGCCGCCAGGTCCGCCGCTCCGACGGGCGGCGCCCCGTCGTCCACGACGGTGACCACGAGGCTCGTCCCGAGGTCGGCGGTCACCCGGACGCGGCCGGCGCGGCCGTTGTCCACGGCTCGCTCGACGGCCTCCGCGACGAGGAGATACAGGTGCGACTCGACCAGCCGGGGCAGCCGTCCGGCCAGGGTCCCCGAGACGGTCATCGGCACCGGGCAGCGCCCGGCGAGCGCGGCGAGCGCGGCGGGGAGGCCTCCGGCGCGCAGGGCTCCGGGGCTCAGGGCGTCGGTGACCTCCCGGACCCCGGCCAGGGCCTCCTCGGTGTCGCGGGCGACGTCGTGGAGCAGGCCGATCGCCCGCGCGGGCGCCGTGCCCAGTTCCTGCCGTGCGAGGCTCAGACCGAGCAGGGCTCGCACGATGCGTTCCTGGACCGTGTGCTGGAGGGTCCGGGCGTGCTGGTGCTGTCGTTCCACCTGCCGGTGCGCGAGGAGCGGGAACGGCGACCCCTCGTCCCGGACGCAGCGGCCGGATGGGGCCGGCTCGGCGAGCGCGGGCTCGGCGGGCGCCGGCTCGGCGAGCGCCGGCTCGGCGAGCGCCGGCTCGGCCAGGGGCAGGAAGACGTACAGGGCCGCGTCGCCGCCCGGCCTGGACAGCGGCACCAGGGTCCACTCGACCGGGAGGAGCGAGCCGTCGACCCGGGTGAGCGCGCCCCGCCCGCGTACGGGGCCGGGCCGCCCGGCGGTCTGCGGCACCCCGGCGGTCTCCGGCTGCCCGGAGGCGGTGGCCGGACGGCCGTCGGTGCCCAGCAGGTCGGCCGGACGGCCGTATCCCATCGCCTCGGCGGCGGCGGGGTTCGCGTAGCGCACCGAATGATCGGTGTCCACGGCCCAGACCGGCTGCCGTATGACGTCAAAGACGCTTTCCAGCTCATCGGCGATCGACGTCATCGCGCTCTTTCCTTCCCCCCAGGGCTCGGCACCCTGCCCTCGCAGCGTCGGAGAGCGGCGCCGGCGGCCAGCGGCCGCCCCACGTCCCACCCGAGGCGGACCCGCGCACCTGACTGCGCCGGCGCCGCCTGCATCGACTCTCACAGCCGCACCCGGTCGACGCATCCGTCATTTGACTTGAAATAGCCGCTCGGCGTGTGGGCGCGGGGCCTGCACCTCGCCGCGATGACGTCGGGGGGGTACACGGGCGGCGCCGGTACGGCGCGGTGCCGGAGGGGACGGCCCGCCGAAGCGCGCGGCCGGTCAGCCGGTTGCCGCCGGGCTCGTGTCCGCTTCATCCTCCCGTTCCGCGGCGGCGGGCATGATGCCCGCGACACGGTAGGCGTCCGCCTCTTCCAGCGTCTCGTGCTCCAGCAGGGCGATGGCCAGACCGTCCAGGCGGTGGCGGTTCTCCTCCAGGGTGCGGCACGCCTCGGCGTAGCACTCCTCGACGATCCGGCGCATCTCGCTGTCGACCAGGTCCAGCGTGCGCGGGGCGGCGGACATCCCGTAGGGCTGCTGGCTGTCCGCGGGCAGTACCGACAGCTGTCCCACCTGGTCGCTCATCCCCCACCGCGCCACCATCCCTCGCGCGATGTTGGTGACCTGTTCCAGGTCGCTCTCGGCGCCGGTGGTGATCACGCCGAACACGACCCGCTCGGCCGCCATGCCGCCGAGGGCGCCGATGATCCGGCCACGCAGGTACTCCTCGGTGTACGCGTACTTGTCGGCGTCCGGCGTCGACAGGGTCACACCGAGGGCCCGGCCGCGCGGCACGATGGTGATCTTGCGGACGGGGTCGGCGCCGGGCTGGAGCATGCCGAGCAGGGCGTGGCCGCTCTCGTGGTAGGCGGTGCGCCTGCGCTCCTCCTCGGGCATCACCAGCGGGCGCTGCGCACCGAGCTGCACCTTCTCCAGGGCGTCGGACAGATCGTGCCCGGAGACGCGGTCCCGGCCGCGCTTGACCGCGAGCAGCGCCGCCTCGTTGGCGAGGTTGGCCAGTTGGGCGCCGGTCATGCCCGGGGTCGTACGGGCGACCTTGGCCAGGTCGACGTCCCCGGCCAGCGGCATGGACCGGGTGTGGATGCGCAGGATGGCCTCGCGGCCCTTGCGGTCCGGCGGGGAGACGGTCACCACCCGGTCGAACCGGCCGGGCCGGGTCAGCGCCGGGTCCAGGATCTCGGCCCGGTTGGTCGCGGCGACCACGACGACCCCGTCGGAGGCGGAGAAGCCGTCCATCTCCGTCAGGATCTGGTTGAGCGTCTGCTCGCGCTCGTCGTGTCCGCCCACCGCCGAACCGGTACGCGCCCGGCCGATGGTGTCGATCTCGTCGATGAAGACGATCGACGGGGCCACCTTGCGGGCCTCGGCGAACAGCTCGCGCACCCGGGAGGCGCCCACGCCGACGATCATCTCGATGAACTCGGACGCCGAGGCCGAGAAGAACGGCACCCCGGCCTCGCCGGCCACCGCGCGCGCGAGCAGCGTCTTGCCGGTGCCGGGGGGACCGGCGAGCAGTACGCCGCGGGGCATCTTCGCGCCGAGGCGGCGGTAGGCCTCGGGCCGCTTGAGGAAGTCGACGACGTCGTTGAGTTCGCCCTCGACCTCGTCGATCCCGGCCACGTCGGCGAACGTCGTGCGCCCCTGCTCCGCCTCGACCGGCTTCGGCGGCTTGCGGCCCAGGATCCCGCTCATGCCGCCGAGGCCGCCGGCCGCCTTGCGGGCGACGAACACCCATACGGCGATCAGCAGCGCGGTCGGCAGCAGCGACACCAGCAACGACTGGCCGAGGCCCGGCCCCTGCGCCACCGGCGATGCGGAGACCGAGACCTTCTGCCGCGTGATCTCCCGCCACAGCCCGTCGCTGTCGGCGAAGGCGGGCTTGTACGTCTTGAACCGGACGAAGGTGGCGCCGTCGTCGCCGGGCACCTTGCCGGCCTTCTTCAGCGTTCCCTGGATCTGCGAGCCCTGGGAGTAGACGGTCTTGACGTTGCCCGCGTCCAGCTGCGCGGTGAAGGCGGTGTAGTCGATGGACGTGGTGCCGTCGCCGTGCATGTTGTTGTAGAGCAGGCCGGTCGCCAGGTAGATGGCGAGGAAGACCACGATCTGCACCAGGCAGCCGTTGCGGGAGCGCCGGCCGTCCGGCGTCGGTGGCCCGCCCGGCACCCCCTCGGAGCGCCACGGGGCCCGCGGGTCGTGTCGGGGCGGTACGGGTGCGGCCATCGGACTTCTCCTTGCGGGGACGCGGTGCCCGTCAGCGGACGGGCCGGTAAGGGTGCGTACGGGGGTGGCTGGTCACGGGACGCGGTTGGCGCGCCGGACCAGGACGGTGGACAGCAGGCCGAGGACCAGGGCGAGCGCGCCGAGGATCAGGCCGTCGACGGCGGCGGCGCGTCCGGGGTGCCGGACCACCACCCAGGGCGAGCACGCCATCCACAGGCCGGTCACCCCGAGAGCGGCGCTCAGCCCGGTCATGCGCTCGGGGGCCACCGTGAAGCCGACGGCCAGGAAGCAGATGGCGCAGCCCACGACCAGGTCGTGCACGGCGAGGTCGTGGTGTGCGGCGGCGAAGCCCAGCACCCACGGGGACACGGCGTAGAACAGGCCGACCAGGAAGACCGGGCCGTTGACCAGCGCCACCTCGTGGCCGCCGAGGACACGGACGCGACGCGCCCGCGTCTCGAAGGCATCCGGATGCCACGCCATGTCGTCCCTTCCACGGGTGAAGCCAGGCACCTGAGGTCTCCTCACTCGCCGCTCCAGTCGACACCTCACGGCGCCGGCGCTGTGTACGACATGGTGTTGTCGGCCCCTGGGCGGGCGCATCACACATGTGAGTGATTGGCCGGTGGTTTCGCCGGCAGGGGTCGTCCGGGCAGAAACCGCGCTCGACCAGCCGCTACGCGGCCGGGGAGATCGAGCTGGGCGGGACGCCGATCCCGCCGCGTCCGGCGTGCTCCGGTCGGGCGCCCACATCCGGTACTCCCCGGGCGGCCCACAGGCCGGCCCACGGGGCGCGACCGGAGGCAGCATGGCACCGAGCGGGGGCGAGACGTTCCGCCGGCGGCCGACTCGGCTCTGGAGAGGTGCGTCACCCACCAGGACCGGCCGCGTCACGCCGACGCCGGCGCCGCACCTTCCGCCGGGCGGGACCGATGCCGCAGACGACGAGCGGTGCCGATGGCCCGACCCTGGTCCGCCACTGCCCCGCCTCGGTCCGCGCGACCGCGCGCAGCTTGGGCGGGGCGTTGTGCCGACGGCTCTTGAGGGTGCCGGGCGGCACACCCAGGACGAGGGCATACCCCTGCCCAGGATGTGGCATCGCCCATTGGGGGGTACATACGTCATCCGACTGGCCGTTCGCCGACGCGGCACGTCAGCCCCTGCCGATTGCGTACCACCCGGCCGGCCGGTGTCCGCGTCGCCGGTGCTCTTCGCCCCCCGGTGGAACAGGCACGTATGAACCCCACCCGGCCCGCCGCCCCGCGCAGCGACCTGCGCGTCTCACATGCCCGGAACCACGGCCACAGCGCCGTCGCTGCCGGAGGAAACGGCTCACCGCGCCAACTCCCGTTCGCGGTAGACTCCGGCCCCGAGATACGTGTGCCGGGACCGGAGTTCGGCGGGCATATGTGAGCACGGGGACCACAACGAGTTCACCATGCGGGTCCGGGTCGTGCCATCCGTGTCTCCTTCCGTCGTGACCATGGACTGTGAGGCCGCATGACCGTCATCCCCGCGGGAGACCCGGGCCGCGCTCGACACGACACGGCGACGGCGTCCACGGTCACTCCCGTCGGCGAGCACCTGTATCTGGTGCACTCGGGGAGCAGACCGCCGGTGTGGCTCACTCGGCTCGCCGACCGGCTCGGCCCCACCCGGCCGAACGAGGCGGTCGTCGTGGTCGGCGTGCCCTCGGTCGAGGACGGCGCGGAAGGCCTGGGCCGGCTGCTGGCGCCCGCGCTGGAGGCCTGCCGGGAGGCGCAGGTGCGCCTGCTGACACTGGTGATGTCCGAGGGCGCCCACGAGGTGGGCGACAGACCGTCGCCGGCCCGGCTGATCAGCGAACGCTGGGGCATGGACGTCCTGGCCACTGCCGGGTCCGCACTGGTGACGACGGCGGGTTGTCTCTTCGCACCCGGCCACCCGGGGGGTCCCGGCGGCTGGTGGCACTTCTCGCCCGGCTCGGCCACCCGGCACGTGAGCAGTCATCTGCCCATTCCCGACTGGGAGATCGCGGTGCGGCGGGTGGGCCGCCAGGTACTGGCCGGGCACATCGTCGAACCCGTACCGGCCGGGCTGGCCGTACGGCCCGCGGGACCGGTGTCCCCCGCCACCCACGCCCGGCTGCACGCGGTACCGCCGGAGTACGGCCGGCCGCAGCTGATCGTCACCTCGCCGCAGACTCCCGCCGCCGTCCTCGCGGTGGTCCTGGGGGCGCTCCCCGAGCAGGTCCGCGGCTCGCTACGCTTGGTTTCCCTGGCGGGAGTGCCGATGTCACGGACCGCTCAGGGGGTGTCGGCCCTCTTGGGCCGCGAAGTCGACGTGGCGGTGGGAGTGCCCGTCATGAACGGCAGGGCCGTCCCGGAGGGCGTCTCGGCCGGCGACGCCGCCGCGGACCAGTACCTGCTCGACGAGGAGGGCCGGCCCGCCTGGCGGCCCTTCGCCCGGACCCTGGCCCACGGGCCGGCGATGGGCGAGGGCAGCCGGCCGGCGCGCGTGACGCAATGGCGGGTGCCTGCGGTACTGAGCGGCACCGAGCCCGGCGCGCTGTCGCTGGGCCGGGACTGGAAGGCCTGCGTGACCCCGTCGGGCCTGTGGATCGGACCGCGTGACGCCGAACCGCCGTTCCTCGTCACCGCCCGCCCCGCCCGCGCCGACGCCGTCGCCATCGACCTCGGGCCCTGGGACTCGCACGGTCCGCTCGACGACTCCCTGTGGCCGGAGCTGGGGACGCTGTTCGGGCAGTTGGAGCCCGAGGTCTGTGTCAGGGCCGTGGTGCACGTCCACGGCGTTCTCGGCGCACGGGACGATGAGCGGCTGCGCGGGCTGACTGTCCGGCACGGCTTGCGGCACGCCGTGTCCGTGACGTCGCACCGGCCGGAGCCCGTCGGAAGGCCCTGAACCAGTGAGCGGACCGTGAGCCGTTCGACGCCGGAAGAGGCTCCCACCGGTCACAACCGGGAGCCGGCCACGATGCCACGGGCTGTGTGCGTACCGGTTCCGGCACCGGGCACCGGCCCCGCTGACGGCGTCCCGGACGGGAACATCCCCGTCTCCGCCCCGGACGCCGAAGGGGTCCGCATGCCCCGGCTCACGCAGTTCTCCTCTCTCCGGTCGTGCGGCGTCGCGGACCGCGGTCCCACGGCACTGCCCGCGGTGACCGGAGCGGCCGGGGACCGGGTGCGGTCAGTACGTCGCCGGCATCACCGCGGCGGCCGTCGGAGCCGACGGTCACCGACGCACCGCCGTGTCTCCGCGCCACCGCCTCGACGAAGGCGACGGCCGAGGCCGGGACGACCGCACGGTCGGTCACCGGGCCGGCGCCCGCCGGTGACGACGACCTGCCCGGCACTCTCAAGGCCGGCCGGAACGGCGCACACCTGTACCCGATCTGCCCGCAGCTCGGCATCGCCTCCCGGGTGGCGCAGTCATCGCACCCGGTCCGCGCAGCGCCCGTGGCGCCCGGCCGACGCCGCTCGCCATGGGGACGTCACCGCACCTCACCCTTCCGTGCCCGGCAACGCCACCAGCGCCGCCTCGGGCAGGTCCTCCGGGAGCAACGTGGTGAGCGCCTCCAGGTCGGGTGCGGGCAGGGAGGCCAGTCGGCCCGCCTGCCGCGTCATCATGGTCTCCAGCAGCTGTCGGGCGAGTCGCGCGTTGCCGAAGCTCTTGGTGCGCGGCAGGCCGTCGAGGTGGATGCGCAGCGCCTCCTTGGTCTGCGGCGCGCACACGTAGCCCGCCGTCGACGCCTGCTCCTCCATGATCGACAGCAGCTCGTCGGTGGAGTAGTCCTCGAAGGTGACGTGCCGGGAGAAACGGGAGGCCAGGCCCGGGTTGGACTCCAGGAACCGGGCCATCTCCGCCGGATAGCCGGCGACGATCACCACGACCTCGTCACGGCGGTCCTCCATCAGCTTCAGCAAGGTGTCCACGGCCTCCCGGCCGAAATCCTGCGGCGAGTTCTCGGGCGTCAGGGTGTACGCCTCGTCGATGAAGAGCACACCGCCGACGGCCTCCTCGAACTTCTCGGTGGTCAGCTGCGCGGTGTGACCGATGTAGCGTCCGACCAGGTCGGCCCTGGCGACCTCGACGAGCTGGCCCTGGGGAAGCACTCCGAAGGACTTCAGCAGGTCGGCGTAGAGCCGGGCCACGGTGGTCTTGCCGGTGCCGGGCGGACCGGAGAACACCGCGTGGTGGCTGACCGAGGGGGTCGGCAGTCCCAGCGCGGCACGCTGCTGGTAGTTGGTGAGCAGGTTCACGATGCCGCCGACCTCGCGCTTGACCGCCCCCAGACCGGTCATGGCGCGCAGCCTGGCCAGCACGTCGGACTCGCCGGGCTCCTTCTTCCTGACCTCCGTGCGCAGTTCCTCGGCGAGGTCGGCGCCGACGTCCTCGGGCAGCATCAGCATCAGGTCCGCCTCGCTGGCCTCGGGCAGGGTGGCCAGCCGCAGCGACTGCCGGTCGACCATCTCCTCGAAGACCTGGCGGGCGGCACGGCCGTTGCCGAAGGTCGCGTCCCGCCGCATCCGGGAGAACCGCAGCCCCAGAGCCTCCCTGGTCAGCGGGTCCAGTACATAGCGGTGGCCCGCGCACATGGACTCGGTGATGGTGACGAGTTCCTCCACCGAGTAGTTCTCGAACTCGATGGTCCGGGTGAAACGCGAGGCCAGGCCCGGGTTGGCGGCGAGGAAGTCCTCCATCTCCTTCGGATAGCCCGCGACGATCACGACGGTGTCGTCACGGTGGTCCTCGATCAGCTTCACCAGGGTGTCGATGGCCTCCTGGCCGAAGTCGACGCTGGAACCCTTGCTGTCGGACAGCAGGGTGTAGGCCTCGTCGATGAACAGGACACCGCCCTGCGCCTGTTCGAACACCTCGGTGGTCTTGATCGCGGTGCCGCCGATCACCTGGGCGACCAGGTCGGCGCGGGCCACCTCGACGATATGGCCGGACGACAGCATCCCGAGGCTCGCCAGGATGCCGCCGTAGAGCCGGGCCACCGTGGTCTTGCCGGTGCCGGGCGGCCCCGCGAAGACCAGGTGACGGCTCATCGGCGGGGCGGGGATCCCCAATTGGGCCCGTCGCTGGGCGAGTTTGCCCAGGCTGACGAGCATGTTGACCTGCTCCTTGACGTTGGTGAGGCCGACGAGGTCGTTCAACTCGGCGACCAGGGCGTTCTCCGGCGCCCCGCCGTCCGTGCCGGCGGCGGCACCGGCCCCGGCGTGCTCGGGTACGACCGGATCGGCGGCCGGGTCGGTGCCCTCGTCCGGTGACTTGTTGTCGACGCTGGTGAGACCGGAGAGCGTGAACTCGCCCCGGGACGGCGCGCGTTTGATGCCGGCGCCACGGTTGGAGCGTACGGTGCAGTCGGTGACCTCGACGGAGCGGTCGGTGTCGATCCGGATGCCGTCCCCGGCGTTCCCGCTGAACTCACAGGACTTCAGCGAGACCCGGCCGCCCGCGCCGACCAGGGCGCCGTGACCGCCGCTGCCCAGCACCCGGGTGCGGACGAGCGACAGATCGCCGTCCTCCTCGACCGCGGCTCCCGACGCGGAGCAGCCGGAGATCTCGCAGTCCCGCAGCGTGACCCGCCCGCCTGCGCCGACACAGACCCCGGACCTGCCCGCGCCGCGCAGGGCGGAGGTTCCCATGTGCGGACTGCCGCCGCCCTCCACGCGCAGGGCGTGCCCGGCGCAGTCGCCCACCTCGCAGTCCTCGAACCGGCCGCGGCTGTTCCCGGCGACCAGGATGCCCGCGCCGCGCGCCTCCGTGATCCGGGCCCGGCGCAGCAGCGGATTGGCCCCGGTCGACAGCGACACCCCGTTCCCGCCGGCCCGTACGACGTCCAGCTGGTCGAACTCCGCGGCGGACTCGCCCTCCAGCAGCACGCCCACGGTCTTGCTGTTCGTCACCCGGGTCCCGGTCAGGGACGGGGTGCTGGACTCGTCGACGTGGACGGCGGCCTCTTCCGCGGTGTCGAACGCGCAGTTCACGAAGTAGCCGCGGGAGCGGCCGGTGACGTACAGGCCACTGCCCCGGGTGCGGGAGGTCTCGCAGTACGACAGCTGCGGGTCGGAGCGCTCCGCGACCACGAAGCCGTGACTGGTGGAGTCGTACACCTGCACGTGGGACAGCTCGGTGCGCGCGGAGCTCGCGAGGTGCACGCCCACCGAGCACTCGCGCAGCGTCGTGCGTACCACCCGCAGCGACGTACCGCCCTCCAGGGCGAGTCCGGGCTTCTCCACGGCGGTGATCTCGCAGTCCTCCACGACGCCCCGGGACTGGCCGTTGGCCAGCACGCCGTTGCCGCGCGCGTCCCGGATACGGCAGTTGCGCACATCGGCGCGGCCCTGCTCGCTGATCACCACACCGGAGGTGCCGAGGTTCTCGATCAGGCAGTCCGCGATGACGCTGCCGGTCGTGCCGGCCTCCACCACGCCCGCTCCGACCGGGTTGGTGATCCGGCAGGACCGTACGGCGAGGGAGCCGCTGCCACGGCTGAGCAGGGCCGTCCAGCCCGCTCCGAGGACCTCGCAGCCGTCCAGGGCGACCTGGCCACGGACCGCGTCGATCACCGGCAGCTCGCCCTCACCTCCCCGCAGGAGCAGGTCGGTCAGCATCACGGCGTCGGCGGCGAGCGTGACGGCGGCGCCCTTGTCGGGGGCGATCTCGACGCTGCCGCGCGGGCCTTCGGCGACGATGGTCACCCGGTTGTTCACCACCAGGGTCTCCCGGTAGCTGCCCGGCCGGACGCTGATGACGGCCCCCGGCCGGGCGTTGGCGAGTGCCGCGCCGATGGTGGTGTGGTCGCACCCGTTCTCCTGGCCGACGGTGATCAGATGGCGGGCCACGCCTGCTCCTTCGTGTTCGCGGTGTTCGCGGTGGGCTCAGTGCTGGGTGCCGGCGGCCCAGAGGGTCTGATCGCCGGAACTCAGGATCGTGACGTTGCCGTCGTTCTGGATGACCAGCTTGGCGCCGGTGTGGCCGCCCGTCCGGGAGGACCACAGGGTGTGCTGGTAGGCGGACCGGACGACGAGTTCGCCGTCCGCCTTGAAGGTGGCGTAGTTGTTCTGCCCGGTGGTGTGCGACGACCAGCGGACGGTGCCGTTCTCGTCGGAGATGACGAGGTCACCACTGGCTCGCATGGTGATGCGCATCCGGTCGGAGTGCACCGACTCGCCGGCGCGCAGGGTCAACGTGGAGGTGATGACCTTGGTGCTCCACTGGGGGGCGGGGGCCGGGTCGGCGGCCTGGTCGGAGGAAGTGCCGGTGGCGGTGCCGGTGGTGGTGCCCGTGGCCTTGGTCGTGTCGGTCGCCGTGTCCGGGGTGCCGGTGTCCGAGGTGCCGGTGGCGGTGTCCGTGGTCTTGGTGTCGGTCGCCGTGTCCGAGGTCTTGACGGTGTCGGTCGCCGTGTCCGGGGTCTTGGCGGTGTCGGTCGCCGTGTCCGTGGTCTTGGCGGTGTCGGTCGCCGTGTCCGTGGCCTTGGCGGTGTCGGTCGCCGTGTCCGAGGCCGTGTCCGTGGCCCGCTGACGGGCCTCGGCCGTGGTCTCGTCCGTCGTCGTCCGGGTGCCCGCGGGCTTCTCGGTGGTGGCGGCGCCGGCACCGGCCGAGGCCGTCGCGGCCGCCCGTGCGGTGACGGGGGCGGTGCCGGTGGCGGGCTTCGCCGTGTTGCCGGTGTCGGGCTTCGCCTTGGTGCCCGTGTCGGACTTCACCGTGGTGCCGGTGGCGGGCTTGGCGGCGGCCATGACCGTCGTCTTCGCCGGGGTCCGAGTGCCGGTCGTCGAGGCGGGCGCGGACGCGCCACTGTCCTTGGCGGGGGTGTCCTTGGCGGGGGCGCCCTTCGCGGGGGCGCCCTTCGCGGGGGCGCCCTTCGCGGGGGCGGCGGCCGCCGGGGACACCGGCGTGCCGCCGGCGGCCGAGGTCAGGGCGTGTGCGCCCGGCCCGTGCTGTGCGGGCGTGACCACCGCGCCGGAGGCGGGCGTGCCGGCACCGGAGCCGTGCTCGGCCAGGACACCGGGCACCACCGGGGCGTCCGCCGCCGTCCGCGCGTCACCGGCCGCGGAGGTGCCGCCGGAGCCGTGCCAGGCTCTGGCGTCGGGGTCCAGCAGGTTGTCGGCGGACGGCGCCTCGCCGCCGGTGCCCGGCTCCTGGATGGGCAGTTGGCTGGGGTAGGCGTCGGGGCGCTGGTCGGCGCTGCCGCCCTCCGCGGCGATCGGGTCGGCCTTGCCGAGGCCCTCGTAGGTCGTCATGTGGTCCTTGGCGTGGGTCGCCAGGAACGGGGTGGCCGCGACGACCGCGCCGGCCACGGCGGCGGCGACCAGGAAGGGCCGTTCGGTGACCTTCGACGCCAGCCGGCCACCGCCGGGACGGCGCGGGGGTCCACCGGCCGTGGCCGTCGCGCCGCCCGCCACGGACTCCTGACCCGCTTCCTCGGTCCCCTGGGGACGCCATGCGGCCGGGTCGGGCTCCGGCTCGCTCTCCGCCGTACGGGACGCGGCCAGCACCGAGGAGAGGGACCGCAGCGTGCTCTCGTCCTGCCCGGTGCCCAGCGGGTCCGCCGGGGCGAGGGGGGTCATGCTCGCTCCGTCGGGCATGGGCAGCGCCGCGGCGCGGCGGACGCGCCGTCCGGTCTGGGCGGTGCCGGTCGTCGCTATCGGCTCGGCGGTGGACCTCGGCGTTCGGGGGGTCATGACGCTCCTGGTGGCGGGACGTGGACGTGAAGATCGGTCGGTACTGACTGCTGCTGAGGGGGTACGGCCCGCTAGGTGCTCGTCGTCGGGAACGGCACCGCTCGGGACGGTGTCTCCGGCGGATGGCCCTCCCCGGGGTGCGGGGCGGCGGGCAGGTCGAGCGCGGCCCGCAGGCGGTTGAGCAGAGCCGCGTCCAGGTGCGGGGAGGGGGTGTGTGCCTGCTGCGGCATCTCCTGGAGGAGACCGACGGTGGCCGGTCCGTGGCGGACGACGCCCAGGACCCGGAACCGGGACTCCCGGGCGAAGAGGATGTCCTGATTGTCGTCGTCGGCGCGGGTGCCGGTACGGCGGCCGGTGACCGACCAGATGAGGAGGTGATCGGCGGCCGGCCCCGGGTAGGTGCGTCCGACGGACACCCCGCGAACCGGAACGGCGCCTTCCCATTCCTCGCCCACCGCGTCCGGGGTGAGGCGCTGGACGAGTTCCCCGGCGGTGCTCATCACGGCGCCCCGGTAGGAGGGCAGGCGGCGCGTGCCGGACCGCAGGCACCGCAGCAGGGTCCGGCTCTGTTCGTCGCCGTCCGCCAGCGCGGCCCGCAGCCGTGCGTCGTCGACTGCCGTCATGTAGACGTGCACGGCGACGAGTTCGGCGATGGCGGCGTCGGACTGGTCACGCGGCTGCGTCTTGAACAGCCGCCCGGTGATCTCCGCCACGGCGGCGCGGTGCTGCTCCCAGAAGGGGCCCAGCTGGGCGCGGAGCTTCGCGTGGTCGGTGTCCGGCGTGCCGCGCTCCGCCGACGTGTCGGTACCGCGGGCGCGGCCGACCGCGCGCGGAACCGGATCGGGCCGGGAACCGGAAGCCGGGGGCACGGCGCCGTCCCCAGCCGCCCCCGACGCCGCGGCCTCGAAGCCTCCGCCCCGAGGCGCCGCAGGCCCGCCCGCGATGGACGCGGTCGTGTCCCCGCCGGGTGCCTCGGACCCGCTCGCCGCAGGCGAAAACGCCTCGCTCTCCCGCGTCACGGACCCGCCCACCAGGGACGCGGTCGCCTCCCCGCCGGGTGCCTCGGACCCGCTCGCCGCAGGCGAAAACGCCTCGCTCTCCCGCGTCACAGACCCGCCCACCAGGGACGCGGTCGCCTCCCCGCCGGGTGCCTCGGACCCGCTCACCGCAGGCGAAAACACCTCGCTCTCCCGCGTCACGGACCCGCCCACCAGGGAAGCGGCCACATTCCCGACCGTCGCCGCGGACCCGCTCGCCGCAGGCACGGACAGCGCGGACCCGCTCGCCGCAGGCACGGACAGCGCGGACCCGCTCGCCGCGGGCACGGGCGACGCGGGCACGGGCGACGCGGACACGGGCGACGCTGGCACGGGCGACGCGGACACGGGCGACGCTGGCACGGGCGACGCCTCGACGTCCCGTGTCGCGGCCTCGTCCGTCGACGGCACGGACGGTTTGCCCGTCGGTGTCCCGGACGGGCCGAGGGATGCCCGCTCGGCCGGTACGGGTGCCGGTACCGCGGAGGGGCCGGGAACGGAGGATGGACGGGCAGCCGCCGACGGCCGTACCCGTTCCCGCGGTCCGCCCGGTGCCTGCGCGGGAAGGGGCTCGGGAACGGGTGCCGGGTCGAGGTCCGCGGACCTGGTCTCGGTCACCAGCTCCCCGGCACCCGCCGGCACCTCCGGTCCCGGCTCGCGGTCCGGGAGATCGAATTCCGCCTCCGCCGCCTGCGCGGCCCCGGTCCGCCGCGCGGGCCTCCCCAGCGAAGGGAAGACCTCGGCGGCGGGCGGCTCGGCCTCCCCCGGTGCCTGTGGCATCAGGGAGAAGTTGTGCCGGATCGTCAGCCGCCGCAGGTTCTCCATGCCCTTGCTGCCGAGGACGCCGTGGACATGGACGACGGCCCGTTCCCGTACCTCTGGGCCGAGCTCGCCGAACAACCGGTCGAGTCCGGGCCAGAGCGAGTCGTCGATCGCCCGGCGCGGTGCGCCGAGTTCGATGGCGACGGCGTCCGGATCCGCCGTACGGGTCGCGGCGACGAGCGGGGGCTCGCCGCCGCGCGGGCCGGCCCACAGTCCGGCGGGGGTGAGCGCGACCTTCCAGGTCTGGTCGAACGGCAGGCCACGGGGGTCGGTGCCCTCCAGCAGCGCGGCGGGAGCCCGCCACTCGGTGACCCGGGCGCTCCCCTCCCGTCCTTCGGCCCCGGGCTCGCAGACGAACGCCTGCGCGAACGGCCGCCAGGTCGGCGTGCCGTCGGCGTCCACCATGTACAGCTCCGTCGAGGACTCGCCCGCGGCGTCGTCACCCGCGCCGTCGCCGTCGACCACCACCGGTACCCCGTTGGCCACCTGCACCCCGGTCCCGAGCAGGTCCGCCACGGCCTGGCCGGTCTCCAGCATGGAGCGGCCGTCCAGGGACACCAGCCGGATGTCCTTGCGCACGCGGCCCGGCAGCGCGGCGAGCATGGTCGCCAGTCCAGCGGCGGGCACGTTCGGCGCGTCGATCAGCAGATGGGGCCGGTCCGGGTCGGGCGCGACGGCGTACGGCAGGGTGTCCACGGCGGCGGAGGCGGCGCCCGCCGGACGGATCATCAGGCCGGCCGGGACCGGCTCCACGACATGACCGGGGACCGGGCTGTGCTCCAGCCGCCGCAGCGCGGACTCCCAGTCGGGGATCGGCAGCCGGCTGCCCACGGACCGTGGCACCTGGCCGACGGAGAAGTGCCACCAGCCGCCGGGCGCGTCCGGGAGGTCGGGCGAGAAGAGGGTGCCGTCCGGGACGACGACCGCGGGGCCCGCGGTCGCCAGTACGTCGAGTTCCCACCGTTCGCAGATGAGCCTGGCCGTGGAAGGGCGTCCCTCGGCTTCGTCGGCGCCCGCCGACATCACCAGCCGCAGCAGCCGTACGTCCTGCTCCTTGGACTCCTGCAACACCGGGGCGAGCCGTTCGCACAGTCCCTCGACACCCTCCTCACCGAGCGCCGCGCCGACCAGGACGACCGCTTCGTCGGGGCGAGCGGGGCCGAGCCACTCCGAGATGTCCGTGAGCCGCCCTGGCGGGGTGCCGCCCGAGTGCACCAGGTGAACGTGGTCGCGGGCACGCGAGACCGTCAGACGGGTGGCCGCGTGCCGGTCGGAGTGTCCGCCCCGCCGACCAGTGCCGCGCCGGATCATCGCACGCTCCTCACGAGGACGGCGGTCATCCGATCCTCACAGTCTTCTGGTCACATCCCGCTCAAGTGGCGTTGGCACGCTCCCGAAGCGGGAGGTGTCAGACACTGCGCGGGACTGCGCCGAGCCAGCACCGAACGGTAAACAGGTGTTTCGCGTACGGTCGCACGCGGCTGGGAAAGGCCCGTCCGCTGCCACACGTATCTCTTGTGCGCAGCTTACCCGCTGGCAATGGCCGGCGAACGAAGGTGTCCGGGTTGGGACACGATCGTCACATCTCCACCGAGCGGCCGACGTCGACTGACTAGCATGTCCTTGCGTCCCCGCCCAGCGGGACACCGCAGCCGCGAAGAAGGCCCGGTCGGCTTCCGCCCGTGCCCTTGCTCCCGCCCCGCCTCCGCCTGCCCCATGGCATGCCAACCGGTCACCAACGGCCAGGGAATTCGACGAACATGACCGACGACAGCCCCTCCCACCTGCGTCTTCCTCCCAGCGAGCGGGGAGGACGCACGCACCGGCCACGGCCCGGCACGCCCCGCCTGACGGTGCTGGCCCCGCTCCTCGGGGCGGCACTCACCGTGGTCCCCACGGTGAGTGCCGCGGCCGCGGACACGGCGCCCACACCTTCCGCGACAGCCTCGGCCGGACCGAAGCTGCCGTTGATACCCTCATCCTTCAGCTCCGACTCCGACACATGTACCAAGGCCTCACCGACACAGGTGAGTGCCGTGCCCTGGGCACAGCTGACTCTGAACCTGGCACAGGCCGGCCGTTACACCCAGGGCTCCGGCGTGCTGGTCGGCGTGGTGGACACGGGTGTGTCGCCCCAGGCCGCCGGTCTCACCGGACGTGTCCAGGCGAGCGGCGCCGCAGCGCAGGACTGTGTGGGGCACGGGACGTTCCTGGCGGGGGTGATCGCCGCGTCGGCCGTACCGGGCAGCGGGTTCACGGGGGTGGCGCCCCGGGCGCGTGTCATCGCCGAACGGGGCACGGACGAGCGGGGCAAGGCGAGCGCCGGCCAGGTCGCCCAGGGAATCGAGGCGGCCGTCGCGGCCGGCGCGCGGGTGGTGCTCGTCTCCGCCGCGCTGCCCGAGAGCACCCCTTCGCTCCGGACGGCCGTCGAGCACGCGGCGGCCAAGGACGTTCTGGTGGTGGCCCCGGCCGCGCCGGACACCGATCCCCGAAGCGCCACCGGACAGGCCTCCGCCCCGCCGCCTTCCTCGTACTGGCCGGCCTCCGCGAACGGGGTGCTGTCGGTGATGGACGTGGACATCACCGGGGACCGCCCCGACGGCGTACCCGAACCCGTGCACGCCGACCTCGCGGCGCCCGGCGACGGGATCACCGGCATCGGACCGAAGGGCACGGGCAACTACGTCTCCGGGGGCGCCTCCGTGGCAGCCGCCTTCGTGGCCGGCACCGCCGCCCTGGTGCGGGCCCACCTGCCGCATCTGACCGCGGCCCAGACCGCCGCCCGGCTCGAGGCGACCGCCTCGCACGCCTCGGTGCCGCTGCTGGACCCCGTCAGCGCGCTCAACTCGGTGCTGCCCACGGCCGCCCCGGCGCCCTCACCGAAGCAGGACGCCGTACACCTCGCGGACGCCGCGCCGAGGAGCGCCGCCGTTCCCCGGGCGTGGGCGGTGACCGGAGCATGCCTGCTGCTGGGCGTGCTGGCGATCGGCGCGATGACGCTGGCCCGGATCCGGGCCTCGCGCCGGGCAGCCGGAGGCGGGTCGGTCCGACGAGTCGGTGCGTGACAGTGCGTGGGGCGTGTGCCGTCCGGTCGTGGCGCGTTCCCCGCTGCTCATGACGCGCCGCAGGAGAGGTTCGCGACGGCCCGGTACGTGCCGGGCGTCGCGTCCCGGTCCGAGGCGGCCGTCGTCCACACAGACCGCCACGCACGTGCTGGACGCGGGCTCCGAGGCCCTCATCGCGGGCGGTGGTGGGGTCGCGCATACGGCCGGGTCGCCGGGCACCGGTCCCTGACGTGCGCCGCCCGGCCCGAGCTCGACGGCTTCGCCCCGGGGCCGGGCGAACACGAACGTGAGGGAGCGCGGCCGCGGGCCGGGCGTGCAACGACCGCACGACCCGGCCCGCGGTGACGACACGGGTGGGGGCCGGTCACCGGCCCGTGGACACCTCCGCCGGAACGTCGTCGAGGAAGGCGGTCTGGATCTGCGTCACGCTGCGGCGCGTGATGTAGCTGCCACGGCCGGCCGGCAGCAGACGCGGCTTGACGTTGCCGAACACATAACCCTCGGTGGGCGGGCAGGACATCAGCAGACCTGGCGAGTTGACCTCCAGCAGGCGCCGCACGAGCGGGTCGTTCAGTCCACGCATGGAGTTCGCCGCGGAGCGGGTGACGATCACGTGCAGGCCCACCTCGTAGCCCAGCGGCAGGTGCGGCAGCAGCGGGTCCAGCGGGCTGCGGCCCGGGGAGGCCACCAGGTCGTAGTCGTCGACGAGGACGAACAGCCGGGGCCCGACCCACCAGTCGGCCAGACGCATCCGGGCGGGTGTGATGTCCGCGCCGGGCGCCCGGGTCGTCATGGCCCGGGCCGCGCCCTGCACGTACTCGTCCAGCTGGTCCACCGACACCGCGTGCCCGAGCCGGTACTCCTCGGGCACCCATTCCACCAGTTCGCGACGGAAGTCGACCGCGAGAATGCGGGCTTCCGCCGGACTGAACCGGTCGGTGACCCCCTTCGCGATCAGCCGCAGCAGGTTCGTCTTGCCCGACTCGGTGTCGCCGAAGGCCACCAGGTGCGGTGTCTCGACGAAGTTGTGCCAGGCCGGGGCGAGCTCCGTCTCCTCGACACCCAGCGCGAACTGGAGCCGGCGTTCCGCGGGCGCGGGGGCGAGATCGCGGGCGCTGAGCATGGTCGGCAGCATCCGCACGGGCGGCGCCGCGGGACCCGGCCAGCCCTCGGCCACGGCCGCGACCAGGTCGGCGACGCCGTCGCTGAGATCGGCTGGGTCGTCGACGCCGTCGATGCGCGGCAGGGCGGTGAGGAAGTGGAGCTTCGAACCGACCGTCAGGCCGCGCCCGGGAAGGCGCGGGACGTTCTTGGAGAGCCGGACGTCGATCATGGAGTCGAGGGGGTCACCCATCCGCAGTTCCAGCTTCGTGGCCGACTGGTCGCGGACGGCGGCGGTCAGTTCCACCCAGCGGGTGGTGGTGGTCACCAGGTGGATGCCGTAGTTCAGGCCGTTCGTGGCGAACTGGCCGAGCAGCGGTACGACGTCCTGGAACTCCTGCCGTACCGTCTGCCATCCGTCGATCACCAGGAAGACGTCGCCGTGCCGCTCCTCGGGGAACTCGCCCGCCGCGCGGCGCCGGCGCAGCGTGGCCATCGAATCGATGCCGTGCTCCTGGAAGAACCGCTCCCGATGCGCGAGCAGCGTCGAGATCTCGGCTATCGTCCGCGCCACCCGTTCGCCGTCCAGTCGGCCCGCCACGCCGCCGACATGCGGCAGGCCGGACAGGGAGCTGAGCGAGCCACCGCCGAAGTCCAGGCAGTAGAACTGCACTTCGCGCGGCGTGTGGGTGAGGGCCAGCGCAGTGATCAGATCGCGCAGCAGGGTGGATTTGCCGCTCTGCGGACCGCCGCCGATGGACACATGGCCACCGGCACCGCCGAGGTCCACCATCAGCAGGTCGCGTATCTGCTCGAACGGCTTGTCCACGATGCCGAGCGGGACCCTCAGCTTGCCACGGCCCTCCCAGTCGGCGGTGGTGAGCCCCAGGTCGGGATCGGGGACCAGCGGCGGCAGCAGCGCGTCCAGGGTCGGCGGCGCGCCCAGCGGCGGCAGCCAGACCTCGTAGGCCGGCGGTCCGGCGTCACGGAGCCGTTCGATGGCCACGGCCATCAGGCTGGTGTCGTCCGCGTCGTCGCCCTCCGCCCCGGCGGCGGGCTCCGGTTCCGGCGCCGGTTCGTGACGCGCGTTCACCCAGTCGCCGGTCCACGGCATCACCTGATTGGCGATCTTCTCCTGAGCCAGCGCGCCGACCCGCTGCCGGTAGGCGCCCGACACATAGGCGGCGCGGAAGCGGGTGAGCGGCTCGACACCGCTCTTGAGGTAACCGGCACCCGGCTGGGAGGGCAGTTCGTAGGCGTCCGGCACCCCGAGCACACCCCGGCTCTCCATCGCGGAGAACGTCCGCAGACCGATCCGGTACGACAGGTGGCTCTCCAGCTGGTGCATGCGTCCCTCGTCGAGGCGCTGCGAGGCGAGCAGCAGGTGCACGCCGAGCGACCGGCCGAGCCGGCCGATGGCGACGAAGAGGTCCATGAACTCGCGGTGCGCCGACAGCAGTTCGCTGAACTCGTCGACGACGACGAGCAGGCTGGGCAGCGGCTCCAGCGGGACGCCCGAGGCACGTGCCTTCTCGTAGTCCAGCGCGGAGGTGTAGTTGCCGGCGGAGCGCAGCAGTTCCTGGCGCCGCTGCATCTCGCCGCGCAGGGCATCCTGCATGCGGTCGACCAGCGCCGCCTCGTCGGCCAGGTTGGTGATGACGGCCGAGGTGTGCGGCAGCGCGTCGAAGCCGAGGAAGGTGGCACCACCCTTGAAGTCGACGAGGACGAAGTTCAGCGTCTCGGACGAGTGGGCCAGGGCGAGTCCCAGGACCAGGGTGCGCAGCAGCTCGCTCTTGCCGGAGCCGGTGGCGCCGATGAGCATGCCGTGCGGGCCCATGCCGTCCTGCGCCGACTCCTTGATGTCGAGTTCGACCGGACGGCCGTCGGCGCCGACCGCGATGGGCACCCGCAGCCGCTTGTTCTGGGCGGCGCGGCGCTCCCAGTACTCCTGCGGGGAGAACCGGTACAGGTCGGTGATGCCGAGCAGGGTGGTGAGCTGGATGTCGGTGGACAGCGGTTGCGCGACCTCCGCCGTGGCTCCGGTACGCATCGGGGCGAGCTGGGCGGCGAGCGCCCTCGCGGCGGCCGGGCCGAGCCGGTCGGCACGGCCCAGCGGGATGGAGATCTCCTTGCGGTTGCGGTCGGTGCGGACGACCTTCACCTCGTCGTACGTCTCGGTCGCGGCGGCATCGCCGGCGTTCTCGGTCTCCTCCACCAGAAGCCGCAGCACGGTGCGACCGGGCTTCCAGGCCAGGGTGCCGGACACGTCCAGGACCACGGAGTTGCGGTAACCGGCGCGCTCGAAGCGGTGCCCGGAGGGCACCTGGCCGCCGTCCAGGACGACGACCAGGTACGGCTCGTCCTTGTGCGGCGAGGCGCCCGCCTCGAAGAGCGCGCGGTCGGTCAGCTCCTCGCCCAGCAGATCCTCAAGTTCCGCGACCGTGGAGGTGATCAGCCGGGCCGGTCCCGCGCCGTCGGTCTCCTGGGCGTGCAGCGCGTGCGGGAGCCATTTGGCCCACTCCCACTCGGCGCGGTTCTCCGGGGCCACGCAGAACGTGATCAGCAGGCTCTGCGGAGTGTGCAGCGTCGCGAGTTGCGCGAGCAGCGCCCGGACGGTCCCCAGCACCTTCTCCCGCTCGCCTCGGAACAGGATCCGGGACCACGCCCGCAGGAAGACGGCGATGGGCTGATCGGGCACGGTGGAGTAGGCGTTGATGAAGGAGCGCAGGGCGTGCGCGGTGAGCGGGTCGAGGTCCTCGACCGGCTTCTCCGCCTTGTTCACCAGCTGCATCGCGAGTCGCTGCTCACCGACCGCGACGCGTACCTCCGCGAAGTCGTCGTCGGTGGTGCGGCGTTCCCACAGCCGGGTCGTCTTCACGAACGATGACAGGGCGGTGGGCTCGGGATGCTTCCAGGCCAGCGCTCGCTGCTGTTCGACGACGGCCGCCCGGACCCTGTGCCGGACACCGCCGAGGTAGCGCAGGTAGTCCCGGCGTACGCCCTGCATCTTGTGCTTGCGCTCGGAGCCGGACTTCACCAGCTGCCCGACCAGCATCATGATCATCGACAGCAGCATCAGCCCGACCACCAGGTAGATGATCGGTCCCGTTCCACTGCCGATGCGTGTGTAGAGCAGCACCATGCCGACGGACATGCCCGCCATCGGGAGATAGGTGAGCATGTTGGCCGCGGAGGAGGGCGGCGCCTCGGCGAGCGTCGGTGGTTCCTGCAGCGTCAGCTCACCGTCCGGCAGCTCCGGGCCCCGGCGGCGGGCCGGCCTGCGGAAGAAAACCACACTCAACTGGCTCTCCTTCAATGTGCACAGGGAGGTTCGACAGGGCCCCGCCCGAGGGCGACAGGAAGATACGTGTGACCCCGGGGCTCCGGTGAAGAGACGCTTGTGGACATGAGAGTATCTGCTGCCAGGTGCTTCTGGCGAAGGCAGCGCAAGCCACGAACACCACGCTCCACCCGGCAGACCGGTGTCCGCGCCCGTGCGGACAAACGTTTTCGACCGTCTCGCCGTGCCACGTCGTGGTCCTCGGACCGCGACGTGGGACGGCCGTACAACTTCCTCCGGAAGGCTGTTGCCCCCATGAGCGATGGCTCGCTGAACGGCCTGTGCCGTCTCACGGTGCGCGCCCCTGACAAGGTGCTGGACCTCGCCGTCCCGGCTGACGTCCCGATCGCCGACCTGATGCCCGTGATCGTGGAGCATGCGGGCGAGGACCTGGCCGAACACGGCCTGGAACACGGCGGTTGGGTCCTGCAGCGTCTCGGCGGGCACCCTCTGGACACCGAGGGCACACCCGAGTCCCTCGACCTGCGCGAGGGCGAGACACTGGTGTTGCGCCCCCACACCGAGGCCCTTCCCCCGGTGCGCTACGACAGCCTGCTCGAAGCCGTGTCGGCGGTGGTTCAGGGCTTGCCGCACGCGTGGAGCCCGCAGGTCAGCCGGTGGGTGCTGCGTCTGGTCATGGCCTCGGCCCTGCTGGGCTGCCTGGCACTGCTCGTCGTGTCCGACGGCGACCCGGGCGACCGGGTGATCCTCGCGGCGGGCGCGGCCCTGCTCGCGCTGTCCGGGGCGGGTTCCGCCGCCCGGGTGCTGGACGACCCGCAAGGCGGCGTGCTGCTGGGCCTGTTCGGCGCGGCCTTCCTGGCGGAGTCCGGCCTGCTGCTGGTGGGCGGCGGACAGGCCGGGGGCGGCTCGGCCCGGACCGGGGGCGCCCAGCTGCTCGCCGCGGGTGCGGCGGGCACCGTCGGGCTGATCCTGGCCACCGCGATGGTCTCCGGCTACCCCGTGGTCTTCGCGTCCTGCGGGGTGCTGTCGCTGGCGGCGGTGCTCGGCGGCGCACTCATGGTGACGCTGGACGTCTCGGCCCACCAGGCCGCCGCCGCGGTCGCCTGCGCGGCCGTGCTCCTGGGCGCCTTCATTCCGATGATGTCCTTCTCGCTCTCCGGTCTGCGCCTGCCCCCGCTGCCCACCAACCCCGGCCAGCTCCAGGAGGGCATCGAGCCCCGCACCGAGGCCGACGTCGCCGACGGCGGCCGCGCGGTCGACCACTGGATGACCGGTCTGTACGGCGCGGTGGGCGTGGTCTGCCTCGCCGCCCTCACGGCCATGGCCCGCCGCCCCGGCTGGCCCGAGACGGTCACCGTGCTCGTCCTCGCCCTTCTGCTCGCCCTGCACGGCCGCAGCCTGGGGACGTCCTGGCAGCGGATCGCCCTGACCCTGCCGGCGGGCATCGGCACGGTGCTGCTGGTCTTCGAGCTCGCCGTCCGGCACGGCGAGAGAGGGCAATTGCTCGGCACCGCCACGCTGCTCCTGGGCGCGGCGCTCACCGCGGTCGTCTCCTGGACGGTGCCCGGACGACGGCTGCTGCCCTACTGGGGACGGGCGGGCGATCTGCTCCAGTCGGGTACCGCCCTCGCCCTGCTCCCCCTGGCCCTGTGGGTCCTCGACATCTACCAGCGCCTGCGCAGCATGTTCGGCTGAATCTGAGGAGGTGTCATCATGCAGTCCCGACGCGACCAGGTCGTGGCGCACCAGTTCCTGGTGTCCCGGCTGACCTCGGGCCTCCTGCGAGCGGACCCCGACGTGGTGGAGCCGCCCACCCGGCGGACCAACCGCGGAATGACCTACGGACTGGCCATCGCCGGCGTCGTATCCGCCGGGTTTCTGGTGTTCGGCCTGGTCAAGCCGGGCGGCAACACGACCTGGCAGAGCGGCAAGGCACTCATCGTCGAGAAGGAGACCGGCACCCGGTACGTCTATGACGGCCGGCTGCACACGGTGCTGAACTACCCCTCCGCGCGGCTGCTGCTGGGTGCCGACATGTCGACCGTGTCGGTGTCCGCCAATTCCCTCGGCTCGGCCCGGCACGGCACCGAGGTCGGCATACCCGGCGCTCCCGACTCGCTGCCCACCCAGGACAACCTCAACGCCCACCCCTGGCAGGTCTGCGCCGCCACCACCGCGACCGACTCCGGGGCGCACAAGCCGCTGACCGTGCTCGCCGTCGATGCCGAGCCGGACGGCTCGGGCGTACGGACGGACCAGGCCGTCCTGGTCGCGGGGCCGGACGGCGACACATATCTGCTGTGGCAGGACAACCGGTTCAAGGTGGCCGGCGGCAAGACGGCGCTGGCGGCGCTGGGTTACGGAGGCGTCAGCCCGACCACCGTGTCCGCCGCGTTCCTCGACGCCGTGCCCGCCGGCCCTGACCTCGCGGCTCCGCCGGTGACAGGGCTCGGCGGCAGCGGCCCGAAGCTGGACGGGCAGCCCACCCGTGTCGGCCAGGTGTTCACCGTCGAGACGCCCGGGTCCGCGAAGCGCTACTACGTGCTCGGTGAGGACGGTCTCACCCCGATCACCCCGACCCAGGCGGCGCTTGCCCTCAGCGACCCCGACACGAAGCAGAAGGCCTATCAGGGCGGGGCGCCCAAGGAGCTGGTCCTGTCGCCGCAGGCGCTCAGCGGCGCTCTGGCTCCCACCGGTTCGGCAACCGGCTCCGCCGTACGACAGGCCGGGGCACAGCTTCCGTCGGCGCCGCCCACGCTCCTGAGCGTGCCCGGCTCCGCCGGGGTGTGTGTCGGCCTGGACCCGCAGGGCACCAAGAGCATCAAGGTGACCCTGTCGCTGGTGCCGGCGAAGACGGTCATCGAGGAGGCCCTGCCGCCGCTGAAGGCGCTGGCACCCGCCTGTCTGCCGGTCGACGGCATCGCGGTGGCGCCGGGGAGCGGGAGCCTGGTGCACGCGCTGAGCAGCTCCGGAAACGGCACGGGCACCACCACGTACCTCGTGACGGACAACGGCGTCAAGTACCGTGTACCGACGGCCGACGCGGCCAAGGACCTGGGGTACGACCTGTCGGCGGCGGAGGGCCTGCCCGCCTCCCTGCTGAACATGCTGCCCACTGGCCCTGATCTGTCGCCCGAGGCGTCGGCAAGCGGTCGGGCGGCTGTCACCGGCACACCTGTGTGCGGATCCGGCAACAAGCAGGCACCGAAGACAGGCTCGTCGCCCACGAGTTAGTGTGAACCACGCAGGCACGTATCTCGTCCTCATGTGATGGCGAGGGTTACGGCATCACGAAACCTGTCGCCCGGCACATCCCGGCTCCGGCTGCCGGAGCCTTCACGACACCAGGAGAGAGACCATGGCAGACTCTGGCCAGCAGAAGTCGTCAAAAGAGGCGTACATCAAGTCCATCGGCTTCCTGGAGCAGGCCCGCCAGGGCCTGACGAACACCCAGGACGTCGTCAGGCAGCACCGCCAGGCGCTCGCCACCCACTACCAGGGCGAGGACGGCAACACGATGGGCCAGGTGATCGACACCTGGCTGGCCGAAGTCGACCGCATCAAGAACACCTGCATCGCCATGGAGAACACGCTCGGTGAGAGCATGCAGCGCGACGAGCACGTGCAGGAGGCCAACCTCCAGGCCGTGGTGAACAGTGGCGGCGGCCTGACCGGTTACGGCCAGGGCGTCATGAGCACAGCCACCAGCACCGGCACCACCGCGGACCACACCTACGGAGCGCTCAACCCTGCCGGCTGACGCAGCCGCACCGCCCCTTCACGGGGCGCCGCCTCGCAGAACAACCAGACTTCCGAGGAGACATCATGATCGACATCGATCACCTCCAGGTGGGCCAGTCGGCTCAGGCCATGGAGGAGCAGACCAAGGCGATCGCGCAGACCATGCACGAGCTGGAGAACAACATCCAGCAGGTGATCAATGAGTGGCAGGGTGAGGACAAGAACGTCTACTACCAGAAGGTCCTGCCCACCTGGAACCAGGAGGTGGACAACCTGTCGCTCATCCTGCAGAGGTTCTACACGACCCTGACCGACGTCTCGGACAACTACAAGAAGGTGGTCCAGACGAACGCCGAGGGGTTCATGGACATCAAGATGTAACCCCCTTTCACCACGACACGTCGAAGCGGGAGGAAGACGCCCATGCCCGGTAACGATAACCACCACCTGGATCAACTCGATTTCGCGGCTCTGCAGAGCTTCATCGACACCGACGTCAGCGGCTTCCTCCGCAAACTGGACGACATCCGGTCGCCCGACGCGCACCCGACCTCGCTCTACGACGTCAGCAAGAAACCTCAGATTCTGGCCATCGGCCCCATGGCCGGTGACGACCAGACCGGTGGAAAGAACATCTGCGCGAATGCCCAGAAGGCCGCCACCGCGATCGACACCGTGTTCAGCCGTCACAAGGCCGCCTTCACGAAGCTCCAGGCCAATCTGGAGAGTGTGATCAAGGACATGAAGCAGGCCCAGGAACACAACCTCACAGAGGTCAAGTCGCAGAAGTTCATGCACGCGATCAGCGACTATCAGACGGCACTTGGCGGCGGCACGGGCTCCGGTTCCGGATCGGGCACCGGCGGCGGCCAGAATTCCCTGGGGCTCTGACGGCCCATGACTTTCCCGGAGCAGTAGGACGATGGCCGTACAGAGCTGGGAAGACATCCTGCACCTGCTGACTGGTTGGCCACCTGTCAAGCGCGATGACGTGACAAAGGTCAGCGGAGACAGTGGCATCCCCTGGATCAATTACTCGTTCAAGCCAGGGGGGAAGCAGTTTGACAGCGAGGACGACTTTTTCGCCCTGATCGTGCCGAAGGAGCCCAACAAAGGCTGGCACTTCGAGTTCTTCACGAGTGGCGGCGGCAAGGCGGCACGCAAGTGCCGGGTCGATATCGCCTACCTGGACGATCCCTCGTTTCACGGGTACTGGGGCAGATCGGACGCTTCTCTCACCAACCTGCTGACGAACTACTCCTCGGTGAAGGGCGATCTCGGCGCCGGGGCAGACGGTGCGCCCTCGGTGGACGGTGTGCAGCTCAAGTCATTCGCCGAGCTGGCCTGGTCGTTCGACGCGGCAGGGGATTTCTTCAGGCAGCAGGCCGCGGTCCTCGCGGACTGGAAGCATCAACTCGGCAGTGAGCGTGCGGCCTGGAAGGGGAACGCCGCAGGCGCGTTCTGGCTCCTGATCGACGACATCCACAAGAAGTACGAGAACTACATCTCGCAACTCCAGCCGCCGGGATTTAGTCCGCAGCACCGGTCCCCTTCCACAGGATTCGTCAGCAAGACACTGCACGGGGACGACCTGATCGGGGCTGAACAATCCCTGTACAAGGCATACACGGACCTGCACAAGATCTACTCCGATTTCTACTGGCAGCAGGGAAAGCCCATCACCACCTCGCTGCCGGACGGTTCGAAGACGGAGCAGCATATTCCCGCGGATCCGCTGGACGTGCTCAACCAGGTGTTCGTGGAGGTGGGGCGTTGGATCATCGATCACAACTCTCGCCAGATCCTGGAGAGAGTCAACACACAAACCAGCCAGATCATCGGCGCGGCGTTCACGTCGGACTTCTCGGAGGACACCGCGTTCGGCGGACTGACCGCCACCTCCACCTGGCACGCGATGGTCCAGGAAGCCCAGAACCGCTGGATCACCAACATCGAGACCAATCTGGACGCACCTGCCCGGCAGGTGCTCGAGACCCTCCAGAAGGACTGGTCACGTGTGCTTGACCCGTCGTGGAATCCGGCGTACTCCTTCAGCGACACGAGTTCCACACTGACCTCGGATGTCCAGCAGGAGAGCAACGACTCGAGCAACAGCAGCCTGGACGACAACCTGAAGAAGCTCGGCGACGGTATCCATAACCTCGGTGACGGTCTGAACAACGGCTTCAAGGGCCTGGGCGACGGCCTCAACAACAGCTTCCAAGGCCTGGGCGACGGCCTCAACAACATGGGCAACGGCCTCGGCAACAGCCTGGCGAACCTCACCGGCAACGGTGACGCCTCGCACGGGCTGGGCAACGGGCTGGGCGACCAGTTCACGACCAAGGCACCGGACTTCACCGGCAACGGCGGCTTGGGCGGCGACATACCGGACGTCACCATGCCGGCGAACGTCGGCGGCCTCACGAACTTCGGCTCCGGACTGCCCATCAGCAACATCGACGGCAGCACCACCACCCGTACCCCCACCGGCGTGACGACCAGGTACCCGAACGGCAACACGCTCACCCGCAACGCCGACGGCAGCATCACCTCGGTGTTCCCCGACGGAACCAGCCGCACGATCTCGCCCGACGGCGACGTGACCACCGTGGACCCGCAGGGGCACTCCACCACCAGCCACCTCGGCGTCGGTGAGTCGCTCAGCAACCCGGACGGCACCAGCATCACCCGCAACGCGGACGGCAGTCTGACCCAGACGGCACCCGACGGCACCAAGACGACCACGTTCGACAACGGTGCGTCGGAGATCGTCAAACCTGGCGGCGAGACACAGCTGACCTCGCCCGACGGCACCGTCTCCCACATCAACCCCGACGGCAGCCTCACCACCGACAACCTGGACGGCTCCAAGGTCACCGTGCACCCCAACGGGGACGTGACCAGCGTGGACGCACAGGGGCACACCACCACCAGCCATCTCGACCCCGGAAAGACCATCACCACGGGCGACGGCAGCACCATCTCCGTCGACGGCAAGGGCGACATCATCACCCACAACCCGGACGGGAGTACCACCACGCTGCACCCGAACGGGAGGATCACCACCACCGAGGCCACGGGATACGGCACGAGTCCGCGCCCCGGCGGCAGCAAGCTGGACATGCCGTCCGTCCACATCCCCACCTACAGCGGCGGCGGGGTCACCACTCACACGCCGGACGGCACCGCCATCACCAGGCACCCCAACGGCGTCACCGAGTTCAAACACACGGACGGCAGCGGACTGGTGACCACCTCGGACGGGCGGTACCAGACGATCCCGAGCCCGGAGAGCGCGGCGGCGACGGAGGCCAACAAGGCGCTCGCGGCAGAGGCGGGAAGCATCGCCGCGGGTGCGGGTACGGGCGTGGGTGCGGCGGCCGGCGGAGTTTCGGACAGCCAGAACGCCATGGGCCTGCTCTCGCCCATGATGATGATGGCCGGCATGAACCGCATGGGCGGCCAGCAGGGGAACCAGCAGGGCGGCGGCGACCGGGAACGCCAGCTCTACGACGGCAACGACATGGACGGCGCCGTGTACGCGCACGGCGGGCCCGCGTTCGCCCAGCAGGGTGCCCCCGCCGAGGATCCCGAGGAATGGGAGGAGGAGGAGACCGACTCCGACGAACTCCTCGGCCCCCGCCGGCCCTCCACCGAGTCCGCCTACGGTCCCGGCGGCCCCCGGCAGGCGACCCAGTCCGCCTGGTCGGGCAACGGCAAGGACGTGTGGGGCACGGAGGAAGGCGGCCTCCCCGCGTCGATCGGCCACTGACCCCGGCATCCGGATCGTCAGCCGTTTCCCGCAAGCGGCCGCACCAGCACAGGAGCACTCATGAGTTCATCGCTGGAAGAACAGCAGCAGCAAGCACTCGCCCAGTTCATGAAGAAGCGCGAAGCCCTCATCGAAGCCAGGCAGCAGATCAAGTCGATCTCCGTCACGGCACGGTCCCGGGACGGCGCCGTCGAGATCACGATCGGCACCGACGGGACGCCGTCGGGGCTGCGCTTCCCCAACAACAAGTTCAAGGAGATGACCGGGCAGGCGCTCGCGGCCAGTGTGCTGGAGGCCATGGCGGCCTCCCGGGCCCAGGTGACCTCGCGGGCCACGGCCATCATGGAATCCGTGGGCGGCACCGGTCCGGGCGCCGCGGGCGGCGGCGTCCTCGACCGCCTCAACCTGGACAGGCTCCTCGACGGCGGAACGCTGGAAGAAGTGCTCGCCCCGCCGGCCACCGGGGGTGACAAGCGTGGCTGACGAAGCCGTCTTCGCCGCCGACCCGCGACGCATCCAGGTCGGCGGCGATGCCACCAGCCAGGTCGCGGAGAGCACGAGCAACGCGGCGGAACAGTTCGCGAACGCCACCGCGTTCGACCCGGCCGATCCCCCGTGGGGCAATGACTCCTACGGCCGCCAGTACGTCCAGAACTACGTCCAGTACCACACCCCGCTCCGTGAGGGCATACGTATGCTGGCCCAGGCCGTGCAGAGTGCCGGCGACATGACGTACAACGCCGGCCGGAACTTCGAGAAGACCCAGAGCGACAACACCGAGGCCATCAAGGACACGTCGCACTTCCGCCCGCACATCTGAGGCGACTTGCGAACCGGTCCGGAAGGGCGTCACAACACGGAGAAGGACCTCACCACGCGCCGATGGCAAGGGCGCGAGGTGAGGTCCTTCCCGTTCTGTCCCGCCCCGCTACCTCTTGGACCACTTCTGGTTGTCGAAACCGTTGCAGTTCCACAGTTGCAGGCGGGTGCCGTTGGCCGTCTGCGCGTCGGTCACGTCCACGCACTTGTCCGCCGGAACGTTGACCAGGTCGTGCCTGAAGTTGAGGTCGAACTGCTGAGCGGGACCTCCGTTGCAGTAGGCGAGCTGGATGACCGTGCCGTTGGCGGTCGACGCGCCCGCCAAGTCCATGCACAGCCCGAAGGCGCGGATCGTTCCGTCGGAACGGATGGTCCACTTCTGCGCCGCCGAGCCGGTGCAGTCCCGGATCTCCAGCGGCGATCCGTCCTTGCCCTGACCGCCGACCACGGTGATGCAGCGGTTGGAGTCGTGGCTGTACACCTCCACACCCGAAACGCTCGGTGCGCTCGAACCTGCGGGGGCGGCCGGAGCCGTCGAGTGGTGCGTGCTGCCCGGAGTCTGACTCCGATGGGCGGCGGGCTGGTCGCCGGCCGTCGAGGACGAGGTGCTGTCGCCCTTGCCGTCGCCGTGCGAGCCCGAGGCGGCGCCGTGCGAGTCTGCCTTGCCCGAGCCGGATCCGGTGTCCTTGCCGCCTGCCGGGTCGCCCTTGCCGACGTGCCCGGCCGGAGTGCCGTCGGGAGTGGGGCCGGTCGTGTGACCGGACGGAAGTGGCAGAGCGCCGGGCACCCCCGCTCGGGAACCGGAGCCCGAGTCCGGGTCGAGCACCGAGGCGGCGGCATCCGGCGTGGCGGTGTCGTGGGCGGCGCCGCCGCTCCGCAGGCCCACGAGGACGCCGGCCACGAGGACGACACCCGTGACCGCCGCCACGGTGAGCACGGTGCGGTGGCTGCCGCGCAGAAAGGCACGGGCGCCGCGACGCCCCACCGCTGCCCCGGCGCCGGCGGAATCGGTCCCGGCCGCGTCCTGGACCGGGGTCACGCCAGTCAGTATGTCGGGGTCACGGCCGGTTCCCGGGGATGCCTCCTCGGCCTCCAGGCCCGTGGTGACGGCCGGCGTACCGGGCCTCCTGGCCTCGTCGGCCTCGTCGGCCTCGGCCCGTCGCCGGGAGCCTCGCGGCGAGAGCAGCGACAAAGGAGAGGGAGGGGTGCCTCGCTCCGCCGACAGCGCCGTGTGGGGAACCTCGGCCTGGGGCTGCGGATCGCTCTCCTTCCCCTCCTCGCCCGGCTTCTGCTCGTGCTTCTCCTTAGCGCCCGGCTTCTGCTCGTGCTTCTCCTTCGCGCCTTCCTCCCGTCCGCCTCTGTCCTCTTTGTTTTCGCTTTCGGCCCCCCGCGGTCCGTCGACGGGCTGGACCGCTGGTCCCGTCCGCCCGTCCGACCGCGCGGCAGACGTCCGTGACGCGGCCCCTGACTCCGTGGGCAGCGGAGGAACTCGTTCTCGGCCGGCGAGGCTTGGACCGGGTGCCGCGCCGGCGGCGACAGGTGTACTTGCCGGAGCCGCGCGGGCGGGCCGCGGCGGATCTGGAGACTTCATGTGCTTCCTTCCGAGGGAGCCCAGGCCGATCCGATGCACCAGGTCTTCGGCACACCTTGCCTACTCCCACACCTGCATAACGGATTCGAGTACCGCAGGGTACAGCACGTGTGAGTTAGGACTCATCAAGCGGCGGCACACCAGGAGTTGCCCGTATATGAACATGTTTTTACGTATCATCGCCGGACCGTGAGCGGTTTCCCGGCAGGCCGGACGAAACTGACACACACGTCCACGCGTATAACAGGTGGTGGGTCCCGTCCTGCGCGAGGTGTCGCGTGTGCCGGGTCCGCGACCGGCGCAGGCGGGCGCCGATCGAGAGTGTGCACACATGGGGATGTCGTGACTGAGGAGCCCTGGTACAACCCGATCGTGGTCTTCGTGGCTGGCATGTCTGTGCCGCTGGGCTCGTCGCAGCGTATGCGTGATGAGGTGGAGCAACCCCATCTGGAGCTGGTCAAGTACCTGGACGGTTTCCAGAGTCTGCTGGCGGAGATCACCGGGGGGACCGCGCAGGGCGCGAGTGGTGACTGGCCCCAGGCGTACGTGGACGCGATGAAGACGTTCATGTCGGGGGACGGGGCGGACTACATCTCAGGACTGCGGGACACGGCCGCCCAGCTGGCGGAAGGTGCGCGGGAGTTCGCCTATCAGCTCGACTACACCAACATGATGATCGTCCTCCAGGTGCTGGCGTTCCTGCTCGAGTGGGCGATCACCCTGATGATGTGGGAGTGGAACCCGATCGGGGCGGCGATCGAGCAGGGCATCCTGCTGGACATCTTCGAGTTCCTGTTCGGCAGTACGCTGCGCCGGTTCCTGACGCACGCCGCGATCAACATGGTGACCAACCTGACGCTGTCCACGGCGCTGGACGGGCTGGCCCAGTGGATCCTGGCGTTGAAGGGCGAGCACACCAACTCCGGGTCGCAGTACCACCACAGCGCGGTGCTGTCGGGGGCGATCCAGGGCGCGATCGGGTCCGTGGTGCCGTCGATCACGGGTTCGATCAACAAGCTGGTCTCCAAGGGTTTCTCACCCGCCGCGATCAAGTCGATGCAGGAGTCGATCGAGAACTCCCTGAAGCATCCCGCTCCTTCGACTCCGGCCAAGTCCGCCCCGCCCGCTGCGGACGGGGCACCGGCACCGGGGGTCAAGACAGGCAGCGGGCTCGCCGACGCTCCACTGGACAAGGACCTCGCCGGCCTCTCCGGCTGGTTCGGGCCCGAGCTGGCGAAGCTGTCCGTGCCGATGCGCATCGATCTCGCGCACAGCGTGGTCGGCAAGGACACCCAGCAGGCGTTCCGCACGGCGGTCGGCGACCAGTTCGAGCGTGCCTTCGGCTCTCGGCTGGGGGCGGACCTCGCGCGTGAGATGGGAACCGACTGGGCGAGTGCCTTCCTGGCGCACGCCAACAGCGGCACTCTCTCCAAGGCCCTCAGGGCGTCGCTGGAGCCGATGGAGAAGCTGGGGGCCCAGTACGAGCCGCTGCGTTCGGCCCTGTCCACCGGTGTCGGCAAGGCGATGCCGTCGCTGTGGAAGCAGAAGCCGGCGCACCTGCTCGTCGAGCTGGGGTTCGGCGCGGGCTACCAGAACCTGTCCGAGGGCATCGTCAACTACATCGAGCAGGGCCAGTTCACCACCAGCAAGGAAACCACCATCGGCGCCCTGGGCGGCGAGATCCTCGGCCGCGCCAAACACCCCATCCTGGGCGCCGTGCACAGCGGGATCAAGGGCGCCCTCCACCTGAACGTCAAACTCCCGCAGTTGCTGCCGGGACAGGCCAACACCCACACCGCCGACGACCCCGCCTTCACCGCGCCGCCCCAGTACACGCAGTCGCCGGGCGCGAACGAGGTCACCCTCGCCGGTGGTCCGAACGCGGGAGGGTTCACAGCGCCGCCCGCCCACGGCACGTCCACCGGCGCCTCGTTCTCGGCGCCGGCCATCAACGCGCCGTCGTTCAACGTCCCGACGCTGAACGCCCCCACCGTCAACATCCCGACCATCAACATCCCGACCGTCAACGCCCCCACGGTCGGCACCCCGGCGCTCGGTGCGCCGTCGCACGGTGGCCCCGGGGCCGCCGCAGCACAGACGTCGCCCGGCTCCCCCGTCCCCTCCCCCGTCCCCTCCCCCGCCGCTCGACCGGCGGCGACGGGCACTCCCCTGCCGACGAGTTCGAACGCCGGGCCCACCCCGGCGACCGGCTCCGGCGCTCCCGTGGCCGGCGCGGGAACGCAGAACCCCGCCGCGGCGGCCACACCCCCCACGACCGGCGGGGCCACGGCCCGACCCGGCGCCCTGCCGTCGGCCGGCCGGACACCGTCCTCCGCCCCGACCCGGATCAGCACCACGAGCACGGCCGGTGGAGAACCCGGCCGACCGGGCACCGAAGGCACCACCCAGAACCCGTCCGCGGGTACGTCCCGTGCGCAGACCGGCACATCGCAGCCGGACCCGACCCGGTCCGACCGCATGTCCACCGTCTCCTCGGGCGAAACCCGGGCGCCCGGACGCCATGCGCCGGACAGCACGGAGTCACCGGCCACGGGGCACGCGCGCGACGACGTCGAGCGGGTGCTCCTCGGCGCCGACACCCAGCACCCGGGGACCGACGCGGCGCCGCCGCACGAGGCCACGATGGCGCCCCACGAGGCCACGGTCGCGCCGCAGGAGAGCACCGCGCCGCACGAGGCCGCTGGGCATCCCGACGTGCCGGTGAGGCCGGGTGACGGGTCCCAGCCGGTGCGAAACGACGTCCCGGCCGGCTCCGGCACGTCCGCCCCGGGCAGGCCCGCGGACCAGGACGCCGGACTCGAACAGGACGGCGCGGGACGTCCTGAGGACACCGACGCGCTGGGATCGTTCCACCGGCTGTGGGGGAAGACGTCCGCCGATCACGAACTCCCCGCACCGCTGCGCACCGCGGTGACGGAGGCTTACGTACTCCTGGGCGGGGCGCCCGAGCACGCGGACCTGCTGATCACGCGCTTCGGCCGGCACATCGACGACTTCGGCGCCCTGGCCCCGGCGGACCGGCACGTGGCGATCGTCGCCCAGAAGCTGTTGCGGGGGACACCGCAGGACGTCGACGCCGCCGTGCAGCAGGCGCGGTCCGCCGGCATCACCGTCTCCGGACCGGAGCGCCCCGTCACAGGGGCGGCCACACATGCCCGTACCCCGGACGAGGCGGCGCTGAAGGTCGAGGACCGGCCGGCGCTGGACACGGCCAAGACGTTCCTGGGGACCGTGCCGCCGGAGGACTTGGCGAGGGCGGAGCAATGGGCGCGCACCCAGGTGTCCAACGATCACACCTGGTTCCTCGACGGTCACCACCCCGACGCGGCCGAGCGCCGGGAACTGCTCGGTGCCTTCGTCACCCTGCTGAGCCACAGCCTGCTCACGGACAGCGTTGACGCGGCCCGCGCGCTCTCCCTGGACCTGGCCCAGCGCTACGGGACACGACGGACCACGGGCCTGCCCGGCGGAGTCGACCTGGACGAGGCGGATTTCCCTCAGTCGCCTGAGCGGTTCCCGACGGCCGGTCCCAGTCGGGACGGGAACACCATTGAGCAGTTGATGGAGGACATTCAGCGTCGTTTCGACGAGCTGAATTTCGACGACCTCGATTTCGAGGACCGGCCGGAGACGGTGGTCGGTCATGTCACGGAGACGGACGAGGGCCTCCCCACCGCCGTCAGGAACGTGCCGGAAGACGACGCCCTCGTGGTCGAGGAGCTGTCCGACGACGACGTGGAGCTGTACGAACTCCCGAACGGTCACGGTTCCGGCCACGGTGATTCCACGGAGCATCCCTTCGTGGTCGAGGTGGAGTCCGATGGCGCCAGGGGCCCGGACGAGGTCCTGACCGGGCACGCTTCGGAGCCGGGTGAGGAATTCCGGCCGCACGCCGCGGCCGTCACGGACACCCACGACGACGCCCCGGAATCACTTTTCGCGCAGGCAGCGGACGAGAACCCGAACCTGCCGGAGGACTTCCGCGACTTGATGCGGCCCATCCGGTCGTACATCGCCCAGGCCGCCGCGCAGAAGGCCGAGAAGGCGAAGGGTGTGAAGGGCGCGAAGGATCCGGAGGACGCGGAGATCATTCTGATGTCCTATCCGGGCGCCCACAACATCGTGGAACTCATCAGGACGGCGGGAACCGGGCACGCGTTCGTCGCCGTGCGGCTGCCCGGACGTGAAGCGCCGGTCAATCTCGGTTTCCGAGTCATCGAGGACGTCTCCCACGGGCGTCTCGTGGACGGCACCGCGCCGGGCGGTGTCACGCACGAGGCCGCGGACGCCTTCGATCATTTCTCGGCCGAGATCCTCAGGTCGTACAAGGTCGACGCGGAACAGCTGGAAAAGGCGTACCAGTACGCCGAGGAGAAATCCCGCACGACCTACAACCTGATCAAATACAACTGTGTCGTGTTCGCGCAGGAGTTCGTGCACGCCGCGACCGGTGCGGACATGCCCAAGCTCACCGTGAACGCGCCGAACTCGCTCATCGAAGAGATGCGCGTGGGCACGCACCGGGACTGGGTCGAGAATCCACGGTTCCTGGAGCTCACTCCGGAGGACCGGCTCCACCTGGAAAGGGCCCACGCATGGCTGAACAGCCATGACCGCACGTCGGAGATGCGCTGGGCCCTGGACCGGGTGTTCATCGACCACCAGCGTCCCGTGGTGTCGGGCACACCCGACAGGACCCAGCAGCGACAGCTGGACCTGCTCGCGCACATAGGCACTCTTGCAGCGGAGAAATACCACCACGCCGGCGAAGCGGCGGCACTGCAACTCCTGCACGATCTGGGCGTGAAGTACGGCACTTCCCGCCATGACCACCCACAGATCCGGCAGACGGTCGAGCACATGCTGGAACCCTTGCGTTCCTACGCCGAACAGGCCGCCGACCCGGCCGCCAAGGACGCCGAGGTCGTCGTCATGGCCGACCAGAACGGCCGGCCCTCGCTCGGGATCAAACTGCCCGGACACCCTCGGCTGATCGGCATGCGGTTCGGGGTGGGACGGCAGGACGCGGGCGCCCTGGGATGGGAGATGAAGGAAGGCAGCCTCTTCCTGGAGCACTCCGACCGCCCGTTCGACCCCGACATCGAAATCCTCAAGACGTTCCCGGTCGGCGCCGCTCAGGTTCTCACCGGCTACCGGTACGCCCTCGACAACATCGCGACACCGTACAAAGCCTCCTCCTACAACAGTTTCACCTTCACCCAGGACTTCCTCACGAAGGTGCTCGGCAGCGACCCGGTCGCTTCCCGCCCGACGAACTTCTCCTTCGCTAAGACGCTCAACGCCGTCTTCAAACCCGAGGCCCACGCATCGTCCCAATTCCACGAGACGATGCAGGCCGACGTGGACCGTTCCTGGAGCAAGGCGAACACACCCGTCACCGAACTCACCGACACACATAAAGAAACACTCAGCCGACTCGCCCACGAACCGGTCTACAACACCCGGGAAGAATTCGACGCCGCACAGGCATGGGCGAAACTGCGCGTCGCCCTCGACCACCAGAAACCGTCCAACGAGCAGGACCCCGAAACCGGCGCAGCCATGCACGACCTGCTGCGCTCCTTCCGCTACCTGATCGCGGCCACCTACCACACACAAGGCGAACACGCCGCCCGGCAACTCTCCTGGCGACTGGGAACGGAACACGGCACCTGGCGCTCTGCCGACAAGCGGCCGCCGGAACCACAGCGGCCCGCGCACGAACCGGTGTCCCAGCACCAGCTCACGCAGGCGGAACCCGTCCCCACCCCGACGGAACCCCTCGCCACGCCGGAACCCCTCACCCCACCGCACGAGCACCACGTGCTCCTCGGCGACGTGTCCCAGCCGATGACCGACGAGAACGGCTTCCACCGTTTCGACACCGCCGACGGCGGAACCGTCTTCATCAGCAACACCCACATCGACGCCCAAGGCGCCGTCACCCCCGCCGTCGCGAACCTGGTCACCAAGTTCCTCAACGGCGGCCTGCCCATCCACCGCGTCCACCCCGCGACCGCACCCCGGACGGGGTACCAGGGAGAGCCGGTCACCATACTCCCGGCAGGCGAAGCGCAGTTCCCGCGCCACGACGGCGTCGAGTCGACCGCCTTCGTCACCTTCTCCACCACCCCCGAGGACGCCGAGCACGGCTTCCGCACGTCGGGCGCCGCCCGGTCCGGCGTCTCCGCCGGTCTGCTCGTCGACGCGTTCGTCGGACCCGACCAGACCGTCGCCGTCATCGACGGCAAGACCATCCAGGTCAGAGACCTGACCGTCGCCACATTCGCCGACCGGGACCCCGTCACCGTCTTCAACCGGCCACCGCAGCAGTCCCCCGACATCACGGTCCGGAACGTACGAGTCGACGAGAACCCGTACAAGGAAGTCCTGGTCCAGGAGCTCAGCAAGGGTGATCTCTCCCCTGAGCAACACGCCCGGCTCCAGGCGGCCCTCAACACCTACGACGCCCCGACGTTCCGCGATGTCACCGAGCCCGGGACGCGACCCGTGGTGGGAGACCGGCCCGCCACGGACGACCTCCCGGCCGGGCAGCACATGCCCGGCGCGGAAACACCACCCCGTCCGGACAAGGGCAAGGGGCGGGCGGTCGATTCCGGTGGGCAGCATGAGGGGCAGCTGTCGCCGGACGAGGCAGACATCGTTCACGAGCAGCTCCGGCAGGAGCTGGGTGACGAGTCCTACCGGCGGATCGTCGCGCAGGCTTCCGCGATCACCGGCTCCGTGATCGACATGCCGCCGCGGCTGGGCGGCGGCCTCGCCGACACCCACCCCGCCGCCTACTCCGTCCTCACCGACGTGGTGAACATCCTCGCCGCCAACGAGCACGACCCCGTCACCGGCACCGAGATCGCCACCGCCCACGCCACCGCCGTCCGCGACGCCCTCGACCTGCCCCCCGCGAAACCGAAGGGCCTGGGAGGCAGTCCCGTCCACGGCGCGGACGGCACCGCCGAGGCGGACGCGAACGGGGCCGGGCCGTCGCGCTCGAAGGCGGAGCGAGGCGAACCCGCGAAGGCCGCGACCGGCGCCGCCAAGGCCGCCGATGCCGGGAAGTCCCGGCCCGGCAAAGGCGGCGGGCCGAAGGCGTCTGGCGGGGCCTCCCCCAAGCTGCAGGTCACCGCGACGGCCGCGCAGGCGCTGGAAAGCGCGTTCAAGAAGGCGGCCGGCAGCGGGAAGAAGCTCGACCTGGAGATCGACGGCACCTCCATCCCGATCTCCGCGCTCCTGGACCGGCTCGTCGACACGATCGGGGCCGGCGAGCACCGCACCGCTGTCAGCTTCACCGGTGACGACGCCCCCGTGAAGCTGGGCAAGCAGAAGCTGCTCCTCGCCTACGAGGTGGACAACAAGCCGAGGACGCTGAGCCTGCAGCTGCAACTGAAGTCCTCCGAGCAGTCCTTGCCCGAGGCCGCACCGAGCCAGGTCGACGGCCCCTCGTCCCAGAAGGCCGCTGCTCCGCAGGTCAGCAACGAGGCGAAGTTCGCGACCGGCGCCTGGTTCAGTCAGCTGATGAAGGACAAGCTGCAGCAGCCGGTGATGCTGGCCGGCGGCGGGCAGATCGTCTTGAAGCACGGCAGCCCGCGCCCCTTGGCGGACCTCGACTTCCGTGCGGAGATACCGCATGTGGCGGCGCTCGCCGACCGGTTGAACGAGGCGATCGTCGACGCCGGTCCGCAGGTGAGGCTCACCGAGCCCTTCAAACCGGATGCCAAGGACAAGCGGGCCCTCACGGGCTGGGTCAACGACGTGGAAATCACCGTCGGACCCAGTAACACCTCGTACAAGGACACCGTCGAGATCGACGGCATCGTGGTCGCGTCCGACCTGGACGCGGTGGTGGACAAGGCGTTCTCGTTCGCGGTCCGTTCCGGCGAAAAGCAGCAGAAGGACCTCTTCGACCTGCTGTGGTCACTGCGGCAGGACCCGGCCGGCTCGCTGAAGCTGCACCAGAAACTGGATGTCGAGCGCGGCGCCGCCTTCAGGAGGATGAACACCGGCACGGCCGCCGCCGGTAACTCGTCGCTGAGCGGCAAATTCACCACCGAACTCGCCAAGCTCTCAGGCCCGAAGAACATGAGCGCGCTGACGAAGCAGTGGAAGCAATTCGGCGCCGACGAGCACGAGATCGTCCACCTCACTCAGACCCTGGATGATCTCAAGGGCACTTTCCGTGCCGGTCCGGGTCCGCACCGCAACATGATCGTGACCGCGGGAAATTTCACGGGCGACATGTTCGGAACGGCCGCCGCGCTCGTGGTCAACCCCAAACTCCACGTCACCGTTCTGACCGGTCCCAAGCACCCCGATCAGGTGGGGGGCTTCCTGCGCAACAGCCTCGAGCCCGCCATACAGGCGCGGTACCAGCGGGACCTCATCAAGCTGCGCAACAAACCGGGAATCGCTCCCGAGGCACTGGCCGCGGGAGAGAAGGATCTGCGGACCCGGTTCGAGAAGGAACGGGCTGCCGAATTCGCCCGCGTGCACGTCCTGTACTCCGAGGACCCCCACGGGCTCTACACGTCGGTGACCCGCAAGGACGAGCTGCTGCCGCACGAGCTGGCCGATCCGCCGGTCCCGGAGAATCTGCGCAGCGTTCACCTCCAGCGGCCGGTCGCACACTCCACGCACGAGGTCACGGAGCGCTGGGGTACCCAGGGCCACGAACGGAACAAGATCCGCGCGGCCTGGGGCCTGAGCGGCACCCCTGACACCCGGGCCAAAGCGTTCCTGGCCAAGCAAGGCGTGCCGGACAACGACAAGTACGTCGTCCTGTGGTCCAGGTTCAGCGGGAAGAACGGCGGGGCGCACCCCCAGCACGACACCAGCGTCACCGGCCTCCGGCAGATCATCGACGCGCTGCCGGACGACGTGACGGTGATCATCGCCGGCGACAAGCGGCCCAGCGGAGCCGACCGCTACCAGGAACTCGCCCAGACGCACCCGAACGTCTTCGACCTCACCGAGTTCTGGAAACAGCCGGCGTGGCGCAGCCACTTCCCCAACGCCACGCGCGCCGACCAGTTCAAGGTCTTCGACTCCCTCGCCCAAAAAGGCGCCGACCTCAAGCACCTCGGCTTCCGCAGCGGCAACCTCGAACCCTACGCACTGATCGGCCACCAGGTCCGCTACCTGGAGGAAGCCGGAAATCTCCAGGCCGGCCGCCTGGAACCCTGGCACTCGACCGTCGGTTACGAGCGAATCACCATCTCAAAGGTGCCGACACTGACCGGACAATGGGTCACCCACGAGGTGAGCCAGGCAGGAGGCGAACCGAAAACACTGCCATGGCGCGGCAACGCGCCCGACTCGGCGACGACGAAGTACGAGACACTCACAAGCACCAACCTCACGAGGACCGACCGGGGCTTCGCCCACGAAGACCTGGCACAGATCGGCACCTACCTGGGCTTTTCACCCCCCACCCCGAAACAGCCCACGCCGACGACCGCCGACCACGAGCCCGCACCTTCCACCGCCGAGCGGACAACGGAGACGCCGGGTTCCGGCCATTCCCCTGCCGATTCTGATTCTGATTCTGACGGCGTCTGGTATGACGCGGAGTCCGGGCATGAAACTGGTGAGACCGGCACAACGAACGAGCCGAGATCCGCTGACCATGCCGGGACGGCCACCACTCACACCTCGTCCCGCCCCGGTACGCGACCGTGGATGGTCTCCGACGGCAGGTACGTGGCGGTCGCCAACGTCGACCCGGAAACCGGGCAGCCCGTCGTCGACCCCATCACCGGTGCACCTCAGAAACAATTCGTACGGGTCCCGTACGCGCCCTCGCCCCGCGTCTTCCGCATGCTCGACGGCCGGAAGACCGGACTCACCCCGGTAGAGGTCAGGAACTGGCTGGTCGAGGAAGGCGTCAACGTCCCGCCCGGCCCCGTCCGCGAAGCGGTCCCCTACCACCTCTACGAGGCAGAGGGCGCAGAAGTCGTCTACCAGACGCACGACACCGCACAACTGCTGCAGGACCTGCGATCCGCCGCTCACACACAACTGCAGACCGGCCAGAACGCCGTGATCGACGCCGTTGTCGAGACGTCGGCCCTGATCACCGACAGGTACCCGCCCTCCCGGCACTTCTACCTGGGCCTGGGCCGCAGCCCCGCAGCAGTCATCGCCGCCCTGCAGACAACCGGCCACCAGGCCGGATCCGTCCCGCTGTCCGACTTCCGCCCCGCCCCGGAAGACAACGACTGGTCCATCTTCCGCGACGCGTTCAAAAAATATCCGGCACTCACCGACGAACAACGCCGGATGCTCCACGCCCACTTCGACGAGTTCGTCCGCCCGCACATCGAAACGGGCAAGGACATCGTCCTCATCGACTACACCCAGACCGGCCTCTCACTCTTTGCCGCACAGCACTACCTGAGTGACTACCTCACCGAACGGGGCTTCGACAGCCAGGTCAAAGCACTCGCCCTGCACCAGGACATCGACGCCGCCAACCTCGGCGCGACCATGGACGCCATTCGGGCCCCTCGCAGCTGGCTGAAGCAGCCGCTCGACTGGTATTACAACACCAGCCACCGCATCGAATGGGGCAACAAGGCAGACACCCTCGCCCTGGGCGCGGAAGGCGCCCTCGCCGGAAAGGGCCCCGTCCTCGGACAGGCTTTCAAGCAAGAGGCATTCGACGGCCTCGCGGAACACGGGTCCTACAAACTGCTTCAGCAGACCCCGCAAACGTTCCGAGTCAACCGCCCCCTGCTGGAACACGCACAACACGCAACCGGTTACCACGCACTGAAAGGCCTCGTCAAAACCCATCTCTCCATCGACAGCGACACTGTCGCCACCCATGACACCGCCGGCGACAAGGGCAAGGCCCGGGCCACCGAACCCGACCTGCCGATTTCCGGCATCAGGCCGCCATCCCTCGACGTCGGACTGCTGACCGCGGACGAGGCCGAGACGATCCACGACCACCTCCGACAGGAACTGGACGACAACACCTACCAGGACGTCATCCGGCAGGCCTCCGGGATCGTCGGCTCCGTGATCGACATGCCGCCCCGTCTGGAGGGCGGTCTCGCCGACACCCACCCCGCCGCCTACTCGGTGCTGACGAACGTGGCGCACATCCTCGCCGCCCACCAGCACGACCAGACCACCGGCAACGAGATCGCCGGCGCCCACGCGACCGCCGTCCGCGACGCCCACGGTCTGCCCCACGCGACGCCGAAGGGCCTGGCCGGCGGACCGGTACCCGGCGGTGACGACGGCGTGGTCACCCGGTCCGACACCACGCAGGCCGGACCGTCCCGCCTCCAGCTCGCGGCCACGGACGACACCCACGCCGACACCGCCCCCGCAGCGCCCACCGCGACACCGCCGCGGAGCATCAGTGACCATGTGATGGAGTTGCTGACCGCGCCCGCCCCGGGCACGCATGAGACCTCCGCCACGACCTCTCCGTCGTCCGCCACGCGAGGGCCGTCCGCGCACGCCGTCGAATCGGGCGCGGACCAGATCGACGGACTCGCCGGCGAAACCGCCGGGCACTCGGACGGCAGTGCCGCAGCCGACGATGCCCCGGTGCACGCGGTCGCGGGGCGGACGGACGGGGCAGACGGTGACTCCGGTGTACCGGTGCAGGCTGCAGTCGGCACATCGCCCCCTGGGGAGCTGGACGGGGCGGCCGTGCTGTCGGAGATGGTCGACGAGGCGGACTGGTGGCGGATCCACGTCCCCGCGGCTCATCAGCACACCGTGGTGTCCGACTGGCGCCGGGCCCGAGGGCAAGGCAATCCGGGTGACTACTACGACGCGTACGAACCGGGCCACACACAGCGGATGCTGAACGCGTACCACGAGGTCCTTGAAGACCAGGAGGCCGTGGCGCGGCCTCTGGACTCAGGAGAATACGCGCGCCTGTATTCACTCGTGAACGGCCTCGAGAACGACGACCGGATTCCCTGGTCCCAGCAGGGCTGGGGCAGCCGTCCCCCGCAATCCGGACATGTCAGTTCCGACCTCCTCGAAGAAACACTCCTGGGCCGGCCCCTGATCACCAGGAACCACGCCTCACTCGAGACGAGCGACTCCCTCCTGGAGATCATCACTACCGAAGAGGGACCCTGGGTCATCTCCAACTACCGCCCTGAGGAGATCCCGCACCTGATCGACGCCGTCTTCACCCGGCACTACCAGGACATCGCCGCCACCGACTCGAGTGACGAGATGGGAATCCTGACGACCATCGCCCGCACCATGCGCGCACTCACCATGCTCGGCCTCGCCCAGGGCAGCGAGATCCTCCATGAAAACCTGCTCCTGCCCAAACTCCTGCTCGAACAGGGATTCCCTCCGGCGACATCCGTGGAACTGCAGAACATGTTCCACGGTGACCACACCGCGACAGAAATAGCGCACGGCATCGCCAAAGCCATGTCCGGCGATGAAGAGAGCCCGCGGCCGTCCGAACCCGCCACCGGAACCAGGCCGACCCTCCTGTCCGAGCACATGCCGGAAAAGGACTGGTGGCGGCTCTACATCGACCCTGCGAAACACGACGAGGCACTGCAACAAGCCCGGAGCAGGCCGGAACTCCTGAACGACCCCGGCGTGTACTTCGACTTCGGCAACCCCGGCATCAAGGGCTCTCCCGGCTACCAGAAGAACATGATCCGCGCCTACCGAGAGGTTCTGGACAACCCGAAGGTCCTCACCAGGCGCCTGGACGCCGACGAACATCAGCGGATGCACGCGATCCTCACCGGCGGAATCCCCGGAAAATTCACGTGGTCGGCGGGCAAGACCGCGTTCCCGCTCCGGAACGAAATCCGCGACGAAATGGGCCGGCTCGTGCGATACGCCGACCTCAGCGCTGACATCCTGGAAGAAAGGTTGCTCGGCCGGCGGCTGGTCGCCTACTACGACCCCAAGGCAAAAGAAGAGGCCGTCTCCACCTACAGCAAAGGAATCGGTGCGCTCAACACGAACCATAGCGGAGAACAAGCACCACTCATGGTCAACGCCGTCTACGAACGGTACTACGAAGAAATCGCGCACGCCGGGAACGACCGGACCGCACAGCTCAGTGCCATCGCCCGCGCCGTCCGCGCCCTCATGGTGATCCACCCCTTCACCGACGCGAACAGCCGGCTCAACATCCGCCTCGTCCTGCCGAAACTACTCCTCCAGCAAGGCTTTCCCCCCGTCTACCACGAAGACTTCCACGTTCTCTTCCAAGGCAGCGCCTCGGTAGAAACGATCACCCACACCCTCTACACCCTCATCAACGAGAAACTCGGCCAGCCCGAGCAGACGGAAGCAGCCGTCGGCGACCACACCGAACCCGCACCTACGCGGGCGGACACCAGCACCAGTCCGAGCACGACGGACAAGGGCAAGGGGCGGGAGATCCTCCCTGACAGCGACGGTCTCCTCGGTGATGAGCTGGGCGACGAGAGCTACCTCGAGATCCTCTCGCATGCCTCCGCGATCACCGGCTCCGTCATCGACATGCCGCCGCGTCTCGACGGAGGCCTGGCCGCCACCGACCCAGCCGTCCACTCCGTGCTGACCGAGGTGACGGCCATCCTGGCGCGGAACCGGGACAACCCGGCAGCAGCGGCCGATGCGGCCCGTGAGCACACCATCGCCCGGCGCGAGGAACTGGGTCTGCCCCAGGCCGCGCCGAAGGGCCTCGGCAGCGGCCCCCGGCCACAGCGCAACGGCAACCATGCCGACACCCCTGAAGCCGGACCGTCTGTCGGGGGCCGATCCTCGACGACTGCCGACACAGGCGCGGCGGTGCCTCCCGGCAATTCCCGGCCGACAGCGGCCGGGACGTATTCCGGTCCCGGGGAGCAGCCATGGGTGATTCCCTACGAAAGGCAAGTGCCCGTCGTCTATACGTACCCCAGCGGTGAGACGGCGGCCACCTACACATCACGTCCGTACGAACCCTCGTCGCGTGTCTTCCGTGTGCTCGACGACGGCCGGAGGGTCGGTCTCACACCCAGGGGCGTCAGGGACTGGCTGGCCAACGAGGGTCTGTACGTACCCCCGGGTCCGATACGCGAAGCGGTCGACGAACACCTGTACGGGACCGGGGACGGCGAGGTCGTCTACCAGGCACACGAAATCCAGCAGTTGCTCGGGGACCTGAGGCGGACCGCTCACACCCAGCTGCAGTCCGACCAGGACACCGTGATCGACGCCGTGGTGGAGACGTCTGCGCTGATCACCGGGAAGTACCCGCCCGCCACGCACTTCTATCTGGGTCTTGGCCGCAGCCCCGCGGCGATCATCGCCGCTCTGCAGGAGACCGGCCATTCCGCCCAGTCGTTTCCGCTGTCCAGCTTCCGCCCGTCCCCGGTGGACGGCAGGCGGTCGATCTTCCAGGACGTCTACGCGGGGCATCCGCCGCTCACCGACATCCAGCGCCGGTTGCTCTCCGCGCACTTCGACGAGTTCGTCCACCCGTATCTCGAAGCGGGCAAGGACATCGTGCTGATCGACTACACCCAAAGCGGCCTCTCGCTGTTCGCCGCACAGCACTACCTGGGTGCCTACCTGGCCGAGCGGGGCTTCGACGGCAGGGTCAAGGCCCTCGCCGTCTACCAGCACGCCTATGCCCATCGGCTCAACGCGACGATGGACGCGATCCGGGCCCCGCGCAGTTGGGCACTCCATCCCCGCGACTGGTACTACAACCGCAGCGCACGCATCGCGTGGGGCGATGCCGCGGACACCCTCTCTCTCGACGCGGTGAGCGCGCTCGCCGACAAGGGTTCCGTTCTGGGCAAGGCGATGGAACGGCAGGTGTTCGACGGGCTCGCGGAACACGGCTCATACAAGCTCCTGGAGCAGAACCCGCACGACTTCGAATTCAACCGTCCGCTGCGGTCGCACAGCCAGGAGGCCTCTGGCTACCAGACGCTGAAGGGCCTGATCAAGACCCACCTCACCATCGCCGGCAACGCTGTCACCGCCCACGACAGCGCCGGCGACAAGGGCAAGGCCCGGGCCATCGAACCCGACGTACCGGTCCCCGCCATCACTCCGCCGTCCCTGGAAATCAGATTGCTGTCGGCGGACGAGGCGGAAGCGATCCACGACCATCTCCGGCAGGAACTGGACGAGGACACCTACAAACACCTCGTCCTGCGAGCCTCCGACATCGTCGGCTCCACGATCGACGTGCCGCCGAACCTGGACGGCGGCCTCGCCCACACCAACCCCGCCGCCCACTCTGCCCTCACCGACATCGCACACATCCTCGCCCACCACCAGAACGACCCCGCAGCAGCGGACGCCCTGGCCCACGCCCACACCCGCACCCTCCGAGACCGACTCGGCCTTCCCCAGGCGAACCCCAAGGGCCTCGCCGGCAGCCCCGGACGACCCGAGCACGACAACAGGTTCGTCGCGACCGGCTCGAACGCCGTGGACGCCTCGCCCTCCGGAAGCGGCGTCCACGCGGCAGTGGACACGTCGTCCTCGGGGAGCGGCCAGACGACCTCGGCAACGAAGTCCCTCGTGGAAGGCCCCTACCCCGGCGAGAGGTTCCTCGGCCTCGGTCCGGACACTTCCGGCCCCGACCGTCGTGACGTCGACGATGCCGTCGGAGCGCCGGTGGACACGGGCAAGGAGCGTGCCTACGTCCGGGAGGGCGACGACGTGGACCGCGCCCGGGACGAGGGCGCGGTGATCGACGCGGGCGCGGCGCTCACGTCCGCCCGGCTCGATCTGGCACGTGCCGAGTCGGTGCTGGAGGGGATACGGGAACAGATCGGGCAAGGCGTGGGCGGCGTCGACGACGACGTGCGCCTGGCGCAGGCGTACGACGAGTACGTGTGGGCCGGTCACGCGTTGTCCGAGGCGGAGGCGCACTGGTTCGAGGTGACGAACGGCGAGCCGCTGCCGCAGGTGCAGCGGTACGAGGGGCCCGGGCTCGGCGGCGGTATGCCCAGCCTGCGGAAGGTGACCCGAACGGTCACCGAGGGCGGTCGTGACGTGCAGGCGCCCACTTCTCACGCGCCCTATGCGCAGCCGGACTTCGGCCGGCACCAGCCGGTCTTCCCGCCCCACGCACCGGCGCGACCGTCGGGTGAGTTCTACGACCACTGGGCGGCGGATCTCTCACCGGGTGATCTGAAGAACAGGAAGATCGTCGCGATCCGTGACGGCCTCCTGGCGTGGCGTGCGCATGGTGGAGACGTCAGGCCGGTTCTCAGCAGTATCGACGCATTCCAGAAAACGAGTGCCGCGAAGGCTTCCACTTCCATCGGCAGCAAGGTACGGAAGCTGCGGGAGCGGCTGCTCGCGGAGGCCGGAGAGGCGCAGCGGATCACTTCGGCGGGCCACTTGGACATGGGCCACGGCCTGGAACGCTTCAGCAGCCGGGACTCCCACCGCAGTGTCGCCTCGGTCGCCGACGGGTCGGGCCGGGGCCGCTCGAGGAGTCGCAGTCTCGTCGGACGCATCGGAGATGCCTTCAGGCGTTCGCTTTCCCGTGGCGGTGGCAAGAGGGACGGCGTCGCCCATCCCGAGGGCACGCTCCACCCGCAGTTCACCGGTCAGCACGTGCCCTGGACCGGTCCGGCCCCGGAGCGGCCGCCGTCCGCGGCTGGAGAGTACGCTGCCGGTCCGTCCCGGCACCGGTCGTCTTCGTCGGCCCGCCCGGACACCGCGCACCAGCAGTATCCGGGAAGCGCCCACGGCACTGCGCAGCACTATTCGGCCGGCGCTCCGGCGCCGGGCCGCAGGCGTTCGTCGAGCCAGGTCAGTGTCGACAGCCTTGTCGGCTCGTTCCAGGGCATGGGCATGGGCCAGACGTGGCACGGCGGCCCGCAGAGGCACGCCTCCTACGCGCAGGGCCCGGTGCACGTCCAGCCGATCGACCCGCAGGCGTCATGGGGGAGCGGCGGGCCCGGACGACCGCCCTCGGCATCCGGATTCCACGCGGAGCCGCCGCGTGGCCGTAGCTCGTCGAGGACACGGACAGGCAACGCGCACAATCCGCCTGTCGCCAACCCCTACGGCACGCTCCAGCCCTACCCCGTGAGCGCGCACCACACGAGCCAGTGGCCGGCCGCAGGGAACAGTCAGGTCAGCGGCGTTCCTCACCAGTTCCAGCCCATGGCCGTGAGCGCGCCGCCGCAGGGCGGTCCGCAGGCGCATGCCCCGACACACGTTCACCCCCAAGGCGCGATGCACGCGCAGCCTGCGGGTTCGCGGCCGCACCCGATGACCCAGACGCCTGCCAGGCCGGTAATGGCACCCGATCTCGACAGATATCTGGCCGTTGCGCCCAAAGCAGTCCAGTTTTTGAGTGGCGCGCCACGCTTCAGTAATCATCCGACAGGCAGGGAAGGCACCATCCTCCCGCAATATCTCAAGCCCCGGTATGACATCAGACTTCAGCAATACCAAGTCATGACGGAGGCCGCAAGGCAAGGATCTGTCACACAGTACTCAGGCCCCTTGTCGCAGCATGAGAAAGATTACCTACGAAGCCAGTATCCGCCGCTGAGCTCGTTCTTCGAATACCAGGAGAGGCACGGAAACAGCACGCAGGACGCCGTGATACGAAAGCCGGGTTACAGCAGGCACAAGGTCGGAAACACCGCTTTTACGCTGCACACGGTCTCCGGCGAGGGTTTCACGAGGCATGTACTGAGAACATACACGGCGGCGCTTCAGAAGGTCCTCACGAGGTTTGACGTCCCCGAGATCGAGGTCCACGTATCACGATACAACCATTCACACTACGTCATTCACAAGGACAAGACCGTGGAGGTACGCCCGATCGATGCCAGCGGCGGCACGGCAATTTTTCACGACAACAGGGTGGCCTTCTTCTTGGCCCCGCGAGCGATGGTGATTCTCACCCGGTCTGCCGTGTCCGAACACGACCTCATACATGAGATCGGGCACGCTCTGCATTTTGATCGCAATTCCTCCCTCTACGAAGAGTTGGACATGTCGACTTGGAAAGACGACAGGACACAACATCTTGCCGCCGGCGCCACCACCATCGGCACAGCACCCGGATACGCCGGTCACAACCCGATGGAATTCGTCGCAGAAGTCTTCACACGCCTGGTAGAGGGACACCCTGTGAGCCCGCAGTGGATGGCCATGTACACGGCCTTCGGAGGAGCGCTGCCGAACAGGTAGGGCCGATCCCGTACCAAGTCGATCGCCACTGTTCGCACAGTGCCTATGTGACAGGAATTTCGCATGACGGAGCAGCACGCACTCGGCGGGCGGAACATGGATCCGGCACCCACCGACGACACACATGACGACTCCGACTCCATCGCCCTGCCCATCCCGCCACCGGAGATCATCAGCGCCGCCCGTTTCGCCCGCGGCCAGTGGCTCAGAGAGGTCGATCCCTTCTGGGCGGACGAGGAGGATGTGCCGTCCTGGGCGATCGTCGGCGAGTGGCAGACCGATTCCAGAGGGCTGATCGTCGCCTGGCGTCCGAATGACGATTACCGGCCCTCCCCCCTGGCCCTCGGCTGGGCCGAACCGACGGATCCGGTGGACGAGGCGATGCAGGCGGCGGCGACCGGATTCGGACCTGTCGGGGCAGTCCTGGAGGCCCTCGTCGAGGCCGAGGAGGTCGCCGTCCTCACCACGCTGGACGGCTCCTTCGTCACCGCCCTCTCCCACGACGGCGCCGAGGTGGTCCCCGTCTACACGGCCCCGGACCAGTTGCTGGGCGTCGGCCGCCTGACCGCGCATACGGCGCCCGTCGCCGAGTTGCTGGACGGGCTCCCTGACGGCCACGAGTTCTACCTCAACCCCGCCGGTCCGGTCGCCATGCGCGTGCGGACCGAGGCGCTGCGGGAGGCGGTGCGGGAGGCGGTGGCCCGGTCGTCGGCCGAAGCCGAGCGCCCGGAAGACCTGTCGCCGGACCTCGAACCGCCCTTCGTGCCCGTGCCCACACAGTCCGCGGAGGCCGAGGAGCCGCTTCAGGCCTCCGTCGGTCCCTGACCCCACCGGCACGGCGGTCGGACGCCGCCCGCCGTGCCGGCCCGGCCGAGGAGATGGATGCCGGCGGGAGCTGCCCGAGAAGCCGGTGCGCGAGCTGGGCTGTAGCGGCCTCGGCGCTCCAGGTGTGCAACGGGAGCAGCGGGCAGAAGTGGACGGCGGGCGCCAACGGCAGCCTGGTCCGAAGGACTCCTGCGGCCGGTGTGTTCAGCGGCGGGCCCGGCCGCAGGAAGGGAGCGGCCGCCCCGCGTTCTTCCCTGGCGTGAGGGCGGCCGCTTCACCCCCGGCCCGCCCCCTCAACCCGCTCATGAAGCCGACGTGATCAGTGCATGGTCGTCCGCCCGCGCGGGCGACACCGCGGCCGGCAGGCCGGACGGCGGCGGGGCGATCCTGCGGGCGCGGAGGTCGATCCGCGCCCCCAGGGTGCGAACGACGGCCGCCTCCTCCCCGCTCGAAGGGGTCCTCGTCAGCTCGCGCGTCGTCGGTCTGAGTGAGGGCGGAGCACGGTGGATGACCGTTCAGGTCGACGTCGTCCCAGCGGACCTCGAAGGGCCTCGTCAGTTCCTCGGACATGTCACAAGGCCGGCCTTTCCGAACGCCACGGTCCGCGCAGGCGGGCGATGTGTCAGCGGGGTGGTACCTCCACCCGTTCGACGCTGCCACGGCCGGCGTCGGTCTAGGCCGCGCCCGCGGTGCCCTTGTCGAACTGCCGGCGGTCCACGTCCGACATGCCGCCCCAGATCCCGTAGGCCTCCCCGTGCTTGAGGGCCGTGGCCGCGCAGATGTCGGCGACCTCGCACCGGCCGCAGATGCGCCGGGCACGCTCCTCCCGGTCGCGGCGCGCCCGCCCCCGCTCCCCCGGCGGGGAGAAGAAGGTGGAACTGCTCATGCCGCGGCAGGCGGCACTCTGCTGCCACTGCCAGTCGCTGAGGAGGGGCCGCGGGTTGCTAGGCATCGTCTTCCTTTCCATGAGGGGTGTGTGACAGTCGTTCGGGACGCACGTCCCGGTATCCGCTCGCTCGTGCTGTGCCGGCGGTGGACGCCTCACTCCGCCAGCTGGACAAGCTCGTCCCAGTCGACCCCGTCCAGTTCGGCCCCGCGCGGCACCATCGTGTAGGTCCCGTCGAGCCACGTCGTGACCGGTTCGGCGGGAATCTCGAAGAGCGCCGTGTGGGCGCCTCCCACCCGCACGCAGAAGGTGGACGGTTCGCCGTCGAGGTCACACACCGGCCAGAGCACCACATCACCCTCGCCCACCCGGGCGGACATGCCGTCGGCCAGCAGATCCCGGGAGAAGACCCAGCGCACCGGCCGCTCGCCGTCGGCGTCGAGGACCAGGGTGACGGCCAGCGGGTCATGGGCGTCGTAGGAGATCTCGGAGTTCAGGGTGAGGGTGAGGTCCGAGGTCACCCAGTGTGTGACCTCCAGTGAGAGCTGGCACTTCTTCATGGTCGCCTCCTCGGGGCTCGGCCGGTCGACCGGCCTGGAAACGTGGGTTGTCGTGCTCCTGCGGTCCCGCCGCGCGGCTGTCTGCGAGTGCGCCGCCCCGGCCGGGGCTCGCCTCAGTCGATCGCGCGGAGGGTGCGGGGGTGCCGTCGTGCGGCGGCGAACGCCTCGACCGCGCCGATGGCCATCAGTACGGAGCCGCCGACGTCGGCCAGCTGCCCCAGGGACGAGAAGGGGAAGGCGGTCAGGAACAGACCCGCCGAGACGATCACCGCGTTCAGGACGTCGTCGTAGACGAAGACGTGGCTCACCGAGGCCGAGGTGGCCGAGACGGCCATGGTGAGTCCCCGCATCAGCCAGCCGCAGCCGGTCCACAGCCCGAGCAGGAACACGGTGTCGGTCCAACCGAGGAAAAGAGCGGCGCCGAGCAGCAGGGCGGCGAAGCCTCCGGCGGACAGCATCCAGCGGACCGATGCCGACGCCTTCGACTCGTGGACCGCCAGCAGTTGCAGGATCCCTTGGACGGCCAGGTGCACGCCGAAGAACTCCCCGGCCTGCGTCACCGTACGGACGGGCGCCAGGATCAGCGCGCCACCGACGGCGGCCGAGACCAGCGAACCGGCCAGCATCGCCCCCCGGGTGAGGCCACCGCCCGGGCCGGCGACCATCCGGACGCCCGTGCTGCCCAGGGGGTGACGGACCTCGGCCCGAATGGTTTCCAGCTGTGCCATGCCCAGTTCCCGTTCGTCAGCCGCAGGCGTCCGGTGCGCTGCGGGCCTATCTTGTTCTGTCGGTCAAACGTGTCGGTTCCGGCGGGTCGGTCGGCGCGAAACGTGTCCAGCGTTGGCGGCTGTCCGTCGCATCGCGTCGGCCCGGTACAACGCCCTTCCGCAAGCCGGCCCTCCGACCCCCGTGGTGGCGGGTCGGCCGGCCGGGAACCCCCCGGATACAAGCGTTAGTCTCGAAGCGGGCCGCGTCCGGGTCTGTCGTGTGCTCCCTCTGCCTTCCTAGGGGCTCCCCCACGCCTGTGTAGGGCCCACCCCACACCGCGGCGAGCATCGGCTGCGTGACGTGCGGCGATGCGCTCGCGCCGGCCGGGCCGCGCCGACCGGATCCGGGGTGGAACACGTCCAGACGTCGGGTTGTCCCCACATCACCCGTGGAGTACGCCCCCCTGCGCCTCTCAGGTGTGCTTGACAGCCACTGGACGCGACGGCGACACATCCTGTGTCACGCACCGAGGACACACCACGTGTGCGGGCCCTCGACGAGGTGCGGACGCGGCAGGCCGCTTTCGGCTCGCCCGTGCCGCACAGCACGGAGCACCGCGCCGGCCGCACGGCACACGGACCACTGGAGGCTGCCTTGATCCGGGCGACTGACATCCCGCCGACGACAGACGGCACCGCCGTCCCCGTGCCCGCGGCGGTCCCGCGCGGGCACCGGCGCGAGCGGGAGCAGCTCCGTCAGCGGGTGCTGCGGCTCCTCCACCGTGCGGAGGGCGGGGTGCTGTGGATCGAGGGGCCCGCCGGCGCCGGGAAGTCCCGTCTGCTGGCCTCGGCCGCCGAGGAGGCGGCCGGGGCGCTGGTCCTGACCGGCAGCGGCGTCGCCGGGCAGGGCATGCCACCGCTGGCTCCGCTGCTGGAGGCCCTCGGCTCGACGCGGTGCGAGCCGGGATGGCCGTACCCCGAGGCGGGTTCTCCGTACGAGTGGCTGCGGCGGGTGGAGGACGGCCTGCGGGACCTCGCCCGCGACCGGCCGCTCGTCGTCGTCCTCGACGACGTGCAGCACTGCGACGAGCTGACCCTGCTCGCGGTGCGCCGGCTCACCGCGCGGCTCGCCGGGCTGCCGCTGCTGTGGGTGCTCGCCGCGCGGTCCCACCTCGACGTGCCGGCCGTGGAGTCGCTGCGGCGCGATCTGCTCATCGAGCGGGCGGTCGCCCTCGACATCGCGCCCCTGGACCCGGACACCGTACGGCTGCTGGTCCGGGACCTGCTGGGGCCGCGGGCCCCGCAGGCGGATCCGTACCTGCCCCTGTGCGGCGGCCTGCCGGGTGCCGTCCGGCAGCTGTGCGCACTCCTCACCTCGCGGACCGGAACCACCGGCGGTACCCGTGCCGGTGAGGACCCGGTGGCCGGGGTCTTCGCCGCCCACAGGCTCGACCAGCTGACGCAGCCGGCGAAGGAGCTGGTGCTGATCGCCTCCGCGCTGGGCGACAGCCTCACCGTCCGGCACCTGTCCCGGGTGCTCGGCCGCGGCGAGTCCGCCCTGCTGCGCCCCCTGCGCGAGGTGCTGGCGGCCGGGCTGATGCGGGCCGAGCAGCACCATCTCGCCTTCGCGCACCCGTCGGTGCGTGACGCCGTCGCCGCCACCCTGCCGCCGCCCGTACGGCTGTCCGTGCGCCGGCGCTCGGTCGACCTGCGGCTCGCGGACGGCACGCCTGCGGTGGCGCTCGCGGCCGAGATCGCCGAACTGGCCGAGCCCGGCGACGAGCACGCGATCCGCGTCCTGGAGGCCGCTGCCCGGGAACTGGCGCCCCACTCGCCCGCGACGGCGGCGGCACACCTGCGCCGCGCGCTGGAGCTGAGCCATGACGCCGCACCCCGGCGCATGCGGCTGGCGGCGCGCCTGATTCCGCTGCTGTGGGAGACCGGCGAGTCCGACGAGGCCCGCGCCCTGGCCCGCGAGGTCGTCCAGGTGCCGCCGGACGCGGCCACCCACGCGCGGGTGTGCCTGGAGCTGACCCGGATGGGCGGCCGGTTCCCGGTGGCCCAGGCCGAGGCGCATCTGCGCCGGGCCCTGGGCCACCGCGGCGTGCCGCAGCCGGTGAAGGACCAGCTGCTGTCGACGACGCTGCTGAGCCGTCTGCTGGCGGGCGAGGCCGAGGAGGCCGGCGGAGCGCTGGCCGGGTCCCTGGCGCGCGCCCGCGGCACACACCCGCTGAACGACCTGACCCAGCGCACCCTCCGCTCGATGAGCGCCTGCCACCGGCAGCGGTGGACCGAGGCGCTGAGCCACAGCGACTCGGTGCCCGCGACGGCCGCCGAACTGGACCCGGCGTACGGACCCGCCCTCCCCGAAGTGGTCCTGTCGACGGTCTGGAGGGCCGCCCTGCTGGGCATGGCCGGCGACGACACGGCCGCCACGGACCTGGTGGAAGGCGGACTGGCCGACGCGGAGCAGCGAGGCCGGCGGGCGTACCTGCCGCTGTGGCGCACCGCGCGGGCCCGGCTGCTGCTGGACGGCGGCCGGCTGCCGGAGGCGGCACGGGAACTCGCGGCGGCCGGGACCGGACCGCACGCGCCGGGGACGTCCGCGGCGAGTGAGGCGGCCGTGCTGTGCACCCGGGCCCGGATCGCGTTCCACACCGGGGACGACGAAGGGCTGGAGGCGTGTTCGGCCCTGGCGGAGGCCTGCCCGGAGGGCGAGGACCGGCAGGTGCGCAGGGCCGGTGCGTGGATCGCGGTCCTGACCGCCCTGTACCGGGACGAGACCCTGACCCGTCACCAGCTCGGCGCGGCCGCCGCCCACCTGCGCCGCGGCTTCCTCCACGCGACCTGCCTCGACGCCGGGGACGTGGTGCTGCTCGTGGCGGCCGCGCTCGCCTCCGGGCAGCGCGACTTGGCCGCCGCGGCGGTGGAGTTCGCCGAGGAACGGGCCCGGCTCAACCCCGGCCTGCCGCTGTTCGCGGGTGCTGCCGCGCACGCCCGGGGCCTGTTCACCCGGGACGCGGAACTGCTCGCCGAGGCGGCGGAACACCATGGGGCCGCCCGTCCCCTGCTGCGGGCCCGCGCCCTGGAGGACGCCGGGGAGTGCGGCGCCGCGGCCGACGCCGCCACGGCCCGGTCCCGCTTCGAGGAGGCGTTCCGGCTCTACACCGCGTGCGGGGCGGAGCGCGACTCGCGGCGGGTGCACGGCCGGCTCCGCAAGCTCGGCGTCCGGCTGCTCAGCACGGCGGGCGCCGCCCCTGCCGCCCCGGAGCCGGAATGGCGCGGGCTGACCAGGTCCGAACTCGGCGTGGTGCGGCTGATCGCCCACGGTGCCACCAATCGCGAGGCGGCGGAGCGGCTGTTCCTCTCCCCGCACACCGTGAACACACACCTGCGGCACGCCTTCGAGAAGCTCGGCGTCCGCTCCCGGGTCCAGCTGGCGCGCCTCTACGCGCGAGAGGTCGACTCGACAGCGGTCTCCGCGTGAGCGGCCGGCGCCACTCCCGGCACGCTCGACGGTACGCGGGAGGGAACCGCGTATCTGAGGTCGCCCACGACAGGTGTCGCCCACGGGGAGCCGGGTGTCTCGGAACAAGGCTTCGTCGGACTGCCCCTCGCGCACCCGGCCGCCGATGTGCTCGCTCGGAACGCCGAGCTGCTCGCGGAGTTCCGCCGCCGCGGCCTGCCCGTCGTCCTCGTCAACGTCGCCGGAGGCCCCGCCGGGCGCAACGACCTCGGCGCGAGCTTCCCCACCCCGACTGCGGAGTGGACCGAACTGGTCCCGGAGCTGGGCGCCACCGACGGCGACCACCTGGTGACCAAGTACTCGCGCAGCGCCTTCACCAAGACCGGCCTGAACGAGTGGCTGCGCGAACGAGGCGTGACCCAGGTCGTCGTCACCGGCATCGCCACCAGCAGCGGCGTGGAGTCCACCGTCCGTGACGCGCACGAGCAGGGCTTCCACGTCACGGTTCCGCTCGACGCGGTCACCGACACCGACGGCGCGGCGCACGATCACACCATCGCCAAGATCTACCCGCGCATCGCCGAGACCGGCACCACCAAGGACGTCCTGGCCGCTCTCGCCGACGCGAGCTGAGCCTCGCGCCCGCCCGGACATCGCCCCGGCCGCCTACTGGTGGCCGGGGTGATGTCCCGTCCGGCGCGACGATCGGTGCCGATCACGTTCCTCGTCAACTCGACACGACACACCGCAGGCTAAGATTCCGACATGAGCCAACCACTGCGGGCGGTGCTCGGAGAAGACCAGCCGATCGTACGCGAGGGCATCGCGACCATCCTGCGCCACGCGGGCATCGACGTCGTCGCGTCCGTCGACAACGCGGTGGACCTCGTCCGCGCCGCCGAGGAGCACCGGCCCGACGTGGTGATCACCGACATCCGGATGCCGCCGGCCCTGGAGGCCGATGGCCTGGACGCCGTACGGAAGATCCGCGCGGCGCGGCCGGAGACCGCCGTGATCGTCCTCTCCCAGTTCCTCGACGCCTCCTACGCGCTCGACCTGGTCGGGGACGATCCGAGCGGGGTGGGCTACCTGCTGAAGGAGAAGGTGGCCAGTCCCCAGATCCTCATAGACGCCGTCGAGCGGGTCGTGGCCCGTGACTCGGCCCTGGACCCGGACGTGATCTCGGCCCTGCTGGGACGCAAGCGCCCGGAGGACCCGCTGGCGGCGCTGACGCCGAAGGAGCGGGAGGTCCTGGCCCTGATGGCCGAGGGACACTCCAACACCGGGATATCCGAGAAGCTCTTCGTGAGCGTCGCCGCCGTGGAGCGGCACGTGACCGGCATCTTCATGAAGCTGGGGCTCAGCCAGACGGCTTCCGGGCAGCACCGGCGGGTGCTGGCGGTGCTGCGCTACCTCGGACAGTGACGGGGTCGCCGGGGCTCACCGCCCGAGCCGGCCCCGGCTCATGGACGGGGCCCCGCACGTCGGGCCCTTACGACGCGGAGCGGGCGAACAGGCCCCGCAGGTCGGCGTCGAACAGCTTGTCCTTGGCGACGAAGGACTCGATTCCCGCTCTCTGCAGTTCCTCCTGCGACCAGAACGACTTGTCCGTGGAGGTCAGCACGATCCGCGGCGGATCGTCCTCCTCGGTCAGCTGACGGGCCACGCTCAGTCCGTCCAGGTCCGGCAGGTGCAGGTCGAGCAGCAGTCCGTCGGGGCGGTGTGCCCGCACCGCGGCCAGGGCCGAGGCGCCGTCCCGGGACTCCGCCACGACACGCAGGCCCCGTGCCGTCAGCAGCGTCGTGGCGATGCGGCGGAATCCGGGGTCGTCGTCGACGACGACGATGTTGATGCACATGGCATCAGCATGCCCAACGGTCGGACGGCGGGACCATAGGGGGAGCCCTACGGTTTGTGTATCACTCATGCAAGGGGACCTCCGCATGGGCCCTCGTGGCCGCCCTCACCGGACGGGCGGCTTCGGACGGGTTCCGCCTCGGCCGCCCGGGCTCGCCTCCCCGCTCGGCGGCCCGCTCGATCAGCGCGCGGGTACGCGGCGGCAGCTCCTCGCGCAGCGAGATGACCGTGCTGGTGCGCACGACGCCGGGAACGTCGAGGAGTTCCCCGGAGATGCGGTGCAGGTCCTCGGTGTCGCGGGCGACGATCTTCAGCAGCAGGTCGGCCTCGCCCGTGGTGGAGTGCATCTCGACCACTTCCGGGAAGGCCGCGAGCGCGACGATGGCCCGGCGCCCGGTGGTCTGGCTCAGCGCGACGGAGACGAAGGCGACGAGGCCGTGGCCGAGGGCCGCGGGATCGACGCGACGGGAGAACTCACGGACGGCGCCGTTCGTCCGCAGCCGCTGGAGCCGGGCGTGGAGTGTGTTGCGGGCGATGCCCAGCCGCTTGGCGAGGGCGAGGGCGGTGGCGTCGGGGTCGTCGTCGACGGCGAGCAGGATACGGGCGTCGAGAGCATCCATGGTGACCATTCTGATGTTCGGTGCTTATTACACGTATCATACTGCTCAGTGCCAAGTTGCTCTGTTGCGGGAACGCACACGTGTTTTGCACGCTGCCGACATGGCTCGATCCCTTGAAACCCCTCTGTCCGTGCCGTTCTGCGACTCGCCCGCCGCGCCGGCCGAGCGGGCGCGGCTCCTCGACGACCTCCGCCACCACCTGGCGACGGCGTGGGAGTCGTTCGACCGCCCGCGGCCGAGCGAACCGCACGTGGACGCGGAGCTGGTCGGCAGGCTCGGCGGCGCGCTGCCGGAGCTGCCGGGCGAGACACGTGCCGCGCTGGACGACGCGGTGCGCGTCCTGGAGGCCAGTGTGTCGCCGTCGCGACCGCTGTTCCTCGCCTACGTCGGCTCCACCGGTCTGGAGACGGGTGTGCTGGCCTCGGCGCTGTCCGCCGCGTACGACGCGAACCTCGCGACCGCCGCCGGGGCCGCCGATCTGCTCGACGAGCAGGCCGTGCGCTGGGTGGCCGAGTTCGTCGGCTACCCGATGGCGGAGGGACACTTCACCAGCGGCGGCCAGACCTCCAACTTCACCGCGCTGCTCGCGGCGCGGGAGCAGGCACTGCCGGGCGCCCGCGAGCAGGGGGTGGCCGGCCGTCGGGCCACCGTCTACTGCTCGGACGAGGCGCACCACTCCGTCGTACGGGCCGTGGAGGCGGCGGGACTGGGGCGCCGGGCGCTGCGCCGCATACCGACCGACGGGCGGCGCCGGATGCGGGCGGACCTGCTGCGCGCGGCCCTGGTGCGCGACCGGGCGGAGGGCTGCACCCCGGTCGCTGTCGTCGCGACCGCCGGCACCACGCTGACCGGGGCGGTCGACCCGCTCGCCGCGATCGCCGACGTGTGCGAGCGCGAGGGCGTGTGGCTGCACGTGGACGGCGCCTACGGCCTGCCGGCCGCCGCCACCGGGACGGCCGCGCACCTGTTCACCGGGCTCGACCGGGCGGACTCCGTCACCGTCGACGCGCACAAGTGGCTCGGCGTGCAGAAGAGCTGCAGCGTGGTCCTGCTGCGGCGGCGCGGCCCGCTGCGGGCGGCGTTCGGCCACGAGGAGCGCTACATGCTCCACCAGGAGGACACCGCCAACCCGGTCGACCACACCTTCGAGTACTCGCGCCCCTTCCGCTCCCTGCGCCTGTGGCTGTCCCTGCGGGTGCACGGCGCCGACCGGTTCCGTGCCTGGATCGAGCGGACGCTCGCCAACGCCGCGCTGCTCGCCGACGAGGTGCGGGCGCACGCCTCGTTCGAGCTGCTGCACGAGCCGATGCTGTCGACCGTCTGCTTCCGGCACCTCGTTCCCGGGATGAGCGACGCCGAACTAGACATCCACAACGAGCGCCTCGCCCACGCCATGCAGGCAGACGGCCGTGTCTTCCTCGCACCCGCCGTCGTCGACGGCCGCACCTGCCTGCGCACCTGCTTCGTGAACTTCCGGACCACCCCCGACGCCGTGCAGACGGTGCTGGAGGTGGCGGACGAACTGGGCCTGGCCCTCCACCCCGAGAGCGGCGTCACCCAGGCGCACCTGTAGGGAGGGCCCTACACACACCGCTGCGGAAACATGGGGCCCGCTCCATCGCGTCGGCCGTCCGCAGGGAGAAACATATGTCCTACCCCCGAGGAAACGCCGCGGCCCCCAGGGACGCACGGACCGCGGCAGGCGTTACCGGGCACCTGTGAGGGATGGGTGCCCGGTGACGCCGTTTCCCCGGAGAGCCGCCCAGTGCCCGGGCCGGTCAGCCGCACCCGGGCCGGTCAGGTGTCCAGCAGGCTCTGCGTCGTCTTCCGCAGCGTCTCGGCGACGTTCCCCCTGTCGTCGAGGTACCCGCCGGCCATCGCCCCGTCCCGCAGGACGACCAGCGCCCGTGCCACGCCCTCGGGGTCCGGGTGGCCCGCCTCCTCGGCCGCGCCTCGCAGGACGTCCAGGAACCACCGGCGGTGCTCCGCGACGCAGCGGCGCACCGGGTGCCCGGGGTCGGGGTGTTCGGCGGCGGCGTTGAGGAAACCGCAGCCCCTGAACCCCGGCCGCCGCACGCTGTCACCGGTCATCGTCATGAGGGCGAGCAGGGCCTCGCGTCCCCGGTGGGCGGAGAGGATGGCGGCCACCTCCTGGCGCACGCGCGCGTCCCGCTGCCGCAGGTAGGACAGGACCAGGCCCTCCTTGCCGGCGAAGTGGCGGTAGAAGGTGGCCCGGGTGACCTTGGCCTCGGTGACCAGCTGTTCCACGCCGACGGTGTGGATGCCGTGCTCGTAGAACAGCCGGGCCGCTGTGCCCAGCAGCCGGTCTCGCGGATGCGTGTGGTGGGTGGCGCCCGACGTCATGGCAGCAGGGTACGGAAAGCCCGCACCGGGCGGGCGGCCCACAGGTGGATCCCATGGGTCACCACGGTGCCCGGGGCGCACCCGGCCCACGAGGTGCGCCCACCCGCCGTCAGTAGGTGGTCACGAGGGGCTTCGTCTCGTCGACGACGTATGTGGAGAGCATCATCGTCGTCACCGTGCCGACGTTGCGGGCGTTGTGGACGGCGCCGTCGGGGATGAAGAACGGGTCCCCCGTGCGCAGCCTGAGGGGCGGCCTGTCGTCGAACTCCATCAGGACGTCGCCGTGGATGATGTAGCCGACCTCGATGCCGGGGTGGCTGTGCCGGCCCGATTCCTTGTGGCGCGGGATCTGCACGAGCGTCTGCACGGCCTCCCAGCCCTCGGCGGGCGAGGGGTGCTCCTGGAGCAGGGTGCGCGTCACGCCCGCGGTGGGATCGGGGTCCACCGGGTGGTGGGCGGTGGAGTGCCCGGCCGGCTCGGCCGCCGCGGCGGCGGTGGACGACAGGGCGAGGGCGCCGAGCGCGCCGGCCGCCGCGCCGCCACTCGTACGGAGCAGAAGGCGTCGGTCGATCATCGTGTGTTCCTCCTTGTCGGGCGCGGTCGGAGCCGCGCAGGCAGAACGACCGTTCTTTCTGCGAGGCAATCACACGTTTCCGCGCACACACAAGGGTGAATGTCGGCCACTCGGACACGTGTGCCGCGGGTGTCCCGACGGGATTCGCCGGTACGTTCTTCCACGGAACGTGAACTCCGGCCCCGTCCCGACCGTTCGGATACTGGGGAGACTCTCCGCGGACGTGGTGCCTGTCGGCTGGCGCCCGCTCCCGGAGAAGAGGGGGTGGTCGTCCTCGCTCCTGGGAAGAGGGCGGGGCGGCCACCCCGATGCCCGGTACGCCGCGCGCCGCTGACGTCCCCGGCCACGCCCCGGACACCCGCTCAGGGTGTCCGGAGACTTCCCGGGACGACCGCGTCGGTCAGCCGTTCTCGATGCGGCGGATCTGCTCGTCCACGGGGGTCGAGGGGGTGCGGGCCCGCAGGAACTCCTCGGTGGTGGGCAGCCGCAGCCGCAGTTCCGGTATCGCTTCGACGGTGACGCGTCCGTCGGCGAGCGTGAAGTCCAGGCTGTGGCCGCCACGCGTCCGGCTCCGGTCGACGAAGTGCAGGTGGTAGCCGGCGACGGACACACCCTGCTCGTAGTAGGGGGTGAAGAAGCCGGCGAGTGTGCCGGGCACCTCGGAGAAGGTGTTCTCCACCTGGCCGGCCGTCGCTTCGGCGAGGGGCGGGTACGGCCGGTGCTGCCGGGCCACGGTCCGTGTGCGCAGCTCGGTGAAGCGTCCGTCGATGCGTACCGCGTGCACCATGTTGGGGCTGGTCAGCAGTCCGCCCACGGCCTCTTCCGTCTCGGCCCGGGTCAGCGGCCCCGACAGCCTGGCACGCCGTTCGGGCCGGAAGCGGGTCACCGCGGCGAAGGGCGTCAGTTCCTCCCCGCCGGCCTCCTCGACCGAGCCGTCGGCGCGCAGGCGGTAGCAGGTCCCGTCGAGGACGAGCATCTCGCCGTCGAGCGCGTCGAACGTGCCGAGGCCGAAGTCGCCGTGGCGCAGCAGGCCGGCGACGGTGAGGTCACCGTCGTAGACCCCGGCGAGCAGGGCGGCGATGGTCGAGGTCTGGTAGAGGGCCGGCGGCGCCCCGCGGAACGGTGGCAGGCGCCGTAGCGCGGAGACGAACCGGTGCAGCCGGTCGGCCGCGGCTTCGGTCGGGGTCATGTCCTGTTCTCTCCTCACTCGAACGCGCCGGGGATCAGGTGCTCGCCCAGTTCGGTGTTGCGCGAGTAGTCGACCGGCACGTCGATGATCGTGGGTCCGTCGGCCTCGAGCGCCCCGCGCAGGGCGTCGCCGAACTCCTCCATGCTCCGCACGCGGACGCCCCGGGCGCCGAACGCCTCCGCGTAGGCGACGGCGTCGTAGTCGCCGAGGGCGACCCCGCTCCTGCGCCCGTACTTGAGGTCCTGCTGGAAACCGACCATGTCATAGCTTGATCTTTAACGGCCGACGTCGAATGGTGCGTCGAACTTGATCACTCGGTCCGGTATCCGCCGTACATGGAAGCGGCCTTCGCCTGAACATGTG